>CAWGRA010000049.1:0-124497 GCA_963824835.1 Terriglobia bacterium | reverse complement strand
ATCAGGACAGCAAATTCCGCACCGGCGTCCTGCATATTCTGACGGGGCACTCGGGCCCGAAGACCGCAGCCGATGCTCGCACCCACTTTGGTATTTTCGCGCCGCAAGTCTGGAAGCTCTTTCCGAGAGGCCAGGTGATCAATCTCAGCTTCTGGGATTACAACGACGTCGCGCCGGGCTATTTCGCGGCGGCAGAAATCGCCGCTCGCGAGAAGCAGGTGGGAGTTATCACCCATGGAAGTTGCGCGGCCGGATTTCCCGGTTGCGGACCGCAGCCAGTTCGCCGACACCGATCTGCGCGCCGCCGCCAAGGCCTCTATGTGATTCGGGATTCGCGCCCGACAAGCCGAAACACGGATACCTGTCGCGCAGGGCTCCAGTTCGCACTTGAATCTGGTGAAAATGCTGCCGAGACTCGAAGCAGCCGGTATCAACGTGAAAGTAATTGCTGCCATCAGTGAGGAGTTGTTCGACCGCCAGCCGCAGGCATATCGCGATTCCGTGCTGCCGCCGAGGCTCGAACGATCTGATGGTGGTGCGACGGCACACGACGCATGTGGCCGCTTCGAGACCTTGGTCCTTTGACCGATGAGTATCACTCACCTCAGACTTTGATAATTGCTGGAGAACCGGCGGCCTGGAGCGGGAAGTAATTGAGGAAGCGCATCTGGATCCCGATTCGATCTTCTCGGCGTGGAGCGATTCGCGAAAGAGCACGACCGGCGCATCGGCGATCAACGCAAAATGATTGGTTAGTCGAAGAAATGTCGTCGTTATGGGTTTTGGTGGGCCCGGTAGGATTCGAACCTACAACTTGAGCCCTTCGCGGTGTCTGAGCCGCGAGGCGAAATCCTGAGCGCAGCGAAGGACCTGTGTCCGTTCCGAGACATAGGTAACAGAACGTTCCGGAGACATAGGTTACACTTTTCGGCCCGAAGGGGGCGGAGAGGGGATGCCATGGAAGGAGAGTTCTGTGATGGACGAACGAATGCGGTTTGTGATCCGGCTCAAGGACGGCGAGAGCGATGGCTTCGCTGTGCCGGGAGTTCGGTATCTCGCGCAAGACCGGCTATAAGATCTTTGAACGCTACGAGCAATGCGGACTGGAAGGGTTAAGTGACCGAGCGCGCCGGCCGTTCCGCTATGCCAACCAGTTGCCCGAACCAGGTGGAAGCGGCCATCGTAGCTGCCAAACGGGAGAAACCTCACTGGGGCGCACGCAAGATCCGGGAGCGTCTGCTGCGCCGCCTGCCGCATGCCATCAAGTTCCCCGCCGCAGCTACCATTCACGCCGTGCTCGATCGCCATGGGCTGGTCGCCCGAGCGAGTCGGTCGCCGCAACCGGGCCGAAGGAACCCCCTTGTCCGACGGGCTGCATCCCAACGATCTCTGGTGCACCGACTACAAGGGCGAGTTTCAGCTCGGCGATAAACGCTATTGTTATCCGCTGACCGTCACCGACTATTCTTCGCGCTATCTGCTCCTGTGTGAAGCGCATGGAATCCAATCGCGAAGACCTCGCTTTTCCCGCCTTTGAGCGCCTGTTTCACGAACGCGGCTTGCCCCGAGCCATCCGCTCCGACAACGGCGTTCCCTTCGCCTCTCCTCATGGCCTGTTTCAGCTCTCCAAGCTCTCGGTATGGTGGTTGCGGCTAGGAATCTCCATCGAGCGGATCCGCCCCGGTCATCCCCAGCAGAACGGCCGTCATGAACGTATGCATCTGACCCTGAAGAAAGAAGCCACTCGCCCGGCGGGCGCCAACATTCTGCAGCAGCAAGCCAAGTTCGACGCCTTCCTCGAGGAATTCAATCACGAAAGGCCTCATGAAGCCCTGGCCATGAAATGCCCGGCCGAGGTCTACTCCGCTTCTCCTCGCCCTTATCGCGGCATTCCAGAACCGCATTACCCGTTCCACGACCGCACCGTCGTGGTCACCAGCTGCGGACGCCTTTGCTTGTACAACAAGAAGATCAATCTCAGCGTCTCCCTTGCCGGCCAGGCCGTCGGCGTCAAAGAAGTCGACCACGGCATCTGGCTGGTCAGCTTTATGGATTACGATCTCGGCTATATTGATCTGGAGGAAAAAACCCTGCAGCCCCTGCACAACCCCTTCGGGCCAAAAGTGTAACCTATGTCTCCGGAACGTTCTGTTACCTATGTCTCCGGAACGGACAAATGTAGCATTGGTGGGCCCGGTAGGATTCGAACCTACAACCAACAGATTATGAGTCTGCTGCTCTAACCGTTGAGCTACAGGCCCCGCCACGTCAAGTTTCGCACACGGTCAGCAGCCTTGCCAATCCTCTGGCCTCATTCCGCGAGTCATTCGCCCACTGTCATGTTGAGTGAAGAGCCGCGCGAACAATCGCGGCTGGGAGTCGAAACATCCCGAGGATGACAGTGCAGCCATGCTGACGCAAGGCGTTCTCTCGAGAATGCTGGCGTGACAAATCTTGCTTTCAGAAAACTCCCTGACGCGGCTTTGTTACCACAAGCACTTTCGGGATCTTTCGACTACGTCGTCGCATGCGCTCCGACTCCGCTCAAGATGACAGAGGGGAGATTGTACGTGCGGAAACGTAGTGGATAAGGGGAAAAGACGCGGCATGCCGCGTCTCTACGTCAGAATCATCGTTGAGGAGCAGAGAAACTTATCGCGCACGCAATGTCGCGTTAAATTTTTGGAGATCCCATGCACAAAGCGCCGGAGGCGCGACAGAAGTTAGCCCAGTGTGTTCCCGAGTCCCGCAGCGCGGGACGAGGGATAAACACTGGGTAAGCTCGCCCAAAAATCCTACCTTGCTGCCGCAGGCCGGAGCGTAGCGACAATAAAACAGGAAAAGACGCGGCATGCCGCGTCTCTACGTCAGAATCATGGTTCGGGCGAAAGGTAAGCTGTCCCAAACATGTTGGATAACGAGGAAAATTATCGCGCGGCGCGCAATGCCGCGTTAAATTTCTCTGCTGTGCGGTAGGCGTCAACCATGCCGTAGATCCAGAGAATTGGCGTCGTGATAAAGCCGATCACCAGGGCTATCAGCACGCAGGACACAACGTACGCGACGATCAGCACGATGCCTTTTGTAATTTCCCCGTTATAGATTTGTCCCAGGCCGGCCCAGAAAAACGAGAGCACCGCCGCCAGGCCGGGACTTTTTTCAGCCACAACGATGATCTGCTGGGAGGCGATCTGCTGTGCCGGTATCTGCTGGGCTGGAGCCACACCGGTTCCCGCCGTGGCGACCATGCCGGTGGGTTGAGGAGCAGGGTTCTTGAGTCCGCACCCCGGACAGAACTGCTGTCCGGCATCCATCTGGTGTCCGCATCCTGAGCAAAACATTGCGATCTCCTGTCAGGGCTGGCTGGAACACAGCCCTATGTCTTGTCTAATCAATTTTACGAACTGAACGGCCCAAAGGTTCAAAAATTCCAAAGCTCAAGCGGTTCAAACAATACTGTCAGGCCGAATGAAAACACAAGCGCATTTTCTATTTCCGCATTTCTTGTAAATCTATTCCCAGTTGCTGGCATTTCTTATAAAGATGGCTGCGCTCCAGCCCCAGGGCTTTGGCTGCATTGGTGATGTGGTGGTTCTGGCGCTTGATCTCGTCGAGAATTACCTGTCGCTCAAACTGTTCAACCCGATCAGCCAACGCTCCTGATCCCAGCCCCACAGTCGAACCGGCGCTCGCATCACTCAATGCTGATGCCTGTCCCGGCAGCGCCGTCTGCACCGTGGCTGCTGTGACGGTGTCACCTTCCACAAAAAGAAGAAGGCGCTCCACCACGTTGCGCAACTCGCGGATATTTCCCGGCCACGGCTGTGCCTGAAGCATTTGCATGGCCTCAGGCGAGAACGAGACTTCCTTCCATCCATTCTGCCGGGCGATCATGGCAGAGAAATGCTGCACCAGCGCGGGAATATCTTCCGGACGCTCACGCAATGGCGGCAGCGCCACGGGAAAAACATAGATGCGATGAAAAAGGTCCTGGCGGAACGCGCCTTGCTTTACCTGCTCTTCCAGATTGCGATGCGTTGCCACCACCACCCGCACATTCACCTTGACCGGCTTGTCACCGCCAATGCGTTCCACTTCGCCCTGCTCCAGCACGCGCAGGAGCTTGGCCTGCATGGCAAGAGGCATGTCGCCGATCTCATCCAGAAACAGCGTGCCGCCGTGTGCCTGCTCAAATTTGCCCACGTGCCGCGACGCCGCACCGGTGAAGGAACCCTTCTCATGTCCGAAGAGTTCTGACTCGATGAGCTCCGCCGGGACCGCAGCGCAGTTCAGCGTGACGTATGGCCCATCGCGGCGATTGCTCTTTTCATGGATGGTATGCGCGATGAGTTCCTTGCCTGTGCCGGTCTCGCCCAGAATACAGACGCGGCTTTCACTGGCGGCCACCCGCTCAACCTGAGTCATCAGACGGCGCATTTTCTCGCCGGTGTAAACCAGCCCGCCGCTGCCCAATTGCCGGCGTAGCTGCTGGTTTTCCTGCTTGAGTCGTTCAAGCTGCAACGCGTTTTGCAGCGTCAGCAGCAGCTTGTCAGTGGAGAGCGGCTTTTCCAGAAAATCCAGCGCGCCCAGCTTTGTGGCTCTTACGGCCATTTCAATATGCGCCTGCCCGGACATCATAACCACGGGCGTGGTGATGCCCGCGGCGCGAATCTCTTCCAGCAGTTGCAAGCCGTCTTTGACCGGCATCATTACGTCAGAGAAGATCAGATCGAACTTTTCCTGCCTGATGATGTCGAGGGCTTTGACCGGATTATCGCAGACAGTCGCCTCATGTCCAGCGAGCCGGAAAGCGCGCGAAAGCGATGCCAGGGTATTGGCGTCATCATCGACGATGAGGAGGTGGGATTTCATTTTGTTAGCAGTCAGCACTCAGCATTCAGCATTCAGCCAATGAGTACTTGGAAATGATACTTGGTATTTGGTTAAAAGCTACTAGCTACTAGCCGCTAGCTTTTAGCTAAACCCGCTGGTTCCGGCACCCTCGTTTTTACCAACCAATCGCCACGGGATTCAATTGTGAACCAAATACCAAATGCTTAGAAATCAGACATTCCTACCCACAAAGCACAAATCAAAAATCACAAATCACAAATCAGCTTAAACACCCTCACTACGTTCGGGATTCAAAAAAAAGAGAGTCATAAAAAGGCAGCTCCACCCGGAACGTCGTTCCCAGGTTCTTCGTGCTGCTTACGCTGATTCTTCCATGATGATCGCTCACCACTGACTGTGCGATCGCCAGCCCCAGGCCTGTGCCGTGCTGTTTGCTGGTGTAATAAGGAGTAAAGATGCGGTCGCACTCTTCCGGCGTAAGTCCTGTGCCGGTGTCGGCGACTTCAAAAATCGCCGAATGATCGTCGCGCATGGTGCGGAAAGTCAATTTCCCGCCGTTGGGCATGGCGTCAATGGCGTTGAGTACCAGGTTTTCCATGACCCGGCGAATCAGTACCGGATCGGCGCTGACCGGCGGAAGCGATTCCAGATGCAGCACCGGCTCAATTTTCTTTAGGACCGCTGGTAAGCTGGCCTTGAAACAACTGCACAACGCTACGCACCAGCGCGTCCAGATCAGTGGCCTGAAGTTCGGGCGCGGGCATGCGAGAAAAGTCACTGAAGCGACCGATGATGGTCTTCAAGTTGGCAATTTCGGCCAGCAGCGTTTTGGTGCTCTCTTGGAATATCTCATCAAATTCTTGCGGCGTGTTTTCCCGCGCGCGCAGAAGATTTTCCACCGTGATCTGCAAAGGGAACAGCGGGTTTTTCAATTCATGGGCCAGACGTCGCGCCAGCTCTCGCCATGCCGCCACGCGCTCGGTCTGCACCAATCGCTCGCGTTGGCGCGATCAGCTCTTCCGTCATCTGGTTGAAAGCCGCTGCCAGTTTGCCGATTTCATCTTTGGATCGTGGTTCAACCCGCACATCCCAGTTTCCGTGTCCGATCTCGGCCGCTGCCTTGGCCAGCTTCTTCACCGGACGATTGATGCGCGAAGCAAATACCGCGCTCACGATAATGCCCAGCAACACGGCTACCCCGGCGATGGTGAGGCTGATGTTGCGTATGCGTTTTTCCAGCGTGAGTTCCTGCTCCAGTGAGTTGCCCACCAGCAGCACTCCCGGAACGCGATCAGCGTAACCGGGCAGTGGAATCGCCTGCATGATCTCTTCGTCCATGGCAGTGCCCCAGTCCACGGTGGAGGATTGTTCGCGGCGCTGGTCCATTGCCTTCTGAATCAGCGGCATTACTTTGTCCAGACCGATGTTGCTGCTGCCTGAGCCCAGCAGCTCTCCCGGGCCTTTCTCCGGCGCGCTATAAATTGAAAATCGCAATCCCGGCGGGAGGCGACAAAGCCTGCAGCACGGCTTCCAGTTTTCTTCCGCCAAGCAGGTAATAATTTGCACCATGCGTCTTCACGGGACGGATGCAGAGCATGGCCAGCGCGGTTCCCTGTGGCATTTCCACGTGGCGAAGGAAAGCGTTTGCGGGAACAGGAACTCCGGCGACGCCGTCCAGGAACCAGCGTTGCTTGTAGCCAAAGCGCGCCGGCCAATGGGCTGAAGAAATAATGGTGCCGTCAGGCGCAATCAGGTCAAGGAAATCCAGATGTGCCGTGGTGGCGTAACCCGCCGCTTCATTGATGAACCCGGCCAGATCGGCGCCGTTGGTGAGCTCAGACGCGGTACCGCAGCATGGCATCAGAGTTGGCGATGCCTTCCACGCTTGAGGTAATTTCCACGCCCTCATGATTGAACTCACTGCGGAACTGCCCCACCAGGGTCTCTGTGCGCTCCTTCTCAATGCGACGAAACGCTTCATGCGCGCGCTCTTCAATCAGGAACGCGACCATGCCCACGCTGGCGGTGATGCTCAGAGAGATCAACAAAAGCAGCTTGGCATTCAGAGACAAGGGTTATCGCGCTCCTTCAACCCAGAGCTGGTCCAGTGACCAGGCTCCGTTCGGTTGCTGTTGCCAGTTATGAGCGCTGTTGCTCAACCACAATGCCTGCGAAAGATGGGCGATGGGGACCACGCGGAAATTCTGCAGTGCCTTGCGTTCAATTTCAAATAAATCTTCAGGCCGGGGCGCATTCAGCGGCAACAACTGACCGTCATTCAAGGCCAGGTCATCCAGAGTGGCAGATAACGCCACGGACGGCTCCAGAGATTGCAGCGGAATCCGCAGCAGCACGGCATCAGCATTCGCGCCACCGCGGGCGGACAATGCGGATCATATGTGATTCGCCGTAAGGCTGCACCACCACGCCGGCTTCGCGGGCGTCCACGGCTATGCGCTCGGCCACCAGCTTGGAGACGGGATCAGCGAAATCATAGGCCAGAGTGATAGGTGGAACAATGACCAGTCCGGCAGCCTCAGCGCGCAGCTCTTTGGCGCGATCCAGGTCCATGCCGCCCGGGAAAAGAAATTCGTAGCCCGTGAGCCATTGCGGAAGCAGGCCAGTTGGCGGGCACGGCTTTCTTTTGCAGGATGAAATTGCTGATGGCAGCGCGATTGATGGAATGCGAAAGCGCTTCACGTATCCGCGAATCCACCGGCTTTCTTCCCGGACGTCCCGCGGCGAATCCGGCTGAAGAAAGAGTATGACCAGCAGATCACTCGGTCGGGAATAAGCAATGTTCTGGTTGTTCTGTTCCAGCGGACGCGCCTGGTCAACGCCTATCTCGGCCGCGGTATGATACCCAAGCTGGCGATCCAGCAACTGCTCGCGCATGCTGAAAGCAAGATGAATTTCAATGGTGTCTGGAAAAGACCTGCCGCCCCAATAGTCTTCATTCGCCGACAAGCGTCACCCGCTCTCCCGGACGCCAATCATTGATTTTGTACGGCCCCGTGCCGACGAGAGTGTTATCTGGATTGCGCCTGACCACCGCGAACTTCGGCAGGGCCAGCATTTCCGGAAGATGATAAACAGGCGCAGGAGTTTCCACGTTCACCGTCTGCTTGTCCAGTGCGGAAACCTTCCAGCCGGTGTTGATTTTCGTCCAGCTTGCCACCACGTCCTGCGCGGTTACGCGTGCTGCCATCATGAAACTGCGCGAGTCGAAGATTGAACTGCCATGAGCGTTTTGCCGGATCAGCTTTCCATGATGCTGCCAGCCGCGGATGCGGCTGACCCAGCGAATCCATTTGTGTGAGCGTCTCAAAGATCAGCGCCGGCTATGCGGTCGCGGGCGACGGTGTGCTCCTCGTCGCCCAGCGGATCAAGCGTGTTCACGCGATCATGCAACAGCACGCGCACGGTCCCGCCATAACGCGGACGCGAGCTGGCGTGGCCGGCAACGATGGCGATGACAAAGCTACTGGCCGCAATTAACCGTAAGAGTGAACGCTTCATACCGTCCTGTTGCGGGCGATTGCATAATGCCGTGCGCCAGCTCACTATTTTTTCCTGATGTCCAAAGCGCGTGCACGGCCCCGGACAATTCCAACCGGAGAACTCACCGGCAAAGCTTCACGTCCGGCAATCTCCATGGCTTGAATGCTATCTGGCCGCACTGAATCCGTGGGCGCGCTCACCAGCAACTGCCAGCCACCTCCGCAACCTGAGTGTACGGCAGCTAATGTTGCTGCCCCATGTATTAAAGAGCGCCGCCGGAGAAGACAGATCATATTGATAAAGACGCGTGCGGCCGTCAGTGCCGGTGAAGAGCCACTGGCGCGTGTCGCCGGCCTGCCATGTTGCGGCGGAGAAAAAGGGCAGCACGGAGCCGCCGGCATTCTGCCCGGCAAGAATTCCGGTAAAGAAATTGCGGCGCGGACTGAAGAACGCTGAAAGCGTTCCCTGTATCAACCTGCCAGGGATCGTCACTGGCGCGGCAGTCAAGTGATGGTGGGGAAGTGCTGCCGTTGCATCGGGTGCCGGGAAGAAAAGCCGTGACTTGTGAACCGTTCATCAGGATGCGTCCGCGAAGATCGCGCGGCCATGCGCCCTCATGCGTGATGGAAAGCGTGTAACGCGGACGCCAGTTTCCATTTTCATTGGAGTAGATGGCAATTTGCGTGGGCTCCAGGATGGCCAGAGTCTTTTCATCCTGGACAGAAATCGAGCATAGGCGAATCCTGCCGCCATACGAAGTTCTTGCGGACGGTCATCATGGGCGCGCGCGAAGCCGCCGCATGCTCCGGCCGAGGCACTTTCTTCATCACCAGTTTGCTGGTGGTGCCCTGTTGCACTCGCGCCACCCACAGATACTCCTGCCAATTTTCAGAAAAAGTGATTTCCACCTGGGAGATGGCCGCGTCCGGTTGCACCAGTTGCACGCCGGAATTGCGCACGCTGGTGAAAATCGCGTTCTGCACAATTTCCTGCAAGTCCGGCGGAAATATTGAGATGTTCTGGAAGGAAACGCTCATGGCGGCCGGAGTACCGGCGGCGGAGAGAATGCGCTGCACAAAATCAAACGCGGCCGGCAGCATGGGAGACTGAGTTTCCTGTTGGGCGGACACACGCGCGCCGGTGATTCCCAGGAACAGGGCCATCGCCATATCCAGCAGCAGCCGAGCTGAAGAGCTTTACACATGGCTTTGAAATGGAGCGATTCAGGTCTCATTGAACTGAAAAAGACTGCTTTTGGCAATCAGAGAAAGAGAAGTCAGGTGCTCCGCCGGAGCGGACGCCCTTCTCGGCGGAGACGGGCGCCCGTTTTCTGATTTCCGGCGGAATGCTGTCATCGGCTCTTCCAGTTTTTGCGGCCATTGTTCTGCAATGAGTGCCTGAGATTGCTGGGTGTTCTGCCACTGCGACTCCTGCGTTTCAGCCTCGGCCGACTGGTCATCTTCCATGCCGGCCTGCGCTCCCCTCGCTCCGCTCATTGCATCGGGGGAGATGCCGCCTTTCAGTACGTCATTGAAAAAGACCTTGGCGTCTGAAGGCACCATCATGATCTGAAGCTTATCTGATAGCCGCTCCGCGATGATCTTGTTGATCAGCAGCGGATTCTGCTTCAGCAGCGCGGCTTCACTCTTCATGCGTTCCGCATCGGCCGAGGCCACTTTGCGGATGCGCCCGGCTTCAGCGTCGGCCAGAAGGTTACGGCGTTCCAACTCCGCCTTGCTGTCAATGACCTTGGCTTGTGCCTGGGCTTCAGCGTTTTTCACCGTGGCTTCCTTGTGGGCCTCGGCCTCAAGGCGAGATTGTTCAATCTGCTTTTGCTTGAGGGGCAGCGTGTACTTCATGGCGTCAGCTTCAGACTTGGCCTGGAGCACGCGCACCTGGCCGGCGCCCTGGGCCTGCTTTACCTGCTGCACTCGCTGCGCCTCGGCCTCGAGTTCGGCAATCCTGACCTGCTTTGCTTTCATCTCCGTTTCCACGCCCAGACCTTCATTCTCCTGTTCCTTCAGCAGCAGGCCTTCCAGGCCTTTGGCATATTCCGCGGGAAGCTGAACATCGCGCAGCATCACTTCTTTCACGATGATCCCGTCACTCCCGAGCTTGCTGGTGATGCGCGCGGCCGCATTCTGGCGGATCTCTTCGCGACGGGTTGCGAATACCTCCCGCACCGTGTAGTTGGGCGCAAGCTCACGGAACACGCTGGAAATAACCGGCGGAACAATTTCCTTTTCCACCGGCTGAGGCAGATTGGCGTGAATGTAATCGAGCCTGCGAGGATCAAGCCGGTAGCGGACCGTGATGGCCAGTCCAATGCTCAAGCCTTCCCGGGATTGCACCGTGAAAACGTCGGGTTTGCCATTCTCTTTCTGTTTGCGTTCCGCAGCCTGCTCGGCGGCAGGCCCGAGGCCGTCTTTGCCGGATGATGAAGTGGTGAGTACCTGGTCGCGTATGTCATACAACACCACCGAATCAATCAACGGGCGTACGAGATGGACGCCCGGGTACAAGGTGCCGGGGAGCGTTCCCGCGGTCTGACTTGCTCTGACGCCGCCCATGCCGCTGGGCACCACCACGATGCCGGCAGCGACAATGAGCGGCAGCCAGGCCGCAAGGAACGCCCACTTGGCTGTAGTCCAGTTCAGTTGCGGTTTTTCCACGGTGGCTCCATGGGTTGATGGCGGCTCCGTGGCGGAAGGACAGACGCAACTGGCGGTGATACTGGACAACCTGATAAACATTTCTGAGTGCGTGGGCGACTGCCGTAATCAACAGTCCCCAACCGGTAAACAACAGCAGATATTTCAGCAGCAACATGGCAATCTCCTTTTCTGTTTCTTCAATCGCGCTTCAAGCCGCGGCGCGATAAAACGTGTTGTTACTCAGCCGCCTGATCGTCGAACTCGCGCTGGAGGCAACTACCTCTTCGGTCCGGGTGCGGCGGGTGCAGCGAAGATTCGAGCGATCAGCTCATCGCGTTCGCGACGCACAATCACCGTGTCACCAACCTGCACGCGACCGTAGAGGTCTTCCACGTCGCCAATCTCCCTCTTCACTGCACCCGGAGAAAGTGCAGTTGAGCGGCCAGGAATTAAGTGACTGTAAATAAGGCTGTTAGGTATGGGCAGAGGGCAGAAAAATCGTGGGCGGTGGAACACGCTGTGGGCCGGTTGACACAGAGGTTGCAGAAGGATTTGGAACGTAAAAAAAGCGGGCTATTGAGGGTGCCGCCCCAACAGTCCGCGTAGCCAATGAGTGATTAAAAGTTCGTACTGTTGAGTAGGACACGGTGGGTTGGGGAGCGGAACAGATTTTTGCGCGTCTATTCGCTCAACATGACAGGGTATTTAGAGAGTTTATGCTGGCACGACCCTTGGGACTGATGTAGCACCCAACCAACCACGTCACAATCAAAAGACATGCTCACCCTCTGTCATGTTGAGCGGAGTCGGAGCGAATGCGACGACGCAGTCGAAACATCCCGAGGATGCCAATCGCTAAAGAGCAGACTCAGGGCGTTTTCCCCAAAGATTGTCCCGGAACCGCATTTCTCGTCCCCATTGCTCCGCTAGATCCTGCCAACGCGGGTTCGTGGTTTCGACCAAAGCTTTCTTTTTTTGCCTCCGCCAGCCCTTCAGCTGCTTTTCACGGTTGATGGCTGTTACAACATGATCGTATGTTTCGTAATAAACGAGTCGATGGACTTTGTATTTCTTGGTGAAGCCTTCGATAGATTCAATTTTGTGCTGCCGGATTCGGCGAGCCAGATAACCAGTCACTCCAACATACAGCGTGCCAGTGCGACTCACGATGATGTAGACCCAGAACTTGTAAAACGAACCGTCACGCATAGCGCCAGCGATGTTAGCACGAGTTGCATCGGGAGAATTCCCGGTTGCGGCTTCGTTCCCATTGGCTGCATCGGGATGTTTCGACTCCGAGACGCGATGATGCGCGCGTCTCTTCGCTCAACATGACAGACGCTATCGGAATCGCAAAAGACAAGGGTCTATAAGCTACTTAGTTTTTCGAAGCGCCAAAGAACCCTAACCTTTTCGACGCCCTCACCCTCTGTCATGTTGAGCGGAGTCGGAGCGAATGCGACGACGTAGTCGAAACATCCCGAAGATGCCAATCACCAAAAATGCAGACTCAAGGCGTTCTCCCCAAAGCTTGGCCTTCGGGAACTCAATTCTCGTTCCCATAAATTAAAAGGGTTTCGGGATGCCGCCCGAAACCCCCAGGAGCGCGCCATAAATCTGAGCAAGAAGAGGTGCGGCCAGAACCGCCAATCCTGTTTATGCCGGATCTACGGACCGCTTACATACTTAGACACTTTCACGGGCCGCGCGGAACACAAAAATCGCCATGAAAGGTTTATAAGAAAATCGTTAATAACTGAAACGACGGAATGTACGTTGTCGAGAAGTCGTGTTCTAGAAGTCCTCGACTTCAACACAGTTTAAGAACCTGGCATATGTATTGTATCGGACTTAACGATTTTAGACCTAAAAGGAGGCGGATGGTTGTATTTAAATTTGGAGTCTATTCGGCCGCTATCAAGAAGGAAGGCCAAACGGCCAGGGGGTGAAGAGATTGCGCCGAGGCGTTATTCGCGCGGCTAAAGCCGGTAAATGTTCGCGGAGATGAATTGACCGAAGCTAAGCCGCACTTTCGTGGACGGCTTGTCGATTACCTGCTATTTGCCATGCTCGTAATATTTGCCGATGATGATGCCGATCTCCACCGCGGCTGCGGCGTTCAGGTCCACAAACTCGAAGCCCACCAGGTTACTGTCCACAAAGCGCACGCGCGCTTTTACCTCGGCACGGATGCTCTCTCCCGGGTCCACAATGGCGAAGTTATGTACCTTGCTATCTTTGTGGTAAGGCGTGTCCGTCTGCATGGAGAAGCCACCGCGGGCCAGTTGGCGCAGCATGCCAAGCTTCTTATCTTTTTCGCCCAGCACTTCCACCATGCCATGTGAGGCAATGTCAATGCGTTCGAAACGGCGTCTTTCTTCCAGTTCGTTTCCAGCTTTTCCAGGCATTTGTTTAATCATGGGACCTGCTCGCCAAAGGCGCTGACCGGATCAACATCAACCGGCACATCCTTTATATTGGCCAGGGTCGATTTTAACCCAGGCGGCATGGAATCATACTTCTTGAACCATTGTTCAGCGCGATTCCTGTCACCCGTGGCCTCAATTTCCAACAGCTCTTTGGCCAGCGAGGCGATGGCTGCCGGCATCTTCTCAAAGTCAACGACATAACGGCCGGTTTTGGCATCCTGGGTGATCGCGCGCTGTTCGCTGAGGTAGTTAAACTCCATCATCTCCGCGCGGCCATGGGCTTCCGCCACGCCAAAACGCACAGTGCGGAAAATTCCGGCCACGTCTGAAGCATAGACTTCCGGCGCCAGCTCTTTGGGCATCACGCCTTTCTCCATCAGCCAATCCAGGGCGAAGAGCCCGACCATATCGGCTTTGGCTTCTTCCAGACCGGCATAGGTAGGTCCAATCGCGGCGCGAATGTCCATCTGGCCAGAGCTGGTGCGCGCGTAGGCCGGTCCAAGCCCATGGCAGATTTCGTGCATCAGCACGGCAGCCATGATAGCCATTCATGCTGGCCATGTTGGCCTGGTCTTCACGCATCAGCAATTTGCCTATGGGCAGCACCACGTAGTTCACGCGGGCATCCATGAAATTCTTGAAGAATATTTTCTTGGTGCCTTTTTCCTGATGGATGCGGGGATCGTTGGGCAGATTGTCAGCCACGGCCTGGTAGCCATGGCGCAAGTCGCCGGCGCGAAAGGGCGCGTCCATCACTTCCATGGGCGTGCTGTGCCCTTTCATGGAGGGCTTGTCTTCGGGCGGAAGGGCAGCGCTTCCTGAATCTCCGGGACATGCTCCATGAACATGGCCAGCTTGGCGCTCTCTTGGTCATTGCGGATCATGACGGCAGCGCCATAAGAAGTTTTTACGCCGAGCACGTCGTCGAGATATGTTTCATAGGGCGCAAAGATAATGTCGAACTTCGGGTTCTCCAGGTCCAGCCAGGCCAGGTCGCTTTTGTAGTAATCGTCGGTGAGAAGCGCCTCGGCGCGCAGACGCAGGAAGTTGGCAAAAGCCTTGTCAGGACTCAGCGCCGCGGCTTCCTTCAGGTTGGCGGCTGCCGCGGTGAGCCATGGCTTGTATTCCACGTGATAGGGCACGGTTACCAGCTCCGTACCTTGCCGCTTGATGACCGTGTAAGGGCTGTAAATCTGATCTTTTTTCGCCGGATGTTTGGCGACGTAGGCTTCAATTTCCGCGCGCGTGATTCCGGCGGGGTAGAGATTGCGTCCGGGTGGAAAGGGATCATTGCCGACGAATGGCTTGTTGCCTTCCAGCAGATCATAGCGGCTGCCATTGATGGTGAGGAAGCGGCGCAGCTTCTGGTCCAGTACCTGATTGCATCCGCTCACTTTCTTGAGCAGTTCCAGGCCTTTGGGATCGCTCTGGTGCCAGTAGATCAACTCAAGCTGGCGGGATGCATCCACCAGTTTGTAAATCATCTGTCTTTCCTGGTCACTGAGTCCCACTACGCTGAACGGCATGGAGACCAGCTTGAACTTTGCCACCTGCGCGGCCAGGTCTTCGTGAATCGGCTCGTGGATTTCACACTGGTCTGCCTTTTTGGGTGGGGCGGCGGCGCGCCGGCCGGCCTGGGCGGAGGCGAATCCGGAAAGTGCGATAACAAGAATGAGAATGGATAGGGCAAAATAGCGTTCCGTTTTCATCGCCTTGATTCTAGCAGCCGGAGGTCAAGAGAGCTGAGTACCTTGGGACAATGTGGCCCTTGCTGCCACTTTGGTTCAGACAGGCAGAGACGGGCCTCATAATCCGTGGGTTCACCCTTTCACCTAACATGCCTTCAATTCATTCTCCGAGGCGTGTGGCTTTTTTGGCAGGCGTAATTCTTTTTGAAGCGGCGCAATTTTCGAGACTTGTCATCCTGAGCGAACGCGCCGCGCGGAATTGAGACTCGAGAGATGGAGGGGCGCGGAGTCGAAGGATCTATGTATTTTTTTAGTTAGCATTTCTGTCCGGTGGCAGCGAATAGTCTTACGCCTAAATGCATGGATCGTTCGACTGCGCGCCGATGAATTTCGCAGGTTAAGTCTTTAACATGCGCTTCGCTCACGATGACAAGGGGTATGCAGTGTCGAAGGCTCGTGAGAACCACGAAAATGGCTTTGCAATTGGCCAAGAAAGCCCCTGAAGCTGACTTCGTTGTGCCTGCCCTTCGTGTCATTCCTTCACTGCCCGGTATCGGTTTCCGCGCCGGGCTGCGTCCCGTCCATTTATGATCTTTATCGCTCATGTCCTTCACCCCGCAAACACTTCTGATTGACGCCGACGACACGCTCTGGGAGAACAACGTCTATTTTGAACAGGCCATTGCCGAATTCATTGAGCGCCTCAATCACCAGCACCTATCGGCGGAAGAGGTGCGGTTGTTCCTCAACCAAGTGGAGCGCGAAACCATTCTGGAACACGGTTACGGATCGCATAGCTTTGCCCACTCACTGGTGAAATGCTTTGAGCGGCTGTCAGAGGCCCCCGTTACGCCGGCCTTGCATGAATTTATCTGGGGCTTCGCCCACAAGGTTTCCAACTATCCCATTGAACTGATCGGCGGGGTGGCGGAGACGCTTGCGTATCTCAACCAGCGGCAGCATAAGGTGATCATGATGACCAAGGGCGACTTCACGGAGCAGCAGGGCAAGGTGGAACGGTCGGGCATCAAGGAATATTTCGCCGCGGTGGAGATCGTGGCGGAAAAGAATCCGCCCACGTATCGCGAAGTGGTCCGTAAATATGAGCTGGCCCCGGAAACCACGTGGATGATCGGCAACAGCCCGCGGTCAGACATCAATCCGGCGCTGGCGGCGGGGATCAACGCGGTGTTTGTGCCGCATGACATGACGTGGGTGCTTGAACATGAGACGGTGGATTCGCCGCCCGATGGGGTGAAGCTGTTAAGGGTGGAGAGGTTTGGGGAGTTGAGGATGTGGTTTTGACACCTGCTTACTTGCATTCGCCACTCCATGGCCTTTTGTTTCCGACGTGCTCTGTCAAAATCGAAATCGTCATCCCGATGTCCGTTAAGCGAACGCGCGCCGTCTTCAGCGCGTGAGTAGGACGGAGGGACCTTGCGCTTAGCTCGAACTATGGAGCACAAGGTCCTTCAGGGCGGCGAGCGAGCTGAAGAAAACGCTCGCATCGCTTCCGCCCTTCAGGATGACGAGGGGGGAAGATAGTTTTGCCTGGGAGCGACAGTCTTCCGGGCCGGAAGTGGGGCAATCGCCGGTAAACTAAAGATTAGTTTGCTTTCAGGCGATTTCGTTTTATGGTCATTGATGCGGGCGGCTAACTGAAACGATCAGTTAAATCCGACCGAAAACAGGGTGCCTGGGATATCCCAGACTAAGTGCTTTGTTTTCCTAGTTGAGGGTACCCGGGTAGGGCCGATTCTGATTTGGTAATTGGGTAATTTGCGACCGGGTAATTGAGGTCGGGAATCCATTTGGGCGTTGCCAGGTGTGTCCGAGAGAACCGGACGCGGATGGCGACGTGTAGATAAGGGAGCAATGCCAAAAATAATCGACGGCGGGAAGGTAGAGTTTGTGCAACCCGGCGAAGCCAAGCTGGAGAGTCGCTATGACTACTACCGGCGCTGCCGGGCGATAAGAATGAATGGAGAACAATGCAAAGCTCCGGCGATGAAGGATCAGGACGTCTGCCGGAAGCATGCGGAGCAACGGGCGAAGATCCAGCGGGGGGAAGGTCAACGGCGGGATTTTGCCCGGCGTGCCAGTGAGAAACAGGATGGGGAGGACGCTGGAATTCCTGGTGATGGAATGAGCGTTCAACGTACGATCAGGGATTTAATGCAGGCCATGCTTGACGGGCGGCTGGACGAAGATTCGGCAGGCGCAATGCGGGATGAGATTGCGCTAAGGCAAGGGATGTTGAGGGGTTTCTGACGGTTGGATCAGTTGGAAACTCCAGAGCTCACTCTATTTGTCATCCTGAGCGGAGTCGGAGCGCATGCGACGACGGAGTCGAAGGATATATGCATTTTCGAGAGAAGGCCTATCACATCTACTTCATGTCGAATAGGTCGCGAACTTTATATGCGGGCGTAACTGGCAATATCAGAAAGCGAGTACACGGCATAAGCGGGGGCGGTCGAAGGATTCACGTCAAGATAAACTGGATCGGCTGGTGTAGAGCAATTCCAATATGTACGCAGCGCAATCGCGCGCGAGAAGCAGGTCAAACGATGGAAGAGAATCAAAAAGGTTCAACTGATTGTAAGTATGAACCCCACGTGGAAAGACCTTGCGGCGGATTGGTTCCCGGAGCTCAATGAAGATTGAAATACATAGATCCTTCGACTCGAGCTCGCATTCGCTCGCGCTCGCTCAGGATGACAACGGTTTACATTTTTTTCTGGGACCAATTGCTCGAGGGGATCGAAGGAATGGCGCCGGCGGGCACTGAAAAAATAAACATGCAGAGAAAAGCTTCAACGCTTGTTATCCTGACCGAAGCCGAGCGACGCGAGCACTGGTACTCACACACCAGCGTCTGTTTACCACAACGGTACTCGTACTTTCGTAACCCTTGTGTAAGCTGGTACTCTGACTTTGCTCTGGAGTTCGCGCCACTCAAGACTTGGCCGACTCATTCATTACTAGCAGGCCTCCGATTCAGGCGTCCCAGATTCTGGCCGAACTGGGACCCGTCCTCACGGGCGAACGCGATCTGGCGAACACCGCCGGCGCGGCCCTGGACATTGTGATGGCAGCGGTCCGCGCCAGTTCCGGCGCTCTGTTTCGTTTTCAGGATAAGCCGCCCATGCTGAGTTCCATTGCCGCGGCAGGTTTTGTGGTGTTTCCCCAGACCGCGGTCTTTCCACTCCAGCACAAACATATCCACGCACTTGACCAGCGCTAGCGGTCCGCAATTGATTGATCGCGAGCGGTCTGATGTTTTTCTCAGCTCCACCGGGAATATCTCCAGCGTATGGTTTCGCGCGGTGGCGCCTCTTAAAATACGCGGCAAATTGATTGGCGCGCTGCTCTTGGGCGAACGTGAAGGCGGAGCGGAATATACGCGCGAAGCTCTCAAGCAGGTGGCGGACATTGCTCCGCTGATTGGGCTGTCCATTTACAACCATCAACTTATACAGTCATTGGAAGAGCGCACCGCGGAGAACCTGAAGCTGATTGCCTCCGTGCATTCCTTCTGGGATGACGCGCTCAGCGCTTTTGCCGCGACCATTGATGTGAAGTCCAAGGAGATGCAAGGCCATTCGCTGCGTGTGGGACGCTATGCTGCCGGCATTGCCGAAGCTTTGGGCATGAACGTAAGCGAGATCAGCGAGCTGCGCGCCGCCGGATACCTGCATGACATCGGCAAGGTCACGGTGGACAAGCACATCTTCACCAAGCCCGGAGCGCTGGAGCCGCTATGAGTTCCAGGAGATGGCTGACCACACGATCCTGGGCCATCGCATAGTTTCCACCGTGCAGTTTCCCTGGCCGAATATTCCGGAAGTGGTGCGATCGCATCATGAACGCGCTGATGGTTCCGGCTATCCGGATAAGCTTCATGCCAATGAAGTATCCATGGCGGTAAAGATTGTGGGCGTGGCGGATACGTTCGACGCCATGTTGAGCGAGCGGCCCTACCGCAAGCGGATGTCACTGGGCGAAGCCGCCGCACAACTGGCATGGCTGGCGCCGGCCAAGCTGGATGCTGACGTGGTGCATGCCTTGCTGGTCCAGTTGCGGCGCGACGCGGTGGCACAGACATCCATGCCGCGACCCTGGGCTTCAGCGCAGGAACGGGCACGCAAACCATTTATTGATGGAAACTCCATCGGGAGCATTGCTCCAACTGATATTGATTTGATTGTCTCCGAGCTGAACCATCGCACCAATCGCGGGCGTATAACGCTTACGTAATGTCGTCCGCTACGGCGGACCGATGCTAGAGTGATGGCTGAATGCAGTCAGGCGTCTTAAACAACGATCGGATGTCGCATTGGTGTGCCAGCGCGATTCTCGGCTGGGCGATAAGTTCTGCTTTATTTGGCCTCCCGATTTTTCACTTGTGGCTGGCTATACCCGTTACGAAGATTCTTGCATTTTCAGTCTGTGCCATGTGCGTGCACCTGGCTTTTGTGCCGGCATTGTTTTCTGTCCGGGCAACTTTCGAAAATCCGATGGGCCGGCGGTCTGGTCGCCATCTTATTGTTTGGATCTGGATGCTTTTAACGTTTTTGTTGTTCGGATTTTTTGTCCTGCACGGTTCCATCCCGAGTTTCGGCGTGCCGGCAGTTATTCTGGGATCTGTAAACGTAATTGTGTTAGCAGCGTTGAGCGGGTTTCTGCTATCGAGATGCGATGAACGACTGAAGCCGTGAACTGTTTATTTCGGGGCACCTACAACTTTTATCTGTAACCGGGTTAGTATTCTTCGAACCCTGAGCACCCGGAGTTTCTATGCCCGCCACTCGTAAAGCAATTGTAGTTCTGGGCCTCACTGTTGCTATCTCTGCATGCTTGGTGCCTGCCGGCATGCTCGTCGCCAAAGACAAAAAACAAAAACATGGTGACTCCACACAGACGCCCGCAGCCGGCCAGATTCCTGAAGACAAACAAATTGTCCATGCTTTAAACCGCTTTACTTTCGGCATTCGCCCGGGGGACGTGGAGCGCGTGCGGGCCATGGGTCTGGACAAATGGTTTGACGAGCAGCTCCATCCTGACAAGATCAATGACAGTGCTTTGGAAGCGCGCATTGCTCCCTTTCGCACCCTGAAGATGAGCACGCGCGAGATGGTGGAGAATTTCCCCGATAACCAGATATTGAAGGCCGTGCAGAACGGCAAAATGTCCATGCCGCACGATTCGGCAAAAAAGCCATCTATGAATCGCGCATGGTGGCCATGGAAGAACGCCAGCAGAAGAAGGCGGACGGCGGACCGGCAGATACCGGCTCAGCGCCCAGTGCGAAATCATCCTCTTCGAATGCGGATGCACCGAGCAAAACCTAAGCTCAGACATGAGCATGAGCTCTGATTCGGACGCGTCGGCTGATCAGGGCAAAGCACGCCAGAAGCGGGCGGAAGAGGCCATGTATGCCGACGTGAATTCGGCATCGGCCTCGGGCTTCGGGGCCCATGGCGTCGCCATCAGCGTCAGCCAGGACTTCGGCCAACACGCCTGCCGCCGCGAAGGCCGCCAGAAATGAAGCCGCGGAGATGGCTGCCGACCCGCTCCTGCAACTTGATCCTGAAGATCGCTACAACAAGCTCATGAAGATGCCGGCGGACGAGCGCCTTGAGCTGCTGCAGGGATATAAAGGCGGCAAATCCATGAAGCTGGTGGAGGGCATGAAGCCGGAGCACCAGGAAACCATACAGGCCATGATCAATCCGCAGCTTGTGGTGGATGGTGAGCTGGCCCAAGCCAAGCTGCTGCGGGATATCTACAGCGAACGCCAGCTTGACGAAGTGATGACCGACTTCTGGTACAACCACTTCAATGTCTTCGTGGGCAAAGGGCCAGACCATTACATGATCACGGCCTATGAGCGAGATGTGATTCGTCCCCACGCTCTGGGCAAATTCAAGGACCTGCTCATCGCCACGGCAAAAAGTCCGGCCATGCTTTTCTATCTGGACAACTGGCAGAGCATCGGCCCGAATTCTGATATCGCTCTGTACGGCCCGGGGGGCATGCGCGTTCGCCGCGACCGCTATGGCACGGAAGTTTCCGGTTCGGCAGCGTGCGGCGAAAAACCGCAGCGGCTTGAACGAAAACTACGCGCGCGAAATCATGGAATTGCACACCCTGGGCGTGGATGGCGGCTATAACCAGAAAGACGTGACGGAACTGGCGAAGGTGCTGACCGGGTGGAGCATTGAGCAGCCGCAGCGCGGCGGCGACTTCAAGTTCAATGAACGCGCGCATGAACCCGGCGCCAAATATGTTCTGGGCCACAAGATTGGCGAGCATGGCGAAAAGGAAGGCGTGGAGATGCTGGAAATTCTGGCTCATCATCCTTCCACCGCAAAATTCATCTCGCGCAAGCTGGCCATGCGCTTTGTCTCGGACAATCCGCCGCAGAGCCTGATTGACAAGATGGCGGAAACGTTTCATAAGAAAGACGGCGATATACGCGAAGTGCTCAAGACCATGTTCAACGCGCCGGAGTTCTGGTCCACAGACGCCTATCGCGCCAAAGTGAAAACGCCATTGGAGTTTGTTGCGTCTTCAGTGCGCGCGTCCGGCGTGGACATTCAGAACGCGCTGCCGCTGGTGCAGTTCCTCAATCGCATGGGCATGCCGCTTTACGGCATGCAGCCGCCCACCGGATACTCCATGAAAGCTGACGCATGGGTGAATTCGTCAGCGTTGTTGAACCGCATGAATTTTGCTTTGCAATTGGGAGCAGGCAAGCTGCCGGGGACGTCACTGGATCAGCAGGCCTTGTTGCACGGCGCGAATCCGCCCGATCCAGAAGCCGCGCTGGCGGTGCTTGAGAATGACATTCTTGCCGGCGATGTTTCAGCCCAGACGCATCAGGTGATGCTGAAGCAGCTCAATGATCCGAAAGTTACGCAGCGCAAGTTCGATGATCCGAATCGCGCGCCGAATTATGGAGCCATCGCCGGGCTTATCATGGGATCACCGGAGTTCCAGCGAAGATGACAATTGCGTGCGAGTTTTGAAAGGGCACGGCTTTAGCCGTGCGTCGGCACGTGCGAGTTTTGAAAGGGCACGGCTTTAGCCGTGCCGTCTCGGCCCACAAAGTTTTGTGACTCGATGTGAGCGAAGCGAGCGAGAGTCGAAACGGAGTTTCAGATGTCCATAACCCGAAGAGTCTTTCTGAAAAATGGCGCAATCGCCGTTGTCGGCACCAGCATTGTGCCCAGCTTTCTTACGCGTGCCGTTTACGCCGCTGAAACCGCCGCTCCGGGAAAGAAACGTCTGGTCGTTCTATTCCAGCGCGGCGCGGCCGACGGGCTCAACATCGTGGTCCCGCATGGCGAGCAGGCTTATTACGCCATGCGTCCCAGCATCGCCATTCCTCGCCCGCGTGCCGGCGCGGAGAGCGCTATTGATCTTGACGGCTTCTTCGGCCTGCATCCTTCCATGACGGCTTTCAAGCCGCTGTGGGACCAGAAGCATCTTGCCATTGTGCACGCGGCCGGATCGCCTGATAACACGCGCTCGCATTTTGACGCGCAGGATTACATGGAATCCGGCACGCCCGGCATGAAGTCCACCGAAGATGGCTGGCTCAATCGCGCGCTTGCCGGAATCAAAGAGCCGCAGGCGTCTCCTTTCCGCGCAGTAGCAATGGGCGGCGCGGTTCCGCGCACGCTGGCCGGCCCTGTGCCAGCGGTTGCCATGAGTGACATTCGTGGCTTTTCCGTGGGCGGCGGCCGCGGACGCGGCGCTGAAGCGGCCAGCAATACCTTTGAAGCCATGTACGAGCAGTCAGTGGACTCCGTGCTGCACGGCACCGGCAATGAAACTTTTGAAGCGGTAAAGATGCTGCGCTCGGCTGATCCGGAAAAATACACGCCTGCGCCTGGCGCAAATTATCCTCGCGGACGTTTTGGTGACAGCCTTCGCCAGGTGGCGCAACTCATCAAGGCGAACCTGGGCGTGGAAGTTGCCTTCGCTGATATCGGCGGCTGGGACCATCACGTGAATGAAGGCAGCGTGCAGGGCCAGATCGCCAACCTGACGCGCGAGTTCTCGCAATCAGTGGCGGCTTTCTGGACCGACCTGGGTGACCTCGGCGAAGATACGGTGATCGTCACCATGTCAGAGTTCGGACGCACCGCCCGCGAAAACGGTAATCGTGGCACTGACCACGGCCATGCCAACGTGATGTTCGTGCTCGGCGGTCCGGTAAAGGGCGGCAAAGTTTACGGACAGTGGCCGGGACTGGGATCGAGTCAACTTTATGAAGGTCGCGATCTGGCCGTGACTACAGATTTTCGCCAGGTATTGAGCGAAGCCGTGGCGCGCCATCTTGGGAATGACAATCTTGCGCGGGTGTTTCCGGGATTTGAGAAGACCAGCAGCCGGGATTTTCTGAAGTACCTGGGTTAGCAAGCACCTGGTGAGCAACCAAACATTTTGCCGCGAATTGCCGCGAATAAAATCTTTTGCCGCAGATTCGCGCAGAAAAGCGCAGATTTCCCTTGGTTAGAAGCGGATCTCGGTAAATTGGAAGAGCGCAGTTCATTTTGCTCTCACAAATTTCTTGTCTTGCTCTAAAAACCCATGTCGCAGATTGCACCAAAGGGGAATCTGCGTTTTCTGCGTTTATGTGCGGCTAAAATCTTTTGTCGCAGATGCTCGGCAAAAGGTTTATTCGCGGAATTCGCGGCAGAATAGGGCTTACCAATTCCGGCGATTTTGGCAGTCATGGCAATTTTGGCAATTCTTCGGTAGCCTTTCCATGTGCTGTTGCATATCACCAACGGTGACTCGGTTCTCTCCACGTTTCGCCAGGTGCGTTTTCCCGGACGCTATCTCGCGTGGAAAGATGCTCTGCATGATGGGCCCGTGCCGCGGACTGAATCGACTTGCACTGATCTCTCAGATATTCGCGCACGCGCGCTGGCTGATTTCGGCTGGGAAAGCTATGAAACTCTTCGCGCCGATTTTGCCCAGCGTGACCGCATGCTGGAAGATTTCCGCAAATTTGAAGAAGTGGTGTTGTGGTTTGAGCATGATCTTTACGATCAGTTGCAGCTCATTCAGTTGCTGGACTGGTTTTCCCAGCCAGGAGATGGGCAAGATCCGGCTCAGCATTGTGCAGATCAACTCGCATGCCGGGAGTAAAAGATTTTCAGGGACTGGGACAGCTCTCAGGCACGCAACTGGCGCGGCTGTTCCCCTTGCGCCGCACGGCAATGCCCGAACAATTGGCCATCGCCACGGATGCGTGGGCAGCCTTTCCGCTCCGCCACTCCGGAAGCGCTGGTAGAGTTTCTGCAAGTGAATCATCCGGAAATGCCTTTCCTGCGCGACGCGCTCATTCGCCACTGTGAGGAATACCCGTGGACCACGGACGGACTCTCACGCACGCAACGGCAGATTCTTCAGGCAGTGCACGACCGGTGCGAAAACAAAACAGGAAATTTATCTGGCGTCGCGCAAACAGGAAATCGTGGCATGGGGTGACAGTTCCGTGTATCTTCGTCTCCATGCTTTGACGGTCGCGCCGGAACCGTTGCTGCGGATTGCTGGTGACCGGTATGAACTTACCCCCAGTGGCCAATCGTTGCTGAAAGGCGAAGGCGACTACATTGCTATGCGCGGCGGCATAGATTCATGGTTCGGCGGAGTGCATCTGCTGGGACACGAAGCCGAGTGGCGATGGAATGAGACGCAACAAAAGACTAGAGCCTCAGAAAAGGTGATGAAAATGGAAGATAAAAACCGCAGCTTGATGTGGCATGGAATGTTCCTGTTTCTCCTGGGACTCATCTCCGGATTTGTAGAGCAGAAGTTCGTCAACCCGCGCATGGGTCTGGCTGCACATCTGGAAGGCGTGATGCTGGGAACTTTTCTCATTGCTCTCGGGCGCCGTATGGAGTTACGTGAAGCTCTCGCCCGGGATGAAGAACAATCGCGTATTGGGCAGCGCTCTACGGCGCTTACGTAAACTGGGCGACCACGGCACTCGCCGCGGCTTTGGGCACGTTTGCGCTTTCTCCCATTACCGGCGCTGGACATCATGGCCAGCCGTGGCAGGAGAGTCTTATCACCGCTTTATTCATGTCCGTAGGGATCGCGACCCTGGCTTTCAACCGTGCTGGTGCTGTGGGGATTGCGGCACGCTGCGGCCAGCGACAGAGCCGGGCAAAACAAAACCGCCAGCAGCGCCGGCGGTCGTTAGCGCACAAAATATAAAACTTCGCTACATATGATGGAATGATTTGGCCACGTCATTGAAGATCACCACCGCGGCAAACAACAGCAGGAAAACGAAAGCGGCCTGATAAACGCGTTCTTTGATTTCCTGTTTGATGTCACGCCGCATCACGCTTTCAATCAGCAACAGCAGAATCAAGCCACCGTCAAGGATTGGGATCGGGAAGAGGTTAAAGATAGCCAGATTGAGGCTGATCATGGCCATGATGTAAAAGAGCGGAGCCGGGCCGATCATGGCTGCTTCGCCGGAAATTTTCATGATGCCGATGGGCCCGCTGACTGATTCCATGGGAATCTTCTTTCGCAGCATTCCCCCCACCAGCTTGAAAATCAGCAACGAATTTTCTTCGCATTCTTTGGTGGACTGCGCCAGTGCGGCGCGGAAGGGAAGCTTTTCCGCCAAATCAGCCCGCAGGCCAACGCGGTACTTACCCTCCATGATTTTGGGGGTAAGAGTGATCGCCACTTCTTTGCCATCGCGCAGTACGACCAGCTTGATTGGCTGATCTTTTGACGCCTGTAGCTGCTCCAGCATTTGTGGGATGTCGCGCACGATTTTGCCGTCCACTGACAGCAAAACGTCATTTACCTTTACGCCGGCAGCGAGGGCGGGACCGTCCGGTTCCAGCGTGCCAACCACCTGCGGATGCTCCACGCCGATGTCGCCAATCTTATCCGGGCCCTTCGCGTTCGGAGCCACTGACTTTTCCATCACTGTGTCGCCGCGCTTGATTGTGAGTTCCAGCGGCTGGTTCGGGCTGATGAATTCCAGTGTTGCGGAACTGCTGCCAGGTGGGATTCTGAACGTCATTGACCTTGATGATGCGGTCGCCCGTCTGCAGTCCGGCTTGCGCAGCCGGTGAGTTCGGGGCAATGGTCACCAGATCCACCGGTACGCGAAGGTAGGCCTCAAAATCGTGGTGATACATGTAAAGGCCGGTAAGAAGACAAGATGGCCAGCAGAATGTTCATGGCCGGCCCGGCGATGGCGATCAGGAACCGCTGCCAGCGCGGGTGGCTCATGAATTCCCCAGGATCGCCGGTGCGGTCTTCCATGGGGTTCTCGCCAGACATCTTTACATAGCCGCCCACGGGCAGCAGGCTCAGGCGATAGTCAGTTTCACCCCGGCGGAAGCCCCAAATCCGCTTGCCGAAACCCAGGCTGAAGACCTCTACTCGGACGCCACACAGCTTGGCCACGGCGTAGTGTCCAAATTCATGAACGAACACCAGCACGCCAAGCACAAAGGCCACGGCGGCAATGTAGATGATGGTAATTTTGGTCATCTGCCCAAAGCTGGGCATCGCCAATAAGGAAATAAATGCGGGACTGCTGAATAAGTGCATAATTACGGATTTTCGTATTGTAACTGCAAAAGCCCCAGAATGCGCTCACCGGGCCGGCTGATGCGTGAGTAGCTGGCGGGCCAGATCCCGGGCCTGGACGTCAATGGCAAGTACCTCTTCTATAGATTCGGGATGCTGGTCTGGCGTTTCATTCATTGTTCGCTCAATCACTTTAGGAATTTCCGCGAAGGCGATCTCCTGGTTTAAAAAGGCAGCTACTGCCACCTCGTCGGCCGCATTCAGCGCGATGGTCTTGGCTCCGCCTGCCTCGGCCGCTTCGTACGCCAGCCTGAGACAAGGAAATTTCGCCAGATCAGGCGGGCAGAAGTCCAGCCTCTTCAAGTCAAGCACGTTGAAGCGCAGGTCAGACTGTATGCGTTCGGGATAGGTGAGCGCGTAGAGGATGGGCAAACGCATGTCCGTAACCGAGAGTTGGGCCAGGATGCTGCCGTCGTTGAATTCCACCATGGAGTGAATGGTGGACTGAGGATGCACAATCACCTTCACCTGCTCGGCCGGAAGATTGAATAAACGGCAGGCTTCAATCACCTCAAAACCTTTGTTCATCAGCGTGGCGGAATCAATGGTGATGCGCCGGCCCATCTTCCAAGTGGGATGATTCAGCGCCTGCTCCACCGTGATGCTTTCGAACTCTGATTTTGGTTTGTTGAGAAAAGGCCCGCCACTCGCGGTGAGCCAGACCCGCTCCACCTCGCTCACGCGTCCGCCGCGCATGCACTGATGGACCGCGTTGTGTTCACTGTCAATGGGCAGAAGGGGTTTGCCCTGGCGGCGCGCTTCCGCGGTGATCAGTTCACCGGCGGCCACGAGGCATTCCTTGTTCGCCAGGCCGATTTCTTTGCCGGCTTTCACCGCTTCGTAAGTAGCTTTCAGTCCCTGTACGCCGACGATGGCGCTGACCACGAAATCAACATCTTTGTGAGTGGCTACGCGAACTGTGCCGGCCTGTCCGTGAACGACTTCGATATTGCCAAGACCTTCAGCTTTGAGTTGGCGGCTGGCTTTTTCAGCGTCCTGCTCGGAGGCGAGAGAAAGCACTTTCGGCTTCCAGCGGCGCGCCTGCTCCAGCGCGGATTCGTAGTTCGATCCCGGCAGCCATGGTGAGCAGCTCAAAGCGATCAGGATTTTTCTCGATCACGTCGAGCGTGCTGCGACCGATGGAGCCGGTGGAACCGAGGATGGCGATGCGTTTCATGGATAATTGGTGAATTATGGGTTGAGGAATCCGGTCAGAGCCGCATAGTACCACACGACGGGAATCGCAAAGAGCAGAGCATCAATGCGGTCAAGAATGCCGCCATGACCCGGCAGTAAGGTGCCTGAATCTTTTACGCCAGCGCCGCGTTTCAGCGCGGATTCAAACAGATCGCCGAATTGTGCGGCGATGTTGGTGAGCACAGCCAATGCACCAAGGACGTGCAACCATGGCAGTCGCAGAAATGGAGTCGCTGAGCCTAGCGGAAAGACAAAGTAAGCCCGCAGCCAATTTCGTGCCGGCAAAGAGATTTTCGATCTGATCGCGGAAATGAAAAACGAGCACTGCGACTACCATGCTGCGATCACTGAAGCGATTGCGCCTTCCCAGCTCTTGTTAGGACTCACAACGGGCGCCAGTTTGTGTTTGCCGATGCTTCGGCCAACGTAGTAAGCAGCAATATCCCCGGCCCACACAGAGAACAAAGTAAAAATTATCAGCACTTTGGTGAGAGAATCTGCGCGCATGCAAAGCAGACATAGCCAAGCGAGAACGGCATGTAGATCAACCCAAAGATTGAAGCCGCCGACCGAAGCCAGCCCCGCTTTAGATCTTTGCGAAAAACCAGCGGCACGCCAAAAGCACGACGGCAGCCGAACATAAGCACGTATTGAACCAGCCATCTCAGAAAGAATAGGCTGAATTCGAATTTATGAATTCCACGCTGCTCATACCGCCAGATATCGCTCCATCCTAGTACGAACGGCAGCAGGGCCACGATATATGTAAGCCAGCGGAACGGCTTGATCCGGCAGCTTCTGCAGATGCTGAGATACTCATGCAGCGCCAGCACGATGATCCCGGCCACGCGCCAGCGCAAACAGCCACAGTGGCGCTCTGAAAACAAGCAGCAACACCAACGGCACCAGCACTACCGCTGTCAGGACTCGTTTCATTCTTAGTGGGAGCTCACGGGAGTGGTTTCGTTCAGTCCGCCGTAGCGGCGTTCACGCTTCTGGAATTCCTGAATGGCTTCCAGCAGATGCAGGCCGCGGAAATCCGGCCAGAGTGTCTTGGTCACGAAAATCTCCGCGTAGGCCGCCTGCCACAGCAGGAAGTTGCTCAGGCGCATTTCACCGCTGGTGCGGATCAGTAGATCGAGCTCCGGCAGATTGTTGGTGTAAAGATGCTGGTTGATGATCTCTTCATCGATCTTCAGGTGCTCAAGGCCGCCGTTGTTGGCTGCGGCATTCACAATGGCCTTGAAGGCGTCCACAATTTCTGATCGCGAACCGTAGTTCAGCGCCAGCGTCATCACCATGCCGGTATTGCGCGCGGTCTGCTCCTTGGCCCAGGCCATTCTCTCCTGCACGATCTGCGGCAGCAGGTGGCTTCGCCCGATAAATGACAGGCGCACGTTATTGTCCTGCATCAGTTGTAGATCATCTTTCAGATAGCGATGCAGCAGCTTCATCAGGAAGCTGATTTCCGTGGGCGGGCGGCGCAGAAAATTCTCAGCCGAGAAAGCGTAGAGTGTCACGGCGGGCAAGCCAATGCGCGATGCCGTCTGGATCACGTCACGGACTGATTCCACGCCTTTGCGGTGGCCGGCGATGCGGGGCAAATGGCGGCGTTTGGCCCAGCGGCCATTGCCGTCCATGATGATCGCCACGTGTTTAGGGAACTGGCCGGGATCAAGCTGGCTATAAAGCTCAGCTTCCTTGCGGTCCAGTCCTGCCGGAATTGTTCGCAAAACTGCCTCTCTATCTGCAGAAATCTTAAGACGCTAGCATAGCAGCCCGGGAGCTGGTACAACGGCCATGAACCAGAGGTGGCCTGAAACCAGCCGTACTTAAGATCTTCCGCGCCCCAGATGGGGGTCTGCTAGAATAATGGTACTCCAAGTAGCTGCAACTGGCTAAGTTAACCCGAAGATCAGCCCATGGTTGCAGAATTGCCTTGGCTGAAAATTTACAACCGCCAGAAAGTTTCGAGATTGCATAATGGCGTTACGTGCATATTAAGGTTGTCACCCTAAGAAATTGTCTCTCTATTGACCAATTCGAGCCGGGCTCCTTTCGACGCTGGTTGAGCGTCGTCTGCGTCCTGCTGGTTCTTTGCTTCAGCGCCATTGAAGCCACGCACTCGCATCCTGACGCCCAGCTTGCCGGCAACGGAACGCATTGTGCCATCTGTATCTCCGCTCATGGCAGCGCTCCTGCTGGTACGTTTCATCTGATCGGAATCCCTCTTACGGTCATCTCAGTCACCACGCCACTTCGCATCGTCTGGAACCGCAAGCGCGCCGGAAATATCTCTCTTCACCCGGCCTCCACCGGTCGCCTGATCCAGGCAAGCAAATCCAGTTTGAGCTAAATACAACTCCGGTTTGGAGGGGAACTGATGTCTCGGATGTCCCTCTTTGTTCTTTTGTTTTTCATGCTGCCTGCAGCTTTGCTGGGGCAGGCGACAATTCCGCTAAGTTCTTCTGGCTGCGTCGCAAAGCGTCGCGCAGAATGACCAGCGCGCCAGCAAGTCGCTCGGACCCAAGCTCAGTCCCGCGCAGCAATCGCCAAGCGCCGCTTCGACCAGCCTATACCGCGGCGGACCGTCCTGCGGCCACGCTTGATCACGCTTGACCAGGCCATTCAGATGGCGCTGACCAACAGCCCCAGCATCAAGGCGGCACGGACGCAGATTCAGCAAAACCAGGCACAGGAAATTACCGCGAACCTCAGACCGAACCCGACGCTCTCTGCCGACAGCCAGTTTCTTCCCGTTTTCAGCGGAGATTTCTCCGCTGACACGCTGAACAACCTCCAGCAATTCGATATTGGACTGGGATATCTGTTTGAACGCGGACACAAACGCCAGAACCGGCTTCAGGCCGCCCGCGACACCACGGCCGTCACCTCTGCCCAGGTAGCCGATACCGAGCGCACACTTGACCTTCAACGTAGCCCAGCAGTTCATTAACGTTCTTCTGGCGAATTCGACTCTGCAATTCGCGCTGGAAGACCTGAAGAGCTTTCAGGAAACGGTGAACATCAGTGACCAGCGTTACCGGGCCGGCGACATCAGCGAAGGCGACAACCTGAAAATCAAACTTCAGTTGCTGCAGTTCCAGACCGACGTGAGTTCAGCGCGCGTGGCGAAAGTGCAGGCACTGGGAACCCTGCGCCAGCTCGTGGGCTATGCCTCTCTGCCGCACGATTATGACTGTGCCGGGGACCTGGAATATCAGCCGCTCACCGCCTCGCTCACTGATTTACAGGTGAAGGCACTGGCGGAGCGGCCTGATCTGAAGGCGGCGAAGACCGGCATCAAGGCGGCCAACAGCCAGATCAATCTGGCCAAAGCCAACGCCAAGGTTGACGTGAACGCCTCAGCAAGTTTCTCCCATGTATCGGGTGTCAGTTCCACCTCACTTTTCTTCGGAGTGCCGCTGCCGATTTTCGATCGTGGTCAGGGTGAAATTGCTCGCACCCGATTCGCGCTTACCCAGGCAGAGCTCACCGAGAAGGCCGCCAGAAGACACGGTTTTGACCGATGTCACCAATGCTTACGAAGCGGCAACTTCCAATCAGGACGTGGTGAAGCTTTATCTTTCCGGATATCTGAAACAGGCGCAGGATTCGCGCGATATCAGCCAGTATGCCTATAAGGGAGGCGCTGCCACATTGCTTGATTTTCTCGACGCCGAACGCAGCTACCGTTCTGTACAACTCGCTTACCGCCAGGCTGTGGCTGCTTACATGCTCAGCCTGGAACAACTGCGGCAGGCCACGGCGGTCAGGAGTTTGCCATGAGAGTTTTTAACCGACAACACGTTGCCATAAAGTTGCGCGCGAACTGCCGCTCTGCTGGTGGTAGCGGCAATCGCCCTGCTCATCGCGGGGTGCTCGAATACCGACCCGGGCAGCAAGACCTATGCGAATGGCGGAACCGAAGCCGGCCAAGTCAGACAAGGCGCAGCTGTTTACGGTCCCTAAAGAACAGGCTTCGCACATCCAGATAGTTACCGTTCAGCCCACAACCTGGCCTCGCATCCTTCGGCTCACCGGCACCGTTGCTTACAACAGCTTTCAAACCACCCCGGTCATCAGCCAGGTCAGCGGACCAGTGAGCAGAATCATGGTTTCGCCCGGACAGGTGGTGAAGAAAGGGCAGCCGATGTTGTACGTGAGCAGCCCGGACTACTCGCAGCTTCGCGCTGCCTACCTGAAAGCGCGTGATGCTCATTCACTGGCGCATAAGAACTACCTGCGCGCGCAGGACCTGTACGCGCATCATGCCATTGCTGAACGTGATCTTCAGGCAGCCGAATCTGCCGAAATTCAGGCGCAGGCGGACCTGCAGTCGTCTGAACAGTCGCTGAAAATACTTGGCATTCCCCGCCCGGATACGCTGATTGAAAATCCAACCTCGCCTGAAGTGCCGTTGCTGGCGCCCATTGCCGGCGAAGCAGTTGAACGGCAGTGCTCACCGGGACAGGTGCTTCAGGCCGGACAGACCCAGTGCTTCACCATTTCCGACATGAGTACCGTCTGGGTACTGGCCAACGTTTATGAGAACCAGCTTGCCTATGTGCACGTGGGCGATCCCGTGGCGATGAAGACGGATGCTTATCCGGATGTTTTCCACGGAAAGATTTCATTCATGGGCGCCGCTCTTGATGCCACATCGCGAACGCTGCAAGCCCGTATTGATACCAACAACCCCGCTCGCCGTCTGAAAAAAGATATGTACGTGACTGCAACGGTGGTTGCGGGAAAGATCGACAACGCGCTGCTGGTTCCGGATGCGGCGGTGCTGCGGGACGCTGAAAACGAGCCCTTCGTGTATGTGACCGCCGGCCAGGACCAGTTCATACGAAGACCGGTGAAGCTGGGCCAGAGCAGTGATGGGAAGACCCAGATTGTGAGCGGCCTGCAGCCGGGAGAACAAGTAGCTGGTGACGGCAGTCTGTTCTTGCAGTTTGCAAGTTCGCAGTAAAGACAAATCATGCTCATTAGCATTACTCGACCGCTCGGAGACAATGAGCTGACAAGCTTGAGCAGGTGAAGAAGAGCGAGGGCCGATGACGCGCCGAGCCGCTGATTCAGGAGCCAAGATTTAGCAGGAAAAAGTCGTGAGCGGTTGGAGCGAAGCGACATGAACAAGGTAAAGAAGCGAGGCTGCTGCCGAGTGCGTGCAACAGGAGCCGAAGGATTAAGGCCGAAGAAGCTCTCAAGCCGAGCTTTAGGAACAGAAGCGACATAAACCAATGATCCACAAACTTGTACAAGCTGCTCTGAAGACAGCGCTTTCTGGTGCTGATGCTGGCCGTGTTTCTGATCGTCGCCGGCGTGATCTCATTCATGCGCATGCCGGTGGACGCATATCCTGACCTCGCTCCGCCCACGGTCGAACTCATCACGCAGTGGCCCGGACACGCGGCCGAAGAAGTCGAGCGCCTGATCACCTTGCCGCTGGAAGTGGAAATGTCCGGCGTCGCCGCAGATGGTCGTGATGCGGTCGATTTCTCTCTACGGACTTTCCGATATCCGGCTTACGTTTGAAGATGGCACGGATAATTATTTTTCGCGACAGGTAATTTTCCAGCGCATTGGTGACGCGCAGCTTCCCTCCGGTGTAACGCCGAGCATGGCGCCGTTGTTCAGTCCCAGCGGTTTGGTTTATCGCTACGTTCTGGAAAGTCCTGATCGCACTCCGCAGGAATTGAAGACGATCGAAGACTGGGTCGTGGAGCGCGCCTACAAATCAGTTCCGGGCGTGGCTGACGATTCCGGCCTTGGCGGAACGGTGATGCAGTATCAGGTGCTGCTGGATCCGGCGCAAGCTCTATGGATATCACCTGACAGTTCCGCAGGTACTAACCGCTCTGTCGGCCAACAATGCCAATGCCGGCGGCGGATTTTACTCGCAGGGCGGCCAGTTCTATTACGTGCGCGGTCTGGGCCTGGTGCAGAACACCGCTGATATCGGCAACGTCGTGGTTGCCAGCGTAAAAGGCAACGCCCATCCGCATACGCGACGTGGGTGACGTGACCATCGGCAACGCGCCGCGGCTGGGATCGTTTGGCTTCCAGACCCACACGTCCAACCAGAATGACGCGGTGGAAGGCGTGATCCTGATGCGCCGCGATGAGCAGGCGCAAAACGTTCTCAAGGACGTGGAGCAGAAAACCGACGAACTGAACAGCTCAATCCTTCCGCGCGATGTTAAGATCCGTCCTTTCTATGACCGCAGCGAATTGGTGGCGGTGACCACGCGACACCGTGGAAGACAATCTGGTGCGCGGCATGATCCTGGTTCTGCTGGTGCTGCTGTTCTTCCTGGTGAGCTGGCGGGCGGCCATGATTGTTGCGCTCACCATCCCTCTGGGGCTGCTGTTCGCTTTCGTCATCCTGCATGCGCGCAATGTCTCCGCCAACCTGTTGTCCATTGGCGCCATTGATTTCGGCATCATCATTGATGGCACCGTGGTCATGGTGGAGAACATCTATCGTGAGCTGGCGTTGCGTGAAGGACAGCCGTACAACCTGAATGAAGTGATTCTGGCGGCGGCCAAAGATGTTGACCGTCCTATCTTTTATTCGGTCGCGGTCATCATTGCCGGTTATCTGCCGATTTATGCGCTGACGCGGGCCATCCGGGCTGCTGTTTCATCCCATGGCAGACACCATGTCATTTGCGCTGATCGGTGCGCTGATCCTTACGCTTACGCTGGTTCCGGTGCTGGCATCGTTCATGTTCAAGGCAGGCGTGAAGGAGCCAACGAACCGAGCGTTTGACTGGATCAAGAAAATTTATACTCGCCAGCTTGACTGGTGTCTTGAGAATCGCCGGTTGACGCTGCTGATCGGGTTCCTGATTTTTGCCGCCACCATGTGCTCTGGTTCCGTTCATCGGCGGAGAATTCATGCCGCATCTGGATGAAGGCGCGTTGTGGGTATCGCGCCACCATGCCGTACACCATCTCGTTTGAAGAATCGAGCAAGATTGTCCCGCAGATCCGCAACATCCTGATTTCCTATCCGCAAGTCACCGTGGTCGGCTCAGAGCATGGACGCCCGGACGATGGCACCGATCCCACCGGCTTCTTCAATGCCGAATTTTATGTTGGCCTGAAGCCGTATGACGATCCTGCATGGAAGGGCAAATACGACACCAAAGATAAATTGATTGACGCCATTGACAAGAGACTGGAAGCGCTTTCCCGGAATCATCTTCAACCACACCCAGCCGGCGGAAGACGCCGTGGATGAAGCGCTCACCGGCTTGAAGAGCGCGCTGGCAGTCAAAATCTACGGTCCCGATCTTGAAGTGCTGGAAAAGAAAGCCGTGGAAATCAAGAAAACGCTGGAAAATGTTCCCGGCTTTACCGAACTTGACGGTGGTGCACGAACTGGGGCAGCCCAGCTTGAACATTGATGTGGACCGCGAGAAGATCGCGCGTTACGGAATCAACGTGGCGGACGTGGAAGCGGTGATCCAGGCCGCGGTCGGCGGCCAGGCGGCCACGCAGGTGATCCAGGGAGAGAAGCTGTTTGATCTGGTTGTGCGCATGCAGCCGCAGTTCCGCAGCAGCGCGCAGGAGATTGGCAATCTTCTGGTGGGCACGCCCGATGGACAGCAGATTCCCATCAGCCAGATGGCCAAAATCGCGCAAGGCAATGGCGCGTCATTTATTTATCGCGAGAACAATTCACGCTATATAGGCGTGCAGTACAGCATTGAAAATCGTGACCTGCAGCGGGCGGTGGAGGATGGACAGGCCGCGGTGAAAAAAAATGTTGTCATTCCCGGCGGATATCGCGTGGCCTGGGGCGGTGAATACGATCAATTCCTGGCCGCCAAAAAACAGCTCATGGTGATAGGTCCGCTGGCGATTCTGCTGATATTTTTCATCCTGTTTGCGCTCTACGGAAATTTCAAATTCCCCATGGCGATTGCGCTTGACGTGATCATGACCGAGCCGGTGGGTGCGCTCATCGCCCTCAAATTGACGAACACGCCATTCAGCGTGTCATCGGCGCTGGGCCTGCTGGCGCTGATGGGAGTATCGGTAGAAACCGGCGTGATTCTGATTTCATACATCAACAAGCTGCGTCTGGAAGGGATGGACATCACCAGCGCCACGCGCGAAGCCGCCCTGCTGCGTTTGCGTCCCATCATGATGACCGCCCTGGTGGCGTGTCTGGGATTGTTGCCCGCCGCGCTCTCCACCGGCATTGGATCCGATACGCAGAAGCCGTTCGCGATTGTGATTGTGGCGGGTTTGGTGTCACGACTCTTTCTGGGATTCTTCATCAATCCCGTGCTTTACCGGACCGTGGCCAGAGAAGGCGATGTATTGCAGGTGTGACGAACCATTGCGCGACCGGAATTTGAAAATTTACGCTCGATGAAAAAGTTTCTTATTGCTATGAAACACAAACAAGGCAACATCGCACGTTGGATCCCGCCCTGGCTGGTTATCGCCTGCCTGGTGCTTGTGCTGGGTTCAGCCGCGGCGCAGGCGTTGCATTTCCATGTTGATGGACTGGAAAAAGACGCCCGGCATTGTCCGGTATGCCCGCTGTTGCATGCAGCATCGCGTGTGGCAACCATTTGCCATACGAGCGTTACGTTCCAGCAGATTGGCTTCCTCAGCCTGCTGCTGGAGACGGAAAGTAAAGCAGAACAACATTCATCGCCTTACGCATCGCGGCCTCCTCCCGCGGCTCTAGTCTCCTCCTCAATACCAACAACTGAATAACGCACCCACACCACATTGCTCATGGAGGAGTGATGCCCTTTTCTATTTTTGTCAGGAAACTCTCGCGTTCTTGCGTCCGCGTTGTTCTTAGCGGTCGTTGCATGTTCATTTTCGGCCGCGGCCCAGAGCTCGGTGAGCTCAGGCACCATTCAAGGCACAGTCACTGACCAGACCCAGGCCGTTGTTGCCGGGGCAAAAGTTGAAGTGACCAACCCGGTAAGCGGCTTATCGCGAACGGTCCTCACGGATCCAGCCGGTCATTTTGTCGTCCCCAATGTTCCTTTTAACCCATACCACCTTGTGGTCAGCGGTCCGGGCTTTGCCACGTACTCACAGGATGTTGACGTGCGGTCGATGGTTCCCGTGAATCTCGCAATTGTCATGAAGATCAAAGGCTCAGAGGAAGTGGTGAACGTGGAGGCAGGAGGCGGTGACCTGATTGAAACCTCATCGACATTTCATACGGATGTAGACCGCGGCTCTATTCGACAAGCTTCCGCTGGAAAGCTCGTCCTCATCGGTGAGTTCGCTGGTGACGCTGGCTTCGCCGGGAATCTGCAGCCGACTCTAACGGCCTGTTTCACGGAATGGGAGACCATGCAGAAAACTCTTTTTCTGTCGACGGCCAGCCGATTACCGATCAGCAGAGCAAAGTGTTCTCGAATCAGATTCCGCTGGACTCGATCGCATCGATGGAAGTCATCGCGGGCGCGCCGCCGGCTGAATTTGGCGACAAAACCAGCGTCGTGATCAATGTCACTACGCGCTCAGGCCAGGGGCTGACTACGCCGCACGGAAGCGTCACGACTTCTTACGGAAGCTTCGGGACCTCAGACGTTGGCTTCAATCTGGGATACGGCGGAGAGAATTGGGGAAACTTCATTTCCGTGAGCGGGCTGAACAGAGGGCGCTTTCTCGATCCTCCGGAGTTCACGGTGATGCACGACAAAGGAAATGAAGAGAACATTTTCGATCGAGTCGATTTCAGCTGTCCAACGCCGATTCAATTCACCTGAACCTGGGATTTACCCGCTCCTGGTTCCAAACTCCCAACTCCTTCGACCAATGCGACGCCTGGAATGCGTCGTGACGATGACCGGACCCGTCCGGAAATCCTGGTCGGCCAGACCGACCAGCGATCGCAGATCAAGACGTTCAACATCGCGCCCTCGTGGACCCGCTTGCTCAATCCGAACACGGTATTTACGCTGGGGGAGTTTCATCCGACAAGATCAATACAACTACTACCCCAGCAACAATCCTTTTGCCGACCTGCGCCCGATCCAGCAGGAGACCGTTGGCAGGACCGCACTCTGACCAATGCTGGGACTGCGCTCCGATATCTCCTACGTGAAAGGAATTCACAACCTGAAGGCCGGCGTAACGTACCAGCAGACACTGCTCGACGAAAATGACCAGTCTCGGCATCGTTGATCCGACGTTGAACGCTCCTTGTATTGACGCCGGTGGCAATCCTGGTCCGGCTTTACTGATCCATCGCAATGCGCCGGCGCCGGCTGCAGCCAACTGCGGCAATCCCAATGCAACTCCGTTCAGCTTTCTCGGCTGCTTTGATCTCACGCGTCCTGATCTCGCCGCTATGACCTGCACCGGCGGCAGCGGCACGCCTTTTCAGTTTCCACGGCCACACCGACGTAAAGGAACTCGCCTTTATATTCAGGACGCAATCACACAAGGGCAACTGGTCGTTCAATCTTGGGCTGCGCGGCGATTTCTACAACGGCCTGACCACGCACCAGGAAGCCGAGCCGCGACTCGGAATCGCGTACAACATCAAACGTACCAACACCGTGCTGCGAGTTTCTTATGCGCGGCTGCTGGAAACGCCGTTCAATGAAAACCTGGTTCTCTCAGCCATCGGGATGCGACACTCCTGTGTTTAATCCGCTTCTCGGCTGTTCTTGCTGCCGGCTCACCCGTTCAGCCCGGGATGGCGCAACGAATTTCACGCCGGACTGGAGCAGGCGTTCGGAAAGCTATTTGGTTTTCTCCGGCGAGTACGTCTGGAAGTACACGCACAATGCCTATGACTTCAGCGTGCTTGGCAGCACGCCGATTACTTTCCCATTGAGTGGCATAATTCGAAGATCCCAGGATTTGCAGGGCGCGTCAGCGTGCCGAATTTTCATGGGTTTTCCGCGTTGATGGTCTTCTCCAGCGTGGCGGCGCGTTTCTTCCCGCCGCAAATTGGCGGACTGGGCGTCACCGTCGGGCAGAGCGGCTTGCCGTTTCGCATCGATCACGATGAGAAATTCAACCAGACCACCCATCTGCAATATCAGCCTGGAAGACGCGGTCCCTGGCTGGGATTGAACTGGCGGTATGACAGCGGCATGGTCGCGGGCGCCGTGCCTTTCGCCGACCGATCCACGTACTCCCAGTGATCTGACGGCCTACAGCAGATCAGCAGATGCAGGCTGGTCTGTTTTGCGGCAGCGTGGTTCCGACGCTTTCTGCGCCGCTGACAAGTTGTGCGCCGTCACAATATGGCTCGACACGGGTATCCATACCAGCTCCCGGAACTGAAAATGATGACCACAATCCTCCGCGTATTGCAGCCGCGCAGCCTTTTTGACGTGTCTGTTGGACATGACAATCTGTTTCGTGGTGACCGATACCGGGTTGGCGCGCGCTTCACAGTGATTAATCTCACCAACAAAGTAGCGCTCTACAACTTTCTTTCCACCTTCAGCGGCACGCATTTTGTTACGCCGCGAAGCTACACCGCAGCCATGACGTTTAATTTCTGAAAGGAGCGGCACGTGTCACATCTTGAACAATCTTCGCGTCCGCGTCCTTTGGAGTTGCGGCCGGATGCCTCTGAGATCCACTCCAGCATGGCGGCTTTCCTGGCTTCCACGCTGGCGGCCATTGTGATTTCAATCATTTTGATCGGCGCGATTGCATTTCTTCGGACCGGTCTGGATTAATTCAGCGCGCCGGAGTTCCTGTAAGCAGGCCTCCGGCGCCCGATTTATTTCCCCAACTCATTTCCGCACACCTTATTTCGGCACAGTTTTATTTCCGTACAGCAGGGTCGGAAAGGATATCTGCCTAGACAAAGACGATAAACGAGGTCATCACGGCTATAATCCACAGCCATGCGCACGACATCCTGCTTCGTTGCTGTCATCCTGTTTCTCTGCTCCGCCGCCAATGCTCTGCAAACCGCCGGCGCAACCGCTGCGGCCGATCCGGATACCGCGAAACTCGATGCCATCGCCCAGCGCGTGATCGCGCAGGAGCGCGTGGTGGGAGCGTCAGTGCTGGTGGCGCGCGGCGAGCGCATCCTGCTGCATAAAGGATATGGCTTCGCCGATCTCGGCCTGGAAGCTCCCACTAAAGATGAGACCGTCTATCACGTCGTTGGACCCATGCTGCCTTTCACCGGCATAGCGGTGATGCAACAGGTAGAGCGCGGCAAGCTGCAACTGGATGACGACATCTCAAAGTTTATTCCGGAATTTCCGCTGCAAGGCCATCACGTCACCATCCGGCAGTTGCTGAATCACACTTCCGGAATCGTGGATTACCACTACCTGGGCGATCCCATTGAAGCCACCAGCCGCCAGCCCAAAGCGCTGGATGAGGTCATGGCTCTCTACGCGGGCAAGGACTGGGTCAACGAACCAGGCAAGAAGTGGGACTGGTCCATCTCCGGTTTTCAACTCCTGGTCACGATTGTGGAGCGCGTGACGGGGCAGAGCTTCCCTGACTACGTGCAGCAGAACATCTTCAAGCCCGCCGGAGTTAAATCCACCACGTATTGTGACGACTTTACGCTTACCCGCGGACTCAGCCATGCCTACCGCAAGTTTGGCGCAGGTTATGTTGAGGCCCGCGAAAACGGAATGGCCTATAACTCTGACCTGCGCTTCTGCTCCACCGTGGGCGACCTGCTTCAGCTTTGGCGCGCAATCAAAGACAAAAACCTTGTTCGTCCGGAGACGTTCAAGCAAATGACCACCGCCGAAGGCGCGGCGCAGCATATGTCCGCGCAGGACCCCAAAGCGCAATACGGATTCGCCATGATCCTGAACCATGAAGATGATCATGGTCAAAACGACCACCGGCGCATTGGCCAGCATGGATCGCTGATGGGCTATAGCGGCAGCCTGTATGACTTTCCCGACGACAATCTCACCATCATTGTCCTGACCAACACGGAAGACCAGAATGCTTACGCCATTACCCGCGCCCTGGGTCGCGCGATTCTGGGCTTGCCTGCGCTGCCTGAACGCAAAGCTGAAGCCGAACCCACGCTGGCCGACATGCCTGTTTCCGCCGAAGAGCGCAAACAACTTGCGGGAACGTTTGTGCTGAAGCTTGGCCAGGTCGGCGCCGGCGCTAATCTGCATGACTCCTTCGCGCAATTTCGCCGGACCTACCGCGTCTTTGACGAGAACGGGCGACTGATGATCCAGCCGCTGGGCGAAGGTCCGGAGCGTTTACTGAAGCAAGATGATGGCAGCTTTGCCATGCGGTCGTCCGCCAGGTCGCATATTTCGTTCGTGGTGCAGAACGGCCACGCTGCCAGCATGAAGCTTGAATCGCCGGGTTTCCCGCTGGTCGGAGAACGAGTGGGAGATGGCGATCCGGCGACGTTTCATGGACAGAGCCGGTAGCGCGCGCAATAGCCGATCTATGCAATTGTGCGGCCTGCTTTCTCAAAACGCGCGAGTCTCTGAATTCGGCTAAAATTCAACCTATGCGTTACGCGGCCAGCCGGGAAGTGATGGAAGCTTTTGCGGCCCTGGTAAATTCCGGCATAGACGATGAGCGAATCGATCTGCTCAGCGCAGCCCTGACTTTTGCGCGCATCGAGTATCCTGACCTTGATACATCAGTTTACATTCGCCAGGTGGAAGATCTGGCGCGCCGGGTATCCGCGCGCATACAGGACCCTGAAGATCCCGCGGATTGCATCGCCGCACTGAATCATGTGCTGTTTCAGGAAGAGATGTTCCGCGGCAACAGCGTTGACTATTACATCCGCGCAATTCGTTCATCAATGATGTGCTCGATCGCCGCCTGGGAATCCCCATCACCATGGCGTTGATTTACATGGAAGTAGGACGGCGGGCCGGGTTTCAGCTATTCGGCGTCGGCATGCCAGGACATTTCCTGCTGAAGCACTATGACCTGAACGGGCGGTCCATCCTGATTGACGCTTTCGAGCGTGGGTCGATACTGAGCGAAGAAGATTGCCGGCAGAAAGTAAAAGACATTTATTCCGGACAGGTCACGCTGCAGCCTGAGTTTCTGCTGATTGTCACCCGCCGCCAGATGCTCACGCGCATGCTGAATAACCTGCGATCCATCTATCTGGCGCAACGCGATTTCCGCCGCGCCGTTCAGGTGGTGGATTTGATTCTGGTCATTTATCCGCGATCGCCGGAAGACGTGAAGCAGCGTGCGGCATTGCGCTACAACCTGCATGATTATCCGGGCGCGGTTGCGGATTTTGAAGAGTACGTAAAGATGGCCCCGGACGCTTCTGATGCCGATGAAATTCGCCACACCGCGCTGGGATTGCGCCGGTCCATGGCCATGATGAACTAATTTTTCTGTCGCTTCGCTCCAAACCGCTTACGAGTGTTCGTCGTTGCAACCCCGGCGTGCGCTTGTTGCAGCGGGCTCGACGCGCGTGGACGGCGCGAGCCCTTGTTTATTTTTTCTGTCGCTGCGCTCCAACGTTATTTTGCTTTTCTTCTTTCGAAATAACCTTCGATCGATGTCCGCCATTCTTCCGCTGACTTTGCGTCCTGCTCTCCCTGATGACGGATGTGTTCATTCAGCTCTGGGGAGAGCGCCGTCCGGTCATACCTGACTTGCAACGTGGGTCCCGGAGTGGGGCGCAACTGAAAGATGAATATCGATCAGCACCGCCATGAGCTTCAGGCACAAAGTATGCGTACTGGATGTGGCCCTTCTCTGGATCGAAGATGGTGGTGATCCAGGTGCTTTTGTGGGCGCCATGGGAAACCTGGAACACTGAGCCTTGCTGATCTGCCGCGGGTTGCGGATAGACGAACTGCGGCTCCCATCCTTCTGCCCAGACGCGTTCCCGATGGGCGCCAAAAAGCGGAGCTACCTGCTGCAGCGGCTCCTGTCACATCAAACTCAAACGTATTGCTCACGTGCAATGGGACTGACTGGGGTGCAGCCGATGGCGATTGCGCGACCGCAACCACTATGCCGCCCAGCAGGATTGCCATTTCCGCCAGAATCATTTTCCTCGCTCCTTCAGTTTGTGGCTGTCTGAGGCTCGCAGGCGTCAAGCCGTAGATTTTTCTGAATTGTTCGATCTCGCGCAGCGTCTCCGCCGAAAACGGCGTCTTGCCTTCGAATACATGCAGCACGATGCCTTCCAGCAGGTCGCCCAGGCTCATGTCCTTCAGTTCCGCCACGGCTTTCAGGACCTTGAGCATGCGTTTTTCCAGACGGACGCCGGTTTGTACGCGTTCAACTTCGAGAGAATGTTTGTCATCTGTCTTCATTGGTACCAATGTACCAAGTAACAAAGTACCTCAAACAAATCTTTTTGGCTTGCTGTATTGATTGCGAGTGGAAGCTCGCCCAGGGCACTGTCATCCCGAGTGACAAAGTTGAAATGATCGCTCGCTTAGTATCGCCCGTCGTAAACGATAAGAAAAAGAAGCTCACGCGGCCCGCGGCAGCCGAAGCCGCTCGGCGACCACTTTCAGGTCAGCGACAAATCTGCTCATTTCCATATGGCGGGCTTCAGAATCTGGCGCCCGCAGAATGGCTGAGGGATGTATGGTTGCGGTGACAAATGCCGCGAACGGAGATGGAATCCATTCGCCGCGATGTTGCGTGACGCGGAAGTCGCGCCCGAATACACCCTGCGCCGCTGTGGATCCCATCAGCACCAGGACTTCAGGACGCACAGCCGCGATTTCAGCTTCGAGCCATGGGCGGCAGGCTGAAACCTCCAGAGCGGTGGGCTTTTTGTGAATACGGCGCTTGCCGCGCGGCTCAAACTTAAAATGCTTCACCATGTTGGTGACGTAAACATCGCCACGATCAATGCCGGCCTCCTCCAGTGCCTTATCCAGGACCGCTCCAGCCGGGACCAACAAATGGTTTGCCCTGCATATCTTCCTTGTCCCCCGGCTGCTCACCCACCATGATCACGCGCATGCTCCTGCTGCCTTCACCGAAAACGGTTTGCGTGGCATTGCGCCAAAGGTCGCAGCCCCTGCACTGGGAAGCCGCGTTGCGCAGGGCCGTGAGAGAGCGGCTATCGGGAAGAAATGCAGCAGCAGTGGGATATGTATTTCTTAGCCATCACCAGCTTGGATGCTGGTTTCTGTTGCATTTGTTCGCCTGGCAATGCCCGCGAGCTTAAGCATTTAAACTGGTGCCCACCATGAAATTTCATACCGACTATCTCACTTTCAATACCAAGGGACATCGTGAGTACATACACATCACGCCGCAGGTAGAGAAGATCCTGGCGGCGAGCGGCGTACGCAACGGCATGGTGCTGGTCTCAGCCATGCACATAACGGCCGGGGTGTATGTCAATGACAACGAAGAAGGGCTGATCCAGGATATTGATGCGCTGGCTGGAGCAGCTTGCGCCTTTCCGTGAAGAATACCTGCACCATCGCACCGGCGAGGACAACGGTGATTCACATCTGAAGGCCATTCTGGTCCATCATCAGGTGATGCTGCCGGTGAGCAACGGAAAGCTCATCCTGGGCACATGGCAAAGGGTCTTCTATGCGGAATTTGACGGCCAGAGACAGAAGCGCGTGGTGGTGGCGGTGATGGGGGAATGATGTTTTCGACTTCCTCGAAGCCGCGAAGGTTTACCTGGCGTTTGCCCTTCCGCGCAACTGTTGCGGCTGGCCGCTCAGGCAGGTGTAACGTGATCTCAGGCTGGTCGGAAGCCAGGGAAATTTCGCCGCGCGACGGAATGGACCATCTCCTGCATATAGGAAAGCGTCCCATCGAAAATACGCTCTTGGCAGCGGCCACCGGGGTGTTTCCGTTGCCACTTGCCTTCCATTTGAATAAGAGATCGCAACGGCCTGAGGATGATTGAGCGGCCACCGTAAGCGCCAGGGCACAAGTATTGTTGCCGGCCAGCTTACTTACGATGAACACGCAAAGCTGGCGCAGCGCTGGACTGTTCGCGACCTGTATGGATGAATCCCAACCTGCGGTTCCAATACCAGCAGTCCGGAAGTTTTGCAGAGCGGCGAAATCGTTAAAGACGTCATTCAGCAAAGAATCCAGAGATACCCAGGGCTCACTGGGCAGGGGCACTTCGCGCACCATGGCGGAAATACCTTTGGTCAGCCCAATGGCGCGGTCAGCCTGCTGCTCAATGAGTTTGCAGGTCCTTATCGCCGGGCGGGATGGTCCCGCCACGGAGTGACAGCATCTCCAGGAAACAGCGCACACTGGTGAGTGGCTGTGCCAGGTCGTGCGCCAGCGAGTGAAGCAAAGCACGCAGCGGTGTTTGCTGCACGGCAATAGCATCATTCGGCGCCAGTGTCCTGTGGAGAGTAGGGATGAGCGGCCGGAGGCTGCGAGGCTTTCCGCAGCAGTCAATTCCGGCGTATGTTCCGAAGCCGCCTTGCCCAGCCGATAGCCGGCTCCGCGAACGGTGTAAATCAGTTTCTCTTCATCGGCTACATCAACCTTGCGACGAAGATAATTCACATAAACATCCACCAGGTTGCTGTCAGTCTCGGATTCCTGCCCCCAGCATTCTTTCAGCAATTCGTGGCGGCTCACGGTTTCTCCGCCGCGGCGCATCAGCAGATGAAGAAGATCGAACTCCCGGGGGCTGAGCTTGATATCGCGATTGCCGCGGTGGACCTTGCGGGATGCAGGATCAAGTTCAAGATTTTCGATGCGCAACAGAGAAAGGGCCGGATCCGCCTTGCGGCGAAGCAGCGCATTGGCACGGGCAGCCAGCTCCTGAAAAGAAAAAGGCTTAGTCACATAATCATCCGCGCCAACATCCAGGGACTGTATGCGATCGGTTGTGCGATTGCGCGCGCTGAGAACGATGACGGGGGTTTCCACTCCCTGTGAGCGCAGCCGCTTCAGCAGTTGCAACCCATCAGTCTGGCCAAAGTTCAGGTCAAGGATAATGAGCTTGTAATTCTGACGACGAAGCCTGGCAAATACCGCCTCTTCGTTCAACGCGGTGTGGGCTGAATAGCCTTCTGATTCAAGAGATTTGCATAGGAAGTTGGCCAATTGAACATCATCATCGGCCAGTAGAATTGCATTGGAGATCGGCCTTGCCTCCGGGCTAGTCCATATAAGACTACCTCAGGTTCGTCGAGATCCTGGAGTTCAGGCGAGACATCACCGTATCAGGAATGATCCTTTTATCCATCTAGTATCTGTCTAAACGATACGACTTTAATGAACCGGATTCAAATACTTTGAAGCGCTTTCCATTATGGCACGAGTTTCCGTTCATGGCCCTTTGCGCAGCGCCGGTGCTGGCAGAGGCATTGCGTTTGGTACGATAGAAGTTTGGTTGAGGAGAGGCACTAAGAGCATGGGGTCAAAGATTTTTAAGAACTTTATTGGTGGCGAATGGGTGGAGTCCCGCAGCGGACAGACGTATGAGAATCTTAATCCGGCGGACACCCGGGACGTTATTGGAGTTTTTCAACGCTCGGACAAGCGCGATGTAGATGATGCGGTTTCCGCGGCGCGAGTGGCGTTTGAGCGCTGGCGGCTGGTGCCTGCGCCTCGCCGGGCGGAAATCATTTTCCGCGCAGCCGAAATTCTTACCGAGCGCAAGGAAGAGTACGCGCGCCTGATGACCCGCGAAATGGGCAAGGTGCTCAAAGAGACGCGCGGAGACGTACAGGAAGCCATTGATACGGCCTATTACATGGCCGGCGAAGGCCGCCGCCTGTTTGGCGCCACTGTGCCTTCCGAGCTGCCAAACAAATTTGCCATGGCGGTGCGCATGCCGATCGGAGTATGCGGCATGATAGCGCCATGGAATTTCCCCATGGCTATTCCGTCATGGAAGCTTTTGCCGGCGCTGGTCTGCGGAAACACCTGCGTGATCAAGCCTGCGGAAGACACTCCGCTTTCCACCTTCAATCTGGTCAAGGCGCTGACCGATGCCGGACTGCCCAAAGGCGTAGTGAATATCGTCACAGGATTCGGTCCGGAAGCGGGCGCTCCGATTGTGGAACATCCTGATGTAAGGGCAATTTCATTTACCGGATCGAGCGAAGTGGGACGCATGGTCGGCGAAGTTGCTGCGCGGAGCTTCAAGCCCTGTTCGCTGGAGATGGGCGGTAAGAACGCGATCATCGTTCTGGATGACGCCAATCTTGACCTGGCGCTCGATGGCGTTCTCTGGGGCGCATTCGGCACCACGGGGCAAAGATGCACGGCCGCCAGCCGCGTAATCGTACAAAAGGGCGTTTACCGGCAGTTTGCTGATCGCCTGATTTATCGCGCGCAAAGATTGAAAGTCGGCAACGGCCTGGATGAGAGTGTTGAAGTTGGTCCCCAGATCAACGAACAACAGGTCGCCACCACGGAGAAGTACGTTCAAATCGGCAAGGGCGAAGGCGCCAAACTGGAAGCCGGCGGCAAGGCCCTCAATAAGCCCGAACATTCCTATGGCTGGTTCTTTGAGCCAACGGTATTTACTGACGTGGATGCGCGCATGCGCGTGGCCCAGGAAGAAATCTTTGGGCCGGTGCTGAGCCTGATCCCGTGCGAAAACTTTGACAATGCCATTGAGATCGCCAATGGGGTGCAGTACGGACTCTCGTCGGCGATTTACACCCGCGACGTGAACCGGGCTTTCCGCGCCATGCGAGACATTTACGCCGGCATCACTTATATCAACGCGCCCACCATTGGCGCTGAAGTCCATTTACCCTTTGGCGGCACCAAAGCCACGGGCAACGGCCATCGCGAGGGCGGACTGGGAGCCATCGACTTCTATACGCAATGGAAAGCGATCTACATTGACTACTCAGACAAGCTGCAACGCGCCCAGATTGATTCACCAGAGTAAATCCCAGAGTAAATCCCAAATTAAATCGAAGATGATGGACGGGCTCTGCTTACCTTTCGGGCTCCGGAGAAATCCGGCGCCCGAGTTGCTTTTCAGGGCAACGGCATGAATGATTCCGCTCAATATGGCCTATCCCGCACGCATATAATGGAACCCAGCCTGGCGACATAGCCAGGCATAGCCTGAGCGCAGACCGTGCCGAGCCTTAAGCCAGAACCGAAAAAATCGCTTTCAATCAGCCAGCGGCGCGCCGTGTTGATTCCACTGGCGCTGGGGATACTATTGCTGTTCGGCGCAGTTTTTTCCCAGCAGGCTTTTAATTTAAGGCACGTGCGCCCAGACTCCGCGCAGCAAACCCTGGTTCTTGTCTCTCTTTCAGCACTGGTGTTCCTGCTGCTGGTGGTACTCACCTTTGTCCTGTTCCGCAACCTGGTGAAGCTCTACGCTGAGCGCAGGCTCGGTGTTCTGGGATCGCGCTTTCGCACGCGCATGGTGATTGGCGCGCTGGTATTGTCGTTCGCTCCGTCCATTGTGATGTTCATGTTCTCCTACGGCCTGATGAATCGCTCCATTGACAAGTGGTTTTCCATGCCAGTCAATGAGCTGCAAAAGGATTCCGGGGAAATTGGAGTACTGCTCACCAATTACGCGGGTGAAAACGCCCGCCAGGAAGCGGTGGAGATTGCCGCATCTCCGGAGACGCAGCACGCGTTTGAAACCGCGAATTATGACGGGGTGCTGCACGTATTTCGGCGCCATCAGCCTACGCTGCAAGACGGCTTCGCGTTGGCCCTGGCTGATCATGAGAGCGTGGCGAGTTGGAATTCGCCTCGCCCATGGCCGGTCTTGCGCGGAATGATTCCCCAGTTGCGCGAGATTGAGAGCAGGCCGACCAAATGGAATCTGGGCTCCGCGGAGTTTTTGCTGGCGTCCAGCGCCGGTGGGAAAAACAGGCGCGATTCTGGTGGGCATGCCGCTTCCTAAAGACTTTACGCCCGCGCTGGCCCAGATTGCCCAGGACCAGCAGCAATACCAGTTATTGAGCCGCGAATCCAAGCGCATTCGCGGGCTTTACATGCTGCTGCTCACGCTGCTGACGGTGCTGGTATTGTTTGTGGCCACATGGTTTTCACTCTTCGTAGCCAAGCTGGTTACGCGGCCGGTGGAAGCGCTGGCGGAGGCGACGCGTGAGATTTCGCAGGGGCACCTTGGCCATCGCGTTGAGGTTTCTGCCGCTGACGAACTCGGTGAGCTGGTGGCCTCATTCAATCGCATGGCGGAGGAGCTGGAAACCAGCCGGCACAAGATCGAAACTGCCACTCAGGCGCTGACCAATTCGAATACGGAACTTGAGCAGCGCAGGCGCCATATCGAGACAATTCTGGAGAGCATTCCCACGGGCGTTCTTTCGCTGGGCCCGGACCGGCGCGTGACCCACAGCAACGTGGCCTTTGGGCGAATGTTCTGGCCGCAAGGTGGATCCATGCTGGCGGATTCGACCTGGAGCAGGTCTTCCCTGAAGAAGTTGCTTCTGATCTGGACCACTTGTTGCGACGCGCGGACCGGATGGCGATCACGGCGGCACAACTTGAGATTCCGGTGGATAAGCACACGCTGAACGCCAGCGTGACGGTCTCATCAGTCCAGCATGGAACGCAGCAGCTTGGATATGTGATTGTGTTTGAAGACTTCAGTGAATTGCTGAAAGCGCAGAAAGAATCGGCCTGGCGTGAAGTGGCCAGGCGCGTGGCGCACGAAATCAAGAACCCGCTTACTCCGATTGCTCTTTCCGCGGAACGCATTCTCCGCCATTTGGATCGGGGCAGCAAGCCTGACCAGAATTCGCTGGCCGTGATCAACAGTTGCGCAGCCACCATTTCAGAAGCGGTGCAAACGGTGCGGGGATTGGTGGATGAATTTTCATCGCTGGCGCGTTTTCCTGAGGCCCAGCCTCGGCCGGCGGACGTCAATGAGATCGTGGAGACCGCGCTTGCCATGTTCAATGGACGGCTGGAAGGAATTCACCTGGAGAAGCAGTTGGAATCAAACCTGCCGCTGGCCATGGCGGATCCAGAGGCGATCAAACGCGCTCTTGCTAATCTGATTGACAACGCGGCGGAAGCCATGCAACAGGCTTTTGTACGGGAGATCCATATTGCCACATCGCTCCTGGACAGCGGAGATGGAGTGGAGATCGTGATTGCAGACACGGGACACGGGATTAATCGCGAGATGAAAGAAAAGCTCTTCCTGCCCTACTTCTCCACCAAAAAGCGCGGCACAGGCCTTGGCCTGGCGATTGTGCGGCGCATTATTGAAGACCATCACGGCTCGATACGCGTGGAAGAGAACAAACCGATGGGAGCAAAATTTATCGTCGAGCTGCCGCTGGCAAGCGAGATGGCAGAGGCACAAAAACAGAATGCATAACATCCTGGTGGTGGATGACGAAAAAGATATCCGCGAGTCTCTGCGCGGAATCCTTGAAGATGAAGGTTACAAGGTGGCGGTGGCGGAAAGCGGTGAAGCCTGCCTGAGCCAGCTAAAAAACCGCAGCTCCGAAGTGGTGCTTCTCGATATATGGCTACCCGGCATGGATGGACTGGAGACGCTGGAACAGATACGCCAGTTGCAGTTGGAAGAGATGCCCGAGGTGGTGATGATCTCCGGGCACGGAAGCATTGAAACCGCGGTGAAGGCCACCAAGCTGGGCGCGTTTGATTTCCTGGAAAAACCGCTCTCGCTGGAACGAACGCTTATCGTGCTGAAAAACGCGTTCGAAGCCCACAAACTGCGCCGCGAAAATTCAGAGTTCAAAAGACACAGCCAATCCAAGAGCGTGATTGTGGGAGACAGCGTTCCCATGAAGGCGCTGCGCCAGCAGATTGCCATTATGGCTCCCACCAATGGACGGGTGCTGATTTTTGGCGAATCAGGAACAGGCAAAGAGCTGGTTGCGCACGCCATCCATGCGCACAGCCTGCGTAAGGACAACCTTTTTGTGGAAGTGAACTGCGCGGCCATTCCGGAAGACTGGATTGACAGCGAATTGTTTGGCCATCGCCGTGGCGCGCTGCCAGGCGCAGCCGGCGATAAGGAAGGCAAGTTTGAGCGCGCCAATGAGGGAACGCTCTTCCTGGACGAAGTTGGCGACATGAGTCTTAAGACCCAGTCCAAGGTATTGCGCGCGCTGGATGAGCAGATCTTTACCCGCGTGGGCGACGATGAGCCCATTCGCGTGGACGTGCGCGTGATTGCCGCCACCAACAAAGACCTGGATGAGGAAATCTCCAAGGGAAATTTTCGCGACGATCTTTTCTATCGGCTGAACGTGATCCCGTTCTATGTGCCACCGCTGCGCGAACGCAAAGAAGACATTCCCATGCTGGCCCGGCATTTCCTGAAGGAATTCTCCGCCGCTTACAGCCGCCGTTCGCGAGAGATTACTGATGATGCCGTGGAAGTGCTGATGCGCTACTCGTGGCCGGGCAACGTGCGCGAGCTGCGGAACGTGATCGAGCGGCTGGTGATCATGAATCCCACGGTGCCCAAAATTGAGCGCAAGCACCTGCCTCCGTTGATGCACCGTGAAAGCGGGAAGAACTCCAGCGGCTTTTCAACCCTGCATCAGGCGCGGGCGGCATACGAGCGCGATTACATTCTGAAGAAGCTGGACGAGAACCACGGTAACGTCACCCGGACAGCGGAAGTGCTGGGGCTTGAGCGGAGCCATCTTTACCGGAAGATGAAGACGCTGGGGATCGCGGTAAAAGAATAAGGTTTTTTGTCCCGAGCTTTTTGTTTCAATCCCGAGCGAATCGTCTTTCAAGCTTTAACGCAGCCTGAAGGCCTGCTCCACCCTGTAGGGCCCGCATTTTCCGGATAGATTCCTATTTCCGTCATTGTTCGCGGGCTCCGGGGAAAACGCATAGGTCCTTCGACTGCGTCGTCGCATTCGCTCCAACTCCGCTCTGGATGAAAATGTCCAACTCTGCGGTTGTTCGATTGGATTTCTCGCCGGCGCTAGCAGTACAAGGTTGCTCGTTACCTACTAAGGAGCGCTGATTGCGCCGCACCTACGGTGCTCGTCTCGTTTTTGGATCGTACCCAGCGTTCCGGCTTCGCTTTCGCTCGCCTTCACACTGGGCTAACTTCTGGTCGCGCCTAAGGCGCTCGGTGCATGGGCAGCCCCTTACCTCAGTGGCTAAAGCCGAATTCCTCTTCCAGCTTTAACGCAGGCCTGAAGGCCTGCTCCACCCTCCTAGGTGCCCGCATTTTCCGAATGAGATTTGCTACGCGGTATTCTCCGCGTTGTTCGCGGGCTTCGGGGAAAATACATAGGTCCTTCGACTGCGTTGGCGCATTCGCTCCGACTCCGCTCAGGATGAAAAGGGAAGGGGCGTAGCTGCTCAAGCCTTCTTCGGTCGTACGAATTCTTCCGCGGGTTGTGTGTTGGTCAGGCCTTCCAGTTGCCGCCGCCAATCGAGCTCGTCCACAAAAGCGGCCGATTCGCGCCAGTCTTTTTTTACTTTCACGAAAAGCTCCAGATAAACCTTCTTGCCCAAAAGCGCTTCCAACTCGATGCGAGCTGATGTTCCCAGTTCCTTCAGCTTCTGTCCGCCTTTGCCGATCAGGATCGCCTTTTGTCCATCGCGTTCACAGTAGATGGCGGCGGCGATGCGCGCGAGTTTGGGCAAATCCTCGAAACGTTCCACCACAACGGCAGTCGCGTACGGAATTTCCTTGCCCGTCTTCAACAGAACCTTCTCGCGAATGATTTCAGCGGCGATAAAGCGCTCCGGAAGGTCAGTGAGCTGGTCTTGGGGAAATAGCGCGGGCCTTCCGGCAGAGTGCGGATGATTTTATCCATCAGAACATCAAGACCGTCATGCTTAATGGCAGAAATGGGAATGATCTCCTGAAAGTTATGCAGCTTGCTGTAGTGCTCGATGATGGGGAGCAGCTTGTCTTTTGGCAGCTTGTCAATTTTGTTGAGCAGAAGGAACGCCGTGCCGCCGGATTTCTGCACCAGATCAATCACGAACTGGTCAGCGGGGCCGAACCGGTCACTGGCATCCACGAGTAAAAGAACAATGTCGCGACTTTCCAGCGCGGCGTGGATTTCCTGCATCATCTTGCGGTTCAGGCGGCTGTCTGGTTTGTGAACGCCCGGCGTATCAATAAAAATGATCTGACCGGCAGGGCGGCCCTTCCGGGCCTTCACATTCACCATGCCCTGGATGCGAGTGCGCGTGGTCTGCGGTTTCTCCGTGACAATGGCGATCTTCTCACCCACCAGCGCATTGAGCAGCGTGCTTTTGCCCGCGTTGGGGCGGCCCACAATGGAAACGAACCCGGAACGAAATGCCATTTAAACAGTTACCTCTTTGGCGGAATCGCCCGGCTGCGTTCGGCAGACGCGGACCCTCTCCACCTTTCTATCAGTCGATTCCAGCACTTCGAAGCGCAGGCCATCATCTTCAATCACTTCACCGGGGCGGGGAATACGTTCCACCAGCGCACTGACCAGCCCGCCCACGGTTGATGTATCACGCTGTTCCAGGTGAACGTTAAAAAGATCTTCCAGCCGTCCAACATCCACGTTGCCGCGCAGGATGTAGGCTCCTTCGCGCTCGCGAACCACGTCAGTGTCTTCTTCGTGCTCATCGCGAATTTCGCCCACGATTTCTTCCACCAGATCTTCCATGGTCACAATGCCGGCAACCGCGCCGTATTCATCAATCACCACCGCCAGGTGGTTGTTTTCCTTCTGCATCTCCCGCAGAAGCTGTGAAGTCTTCTTGGTCTCGGGTACAAACATCACGGGCCGCATGAGCTTGCGGACCATTGTGGTCGCCGGCTTCACTGTCATTGATCTGGATCAGATCATGGGAGAGGACCATGCCTTGAATGTTGTCGATGGTGGAAACGTAAACGGGCACGCGCGAGTGCGGTTTCTCGCGCAGCATGGCGGTAAATTGCTCGATCGTGGTATCGGCGGAGACAGCAAAGATATCCGGCCGCGGCGTCATGACCTCGCGCACCGTTTTATCGCCAAACTCAACCACTGACTGAATCAACTGGCGGTCACTCTCTTCCAGAATGCCTTCCTCCCGGCCGGCTTCGATCAGTGCATCCACGGCTTCAGATGGGTGTTCAGGCTCTTCCGGCTCATGCGGTTCGGCCAGCGCAGCCACTGAAAGGCCAAAACCCAGCACGACTGTGAACGGCATCATCAGATAGACCAGCGTCAGCAGCAGAGGCAAAAAACGCACCAGCCAAACGCCCTGGTGCGGGTAAACATGACATAAGGCAGAAGACGGTTGCAGATGATGACCACCAGAACGATTCCGACCACCGCCTGTATGACTTCAGGAACAGTCCAGCGCTGGTCAGAGAAGATCAGATAGCCGATCAGGAGAGCGATGGTGGCTGTGCTGAACTGGACCAGAAGAGAGATGGCCAGAGGAGCGCGTCCGCTGGCCGCCGCCAGCCGGGGCTCCACCAGACTTTCAAAGGCCTCAATGTTTTCCTGGAAATCGCGAGTAAGAAATTTGCCGGACTCGCTATACAACCGCTCCACGTAAGACGCGAAAGCAAGCAGTGTGCATAGCAGCAGGATGCCGACGTAGATGGTGATGGCGATGATCACGATCGGCTTCCCTTGGTAACCGCTTTGGTTTTTGGCTTGCGAGCGATCGTCTTTCGGCCCGATTTAGCTTTGGCGCGGCCCGATTTCAGTTTCGCGGCAAGTGCTCTCGATGTCTTTTTGGCAGCCGAACGCTTCTTGGCGGCTGAACCTTTTTTGGCGAAATCCGGAGAGCTACCCGGTCCATTCAAACTTCGCTGAATGAGAGATGCCGGCAACCTGAGTTGTGCGCGCAGCTTTGCTTCTCTCTTTTGCATGCGACCGTTGTCGCTTTCATGATCATAGCCGGCCAGGTGCAGCATTCCATGCAGGATGAGGACTTTTATCTCCGCGGCAGTGGAGTGCCTGAAGCGCTGGGCGTTGCTCTGCGCGATATCGGCGCTGATGGCGATGTCACCACCGCCCTCTCTCGGAAAAGAGAGCACGTCTGTGGGCTTGTTCTTGCGGCGAAAACGCCGATTCAGTTGCTGAATCTGCCGGTTGCTGGTGATGAGAACCGCAACTTCGCCGGAGACGCCAGCCAGTTCTCGCGCACGCGTGGCAAAGCGAGCCAGAGTTTGGCGGCTTATCCCATCAATTGCTGTGTCAAGGATGATCACGGTCCTCAAAATGAAATCGGGAGGGCAAGCTGGCCCTCCCGGTAAAATTCTACTAAATCTACTGCTGTAAAGGAGGTTCCTGCGGTTCCGGCCCTTCCTGCACGGACCGTGGTATCTCCAGTGACATCTGCTGGTTGCGCGTGCGTTCATCATAGGCATGGATGATGCGCTGCACCAGATGATGGCGCACTACGTCCTCTTCGCCAAAATAGTTGAAAGAGACACCTTCAACGTTCTTGAGCACCTCGGCGGCTTCCACCAGCCCGCTACGGCGCGCGTTGGGAAGGTCAATCTGCGTGACGTCGCCGGTGATTACGGCCTTGGAGTTGAAGCCCATGCGCGTAAGGAACATCTTCATCTGCTCTGACGTGGTGTTCTGCGCTTCATCCAGGATGATGAATGAATCGTTGAGGGTGCGTCCGCGCATGAAGGCGATAGGGGCAATCTCAATCACGTTCTTCTCCAGCGCCCGATCCACGCGTTCCTGGTCCATCAGGTCATAGAGCGCGTCATACAGCGGCCGAAGATAGGGATCGACTTTTTCCTGCAACGTTCCGGGCAGAAACCCGAGGCGCTCTCCGGCTTCCACGGCGGGCCGGGCCAGGATGATGCGGCTGCATTTCTTGTTGTTGAGCGCGGACACCGCCATCGCCACGGCAAGGTATGTCTTGCCGGTACCTGCCGGACCGATCCCGAACACCATGTCGTATTTCTCAATGGCATCAAGGTAGCGGCGCTGGTTCATGCTCTTGGGCTGTACCTGGCGCTTGCCGAACTGGCGCTGTTTGCCGGCTTCAGCCAGTCCGCGCAGCGTGGTGCTGGCGTCGCCGGCAACCACACGCAGCATGGAGTTCAGGTCATTGGGGCTGAATTCCGTGCCGGTCCGGCTGAGCTGGTCAAAATCGGTAAAAATCTGTTCCGCGCGGGCCACTTCACGGGCCGCGCCTTCAATCTGGACCGAGTCAGGTTTGAGGTCAATCGTGACCTTCAGGCCGTCTTCCATGACCTGAAGGTTCTCGTCACGTGTTCCGAAAAGCTTCTGGAGGTTCGGGACGATTTCAATATTTTTTTTCATTCGGACGGGCCGCTTCCTCCTATACGAAAAGCAACACTACCGCCTCTCTGGCAGGTTGGATGCATAGGAACTGTATTGTGCTTGGAGAGGCTCTGCGACTGGCCCGCGTGAGGCCGTGGAGGCAATACCATTAAAACTGAGCGTACCCCGGTTACCAGTGCAAGTCAACACATTCAGAGATGAATCTTGCTCTTTCTTTCAATCTCGAGGGCAGCGAGAGATCCCTATGCCCTGAACTCTCGGCAGGGGGTGGTTGAAGCAAGCGCAAGGTCCCTCCGTCCTATTCGGCGGCTGAAGAAAACGCCGCCTCATTGACGGACGTCGGGATGACGATGTGTCTTTTAGGGAATCGCATTTTGGCCCGAGGGAAGGGCAATCGCATTTTAGTCCGAGGGGAATGGCAATCATGGAATTCCTGAAAACCGTTCTCACCTCTTCAATGCTTGCTCAAGGTCCTCAATCAGGTCATCCGGATGTTCCAATCCCACGGACAAGCGCAGCAGGTTCTCCGGGCTGCGGCTATTCACGCCTTCCACGCTTTTGCGATGTTCAATGAAGCTGTGGGTTCCGCCCAGGCTGGTGGCATGGGTGAATATCTTTGACGGCTGCGCAGACTTTGAATGCGTCCGCCTGGCTGCCTTTGACCTGGATGGAAAGCAGCCCGCCAAAAGCTGACATTTGCCTGACGGCTATCTGGTGTCCCGGGTGAGAGGGCAATCCGGGATAATGTACGGCTTCGATTTTTGCATGGCGACTGAGAAACTCTGCCACCCGCTGCGCGTTTTCAGAGTGGGCGCGCATGCGATAGGGAAATGTCTGCATGCCTCGCAAGGTCAGCCAGGCTTCAAAGGGCGAAGGCACGGACCCGCCTTCGCGCTGAATGGCCTGAATCTTTTCGAACAAAGCACCAGCTTCCCGGAATACGAGAGCGCCGCCCAGCACGTCACTGTGTCCGGAGATGTACTTGGTGACCGAGTGCATGGTGATATCGGCGCCAAGTTGCAACGGCCTCTGGTTCATGGAAGTGGCCACGGTGTTATCGCACGCAACCAGAATGTTGTGCTTTTTCGCCAGGGAAACGATTGCCGCGATATCAGAAATGCCAAGCAGAGGGTTGGAAGGCGTTTCCACCCAGATCAGCCGGGTCTGGGGAGTGATGGCCTTTTCAATCGCGCCCAGGTCCTGCATGTTGACCTGCGAGTAAGTAAGTCCCCAGTTGCTCATCAGGCTTTTCAGCAGAGATGAGCGTGCCGTAAAAAACGTCAGATCCGGCGAGGACGTGGTCGCCAGGAGCAAGCGACTGAAGCACCGCAAGCGTGGCTGCGCTGCCGGCGGAGAAAGCCAGCGCCGCGGCGCCATCTTCCATCGTGGCCAAAGCACGCTCCAAAGCCTCCCGATTCGGGTTACTGGGCCGCGAATACAGATGACCGCCAGGCAGACTGCCATCAGAAGCCTTTTCGAACGTAGTGGAGAGATGGATGGCAGGCGTGACATCACGCGTGGATTCGTGCAGATGGCCGGCGTGAACAGCTTTGGTCTCAATCTTCATGACGAAACAGAGTAAATGAACCGCGAAGCTGGTGCGAATTATTGCCGGACGGCGACGAAGTGTCTGCCTCGATCATAAATATCAAGCTGATCGACTTTCCCGGCATTCACGGCCCTGAATTCGATCGCGAGGTCTTCGTTCGCATAGAGACTGTGATCTGACACGGGGATCAGCTCCATGCCTGTCTGGGCATCAATGCGCAGGTTAAGCCGATCACCTTCAAGGGTAATGACGTACTTGTGGTTCGCCTTTTCGCTGAAATAGCTCCCGACCAGGGAATGAATTGCGGAATCTGAAAGAGCTACTCTCTTAATTGTTCGCTCGGCCTGCATGGGGTTTTGCTTGCTATCACTGGCAGACGCCGGCGACGGATTGATTGAGCCGTAGGAAACCGTTTCAAAACTCCACAACTTTTCACGGATACCGTAATTGAAGAGGAACACAACCACGCAGAAGGATAGGATCGTCAGCAATCCACCATAAAGCAAGGCGATTTTTCCGGGCCTGAAGGTTGCAAAAGTATAAAAAGAAGGCCCTCCATTATCCGATTGCAAGGTCATGGCATTCCCCCTTTTTCGAGCCGACTCAATTGTAGTCCGCCGTTGTTCCGTTGCGGGCGCATCGATTTCATGTCCGAAATGGCAGGCGGCGTTCCAGCCTATGTTCCTCGGTTTGTTCCTCAGCCGCAGCTATGTCCGATGTCAGACATAGTATTTTCAGTCGTTTTACCGTCCATGATTCCCAGATCGCGACCGCCTTATGTGTTTGATTCAAAGAGAGCTAAGGGGCCCTAGTTCCGTGCTATTACGGCGAAAATTCGGAGAAAAATCAGAGAAGGCGTGCGAAACCATTTAACTCTCGACGCATCTATATATTACGTGGCATTTCTCCCACGCAAGCCGGACGGCGATGAAGGTCGGGAGGGCTGTTGCGCGTTACAGCATATAGACTTATTATGATAAGCTAAGTACCTTCGGGTTTTGCGCGCATTTCAGCCTACATCCCGGTGTTTCACGCTTCAGGGAGAGCGCCCAGGCCCGTTTTTTGTCCGGACAAATTGCTCAGCCGATAATGTAAGACTGGCAATTCAATAAAGGAATCGTGGTTTGGCTCTAGACGACAAATTCGAAGACATAAAAAAACTAATCGACGCAGGCAAAGAAAAAGGATATCTCACCTACGACCAGGTCAATGACCTCATTCCCGGTGATGTCCACTCCCCAGATGATCTGGATGACCTGCTCACCACGATTGGCACCCAGGGCATTGATGTCCTGGATGGAGCAAAAGGACTGCCTTCAGAACAGAAGTTTGAAGATCTGGAAGAAGGCGAAGATGTAGAACTTGATTTAACCCCGGGCGCGCTGGAAAAAACCAATGACCCGGTCCGCATGTACCTGCGCGAGATGGGCACCGTACCGCTGCTCACGCGCGAAGGTGAAGTTGAGATAGCCAAGCGAATTGAGCGCGGGCAACTGCGCGTGCTCAAAGCTCTGTCGCGTTCTCCTATCGTGATCAAAGACATACTCGCCCTGGGCGAGGACCTCAAGAAGGGCGTTCGCTCCATCAAGGAGCTTGTCGCCTTTGATGAAGAGGAAATCACGGATGAGATCGTACAGGCGCGCTTGAAGGATTTCGTCGGCAAGATTGACGAGATCGGCAAAAGCCATAAGAAGCAGGTCCAGTTTCAAGAGAAGCTGGAGACCATCGTCCAGAAGAAAAAGCCCAAGGATTACCGCAAGTGCCGCTGGGCGCTTCTGCGCGCGCAAGTGCAGGTTTCAACCGGCATCCGCAAACTGAAGTTCACCAATCCTGAGCGCAAGCGACTGATTGAACGCGTGAACAAGTCTGTGGACGCCATGCGCCAGCTTGATCGCCAGATCAACAATCTGGAGAAAAAGATTGACGCCACGCGCGTGGAGGAAACACGCCGTGAATACCGGCGCATTCAGCGGGCGCATCGCAACGATCAGGAAAAGCTGGAGCAGGATGCCGGCGTTACCTATCAGGAACTCAAGCGCACACAGCGTGAGATCATCCAGGGTGACGTTGACGCCGAAGCCGCCAAGCGTGAACTGATTGAAGCCAACCTGCGCCTGGTGGTGTCCATCGCCAAGAAGTACACCAACCGCGGACTGCAGTTCCTTGACCTGATTCAGGAAGGGAACATCGGCCTGATGAAAGCGGTGGATAAGTTCGAGTATCGCCGTGGCTACAAATTCTCCACGTACGCAACGTGGTGGATCCGCCAGGCCATTACCCGCGCCATTGCCGACCAGGCCCGCACCATCCGTATTCCGGTGCACATGATTGAGACCATCAACAAGCTGATCCGCACGTCGCGGCAGCTGGTGCAGGAGCTCGGTCGTGAACCGTCATCAGAAGAGATCGCCAAACGAATGGACATTCCGGTGGCCAAGGTCCGCAAGGTCCTCAAGATCGCCCAGGAACCCATCTCGCTGGAGACCCCGATTGGTGAAGAGGAAGATTCACATCTTGGAGACTTCATTGAAGACCGCAGCATGGTTTCACCGGCTGAAGCGGTCATCAACGTGAATCTCAAAGACCAGACCGCACAGGTGCTGCGCTCGCTCACACCGCGTGAAGAAAAGGTCATCAAGATGCGCTTCGGCCTGGAAGACGGCTCAGAGCATACGCTGGAAGAAGTCGGACAGTCGTTCGCGGTCACCCGTGAACGTATCCGCCAGATCGAAGCCAAAGCGCTGCGCAAACTGCGGCATCCATCAAGGTCACGCAAGCTGAAGGCGTTTATGGACGGCATTCGCGAAGCCTGATATCTGACCACTGATTTGCACAGATGACACTGATGAAAGCTAAAGGGCGTCGCCGAAAGGTGGCGCCTTTTCTTTTGTGCTTTTTGGGTTTACTCCCGAGTGCAACGAGGGAACCCTACGGTCGCCTCTGATTTTTAGGTCAAAGGCTACGCTTTTTTGCCTTGGTCTTCCGATCTCGGCGATGACGCGATGTCGGCGGTCTCGGCGATTTCCGGCTTTCCGATCTCGGCGATGACGTGCGATGTCGGCGATCTCGGCGATTTCCGGGGGCTACCCCGGGGTGTCCTCAACTAGGATTCTAAAGCACTTAGCTTAGGATATCCCAGGGACTGCTCTGGCCATTTGCTAATTGCCATTTGCCATCTGCTGATTTTTCAAAGATCGTTTCACCCAGCCCTGGGGCCTGCCTCACTATGCCTCAGCTTGGATGGAGAAACAACTAATCTTTAGTTTACGGATGCTCGAAGCATGAAGATTGAAGCGCATCTTCCGATCTCGGCGATGTCGGGCGATGTCGGCAATTCCGGGTTTCCCATCCTGGCGATGTCGGCGATTTCCGGGTTTGCGATGCCGGCGATGACGTGCGATGCCGGCGATCACGGCGATTACCCTTGTCATCCTGACCGAAGCCGAGCGACGCCAAGTCGTGAGGCTGAGTGGAAGGACCCCGAGGATGCCAATCGTGCCGAATGCCGCAACAGGGAATTCTCTCGAGACACAGGTTTTGCCTCTCACCACTTGCTAATCGGCAATTGCTGTTTGTTTGATTTCAAAGAGCTGTTCACCCTCTAACCAGTTAGATAGGTCTGACCCCGCATTGCAACAAATTGTTGGCCGTATCATCCATGGTGGATACGCTTCTCGTGGCGTCTTGCTGAGCTCCCTTGGGTATCCAAATGATCAAACCTTCTCTGGCTCTGGTCATGAGAACTCTATACTTGTTTCGGATACGGATAGCCTTGCTCTCATTTCCTACGTGGTTCCACTTCTTGCCGGAAAACTGGAGTGGTCGCCATGATTTGGTTCTAACATCCCACACAAAGTCTCCACCCCAGCACAGTCCCACAAAATCCAGTTCTAAGCCCTGTATCTCAAATTCACTTGCAGCGACTTCCATCTGAAATGACGATCGCACATCCGACCGGCTGTCAAGAAACCACCGCGGAAAAGGGTACGCCGCACGAAATCCAAGTGACATTTCGATGCCATACGCTCTTAAACGAGCGGCTCCGGAACTAGCAACTAAACCGAAGCGCCTGTCCCCCCGGGAATTTTCAGTCAGCCACTCTTTAGTTTGCCCGAGGGTACGACTAAGCAACACAGGAAATTTTCCAAATTCGCGGCTTAGTTGTGAAGCGCCGTCGCAATCACCGATAAGGACTCGATTTACCCAAGCGGAAAAAACGCGAGACTGATGAGATCGGTTGGAGGTTCGAAGATGGAGTGCTTCTTCTTGGAGAACGATATTCGGGTAGGTCTCGCCGTGGAATAGAGACGTCCCAGCGACACTCTCTCCGCCGTTGATTGCTTCTGGGGAAATCAGCACCCGCCAATGAGAATACTTCAATTTCAGAGCCTTGCCCCATTCGGCAAGTCCAGCTTCCCCATCATTGATTTCTTGGCCGCCCCCGACCAAAGCGATGATTGCCGCCCATCCTGGATGCCGATCCATTATCTGGAGTACCATCTCCGGCTCAGAGATGTGCCAAACATCTGAACTGCTTCGGTGTTTTCGTCGATTGTGCTCCGCACTCCAAGCTCGTTGGGCTTCGTCGAAGATAATCGCTTGCTCATGGGGAGGCTGGCTCTCTGACCGTTCAAGATTATCTTTTACAAAATTGTGAATGTTCTGAACAAATGTTTCTACCTCAGAACGCGCTTTTGTAACGGCTGATCCATTTCTCGACGAGTAGTCGCGCGCAAGAGCCTCACGCAATATTTTGACTAAAGGTCCGTTTCCTGACATGAATACAGAGGACGGACGGCCGTCTCCTCGAATGTCTGGGTTATGAGCAAGGTTCATACCAACAAGCGTCTTGCCAGCACCAGGAACGCCAGTAATGAAGCAAATAATCTTGTGGTTCTCTTTTTGCGCCTGAATGATCGCATTCAATACGAAATCAGTTGTTACAGTAAGATTCTCGGCCCCAGCATGGCTGTGGGTGATTTCACGAACAGACATGCGTGAATACAACGCTGTCGCAGCCTCTATTATTGTTGGGACGGGGTGGTAGCGACCCTCATTCCATTCACGAAGATCGATCGGCTTAGCTAGGCTCGCTGGCTCCAAATCATAAATTGACTTGAGTAACGAACTTAATTCCTCTGGCGCAACTGTCGCTAGAGGCCTGATTTGCCGTTGAAAATCGATCAAATGCTTTGTCGGCAGACCCGGTGCGATCAGAATTGGACACAACACTCGGTCGTGACTGGGAGCATGGAAATAGGATAGATCTAAAGCATAATCTTCAGCTTGTCTCCCCGATGCCGTCTGTTCACCCCCATGGTTCGATTTGAACTCAAGCACAAAAATAAGGTGAGATGCTAAGAGAATGGCGTCGACCCTCTGCTGCCGCCTTGGAATCGGGAATTCAAGCAAAACTCCCCACCCATAGGCAGTCGGCATCGCACCGCACAGTTGCGAGAGTTGGGTTTTCAAGATGATCAATTCCTCATCCCATGCGTGGCTTTGATCGCTTGCCAACGAAGAAAACCCAAAACTTGCATTTCCGCGACTCAAATTGCCCGCAACCTCTGAGTTAGAGGCAGCGAGAAATGCGCGAACCGTTTGGCAGTAGTATGCCGGCAGAGAAAGGATCCTAAGAAAAAGTGGTAAAGCTACTTGTGACGGTGACGAATATCGGTATCGTCGAGAACTGCGATGGCGTTGTACCTAGAGCCGTACAGATCTTTTCGATTGTGGACAGCGTCACGTTTTCCGGCGAGTTTCGAAGACGTGCGAGATCCAACCGAGATACCAAGTTTCTTCGCGAAAACGCGATGCGTTTTTCACCTTGGGCTTCTCGGAGTTTCCGTTGAACGGTTTTCGATGCTTTAGTCGCCAATGTTGAAGATTTAGCAGAAATGATGTTCAATATATTGAACAAATCACCACGAGGTGCTTGGCCGTTCGGCGATAAGATAACGAAGAAGGTACCGGCAGTATGTTCAGCCTGTGAGTCCGCATTGAATTCGTTCAACTACACAATGTGGGGCACCAAGAAGTTTGATCTCAGTTCCGGTGCCTACGTGGAAGACGAATCGTTGGGAAGTTCTGACCTTGAATTTTCGTGTCCTAACTGCTCTGTAAAAGTCGATCCAGAGGGGGTCATTTTCTAACCGCTCAAGAATTTCGCAGCCGACGATGATGCTTCGCCGGGCCTGCAACAATATTTCAGTCCTTGGGAAATGATGTGCATTACCTTAAGAGGAATCCGAGGGGGAAGGTTGATAGTGCTGTACAAAATCGCCCGAGAACGCACCGAGTTTGTCCTGCGATCGCATTCGCCCCGGCTTGTTCAGGCATTGATTGACCTTTTACACGGTGAGCCAATATCAAATGCTTATCGTTCGGAGATCTTTTCGATGGCTGATGATATGCAAGAAGTGCTTAATGGAAAATTTGTGTCCTGGACGAAAGAAGGACACGAGAACTCATGAGCTCTGGCTTCAACAAATCGACAGCAGCCCAATATCACAGCTAGGGGCACGAGGGCCCAACCCTCGAGAAAAGCGGGTCAGGCGCTCAAGATGTCTGAGGGGCGTGTCTTGATAGAGAGCGAGGATCTCACCCCTGAACGCTCCACTTACTTTGCCCCCTTCACCGCCTTACACGCCGCCTCAAAATCTGTCTTGCTGCCTTCGTTGAGCGTGATTGGAACGGTTTCGCGGCTCTTAGGGAGGTTTTTCAAATTGCCGGTATAGAGCGAGCCGTCTGGTTCAAAGGCCTGTGAGAGTGAGCCCCAGTCATCCATCACGAGATTGGGATTGTCCCATTTGCCTTGCAGATGAAGCTTGGGGCGGCGATCGCCGCCAAAATTGCGAGCCGCGAACGAGCTGCTGCTCATGCCAAGCCACACCTTCCTGCCCTGAAAATCCAGGCCGAAATGGTTTTCAAATTCTCCGCTGACATTAAGGTCGTACTTTTCGCCGCGCGGCGTGCAAAGAATGGCATTGCCGTTTACCTGCGGCCCACCATGTCGCGCGGGACCTGCCCGGAACCATGCGGACAAACAGAACGAAGTCACCGGCGGTGCTGGAATGAAGACGTCCCCAGCCCTGCCATTGGGGATAGAGGCGGAAATGTCCGCCCATGAAAAAGCCCCAGGGCGAAGTGATGGCGGTGATTCCGAAGCCGAACACCAGCGCGATCAACAATGGCGACAATGATCCCCAGCAGGCAGCCGCGGGCAGGTTTGGTCGGAGTGGGATTGTCTGTTGGCGGCGTGTTCGGAGTGGGATTTCCTATCGGCGGCGTGGTCATCTGTAGGCAGAGTGTAGCGCACAAAAGATATTGTGTGGCAGAGATTGATTGAAAGGCCACACCTACCACCGAGGCACGGAGACACGGAGAAAGGCAAAAGCACAGAAAGGGCGCGAAACGCGCCATCGCCGAGATCGCCGTGATCGCACGAGATCGCTGGAGGATCGGAAAAGCGGGACTCAGCCGCGAATCAACGCGAATAAACGCGGATCAGGAAGACATAGCCGGGATCTGAAAAACAGCATTTGACCGCTGATGAACGCAGATAAGGGCGCGAAACGCGCCATCGCCGACATCGCCGAGATCGCACGTCATCGCCGAGATCGGGAAAGCGGAACTCAGCCGCGAATGAACGCGAATAAACGCGGATCAGGAAAACATAGCCGGGATCTGAAAAACAGCTTTTGCCGCTGATGAACGCAGATAAGGGCGCGAAACGTGCCATCGCCGAGATCGCGCGACATCGCCGGGATCGGAAAAGCAAGAGCTTACCGCTGGAACGACAGGAAATGGCAATTGGCGATCAGCAATTGGCCAGCAAACAACAGCCCTGGGATTCCTCAGATATCCCTCGCTATGCTTACATACTTCAAAACTCTTATCGTTTGATTGCCTTGCATGCCGCCTCAAACTCCGAATTGCCGCCCTCATGCAGCGTCACCGGCAGGACCTCAAGGTTGGGCCGCGCCGGGGATTTGGGAGGGTAGAGCGAGCCATCGGATGCGAAGTTACGCGCGATGGAGCCGTTGTCGTCCAGCACCAGATCAGGGTTCTTCCACTGGCCGCGCAGTTCCATGTTAGGGCGGCGGTCGGCGGTGAAATGGCTCTTGATGCCGTTGTTGTACATATAGAAGCGGGCCGTCTTGCCGTCGGTATTGAGTCGAAGGTCTTTTTGAAAGTCTCCGCCCAGATTGAGATAAAAGCTTTCGCCGCGCGGCGTGCACAGCCATGCGGTTCCTCTCACGTGCGTGTAGCCCACACGCCTGCCGGTTTTGGGATACATGGAGATGCGGATCACGTAGTCGCCACCGGCGGTTTTGGAGTGCATTCTGCCCCAGCCCTGCCACGTGGGAAGCATATGGAAGCTGCCGCCCATAAAAAACGCCCACGGCATAAAGATTGCCGGAAGCACCACGACCGCAACAAAAAACAGGGCCAGGATAGGGACTAGCTGTTTCAGCCAGCCGGATTTTGCCTTACTTGACGTGGGGTCTGCTGCGTGGGTTCCATGGGTGGCCTCGGTGTTGAAGTGTAGCAGTCCTTGTCACGGAATGTTTCGGGGGAAAGGAGACGCAGCATGCTGCGTCTCTACGTTGAGGGCAAAATCCCTCGCCGCAGATCACGCGGATGAACGCAGATCAGGAAAAGGAAAACCTAGCCCTTAGCCATTAGCATTTGGCAATTGGCCAACGTCAAAAGCAAAGGCAAAGACCAAAACCTGTTTACCACAAAGGACACGAAGGAACATAAAAGAAAGGAAAAGTCCCTCGCCGCAGATCACGCGGATAAACGCAGATCAGGAAAAGGAAAAAACCAGCGATTGGCAATTAGCACTTGGCAATTGGCCAACGTCAAAAGCGAAAGGCAAAGGCAAAACCTGTTTACCACAAAGGACACGAAGGAACACAAAGGAAAGGCAAAATCGGTCGCCGCAGATCACGCTACAAAGGAGAAAAATCGGGAAAACACCCACCACGGAGGCACGGAGACACAAAGGAAGGAGAACGAGAAAAAATCGGGAAAACACCCCAGCACCGAGGCACCGAGACACAAAGGCACGGAGACACAAAGGAACGGAGGCACAAAGGAAAGGAAAAATCCTTCGCCGCAGATTCCCGGTCAGCCTTTCTTGGCTTCCAGTTCTGACCAGCGGGCATAGAGTTCGTCCACCGCTTTCTGGGCTTGCTCAAGTTCGTCATGCGCGGCGAGAAGGCGAGCGGCGTCCGTGGCGATGGATGGATCTTCGGCTGCTGCTTTCTTCTGTTCCAGGGACGCTTCGGCTTCGGCGATGCGCTGCTCAATGGTGGAATACTCGCGGGCTTCCAGGTATGAAAGTTTCTTCTTCGCGATTACTCCGTCCTTAGTCGCTTCGCTCGCCAGCCGATTCGCCTGGCTCACACTGGGCTGAAACGCCCGGCCAGCTCTTTCTTCCATCCATGCCTCCCACTGCGCGTAGTCGGCAAAGGATTCGGCTTCAGCGCTCGGCGTCCCCGGAAAGACCCAGCACCACGGTGGAAACCCGATCAAGCATGTAACGATCATGAGTAACCAGCACCAGAGCGCCGTTGAATTCGACCAGGCTTTCTTCCAGCAGCTCAAGTGTGGGGATATCGAGATCATTGGTGGGTTCGTCCAGCAGCAACACGTCAGCGGGCTGAAGCATGAGTTGTGCGATGAGCACGCGCGCACGCTCGCCGCCGGAGAGCCGTCCCACAGGCTGGTTGAGTTGTTCGTTGGTAAAGAGAAAACGCTGCGCCCAACTGGCCACGTGGGTGACGCGATCCTGGTAAACAACGCTGTCACTTTCCGGAGCAAGAGCGCGGCGCAGAGTGATGTCAGGATCAAGCGGGCGGTTCTGGTCAAAATAAACGACGCGCAGAAAATCCGCGCGGCGAATCTCACCGGAGGCAGGCGCAAGCTCTCCGCGCAAAAGCCGCAGCAAGGTTGTTTTACCGCTGCCGTTGGGCCCAACCAGGCCTACGCGCTTGCCGGAAGTGATAAGGAAATTCAGATTGCGAAACAGAGTGCGCGTTCACCAATGGAGTAGCTGAGGTCTTTGAGCTCAATGAGTCGTTTGGTTTTACGGTCCGTGGAAGAGAAGTCAATGTTGGCGGTGGAGGTGCGGGAACGGGAAGTCATGTCGCCCAGTTCGGTGATCATGCGATTGGCATTGTCAATGCGAGCTTTGGCTTTGCGGGTGCGCGCTTTGGCCCCGCGGCGCAGCCACTCCACTTCCCGGCGCACCCGGTTTTCCAGCGACTCCTGCTGGCGGGCCTGGGCGTGGAGAAACTCATCTTTTCGTTCCAGGAAAGCGCTGTAATTTCCCGGAGCGCGCAGAAGACCATCAGGATAAGCGCGGCTCAACTCCACCATCTGGCTGGCAACGTTCTCCAGAAAGTAACGATCATGGCTCACCACGACGCAGGCAAAATTCGCGCTCTCCAGCAATTCTTCCAGCCACTCAATGCCTTCAAGGTCAAGATGGTTGGTGGGCTCATCCAGCAGAAGCACCTGCGGATCCTGCACCAGCGCCTCGATAATGGCAAGACGCTTGCGCCATCCGCCGGAGAGAGAAGACGTCTTTTCTTCGAAGCTCGCGGGCGAAAACGCCTCTTTGCTGGTTGGGCTTCCATTGGAAGGTCCGAAATTGGAAACTCCGGCAACCGCTTGCTGCGCGACGAATCCAGCGCGACCCAGCCATTCCACCAGACGTTTCTCGCGCTCATCGGGAGCAACCTTGGCGCGCTCCAGCGATTGCGTAATCACGGATCGCACCGTTGCGTCGGGTGGAAACTCAGACTGCTGTTCAACGTAGGCCAGCCGCGTGCGTTTGCGCGTGGCCACAACACCGCTGTCGGGCTCTATCTCACCGGCCAGAATGCGCATGAGAGTGGACTTGCCTGAGCCGTTCGGGCCAATCAGGCCAATGCGGTCACCTTCTGAAACGGTGAAGCTGATGCCCTGAAACAAGGGCACAGCGCCAAAGCGCTTGCTGATCTCCTGAGCGTTGATGATAGGTGGCAAAGTTCCCCGGGTCCTTTAAGAAATACGCTTTTCGCGTGCATTTTCAGTGTTTCAGTTTAAGGATAGCAGGAAGCAAATTACGGCAGGCGGGTGCCACGGGCAAGCTCCGATTTTCAGTGATGACAAGCGAGCAACATGCGGTATGATCTATCCCGAAATGGAAGCGGCCACAAAACCCAACATGACCTTTAGCTTAACAATGCGAAAACTGTTGGACGTGCACACGGCAGCACAAGCAGAGATTAACGCACGTTTCCAGGAAATTTTCCTGCGTCATCGCGGTATCGCATTCGCGGGACGTAAGGACCAACATTTCAACGAGCTCTGGACGCCCGATTCCGCGGCGTCAAATTATGAATTCAGTGGATATGAAATTCTTAATGGCGATGTAGTTCTGCATGGCATGGAACAGAACGCTGGCTACATCTACCGGATTTCCATCTCGTTTCCACTGGAGCTTCTGGACCAGCCTTCTGCCATTGATTCCCATTTTGAGCAACAAAGCCAGGTGCCTGCGTGACCGCAAAGAGCCCTCCGCGTATGAATTAGGTGATGATTCCAAGGTGAGTGACGATCCGTGCCTGCTGTAACTGCCTGCTGTAAGAATGTTTGATGCAGCCGGCCGATACAAGCAAAATGGGACTTTCATCGTCTGTCTGGCATCGGACATCTAAGGTTATTTTCCCCGCGAATGGCCGCATCGATGGCATTCGCGCGGGCGTATACTTTCGCTTGAGTGGAATTCCTGTCCCAGATGGTTCACGCCATCTGCGGGATTGCAGGATGCCAGCAGAGCTGGTCGAATAGCAGATAAGGCCGCGGATTTAACATTCGCGGCCTTGTTCATTTTGCCGCGAAGTGTTCCTTCCTCATCCTTACCTTCTTGTGCACGCCGCAAGAAAATGCCGCCCACTAGACAAGCTGGGCGGCGGGTTGAGTGTTTGCCGGACTTGCTAGTTCACTGTGAGCGTCACCGCTGTTGAGTGGATTGCAGTCCGCTGTGTTCCTGTAATCGTCAGCGGGTAGTTGCCCTGCGAGGCGCGGCGGTCCACCACGAACGTCAGGGTGGAAGTGCCGGTGCCGGTGACCGAAGCAGGCGTAAACGTCGCCGTCACCAGAGATGGCAATCCGGAAATGCTCAGGTTTACCGTACCAGTGAATCCATTCATTCCGGTAATCGTCACCGTTTCAGAACCGCTGGAGTTACGTTTTACCGTAATCGCGGCCGGAGCTGAGATGGTGAAGTCAGTGGCGGGCACTGGGTTCGCCACCAGCGTGACGGACGTGGTATGGGTGAGAACTCCATCTGAACCGGTGATGGTCAACGGATAACTCCCAGGTACCACGGTGTTGGTGGTTGTCACTGACATGGTTGTAGTTCCTGCCGCGGAGAGTGAGGCCGGAGTGAATGTTGCTCCCGCGCCGGCTGGCAGTCCGCTCACCATGAAGCTCACGGTGCCAGAGTAGCCGTTGACAGGCGAGAAAGTAACGCTGTAGCTGGTGGATTGACCAACAATGATGGTCTGCGACGCTGGATTCGCCGAAAGCGAGAAATCAGGCGCCAGGACCACAAGCGTTGTTGTAGCAGTGTGCACCACGGGTCCGCTGGTTCCGGTAATGGTCAGCGTGTAACTGCCTGCCGGGGTGGTGGTGGAGGTGTTTATTGTCATCTGAGTATTGCCCGAGCCGGCAACTGAATTCGGACTGATGACGCCAGTGGCTCCGGCCGGCAATCCGCTTACAGTCAATGCCACCACGTCCGTGAAGCCGTTCAAACTGCCCACGGTAATCCCGTAACCGGTATTTGAGCCTTCAATCACTGATTGTGACAGCGGCGAAACGGCAACGCTGAAGTCGCCAATCGGATCAACCACCAGGGTCAGCGGCACGGAATGAGTGCTGATGCTGTCACTGGCGGTTACGGTCAGGTTGTAAACCGCAGCCGGCGTGTTGGTGGTTGTGCTGATTGTCAACGTAGACGAACCCGAAGCTGTAATGCTGGTGGGCGCGAAGGTTGCAGTGGAGAACGCCGGCAGACCGGACACGCTGAAGCTCACCGTGCCGGTATAGCCGTTAATAGGCGCAATGTTCAGCGGTGTAAGTGGCCGGGTTGCCCTTGACGATGGTCACGGACGATGGGGCGGCGGCAAGAGAGAAATCAGTGATAGATAGAGTCACGACCGCCGTATGGGTAAGTACTCCGTCTGTGCCGGTGATCGTGAGCGGGAAATCACCTGTGGGCGTGACGCCGAAGGTGGTGGTGATGGCCAGGGTCGATGTACCTGAAGCTACGACCGAAGCGGGCGCAAATGAGGCGGACACGCCGGCCGGTAAGCCACTTACGCTGAAGCTCACCGTGCCTGTGTAGCCGTTGAGCGGAGCCACGCGTCGCTGTGTAGCTGGTCGAGCCGCCCACAACAGTTGCCTGTGAAGCCGGCGCCGCCGTCAGCGTGAAGTCAGGCTGCGTCACTACCAGCGTGATGGACGTAGTGTGGCTAAGAACTCCATCCGTACCCGTGATAGTCAGCGGATAGCTGCCCAGCGGCGTGGTTGCCGCTGTGGTGATGGCCAGCGCTGAGGTTCCAGGGCCTGCCAGTGAAGCAGGTGTGAATGTTGCCGTTGCATCAGTTGGAAGCCCACTGATACTGAATGTTACCGTGTTGGCATATCCGCCGACCGTCGTCATTGTGACCGTGTAATTGGCCGTGATGCCCTGAGTTCACTGATTGCGATGCCGGAGTCGGCAGCCAGCGCGAAATCAGGCGTTGCGTTGTTGTTCCACAAATTCACCAGGACGCTGGCGTCCACTGATCCCCAGCCGGTTGCCTGGTCATAGCCCGCCCCGGCGGTAAAGCCGGTTACGCCGGGCACGCTGTTATCGCCGCTGATGGTGTCATGGTAAACGGCGGTGCCACCGGCAAACTGATTTTGCGCCATGGTGTAGAGAACCGAATTGGCGTTGCCTTGTGCCGATCCCGTCTTCTGCACCACCAGCCCCATGATTCCGGCGAATGAGGGCGAAGCCGCTGAGGTCCCGCCCACGGCCACAAGGCCTGTTGCCGTGGCAGTATGTCCCTGGATAATGAGATAGCCGTCGTGGCTTGCGGAACTGAGTGCCACATCGGGCACATCGCGTGCGCCATCAGCCGGAACGCCTGGGCCCGCCTGGAAAGCAGGCTTGGTGTACACGGTGCTCGCGCCGCCGCCGGTGGAAAATAATCCGGAGCCGCCGGCTACGTTTCCGCTTTCGTTCCAGACGATTTCCGGGATATAGCTCAGCACGGAAGCCTGGGTGTTGGGATCATTCGTCGGCGACCAGAAAGTGCCTGTGCCTTCATTAAATTCCGTGCCGCCAACCGAGATGTTGTCCGGCGTGGAGCTCAGACCATTCACGCCCGTAGCCGTGCCGGCTGCTGCGCCGGCCAGATCGCAACCTGCTGCGCCGCTGTCGCCCGAGGAAACAAAGGAAGTGATGCCCTGGGCTGCCGCCTGTGACCAAAGCGTTCCCCAGAAGCTATTGCCGGCCGTGCCCAGCGCGGATTCGCAAAGGCCAAAGCTGGTGCTCATCACCGGAGCCACATTATTGTTCACAATGTACTGGGCGGAGAGGTCCACGCCGTCTGTGGTGGTGGTGGATTGTGAAATCACAAAATTAATAGTGGCATTCCTGGCGATTGCTCCCGCCCATTCCACATCCAGGTCAGCCTCGGCTTCCTCGTTGCCGCCAAGGTCTCCTGGGTCTGCGCCATTGAGGATGAGCACCGGATCATTCGCCGGCAGGCCAAAGAAGCTGCGGAAGAACTGAACGTCGCCCACACTGATGTTGGTGCGGCCAACAATGGCAATGCTTTGCCCCGTCCCATCAATCGCAGGCGTGGCATTGTAAAGCGGGTTCACGTTGTAAATGGTGGCAAAGTCCGCTGGCGCCAGGAAATTCGAGCCGTTGCCGTCCGTAAAATCAGGCGGAAGCTGGTTCACTGAGCTGTTGCGGTGCTTCGGGAAATCATTCAGAGACACTATGCCTTGCACCAACCCGGTCAGCGCACGGGGAATGGTGGGATCGCTGGCATTGGCGTGGTGTATCTTGCCGTTCACTTCATACTGGCGAATATTGGTCTGAAAGGCCCGTTCCACTTTCTGCACATCGCCGCTGAAATTGATCCACATTCTGCCGTTTGCCACTTCATCAATGCGGAAACCAAACCGCCGCAGCCAGTTGCTGGCATCGGCAACGTCCTGGTCGGTAGGGCCGAAACGTAAACCGAATTCCGCCGGCTTGAGCCACTTGTGATATTCGGGTGACTTCGGGTTCTGCTGGTCAGCCAGAAGCTGAGAGAGCTGTGCTTGCGCGTCCGGGCGGACTGAGAGCAGCATGATCATGTTGTTCATCGGCATGGTTGCATTGGCGGAGCCGCGGTCAAATTCCGCGCGTGCCAGTGGATGCGTATTGCCATGCAAAGTCACCCGGTCTGCATCGTTGATAACACGTTGAGCATGTGCGCCCAATGAAAGGGTTACCATGAGCACCAGTAACATCAGCACACGGAAAGACGAACTCGTACAGCGGAGTGTATGGCTATGCATTACGCCCTCGATTTTCTGGCCAAATTGTTTTTAAGAAACGCGAGGCAGAGCAGTCATCAGACCGGAAGGGAAGCGTGCTGAGAGCACGCAGCTTAAGATGACCCCGGAAACATACACGTCAACAGTGATTAATGTCGTCTTACGACATTAGAATCCGGTTAGATATAAATTAGAGATTTTAATATCATTCAAAACCAGGATCAGTGCCCGAAAGCAGGCCTCACGCCGGCCCCGCGAGTCTCTCGGATTCCTGCCACAAACGCCGTGCGGAATCTTCATCGCGAGCTTCTTGGCTGGGCGTGGCCACTTCCTTTTTAACGAAGTAAAGACCGTTGGCCTTCACCACGGATTCGTCCTGCGACGACGCGAGATACACAATGGTTTCCGCGCCCTGCTCCGGCGTGAGCGCAAACAGCTTCGCAACCGCGAAACCAATGCCCCAAATTCCGGTGATGCCGCTACCGAACCTCGTGTTTACAAACCCGGGATGCAGGCTGTTGGCGGTTACGCCGCTGCCTCCCCATTGGCGTGCGAGTTCGCTGGCATGAAGGATGTTGCACAATTTTGTTCGGCCATAAACAGGAAACCCTTGATAGCCGCGAGAAGATTGCAGATCAGTAAAATCCAGTTTCTGTCCTTTGTGCGCGTCAGATGCGGTGTTAATCAGCCGGGCGGGCGCCGCGGCGCGCAGTCGATCATAAAGGCGGTTCGCCAGCACGAAATAACTCATGTGATTGAGCGCAAAGGTCAGCTCCAGGCCGTCCTCAGTGACCTGCCGCTTGCCGAACATGGCGCCGGCGTTATTGATGAGCACGTCAATGCGCGGAACGGCAGCGGCAATCTCGCCGGCAACGCGTTTCATCTCACTCAGCCGCGAGAGGTCGGCGTAGTGGACGCTGTGGTTTCCGTCGCCTAGCTGCCGCAACCTCTTGATTGTGGCTTCGCCGCGTTCGGGACTGCGCGCTATCAGCACCAGGTGGGCGCCCATGGCTGCCAGCTTTTCAGCGGCAATCTGCCCAATACCTGAAGTCGCGCCGGTGATCACCACCGTCTTTCCCAGCATAGCTCTCTCCGTGATGAATGGTTGAAAGTTCAGTAAGTGAGTTTAACAGCAGCAGCTTCGGTCAAGTTGAGAAGGGGCCCATATTCACGGGCCCTGAGCATCGGTGTAAACACAACCTGACCATCTGTCATGTTGAGCGGAGTCGGAGCGTATGCGACGACGCAGTCGAAACATCCCGGTGCGGCCGCTTGTAACAATGCCGATCAAGGGCGTTCCAGCGAAAACAGTAACAGTACATTCAAATCCGAAAAGGAGATCTCTGGGGAGAACTCCCTGAATCGGCGTGGCCGAGGACATCCTCAGGATGTTTCGACTATGACACCCGACTGTGGGCGCGTCTCTCCGCTCAACATTTCAGGGTTTGAGGCAAGGGGAGTTCGATTGAAAGGGCGCCGCCATTAAAACGCACCGCCTTTTTACATCCGAAGACGCGATGATAATTTAAGCGATCATATTCATAACCACTTCGTTCAGGTTTTCGCGTTCGGCTGCCCAGCGGCGAAGTTCGCTCTGGTTGATGAGAGCGGAATTCTCGTTGAGAAAGTCCACCATTAAGGCCGGGGCCAGCAGTTCAAATGCGCGCACCAGTTCAGCCGTGGCAACTCGAGGACTGCTACCATATCTTGCTGCTGGCGTCTGAGTCATCCAATGGCGAATCTCCGCCAGCACTTCCGGCTGTTCCAGATGCTGTCGAACATAACTTTGTAATTCGCTCATTAAAGTAATGAGATCTGTATCTGCTGGTGCTCCTGACATATGTCAGCTCCTTGGCATTGCAACGCGAACTTGCGCGCGGCAAAGCCTGGGGGGATTGGGCTGCACACTCATGATGCCTCATCAATCTTATAAAGCAATTAGAAGCGGATTAGGAAGATTAATTCCCGCCTGCTTGTCAGCCGACAATTTCCGAATGCCTGCGCGCAGCTTTCATCTCAATAGCCGGAAGATGCTGCCTGCCTGATGTTGGTGACGTGTCCGTTCGCTCCGCATTGTTTCAAAAGGGCCTTTAACGCGCTTAAAATCATTCCCATCTTGCTTGTGACGGCGTCCACGTCAGGGGGCAATTCGCGGCAACGGCCGGCTTTCAGCAGAAGAATTGGAAGTTGCGGTTTCACCATGTGGAGGCTCTGGGCCACGGTCCAGCCGCCTTCAGTCACAAATTCAGAGTCCAGTACCATGGCACTGACATCATTGGCCGCGCAAAAGGCGACTGCCTCCTGGGGAGAAGCCGCGGCAATGGCCTCAAACTCCTCCTCGGCAAAATGCGAAATGATCAATTCAAGTTGAGAGCTTGATCTGGATAAGCAAAGAATACGAGGTTTCCGTCGATCTGACATGCCCGTACCACCCTTCGGGCTTTGGAAGCTTGAAGAGCCTCATGGCAGGACAGGCAAACCGCAGCACAACTGTCTTTCAGTATAAATCTTAATGTCGTATGTCAGACATAAGAATTTTCGGCAACTCACGCCGCCACGCCTTCAGGATGGTGGAACTCTCGAATCGACTCTTGCAGCATTTCGTTTAACACCTCGCTGATCCGGATAAGGTCCGGGATCACCGTGCTGATATCCAGATCCAGCAGGTTCTGCTGCAGTCGATTGGCAATCACACGATAAAAGAGCCGGTTTTCCTGCACGATCTGCGTGGCTGAGTAGCCTTGTTCGCGGCGCTTTCTTCCATGCTCCGCGGCGCTTCGCGCGGTTTCAAGATCCGCGCCGGTCTCAGCCTTTTCCAGCCGCCTTACCAATTCACTCAGCAATCGTGGCAGATGATCAAGGCGTTCTTTCCGGGACATGCGGGATTTCCTGGAGATCAGGATCAGTTTGAACAGCCTGGAACCAGAGGTCCATGATCTCGCCCTCATTTTCACGCAATACGCCGGCGGACTTTTTGTAACCCGCTATTTGCGGAGTGTCGCGTTGCAATTTGCTTTTCAGCGTCCGTACCAGCGTGGGTATGTCGGCTGGCTTGGTTAGATAGTCGTCCACCTGGCGGCGGATCGCCTCCAGCGCCGAAGAAAAATCAGGATAGCCGGTAAGGATAAACGTCCTGGCCTTCGGCTGAATTCTTCGCATGGCGCTGACCACGGTGAAGCCGTCTCCGGGTTCCCCGATATTGAGATCGGACAGCAGAATGTCGAATGTCTGCCGGTTGATCAGTGCGATGGCTTCTGCCACCGTGGCGGCGGCAGTTACTTCAAATCCTTCCCGATGCAAAATGGCTGGCAAGGTAATTCGGATTGAATCCTCGTCGTCCACGAAGAGGAGTTTAGGCTTATCCATGAATCTCCCGCAATCTAATCGAAAGTTTTGGCCATACCAACGGCGGGTTAGATGCTGCTTTTTTACGTAGCGTGGCCTTAGCCGCTAAGCAGAGTGTTTTCAGGTATTTCGATGTTGGCCTCTGAGAGTCCGTGCCAAACAGAAATTGTGGAAAACGCGGAGAGCAGTGGTTCATCGAGTTTCTTCTGCAGATCATCCGCATCGACGGATCGTTTTGCGATGGCTGGTGAGCGAAGATCGCAGAAAACTCACAGTCCGCGACTTTCGCTCCGGCTTCGACAGATTGAACTACCGTACTGTGTTGGTTGCCGTTATGGCCTTCGGTCGGCAATCCCGCTGCCGTCCAGCCCTGTTTGCCTTCCGCGTAATCACGAATATTGGTATATCCCATGGCCGCCAATTCACGGGCGGCGTTTTCTGAGGCGTTTCAAGTCAGCTTGGCGCAATACACAATGATTTCCGCCGTTTTGTCCGGCAGTACCTTCGGCGCCAGTTGCGCTATCTGGTCAGGCGGCAAATTGATGGCGCCGGGAAGATGGTCATGGTTGTAATAGTTCGCGGGAAGCGTCTCCACCAGCACAAACCGGTGTTTGCGGTCGATCTTCTCTTTCAATTCCTCGCGGCTGATTGTGGCAATTTCCACGGGCTGGCTTTCTGGCATGGCAGCAAATCCTCCATACCCTTCGATGCGCCTGAACTTCAGGACGACTCAGATCAGTCACACGGTAACCTGGCCTGGTGAGTACCCCATCGCGGTGAATTTCAAGCTTGGGTGAGTACTAAAGAGTAAACGGGAGGTGATTTTTTTCTACTCTCAATTTCCTGTTTCCCGCTATTCTGCTTGCACGTGGCTATATCTCTGAATACAAAATCAATCTTATTGTTGGCCGTGTGTGTGGGCGTCCTCTGCTGCGGCGGCTGCCACCGTCCACCGGCGGATGATGGACGCGAGGCCGTGAATATTCCCAACGCGGCGCCGGCGCCACCTTCGCCCACGCCCGCGCCGGAAGAAGCCGATCTTAGTCTTGCCACGGCTGTGGTAAGGATCCTGAGCTCGGCCCATCGCACGGGATCAGTCATTGAAAGGGCACAGTGCGGCGCCCGCGGCGCCATGGTTCCAACCCATCTGTTTCCACCCACCATAAAGCTGGAGCCGCTGGATCAGGCATTGCAGGAAATAACTCAACGCTATCCTGAGATCAAGTGGAATGAGACGGCCCGCGGGCACGTGAATGTAAAAGACACTTCCATCCACGGAAGTCTGCTTCAGGTCCGCATCAAGGAATTTTTTGTGGTTGAAGACCGGCCTCCCCGGGCCGCCCTGGATGCGCTATGGCAGTCCGAGGAAGTCATGGCCTATCTGAAGCAGCATCATGTACGGACATCCCGCCATTCGGAACTGGTGGGAGTGGCCCGGAAGTCCGCTCCTCAAGTACTGCACATGAAAAACGCCAGCGTGCAGGAAATTCTGGACCGCATTGTTGATTCGTACATGGGCGAGAACGGCAATTCTCTGCACAACGTGTGGATGTATCGCGAGTGCCGCCTTGGCGGTGAAACCTTTGCCGAAATACGCGTGCTGTAACTTCGGCTATTTTTGTTACTCGTTTTCCTCAGCCGGACAAACTTTCTCATTCCCTTCGTGGCCGATTGCCGTTATTCTTCATGCTGATGGCAGTGCGCATGACAGTGTTGGCCAGTGGCAGCCGTGGCAATTGCACGGTGCTCTCCAGTAATGAAAGCAGTGTGCTGGTGGATGCCGGTATCTCCTGCCGTGAGACCCTCAAGCGCATGCGTAGCGCCGGCGAAGATCCGCAGAAGCTGAAAGCAATCATCATTTCGCACGAACACAATGATCACGTCGCCGGACTTCAGGTGCTGGCCCGCAAGCTGCAAATCCCGGTTTACATCACTGAGGCCACATACCAGAGCTGGCGCCGCTCCACTAAAGATCCTGAAGGTAAGCCGGTAAAGCTGGAAAGGCGGGAACACTTTCAGCCTGGCCGTAGTTTCATGATCGCCGATATTACAGTTACGCCGTTTACCATTCCACATGATGCAGCTGACCCATGTGGCTTCACCTTTAAAGCTTTCGGAGTGAAGGTTGCCGTGGTTACTGACCTGGGCTACATGCCGGCGAACGTCAAAGAGAACCTTCGCGCCTGTGATGGCTTGATGATTGAGTCTAACCATGACCTGGAAATGTTGCGTAACGGCCCTTATCCATGGATGGTCAAGCAGCGGGTGATGAGCCGCGTAGGGCACCTTTCCAACACCGCACTCGCCGATTTCTTTGAGAAAGACTATGACGGCCAGGCGGCATTTCTAGTCTTGGCCCATCTTTCTGAACACAACAACCATCCGGAGATCGCCCGCGAGACAGCTTATCGAGCGCTGGGCGGGAAGATGAGCCTTTTCCAATCGGCCAGTGTCACACTTGCCCAGCAGGACAAGCCATTGCAACCTATTACTCTGGGGTGAGAACATAAGGATCTTGGCATTCCCGAATTAAAGGATGCTCTTAGCCAGCTTTCAATGAGTGTTTGTACAGATAAGGTGATCGGGGACATTTTGGCTGGATGGCGGTTCGACATCTCCGGTATCGCGCCGGAGATGCGAGGCGACTACGAGCAGCACCTTGTCGATTGCGACCATTGCCGTGGACGCCAGGTCCTTCACCGCACCATTGACATCGGCCTGATGGTAATTGCCAGCGTTTCAGCAGTCATGTTCCTGGTGGCGTTCGGCGCCGTCCGGCATTATTCTCCTCGCCACGCGCAGGTGCTGGAGTTGCTCGCGCTCGCCGGATGCCTTTTCTTCATTATTGTATGGCTGATTGTTGCCGTCGCTACGCCTGCGCCTGTGGTTGTGGCTGACGTTGCCCGCATACAGGCCCGCCGTATTCATGACCGGCTTCCCAGCAATATCCGGGAGAAGCTTCCTGAAGTTACACAGGAGTTCCTCAAAAAAGGCGATCACTAGATTTACCCAGGTTCAGGTTTCCAGGCCACCAATCAAGTCGGTTATCTTGCTGACGCGATTTTCCGCACACCAGCGCTGCAAGCCGTCCACAATTTTTTCCGTCGCGCATGGGTCCCAGAAATTCGCAGTACCTACTTCCACCGCCGCCGCTCCGGCAAGCATGAATTCCACCACGTCTTCGGCAGTGCTGATGCCTCCCATGCCGATCACCGGAATTTCCACCGTGTGGGCCGCCTCGTACACCATCCGCAGCGCGATCGGTTTAATCGCCGGCCCGCTCAAGCCCGCCGTCAGGTTGGATATACGCGGCTTGCGGGTCTTGGCGTCAATCGCCATGCCGAGAAACGTGTTCACCAGAGAGATGGCGTCGGCGCCGGCATTTTCCGCGGCCTTGGCCATGGCAGGAATGCTGGTCACGTTAGGCGTGAGTTTTACAATCAGGGGCCGTTGTGAAGCCGACTTGCATGTGGCCACCAACTCTTCCAGCATGGTCCGATTGGTGCCAAAGATCATCCCGCCATCGTGCGTGTTCGGACATGACACATTCAGTTCGTAGGCAGCAATTCCTTCTGCCTGGTTCAGGATCTGAATGGTTTCAATGTAGTCTTCGCGGGTATAGCCAAATACGTTGGCGATGACCACCACGTTTTTCCTGGACGCCAGCTTCGGCATCTTTTCCTCAATGAACGCGCGGGCGCCAATATTCTGTAATCCAATTGAATTCAGCATCCCTGCGGCTGTCTCAAACAGTCGCGGAGGCGGATTGCCGACCATCGGTTCGCGGGAAAGGCCTTTGCTGACGAAACCGCCCAGCTTTTCCAGCGTGACGATGTCCTCGAACTCAACTCCGTAGCCGAACGTTCCGGCCGCGGCGATCACGGGGTTCTTGAAACTGATGCCGGCAAACTTGACATGCAAGTCGGGCTTGGTGCGGATCCCGGGCTCGCGATTCGCGGGCGTGGTGGTTGTGGGGGTAGCCATTGTCATTAGTGTAAATGCTGGCAGGGAAGTAGCCGTAATGACGGCAGGTCTATGTCCCGAATCACGCTCAGGGCGTGGGGGAAGCATCCAGCGCCGCCACCATCTGATGATCGCGTTGAGAAACTGCGGCTCGCAGGTGCAATGAAAAGCATGTCTTTCCCGGCCGGCTTTCCACCCGGATCGTGGCATTGTTTTTCTTGGCCAGCTCAAGTGAGAGCCACAGTCCAATACCGGTGCCGAACTCTTTTTTCGTGGAAAAGAATGGTTCAAAGATGTGTTCGGCGGCCTCGGGCGGAATTCCGGGCCCGTTATCTTCCACAATGATCATGGCGTCCGCTGCCCTGGAATGTCGCGCTCAGGCGGACCTGCCCGGTCGTATCGGGTGCGGCATCAATTGCATTGGAGAGTAGGTTGGAGATGATCTGAATCAATTCCCCGCGCACCGCCGTAACCTGGGCGCCCTCGGGGGAAGACACCGCCACATCAATGCCCTTGGCCCCCAGCTTCTGTCGGAAGGAAAAAACCAGGTCTCGAAACAGTTCAGACAGATTGATTGTGGCGGGGCTGGCGTTTTCACGATAAAAGCCAAGCGTATGTCTTACCACATGCGCAATGCGCGAAAGTTCGGAATGGCATGAACGGAGATATTCTTTTCGGTTCTCCGGTGTCGTTTCGCTCAGAGACGCCAGATAAACCAGATTTGTGGCTGCCGCGAGGGGATTGTTGATCTCATGCGCGATCGTGGCGGCATATCGTCCCAGCGTCGCCAGCTTTTCCTGCTGCTGTAAAACCCGTTCGCTGCTTTTGCGATATTGATCGAGACGGTCCAGGATAATGGTTGTTCGCCAGATAAGGATGGAGAAGAAAAGCATTTCAATGATCACGCGAATCGCGGCCGCCAGGTTCGTGTCCATGCCTGCTTTTTGCGCCACGATTTTGAGCCAGCCCATCAGCGGCAGGAACAGAAAAATCACCAGCAGCAGGCGGCGGGCTACAATGCCGCCCGCTGTATCTCCAAGAATCGCTGATGCAATGCTCGGAGCGCGTTGCGCGATGAATACATCCAGAGCCATCAGGCCAAACAGGATGGCCGTGGGTATCGCCATCCAGTTGCCATAGAACTGGTTAATCCCGAACAGCTGGCCTACCAGCGCCATGAGAGTGACCACTGCGAGGGGGGCTCCAAGCAATTCGGATTCACGCGCTCGTCTGCCCGGCCAGTTCAACGCGGTGACGCTGAGCCCGGCAGATGCAAACGCCACGGCCGTGGGCCATACATATCGGCCACGAGGCACGCTGGTCAACGTCCAGTCGTTAAGACGATGTGAAAAAAATATCGCGTCAATCCCCAATGACCTGCCGCTGACGAATTCAAAACACACTGCCAGTGCCCAGATGGAAACAAAGAAGGCCAGGAGCCGTGCTATCCATTGCAAAGGCCAGGCAAAGTTCTCAGGACGATGGAGCACCAGCAGCGCCATCGCCAGCAGCATGAAATGCAGTGGCTGTAGTGGGGGCGATAAAGGTCCCGCGAAACTGTCCTTTAAGGATGGGGATTCTGTATTGCCAGCCAAGCAGTATCAGCGCGCCAGTCGTAACCAGTACGGTGGAGCAAATGACGGAGATTGCCTTTGTGTATTTCGCTAGCTGAATGGAAAACCTGCCGGCTGTCTGAAAATCAAGAGAAACGTCTGGTCACAGACGCAGTGCCCTATGACGATGTTCGCATGGATTATACAGCCCGTTGCGGGGTCCATTATCCGTCCGAGTGACGGAACCGGCAGGTAAAAAATTGCATGTTCTAGCGGCTGGATTCCACGCCGGAATTTACAAGCGGTTAAATTTTGTTTTCTGGTGTACCAACCTTCCAGAGTCCATTAAGCTATGGGCGATGCCGAATCTTTCATTTTGGAAACCCGTCCTGGCGGAAGTTCTCCAGGCTCGGCATCCGTCCCGCTCTTTGACGCTGGTTCGCCATCTCGGGGGCATCGGTCTTGTCCCCTTGGCCATCCTGGATAGCTCCATCATCCCCACCTTCGGCAGTCTTGATCTTCTTACTGCATGGCTGGCGGCGGGCACACCCGGCTCTGGTGGTATTACGCTCTCATGAGCACGGCGGGCGCGGTGATTGGAGCCTATCTCACGTACCGGCTCGGCAAGAGGATGGGAACTGATTGGATTGAGAAGAAGATCGGAGCCCAGACGACTCAAGCAGGTGAGCGGCGCCATTGAGCGCTGGCATTTTGGCGCGATCTTTGTTTCCACCATTGCGCCGCCGCCTTTTCCTACTGCGTGGTTCCTGCTGGTGGCTGGCGCTTTTGATTTTTCGCGCAATCGCTTCCTAGCTGCCGTGCTGCTGGGCCGCGTCACTGCGTTATGCATTGCTGACAATGGTGGCGGCGCACTATGGACGGCATTTCCTCCGCTACCTGCGCCATCCGCTGCATTATCTGCTGATCTCCATCATCGTCACCGCATCGCTTGCAGCGGCGGTTTATCTCTTTACCGGCAAGCGGCGCGCCAGCCTTCAACCTGCCTCCGCTTCACTTCTCAGCCGGGACTAGCCACAGCGGCAGATTTTGATAAGCTAAATACTTCTATGCTCGACCTTGCATTCGTCCGTGACAACCTGCCGAAAGTGGAAGAGATGCTGCGCAACCGCGGCATGGATCCTGCCCAGGTGCTGGGCCGTTTCCGTGAGATTGATTCGCAACGCCGGCAACTCATCACCAAATCTGAGACGCTGAAAGCCCAGCGCAACAAAGCGTCAGAAGAAATTGCCAGGCTGAAGAAAGCCGGACAGGACGCCTCCGCTCAAATGGCGGCAACCAAGGCATTGCGTGAGGAAGGCGAGTCACTGGAGAAGCAGGCCGAGTGAGATTGATCAGGAAGTGCGCACGCTGCTGGCCGGTATTCCCAACATGCCGCATGAGTCCGTGCCGGTCGGGCGCTCCGCTGACGATAACAAAGAAGTTCGCAAATGGGGCGAGCTTCCGAACTTCAGCTTTACTCCCAAGCCGCACTGGGAACTCGGCGAACAACTGGGCATTCTGGATATGGAGCGCGCGGTCAAGCTCAGCGGCGCTCGCTTTGCCGTCTATTGGGACCTGGGCGCGCGCATGGAACGGGCGCTGGCCAACTTCATGCTTGATCTGCACACGCGCGAGCACGGCTACACCGAAGTGCTCACGCCCTTCATGGTCAATTCGGCGTCCATGTATGGCACCGGCCAGTTGCCCAAGTTTGCCAGTGATCTTGTTCAAATGCGAAGGTCACGACCTCTGGCTGATTCCCACCGCTGAAGTGCCGTTGACCAATCTGTATCGCGATGAAACCATTGACACGCCGCGGCTGCCGCTGTCCGTTACCGGATATACGCCGTGCTTCCGCAGTGAAGCCGGCTCTTATGGCAAGGACGTGCGCGGCATCATCCGCCAGCATCAATTTCAGAAAGTTGAGCTGGTAAAGTTCACGCGTCCGGAAGATTCTTACGCCCAGCATGAGCAACTCACGCGCAACGCCGAGACAATCCTGCAAAAGCTGGGCCTGCCGTATCGCACCATGCTGCTCTGTACCGGTGATATGGGCGCCAATTCTTCCAAAACCTACGACCTTGAAGTCTGGCTGCCGGGCCAGCAGCTTTATCGCGAGATTTCTTCCTGTTCGAATTTTGAAGCCTATCAGGCCCGTCGCGCGAACATTCGTTATCGTCCCGAAGGCAGCAAGAAGAGCGAATATGTGCACACCCTGAACGGCAGCGGGTTGGCCATCGGACGTACGTGGCTGGCGATCCTGGAAAATTACCAGCAGGCTGACGGCAGCGTGCTGGTGCCGGAAGCGCTTGCGTCCTTATATGGGCACGGATCGCATTACAGCGAAAAAGTTCTAACGCAGACGTAGGCCCTTCGCAGCCGTTGCTTGCCGTTTGAACCCCTCCGCCACCTTCTATAGACTTATTCCATGTCCCGTATCTGGAGCATGATCAAGAGCTACATCTTCTGGACGTATGAGCGCGGCAGCTTTCACTATGACGTGATGGTCACGGTGATTCTGCTGTTCATCTTCGTCGCGCCCCGCTTCATCGACTTCAAAGACCAACCGGCAGGGCAGCATGCGCATCCCAACGAAATTGTTGTAACTGCTGACGGAAATAAGGGTTATATCTACCAGGCCGATGCCAGCGCGGTAGATGCCCAGGATGATGCCATGGTGCGGGCCAATTTCGCCCGCCTGCTTCAGCCCATGCTGGGCAATGTGACCATCGCCCGGGTAGAGCCCGTACGAGACACGGTCGGTCGCATTATCGCGTATCGGGCATGGATCAAACATCGCAATTAAGCTGCACCTGCTGTCAGTGGGATTCCGGGCACATCGTTGGACACGTTGATCGGTAGATACCTGGAGAGAGGCGATTCCGAATGAAAAAGATCCTGTTGGCGTGCTGCTGTTTAAGCTTGAGTCTTTTGGCCGGCCAGAACCGCCCCCAGCCGCGGAATCAGCCTGAAATTAAAACCCAGGCTCAGACCACGCCCCCGCCGCAAGCCAAGCCCCAGCCGCCTCAAAGCAAGACTGATGCGCAATCTTCCGCGGTTACCGCGCCCGCCGGCCCCGACGAGTTGAAGAATGTGATCGCCCAGGCAAACAAAGCCGCGGCGACATTCAAAACAGCCAGGGCAAAATTCCAGTGGGACCAGTATGAACGCGTCGTGGATGAAACCGAGGTGCAAAAAGGCGAGATCTATTTTCGACGCACCAAGTCCGGCATGGATGCGGCCGTGCGCGTGACCTCGCCCGATACCAAGCAGGTGGTTTTTGTGGACGGCACCTTGAAGTTGTTTCAACCCAAAATCAAGCAGGTAACCATCTATGACGCCCGGGCTAGACGTACGGAAGTGGACTCACTGATGAATATTGGTTTCGGCAGCCGTGGGAATGACATCGAGAAATCGTATGAAGTGAAAATGGAAGGTTGGGAAACGGTGGATGGCGTGAAAACCGCGCGGCTGAACCTGGTCCCCAGAAATGAAAAGCTAAAGGCATCCATTACCAACATCATTCTCTGGCTCGATCCCCAGCGTGACATTTCCTTGCAGCAAAAGTTCATCGAGCCGGGCGAAAACTATCGGCTTACGCATTACACTGATATTGAGCTCAACCCCAAAATTTCCAATGACGTGTTTGAGCTGAAAACCCCGGCTGGGACCACAACCGTCAGGCCCTAGGACCTTAAGGTTCACCTTAGTCCTTCCAGGCCGGGCTTTGCACTGGAAAAACGTTCGCGATTGCAGCATTTCTCTGGTAACCTGCAACAACCGTTGCATCAAAGATGATGTAAAGCGTCAAAAGTTATAGGCGGTGAGGTTCAATCAGTGGCTAAAGTATTTACCATGTCTGCGGTTCCCGATCCCAATCGCCGCAAGAGCCAGCCTAGGAATTTTGATCCACGCTACATTGAAGGCCAGCGCCTGCTGGTAGAGGCCATGAAGTATCTGGCCCAACAGGATCCGGACAAGAATAAGGAAGCAGTCTCACTGCTTTCAGAGCACTTCCGCACCCGGTTCCGGATGTCCGACCGTCCTGCTGATCCCAGTCCTTTGAATCCTGAAACTAAATAAGTCGTTATATCTGAAAGCAAGCTCCTGATTCCATATTCAGGAGAGAAGCTCTTATCACGATACCTAAGTCGGGATATTTACATTTTCTTTCATTTCCAAATGCGTGATATTGCTGCGATTTGAATCAATCGATTCGCGGCACCTGACGTGCAATGTACCTGTCCAAAGTAGCACCCGGGGGCAATCTGCGTATGTACATCAATTCGAAACATATGGAGATATGCAGATGCAATCAAATCGTAAACTGCGCACCGTGCCAATCGTGCTCGCAGCTTTCGTCATTTTGGTCTGGTGTGTTCCGTCCTTTGGACAAACCGTTAAAGGTTCCGCATCTGGAACCGTAACAGACCCGCAAGGTGCGGTCGTATCGGGCGCCCAACTTAAGCTGACAAACGCGGCAACAGGTGTAGTCCTAACGACCACAAGCGACAGCTCAGGTCTTTTCCGATTCAGTTTAATTCCCGCAGGCGAATACAAGATCGAAGTTTCGGCGCCGGGATTCAAAACGTCACAGCGCGCTGGCGTGCTTGTCTCGGCCGGTGGCGATACCGGCATCGGGACAGTTAAGCTTACAATTGGCGAGACGACAACAACGGTAGAAGTCATCTGCCGAAACGCCACTCATTGAGACCTCACAGTCTCAAGTAACGAACACCTTTTCAGGCGCCGCCCTGGCCACATTCGCGGGCCTTCAGGAAAATGAAGGCCTTGATAATCTGGCTCTTTTTGTTCCCGGCGTTGTTTCCGCCAGGGACAACGGCTTCTCAAATACCAACGGCGGACAAGGCTTTTCTGTAAACGGCCTTCGCGGTCGCAACAATGACCAGCAAATCGATGGCCAGAACAACAACGACAATAGCGTGGGCGGCCCGGGACTTTTCGTGGCTGACAGCGAATTTGTTCAACAATATGTTTTGATCACCAATCAGTTTGGCCCGGAATATGGACGCAACGCCGGCTCGGTTGTGAATGTCATCACAAAATCGGGAGCTAATAGTTGGCACGGCAGCGTTTACGAAAACGAAAACAATACGGTCATGAATTCCATGACCAACTTCCAGAAGCGTGGCGCCAACTTTACCTCTGATGCCAATGGTAACGCCCTCACTTCGATTCCACGGGCTAATGATGAGTTCGGTGGCTTTACGATTGGCGGTCCTATCGTAAAAAACCGTGCTTTCTTCTTTGGTGGATTCGATCAGGAAATTATTTCTCAAAAGACACTTTATTCAACCGGCGGGTTGACACCGACTCCCAACGGATTGGCGGCCCTTGCAGGTTGCTTCCCCGGAAGCCAGAGTCTCTCCGCTCTACAGAAATTTGGCCCATATGGAGTGTCAGCGGGGAATCCCGTGGCTCTGAACACGCAAAATATTGACGTCACGGTGGGCGGCGTGACTCAATGCGCAGGCGTTGAGTTTGGGGGAGTTGAACGTCTTCTGCCAACCAACACTCACAATTTTAACTTCGTCAATCGGGTAGACGTTCAGTTGGGTGGTGACACCTTGCTGGCTCGCTACGTTTTCAATCGCGGCAACGCCTTCAATATTGACGGGGGTGACGCCGCAGCCGGTCTGCCTATCAACGTGCCAGCCCTTAGTCAGGCAATCCTGGTTGGCGATACGCATAATTTCAGTTCGCGCCTGGTTAACGAGGCCCGTGTGTCTTTCGGACGCGCTGAATGTTCAATTCGGCACGAACACACTCGGCAATGTTCCGGGGATCGGAGGAGTCGACCAGGCTCTTACACGTGCAACCTTTGATTCCACTCAGTTGCTTCCTTTCGGGTTGAACGGTGGCTTTCCCCAGGGACGCATCGTGAATACCTGGCAGGCTCAGGACAATCTGAACTTTGTAAAAGGCAAGCACACATTTAAAGCCGGTGTGAACTACACATACCAGCGCTCCCCGAATACTTTTCTGCCTAACCTGAACGGCGCCTTCCGCTTCGGTACTCTGGATCCAGCAACGGATACCTTAGGAGAGCAGTTCGGTCTCTTCATGTCCAACACGCCGAACCGCTTGCGCGTGGCTGAAGGTAATGCGCAGCTCGATTTCCGCGAGCATGATACCTTCCTCTATGCTGGTGATGATTGGAAAATCGGTAAGAGTCTGACCTTGAATTTAGGGTTGACCTGGTCATACTATGGGCAGCCTGAAAACCTGTTCCACGATCTTACTACCACCCGTGAGTCGGATCCTTCCACCGCCTTCTGGCGCTCAGATATTCCAATTCAATTCCGGACCTCGCCTGAACTCAATGCCGTCAAGAACAGCTTCGGTCCCAGCATAGGTTTTGCCTACTCTCCCCAATGGGGCGGGTTTTTGACTGGCAATGGAAAGACTGTGCTTCGCGGTGGATATCGTTTGCTGTACGATCCGCCGTTCTACAATATTTACCTGAACATCGCCAACTCCGCCCCTGTGGTCTTCTTACAGACCTTCTCGGGTGCTACCTTAACCCCGAACATGATCGTCCCGAGCAGTCCTTTTGGACCCAATGTCCGTGCGGAAGTCTCCAATCAGCTCCAAAAGGGGGTATTTGATCCTCGAACCAATGTGGAGACCAACATCTCTCCCAATTTTGGTCCAGATCGCGTACACACCTGGAACTTTGGTATAGAGCGTGAAATTACCAAAAACTCCGCATTGGAACTCCGCTACGTCGGAAACCGTGCGGAAAACCTCTTCCAGAGCGTCAATGGAAATCCAATCGTAACTGGAAATCCCGCGGCGCCAGCTAACCTCACCGGCTGCACGGCTCCAACCGTACAGCTTGGCCCAGGACAAACGAAGAATCCGGCACTCGGTCGCCAAAGTTGTGATGCAGGTATTGTTCTCTCACGCAATAACGGTGGCTACTCGAATTATGAGGGCTTCCAGGCTGAGTTCCGCGCTAACAACTTGTTTAAGCAGTTGACTTTTCGCGGTGGCTACACCTTCAGCAAGAATCTCGACAATGTGAGCGAGATCTTTAGCACGTTTGGCGGCGGCAACACTGTTGCTTTTGCCCAAAACCCATTCAATAACACGACCGGAGAATATTCATTCTCGGGTTTGGATATTCCTCATCAGGTCACATTCCTGGCAGCAGAGCAGTTGCCGTTCTTCAAAGAACAGCATGGCTTTGTAGGACATGTAATGGGCGGATGGGCGGTTTCAGCCAACTATATCTGGTCATCGGGACAACGTTATACACCCCTCCAGGTACTTGAGGAGGCGCTCAGCGGCGCCACTGGTAATCCCTACGACGCTGCGTTCGTGAACAACGTTCTCGGTGCGGATATTGCCCGTCCATTTGTGGGTAACCCGAATGCCCCCGCTGCAGCCGTTGGCATTTTCGCCGGCGATGCTTGCGGAAACTTCGGCGTTGGTTGCTCGCTTCCGGCAACTCAGTTGATTAGCTTCAACAACCTGAACGATCCAAACGCGACGGGAACCGTCAATGTAACGTCCAGGGATGTTCGCTACATCATTAACAGCACCACCTCCCAGAGTGTGTTTGGCTCTGCTTTCGGTGGCCCAAGAAACCTTTCCCAGGATGCGCCAGTTAACCTGGTCAATCTTGCCCTTTACAAAAACATTAAGCTGAACGAGCGTGCAAGCTTTGAATTCCGTGGAACGCTCCTGAATGCTTTCAACCATGCGAATTTCCGCAGCATCGATCCTTTCATCGAGGATGCGGGAATCCCATCTGCTAAACAGTCACCTTTTACGGGCTTCGGTGATCCATCGGTTTCCGACGACGCTCCCAGCGGGGCATTGGGGAATCGCATCATCAAAGTGGGATTGACGTTCCGCTTCTAGGAACCATACTTTTACTTAAACCCCGTTTTATACCCGCCGGCTTTCCGGCGGGTTTTTCGTTGCCGGCGGAGACCGACCCTCTGATATTGCGGCTTCCATATTTCGTCACATATTCCAAAAACAATAGAAGCCCCAAAACAAAGCTCCTGATTTACGGAGATACATGGTGAATGTCACCATCTATGTCTCTCATTCTGAAGATTTGTTAAGGAGGAAGAGCGATTGCAATGTACCTCAGTGCGGCACTGGGGGTTCTGCGTACCTTCCCGTGTCTGCTTTTCCCAAACAAAGTAACGATGGAGATGCAAAGGATGAATCGTAAACTGCGCTATGCCCTACCTTTCGTCGCAGCTTGCTTAGTACTGGCTTTGTGCATCCCGTCCGTGGGTCAGGTCCTGAAGGGTTCGATCTCAGGTTCCGTAGTTGATCCGCAGGGCGCGGTTGTATCCGGTGCTCAGGTAAAGGCGACCAATACTGCTACTGGGATTGCGGCAACAAGCACCTCAGATAGTTCAGGCCTGTTCCGGTTTAATTTGATCCCGGCCGGCGAATATAAAGTTGAAGTGGCAGCTCAAGGCTTTAAGACTGCGGTTCGTACCGCGGTAGCCGTCACCGCCGGTGGCGACAGCGCCCTTGGCTCCCTGAAGCTGACAGTCGGTGAAACCAGCACCACGGTGGAAGTTTCAGCCGATGCTCCGCTGATTGAAACCACGCAATCACAGGTCACCAACACCTTCTCCGGAACCGCGCTCACCACCTTCGCCGGTTTGCAGGAAAACGAAGGTCTGGACAACCTGGCCTTGTTCGTTCCCGGCGTAGTCTCGGTGCGCGACAACTCGTTCTCCAACACCAACGGCGGCCAGGGTTTCTCAGTCAACGGTCTTCGTGGCCGTAACAATGACCAGCAGATTGACGGTCAGAACAACAATGACAACAGCGTCGCCGGCCCTGGTCTCTTCGTTTCAGACACAGAGTTCGTGCAGCAGTACGTTCTGATCACCAACCAGTTCGGTCCGGAATATGGCCGCAACGCCGGTTCCGTGGTCAACATCATCACCAAGTCCGGCTCCAACGCCTGGCATGGCAGCGTTTACGGCAGCGAGAACAACTCGATCCTGAACTCCATGAGCGTATTCACAGAAGAACTATGATACTGATGCTGCTGGAAATCCGTTGACGCGGCCGCCACGCCTGAATGATGAATTTGGCGGCTTCACCATCGGCGGACCCTGGGTGAAGAACAAGATGTTCTTCTTCGGCGGATTCGATCAGGAACTTCTTTCCACCAAGACCATCTTCCACAGTGATTCACATACGCCAACGCCCGCCGGACTTGCCACAGCTGGCGGGCTGCTTCCCGGGAAGCACAGCTCTGGCGGCATTTAACAAAATTGGTCCCTATGCGATTTCCGGAGGCAACCCGTTCCCGACTCAATGCAGCCACTCACGCTGTAACGTGGGTTGCGCCAGTCCCGTTCAGTTTGGCGGTGTTACGCGCGTTTTGCAGACGCCAGTTCCATGGTTTCAACTTCACCAACCGGGTTGATTATCAGTTGGGCAGTGACAGTTTGATGGCTCGCTACATCTTCAACCGCGGCAACAATTTCAATAACGAGTTCGGCAACGCTGCCGCCGGTTATCCAATCAATGTTCCGGCCCTGAGCCAGGCGATTCTGGTTGGCTGGACCCACAATCTGTCATCCAAGATGGTGAATGAAGCCCGCGTTGGCTTTAACCGCCTAAATGTTGATTTTGGTGGAAACAGCTTTGGCACCGTTCCAACTGCCGATGGCGTTGCCGATGCAGTTACTCAGGTCACTTTCCAGGCTACCGGGCTTTTGTCAATCGGTACTGCGACCAACCTGCCGCAGGCTCGCATCGTGAACACCTGGCAGGCACAGGACAACTGGAACTACGTGATGGGTAAGCACACGCTCAAGGCTGGTGTGAACTACACCTTCCAGCGTTCACCGAACGTATTCCTGCCCGCGATTAATGGCGCTTTCCGCTTTGGACCAACCCGTTCGTACGGTCTGCTACCCCAATCAGAAAAATAATCTTGCAAATGCTGGGGCAACTTTGCAATCAACACCCCGAACCGCGTCTCGATTGCCGCCGGTAATCCGGACCTGGATTTCCGCGAGCATGACACTTTCCTGTACGCTGGTGATGATTGGAAGATCGGCAAGAACCTGACCTTGAACCTGGGTATTACCTGGTCCTACTATGGTCAGCCGGCCAACCTGTTCAACAGCACTGGAAGTCCCGCGCGAATCCAACCCGGCCACCGCTCTGTGGGCTTCAACCAGTACACCATTCACCACCGGGTCCGCCAACCAGCACGATCAACGGTCAGCCAATTCCGCTGTCTGCCCGTACTTTCCCGGTCTTCCCGGCCCCAACAACAGCATTGGTCCGAGCGTCGGCTTTGCCTATTCGCCGCAATGGGGCGGCTTCCTGACCGGAAACGGCAAGACCGTGATCCGCGGCGGCTATCGCCTGCTGTATGATCCGCCGTTCTACAACATCTACCTGAACATGTCTTCGTCGGCTCCGAACGTGTTCACGCAGATCGTTCACGGCCGCGCAGTCCAGCTCCAAACCGCTTGCCGGGCAACAAACGGTGCCGCCGTCCGCGGCGCCTATCATCCTTCCTGGCAAATGGTGTATTTGATCCTCGCCAGTTCAGTGACACTACCATGTCACCCGAACTTCGGGCCTGACAAGGTTCACTCATGGACGTTGGGCATCGAGCGCGAATTGAGCAAGAACTCCGCACTCGAAGTCCGCTACGTCGGCAACAAGGGCCAGAACCTGTTCCAGTCCGTCAACGGGAATCCTGTTGGTGAGCTGGTCTGCAATCCGACTTTCCCCAACCTGGTTCCCGCTGGCGTTACGGCTTGCCCGGCTGCTAGCGCGGTAGTCGCTGCATGCTGTTGGCCGCGAAAACTGCAACCTTGGTATTACCCGTACCCGCAACAATGGCGGCTACTCTGACTACAATGGCGCTACAGGTTGAATTCCGCGCCAACAACCTGTTCAAGCAACTCACCATCCGCAGCGCGTACACGTTCGCGAAGACCACAGATAACGTGTCCGAAATCTTCAGCACCTTCGGTGGCGCCAACTCACATCACCTTCGCGCAGAACCCGTTCAACACCACCACCGGTGAGCACTCCTTCTCCGGTCTGGATATTCCGCACCAGTGGACCATCCTGTTCACTGAAGACCTGCCGTTCTTCAAAGAACAGCATGGCTGGTTGGTAAGAGCACTCGGTGGATGGGCATTCTCCGGTAACTACATCCTGGCTTCCGGACAGCGCTACACGCCTTCAGCAAATCTTCGCCGCGAACGCCAGTTCAACCCGCAACTACTTCGATGACATCGGTTCCTTGGCGCCTTCAACAGCGGTGTTGATCTGGCACGTCCGTTCCTCGGTAACATGAGCGCTCCAGCAGATGCAGTTGGTATCTTCTGCTGACGCTGATGCCTGCTTCGCCCTCCTTACCGGTGGTGGCTGGCTTGCGATAGTACGCTTCGCGACCACTCTGATCAGCCTGACTGCGCTTGAACAAGCCTGCCGATCCGAACTGCGACCACGACCTGCGTTGCCTATCAACAAAGACCAGGTTCGCTTCATCCTGAACGCTGCAACGGCACAGGCAGTTTTCGGTACGCCTTTTGGCAACATGCCGCGCAACCTGCCGCAGGATGCCATCACCAACACAGCCAAGCTTCTCAGTCATTCAAGCGGATTCAAGTTCAATGAGCACACCTCATTCGAATTCCGCATGAGCGCGTTGAACGTGTTCAACCACCCGAACTTCTCCAGCGTTGATCCGTTCCTTGAAGACGTGGGTGATAACAAGCAGGGTGACTGGATTTGGTGATCCCGAGCCTGTTCAACTCCACTTACCCCGGATCCAACGGCGCAACCCGCCGCATCAACTTCGGTGGAACCCTCCGGTTCTAACTCAGGTTGATTTAACCATTGGCCCGCTGGTTCACCAGCGGGCCTTTTTACGTTCTGAGTAATTTTTACGTATCCGAGTTTCATCGTTCAATCCGACATTTCCACGGTTTCCAAGCTTACACAGCGCGCGTAAAATAAGCTGCATGAGCGCGAACGGAAACACCTCCGCGGCTCCAGCGGCGGTCAAACTTCCCATCTACCTCGACAATCACGCCACCACGCCGCTGGATCCGCGCGTGTCTGAATGCCATGCTGCCGTTTCTATCGGGCAAATTCGGCAATGCGGCCAGCCACAGCCATTCCTTTGGCTGGGAAGCGAACGCGGCCGTCGTCGCAGCCCGCCAGCAGATTGCCGCGCTCATCCATGCGTCGCCCAATGAAATCGTTTTTACGTCCGGGGCCACTGAGAGTGACAACCTGGCGCTCAAGGGCGTGGCGGAAGTCCTGCGTGACCGCGGCAATCACATCATCACCGCAGTCACGGAACATAAGGCAATTCTTGATAGCTGCAAGCATCTGGAGAAACTGGGCTATCGCATCACGCGGCTTCCCGTTTCGCCCGATGGCCTCATTGATCTTGCACAACTTGCGGATGCATCTTACGAAAGAGACCATTCTGGTCAGCATCATGGCGGCCAACAATGAGACCGGCGTAGTCCAGCCGCTGGAAGAAATTGGCAGGCTCTGCCGTGAGCGCGGCGTCTTGTTTCATTCAGATGCTGTTCAGGCGCTGGGCCGCATGCCGCTGGATGTTGAGCGCTTGAATCTGGATCTGGCATCGCTGACGGCGCATAAATGTTACGGTCCCAAAGGATGTGGCGCGCTCTACGTGCGCAAAGGAGTCAAGATTACTCCGCTGATCGATGGCGGCGGCCATGAGCAGGGAATGCGCTCTGGCACGCTGAATGTGCCCGGAATTGTTGGCTTTGGCAAAGCCTGTGAAATCGCTTTGAAAGATATGCCCGAAGAAAGCTGCCGGATCGCGGGACTGCGAAATCGCCTTCGGGATCGCCTGACTGGCGGAGCTTACGGATGTGAGCATTAACGGCAGCATGGAACACCGTCTGCCCGGAAACCTGAACATCTGCTTCCACAATGTTGACGCGGAGACCCTCATGGCCGCCATTCGTGACGTGGCTGTCTCCAGTGGCTCGGCCTGTAACTCAGAAAAAATCGATCCTTCGCATGTTCTCACGGCCCTGGGGTTGAGTGATGAAGACTGCCGGCAGCTCGATTCGCTTCGGCATCGGCCGGTTTAACTCGCAGGCGGAAATCGACTATGTGGCTGCTCTGGTGATTGAAGCGGTCAAAAAGCTGCGCGAAGTTTCTGTCCTTTAGGTTCAACTAGGTCAACGGAAATTTCTCCACCGCCAGAGAGCGTACACTCGCAGCCAATGGACATGCACCATTGGCCGGAGGGTACCGGTAAACCCTGCTTTTTACCGTGCTATCATCGCCGCAATCTCATAGATTTGAATGGGCCCCAGAGATTTCTCTGATGCAAACCATGCAGCAACTTGGGCGATATGAAATTCTCGCCGAGCTTGGCCGAGGCGCCATGGGCGCGGTTTTTCGTGCGCGTGATCCGCGCATTGACCGGATCGTGGCCATCAAGACCATTGCTGTTCCCGGAGCCGGCGCCAAGAGTCTGGAAGAATACCGTGAACGCTTCTTTCGCGAGGCGCAGGCCGCAGGGCGTCTTTCACATCCTGGCATTGTGACCATCTTTGATGTGAGGTGAAGACCAGCCTACGCATGACTCCGTTCATCGTCATGGAGTTTGCGGATGGTATGCCGCTGGATGAGTTTGTCGCCGCTGCGGGACGCTTGCCCTTTGATCAGGCGCTCGATATCGTTCAGCAGATCGCGGAAGCTTGAATTATGCGCACGCCGCGGGAATTGTCCATCGAGATATCAAGCCTGCAAACATCATCGTGTCCGCTGAAGGCCGCATAAAGATAGCCGATTTCGGCATCGCCAAAATCGCGCTGGACTGAAGCAACGCTGCCTGGCCAGATCATGGGCACGCCTGCGTATATGTCACCCGAGCAGATCAACGGCAAAGCCGTGGATGGACGCTCTGATCTTTTTTCCCTTGGCGTGATTGCCTACTGGCTTTTGACCGGCGTCAAGCCTTTCGATGGCGATACGGTGACTGCCATCTGCGTGCAAGTGGCGACCAGGGAACCCGATCCTGCCAGCCATGTGAATGCAGCCCTCAGTGACGACTGTGATTTTGTACTGGGCCGCGCCCTGGCCAAAGACCCGGCCATGCGCTATCAGCGCGGAAAAGATCTTGCTGCTGACATCCAGGACCTGCGCGCCGGAAAGCCCGTTCGGTCGCGCACGCGGCGATGTCTCCATGCTCAAGGAGGTGGAAAAGACACTCGCACTTCCGCCAGAAACCGGCAAATCGGTAGATAACGCGGCAAAAAGGATCAAAGCCACTTTGAGCGCTGCTGCCGGGCTAAGTCAATGGCTGCACCAGCCGGAAGCCGGACGCGACGATTGATCACCTTCACCTGGGTTGCGCTCCTGCTTGTGACTGTTGCCGTGGCGGGGGTCTTTGCGCTCGGGGCCAATCGGGCTTTGCCGGCCACATTGCAGATTGTCGGGCAATATCCATTCCACACCGCGCAGATCTATATATGGGTTGACGGCGACCTCCGCTATCACGATGAAGTGCACGGCGCATTGCACTCACACAGCAAAATTTCCCACGCCACTGCGGCCGGCGGAGGCGCCATTGCGCTGACCCTGCCGGTGCGCGCAGGTCGTCATATGGTCCGGGTCCAGGTTGACGCCGAAGGCGAGACCTATGATCATGACACCGCCATTCCCGGGCAGTTCAATCCTTATAGCCAGAAAACGCTGCGAGTGAATTTCAACAGCAAGAATCTTGAATTGCAGTGGGAATAGACTGATGCCTGCAGTGGGAACGGCACTGAAGCCGCCAAGTCGGAACCAGCCCAGTCCCAGTCCCTGAATTCCGCATGTCCTTTGCTACAATCAAACGTCCATTACCGCATGCCGCTCAAGCTATACAACACGCTCACAAATAAAGTTGAAGAGTTCGCGCCCGCGCAGGACAACACGGTCCGCATGTATGATTGCGGTCCCACGGTCTATGACTACGGCCATATCGGCAACTTTCGCACCTTTGTCGCCGTGGACATCCTGCGGCGGTTTCTTCTGCAGAGTGGTTACAAGCTCATCCAGGTGATGAATATTACGGACGTGGATGACAAGATCATCCGCAATGCCGCGCGGGAAGGGAAGTCCGTACAGGAGTACACACGCAAGTACGAACAGGCATTTCTTGAGGACATGAGCACGCTCAATCTGGAGCGGCCGGAAAAGATTGTTCGTGCCACGGAGCACATTGCCGAGATGGCGGAATTCATCAAGAAGCTGGCGGATAAAGGTATCGCCTACCGGACGGAAGATGGCTCGTACTACTTCAGCATTGCCAAATTTCCGGAGTACGGAAAATTATCCAAGAAAGACTTCGGAGGCATGGAAGCCGGCGCTCGCGTGGACGTTGACGAATACGAAAAGGATAATGCCCGCGATTTCGCTCTATGGAAGGCCCCGAAACCTGGCGAGGCTTTCTGGGAAAGCGTAATCGGCCCGGGACGCCCGGGCTGGCACATTGAATGCTCCGTGATGTCAATGAAGTACCTGGGTGACAGCTTTGATCTGCATGCCGGCGGCGAAGACCTGACCTTCCCGCATCACGAAAATGAGATTGCGCAATCAGAATCGCTGACAGGCAAGATATTTTCCCGGTTCTGGATGCATGTTCGCTTTCTGCTGGTGGAAGGCAAGAAGATGTCCAAGAGTGAAGGCAACTTCTATACCTTGCGCGACCTGCTGTTGAAAGGCATCAAGCCATCCGCCATACGCTTTCTGCTCACCTCCGTTCCTTACACGAAGCAGCTCAATTTCACCTTTGATGGCCTCACGCAGGGCGCTAAGTCGGTTGAGCGATTGCGTGACTTCAAAGCGCGCATTGAAAAGGCGCAGCTTGCCCCGGGCAGCAACGAAAACATTCAAAAGCTTGCGCAAGACACACGCGCTGAGATGCGGGCCGGCATGGAAGATGACCTCAACACTGCCCGTGCACTCGGCGCAATTTTTGACATGGTGCGGGAAGGGAACATCGCTGCCGATCGCGGAGAACTCAGGCATGATGATAAAGCGCCCTTGCTCGCGGCCCTCGATCAGTTCGATGAAATCTTTGCCGTCATCAAAGATGACGATGCAGGAAAAGATCGCTCGCGCCACGGAATGGGCCAAGGCGCATGGCCTGCTTGAAGGTTCTCAGCTTCCGGCCAGCGTGATATCTGATAAGGAAGTGGACGACCTTATCGCCGAACGTACCAACGCCAAAAAGTCTCGCGATTTCGCCCGCGCCGACGCCATCCGCAAGCAACTAACCGAAGCGGGTATCGTGGTGGAAGACACGAAAGATGGCATCAGGTGGAAGCGGAAGTGATTTGTATTGATTTGAATTGAGTAATTTGGTAATTGTGTAAATTACAAGCCACGGCGCTGCACGTTTTTGATTTCCAATTACCCAATTACAAAATTACCCAATTACCAAATCCAACTACTCTCCTGCCACATTCGCGGCCGGCATCTCTTCACCTACAGTCCCATGCTGCTTGAGCTTTGACGTATTCACCAGCGCCACTGATCCGATGATAATCACCGTTCCCACCAGCATATAGGGGTCAACTTTTTCCTTCAGCAACAGCCAGCCGAGAAAAACCGCGATGATGGGATTAACGTAAGCATACGTCGCCACCTTGGGAGTGGGCACATGTTCCAGCAGCCATATATAAGCGCTGTAGCCAATCCATGATCCGCAGACCACAAGGTAGGCAATGGACGTAATAGCGCTTCGGGTCCATGTCCCATGGCCGAACTCTCCTGTCACAGCCGCGATGGTGGCGTTCACCACGCCACCAATCGTCATCTGCCACGCCGCCGAGACAAACACGTCCACGCTGAGTTGAAAGCGATGGGAGAAAACCGAGCCAAACGCCCAGGCGCAAGCGCCCCACGCTAAGAATTCCACAGCCAATTAACTCCAGATGGCCCAGTGGCGTTCCAGAGGTGATGCGCGGCCACATCAGTATGAGCAGCCCTGCCAGTCCGGTGGCCAGGCCAAGCAGTCCCTGGCGGGTGATGCGACCGGCACGATAGACCCAGGCTTCAATGGCGACAACCCATATCGGCACAATGGCAACGACCAATGCGGAAAGCCCGCTAGGAACATATTTTTCGCCCCAAAGCACGCCCATGTTGCCGATACTGAGCAGGAAAACGGCAATCACCAGCAAGCGCGGGAAAATCATGGCGAGAAAGACGAATTTTCCTGCCAGAGAGCGCGCAAAACGCCAGCATAATGGGCCCGGAGACCAGATATCGCGTGGCGCCGATCACGAAAGGCGGAAGGTCGCGCACAGCCACTCGCATGGCAAGATAAGTGGAGCCCCAGAAAAAATAAACCAGCGCAAATGACAGCATCACGCGGAAACGATGGCCTTCAGTGGGAGCGAAAGTTGAGGTCATAAGGGGAGCACAAATATCAGACGCAAAAGACGGCGGTACGATGCTAAAAACCTGCTCCTTACGCGCAAGCTTCTGGATGCACAATAGTAACGGCTAAAAGGATTACAAATCACGCTATAATGAAGACTGCAATGAAGAATGCGCGCACATCCTGGTTTCTGCTGAGCACGCCGGAGCGGTCTCTGGCCTGCTGGGTGGATTTCCTTGTCTGCCCGCGTCGCTATCTGGCCGTGCTGCCTTCTCACGCACGCGCCAATCTTTTCGCCGGAGACTAATCACTCCCAACGTCCCCTCTTCCTTCAGCCCTGCCCGCCAGTGCTGGATGCATCCACGCGTTACCGAACATTGAAAAGAGGATGACAATGCCTACTCAGACCATAACATCTGCCGGCCCCAATATCCGCACCAAGCTGCCCGGCCCCAACGCCCAGAAAATTTTGAAGGGCGATGCACAATACATCTCGCCGTCTTACACGCGCTCGTATCCATTGGTTGCCAAGCGAGGCCACGGCTGCATCATTGAAGACGTTGACGGAAATGAGTTCCTGGATTTCTCGTCTGGAATCGCCGTGTGCTCCACCGGACACTGCCACCCTGAAGTGGTTGCTGCCATTCAGAAGCAGGCCGGCGAACTGATCCACATGTCCGGCACGGACTTCTATTACGAAAACATGGTCACACTGGCGGAGCGCCTGGCCAAGACGGCGCCCATGTCCGGCCCGGTGCGTGTCTATTACGGCAACTCCGGCACTGAGGCCATTGAAGCGGCCATGAAGCTGGCGCGGTATCACACCAAGCGCCAGGGGATCATCGCTTTCTACGGCGGGTTCCACGGACGCACCATGGGCGCGCTTTCACTCACCGCGTCAAAGGTACAGCAGCGCCGGCGCTTTTTCCCGGTGGTGCCCGGGGTTGTGCATGCGCCATTCCCATACAGCTACCGCCGTCCGGAAGGCATGAATGAGGCGCAGTTCATCAAAGAGTGCGTGGCGTTTATTGAAGAGAAGATCTTCAAGACGATCATGCCGCCGGAAGAGTGCGCCGCGATTTTCATTGAGCCTATTCAGGGTGAAGGTGGATACGTCCCGGTTCCAACGGAATACATGCAGGAACTGCGCCGCATTTGCGATAAGCACGGGATCCTGCTGGTGGCCGATGAGGTACAGTCCGGCGCCGGACGCAGCGGCAAAATGTGGGCCATTGAGCACACCGGCGTTGAACCCGATATCATCACCGTGGCCAAAGGCATCGCTTCAGGTATGCCTCTGGGCATCACCATGTCGCGCGCGGAAATCATGGATTGGGTGCCGGGCTCGCATGCTTCCACCTTTGGCGGCAATCCGGTCTGCATTGAGGCCGCTTTAGCGACGCTGAACGTGCTTGAACGCGAAGCCATTGCGAATGCGGAGGCGGTGGGGAACCACATCCTGCGCCGGATCAGCAACTGGACGGAGAAACACCCAATGGTGGGCGACGTCCGCGGACGCGGCCTCATGATCGGCGTGGAGATTGTTAAAGACCAGAAGACGCGCGCCACGGCCCACGACGAACGTGATCGCATTGTCGATCTGGCCTTTGAGCGTGGAGCGCTGTATCTTGGCGCCGGCGAGAACTCCATCCGCATTGCTCCTCCGCTTATCCTCACGCCCGAACAGGCGGATATGGGAGTGGACATCCTGGAAGAATGCCTCAGCATTGTGGAGAAAGAAAACCACAAATGAACTCGGATAAATCGAAGCCGCGAATGAACGCGAATAGCGCGAATCAAAAAAAGAAGTTCTGTTATGATTCGTGTCCTGTACGCGTTTGTTCGCGGCTTTTTTGTTTTGTCCCGAACGGAGTCAGGACCCTATGGCTGGGAAGATTTTTGGGGAACGTATTCAGTTCTTCGCGCCGCTCGGGATACGAGATCTCGGGCTAAGGAATATATGCTCACTGCCCGCCTCACTCGCCTGACCTTGCGAGCTCTTGATTCCGTTGCCAGGATTTTCCCCGCAAGGCAAACCCCTGATCACCTGCTTACCGGACGCCGTGGCGAAGAGGAGGCCTATTTCCATCTGCGACAGTTGGGATATGTAATGGTCGCCCGTAACTACCGCAGTCCACGAAGTCGAAGCGAGCTCGATCTTGTGGGTTGGGACCGTGACACGCTCTGCTTCATTGAGGTAAAAACCCGCACCACGCGGGCCGTCCGACCAGCGGAGGCTGCGGTGGACCCGGAGAAGCAGCGTGATCTCAACAGCGTGGCGCGTGAGTTTCTTCGCAAGGTAAAAGGCGATCCGCCTTACCGTTTTGACATTGTGAGTGTCTATCTGGAGCCAGGCGCGGAGCCGGATATCACGCTCTTTCGTGACGCGTTCCGGGCGTGAAGTTTGCACCCCAGATACCGAGACAATTTCGGGTATTCAGTGCGGCCAGGTCAGCCAGATTACCGTTCGCAACGTTTTCGGCGCGGTTGTACACTAGCAATGTGCCTGAGCTGAGAAAAGATCCCATCACCGGCCGCTGGGTCATCATCTCCACAGACCGGTCCAAACGTCCAAGCGATTTCTCCCGCGAACGTGCTGATATCAAGGCGGGCAGCTTCTGCCCTTTTTGTCCCGGCAATGAGAGCAAGACGCCTCCGGAGATTCTGGCTTTCCGCCCTAATGGAAATGCCCGTGATGATGCCGGCTGGAACATCCGGATTGTCCCCAACAAATTTCCAGCGCTGGGGATTGAAGGTGACCTGGACCGTCAGGCGGACGGAATGTTTGACAAGATGAACGGCGTGGGCGCGCATGAAGTGGTGATTGAGACGCCCAACCATATGGAGACACTGGCCACCATGCCGGTGAAGCGCGTGGAAGACGTGCTGTGGGCTTTTCGCGACCGGATTCTCGACCTTAAGCAGGACCGCCGCTTCAAATACATCATGGTATTCAAGAACCATGGCGAAGCTGCCGGGGCCTCGCTGGACCATCCTCATTCGCAACTGATTGCATTGCCCATTCTGCCCAAACAGGTGGTGGAAGAGCTGGAAGGCGCCAAGCGGTATTTCTCCAATAAAGAGCGCTGTATTTATTGTGATATTTTGCGGCAGGAGATTGACTCGCGCGTGCGCATAGCGGCAGAAAACCAGGATTTTGTCACGCTGTGCCCCTACGCTCCACGGTACCCGTTTGAGACCTGGATACTTCCTCGCCGGCATGAATCGGCATTTGAAAATTCGCCCTCAAGCCTCTATGAGAACCTGGCGCGAATGTTGCAAACGGTGCTGAAGAAGGCCATACGTGTACTTGATGATCCTGCTTACAACCTGGTATTGCACACCTCTCCCATCCAGGAAAATACGAATGACTACTACCATTGGCATCTGGAGATCATTCCCAAGCTGACGAAAATTGCCGGCTTTGAATGGGGCACCGGGTTTTACATCAACCCTACCCCGCCGGAAGAGGCGGCAAAGTTTCTGCGCGAAGCTGTGGTGGAAGAAGCACAACCGGCAAGAGTCTAGATCATCGAAGCATTGAGTGGTCCGGGCCTGGGTTAGACTTTGTTTTAACGGGAGTACTGCAGTAAGCTCCTGGCTTTGCAACTTTTTGGCGTAATCTAACTCTTTCGATGTCCTGTTAAAAGGAAATGACCTGGTGCGGTTTGAGGCGCGCTCCTTGCCGCCTGGACTCACGTTCCTTACATGCTTTACGTGAATCTCAGGAAGGCTCCACGTTAGGCGATGGCTCTCCGGACTTACCCGATGAATGGCGGAGGTCGAACGCCAATCGCACAACGTAGTGCACCCCTGAGAGGATGGTAAGGGCAACCGTCATATATACGCCCCAGTGTTTGCCTGCGTGGATCCACCGCAATGGCGAAGTTTCCGCCAGCAAAGCGAATGGAACTGTGATGATCTGCGCCAGAGTGTTTGCCTTGCCTAATATGCTGGGACGGAACACCTTCATGGTCCCGGTGGCATAGAGCAGAGTACATACCACCAGAATCATGATGTCGCGACTGAAGACCAGGACCGTTACCGGCCAGCGAATGAGGTGAGTCAGGGAGAGCACCAGGAACATGGTGCTGAGCAGCAGCTTGTCTGCAATGGGATCCAGATATTGCCCCAGCGTGGTTTTCTGTTCCATGAGCCGGGCCAGCAGGCCATCCAGACCGTCAGTGATTCCAGCTACCACGAAAATCCCGAGTGCCCAGAAGTAAAGGTGCTGCTGAACGGCGATGATCACGAACGGAATAAAAATCAGCCGCAGGAGCGTCAGCAGGTTTGGAGCTGAACGCAATTGGCTCATCATGAGAGAGGCTCCGCGAACAGCCTGAGAACATCCTGGCCGGTGTTAGCCGTGAATTGCTGTGCCAGCGAAGGGAAATCGCCATTGCTTACGTCCAGTTCAACGCGTTGCACGCGGTGCATGGGAAAGAACACCACGCTGGCGGTTGCAGCTTCACCCGTTTTTACCAGTTGGGTGAAGTCATCCAGCGACAGCAGATCAAGCCCGCGAACACTGATGCCGGCCGGCGTCAATGACAGAAGCATGCCCCAGAATTTCTCTCTCGGGTTTTGCAGCGTGACCAGGATTAGCTGACCAGGTTCCATGTTGATGCCAAGCAGCTCCGCCTTTGATTTTCAGCGTAACCGCTTGTAAATGCAAGGTTAATAACCCGGAGAAAGCTTTAGTCTGGGCACCATTCAAGAGGATGAAGTTCTAAACAGAGTGGCGTCGGGAGACGGCATTGTTGCCGGCTCCACAATGAAGATGAACCCGTAATTACGAGACACAAATCGGGTTAACGCGATCCGCCCAGACGGTACACCAACCCGATAGAGAACCGAGGATGACCTTCACCGTTGCTGAAAAAATCGGTGTGCAGATAATCAAGCTGCGCGCGCGCCGCCCATTGCGGGCGGAAATTGTAGTCGCCACCCGCGCCCAGAACCCATGAAAACGAAGTATCGCCGTTATCGTTCACTCCGGTGGCGCTGATATTGGCATGGCTTACGCCAAACAGCAGGTGACCGAAGATGTTAAACGGGCGGTCCTCTGAGCGCCAGGTAAAGCGCGGGCCGAAATCAAAGTTGTACATGTTCGTCTTAACGCTGCCGGGCAAATTTGGGATGACTAAAGGAAGGCCACCCAGGCCATGATCTCCGTAGTGCCCGCTGATATCGCCTTCAACGCCGAAGTTGCGGCCCAATTGAGATTGCCGGAAAGAATCCAGCCGTTGAGACTTGTATCGAAGTTGCTGGTCCGTGAATAGCCCAGGAAAGCGTCAATCGGTGGCTGATCTTGCTGCTGTGCGTAGGCGACGGGTGCAACGCACGCAAGAGTCAGGGTTAAGATGGCGATTAAGGATAAAGAACGATGCTTCATGCGCCCTCCTGAGGCGGCTGACCCTTGGGGATGATCAGCGGAGTCATACTAGCTGAATAAATGCCTTTGTTCATTTCCTTAGTCGCAGGGGAACTATGCCCGGTTGCCCCCTGATCTTCAGGACGTTATTTGGCGCGTCCGTACATTTGGCGAGTCATGCTATTTCGACGCTGGAGTGCTAGAGACGTCTTAGTTGCGGAGCGCTTGTGTGACTTCGGTTTGAAACGACCACTCCTGCGTCCGGTGTGACGAGTCGAATCCCGTGCCGGTAAAGGCCATCAAGTGTTAAAATACTTTCTGCTCACCTGATGTAGGCGCGTAGCTCAGTTGGTTAGAGCGCTACCTTGACACGGTAGAGGTCAGGAGTTCGAGTCTCCTCGTGCCTACCACTTATTTCACTGAAACTGCCCGGGTAAGCACCGGCAGGCGTTGCCGGGACATTCGGGAGATTTCACTGTGAGCAGAGCGTAATTAGCGTCAGGATGAAGAACTGGACTACAGCCCTGCTTTTCCTGGCCCTGACTTGTATTGGGAGTTCAGGCAGGCAGGCCGAGGGACAGCTCCGTTGGCCTGATGCTCCCAGGAAGGCGCGCCTGCGAGTGCGTCTGGTTGCCCTGGCTTTAGCTGACCACCCGCGCTCTTCTTTTTTCGCCAGCCATGAGGTTTTCGTCGCTGAAACGGAGATTGGCCGGGAGGAGTGGAGTCCGATCAAGCTCATCTTCACCTTCCTTCCCTATCAGCCGCGATTATCGGAATCCGGCTTTGATTACTCAGTGGTTCATGAGTTCTCAGCCTCTCGAGATCCGGATTGTGATGAGACCGTCGCGCAGTTAACCGAGCGGGCCCTTCCCAATCGTCATGAGCCGTTGGTCTATTCTCGCAACGTGCCCGCACAGGACCTGGAGCGCAGACGTATTCCCCTGGCTTGCTATGAAACCAATGCGGACGAATACATAAAGTCCAGCTTCGAGCCTATCGCTCCGCCTCCAAAGCCGCCTGAACCTGTGCTTAAGACGCGTGAAAACCCTAAATGATATCCTGACGTTCAGTTGGGCTGGCCATGCGCGGGCTTCAAGGCTATTTCAATAGACAAAAGTAAGATTGAAAGTGGATCGCTGTTTTGGACGGCGGCGAGCCCGGACATGAAGCCGGAGTCGCCGTCGAATTCCTGAGCCGCGTTTTATGGCACATTGCCGCCAATGATGATCTTCGGATTGCCCGTCGCCTTGGCACCCAGGCAGGGATTACTGCCATTGGCCAGCGTAACCACAATGGGATAGTTTCCTTCCTCAGCTCCGGTTGGAACCTGCACGACAAGATCTCCACCTGCGGAAACTGAAAAAGTGCTGTTGGACCAAGGCCATGTGGTGCCGGACGCAGGCGCGATGGTGGCAGCACTGCTATTGCCGTTGTGCCAGAGTATGTATTGATTAGGCAGGACGGTCACGTCACTGCAGACCTCTCCATGCCATCCCGCCACGATCATATTTTGCGTTACCGGGGGATTTGGTGGTGGACTGGACCGGAAACTGGATGATGATCCCGCTGATGCGGTTGCGTTCACCGTCGCCCTCTGCGGAGTGGAGGTTACCGGGTAAGAGGATTGCGTAAGCGGCCAGGTTGAGCTGCTCACTGTCACAGTTCCATTGGAGCTCTTGTTCTCCCACTCAAAGTTTTCGCCGGCACGGACCACGACCGGTGTTTTGTAGACGTCAATCTTTCTCATGTAGACTTTCTCCTTGTCGACTGCGGGTTAAAGGTCAAAGGGCCCATGGCGCACAAAAGCGCGCCGTGTTTAGTGTTAGTTAGGGTTGTCCCTTGTTTTGGGAAGGTTCCTGGAGCATTTGCTGGAATCGTGCATTGTCGTGAAGATTGTCGAAAATTGGCGCAGCGCGCACCACTGATCGCGAATAGCCTGCGCTGATGGCCTTTTGCAGCCACTCCAGCGCCACCCCGGTATCACCCAGTTCGTTGTAAACCACCGCAGCGTTGAAGAGCAGATCTTTATCACCATGTCCAAGCTGCAATGATTTGTCCAGAGTTTTTCACGCCTCCGCGCGCTTACCCAACTGGCCATAACAAGCGCCACGTCGCCCAGCAAAACGGCATTATTGGGGTTCACCCGCAACTGTTGAAGGATCAGCCCAAGCTCTTTCTCGTAGGCTTTCATCGCTTCCTGGCGCTGGCCATTGAAGAAGTAGGCGTCACCCAGGTTCCCCCAGAGCTGATAAGTGTGGTCTTCCAGTTTCACCGCCTCACGGTAGTTGCTCGCTGCGTCAGCGAAACGCCGCACGCGAAACATGGCGGTGCCCAGGTTTGAGTACGCGTTCGCCGTCGGGCCGGATCTTGATAGATTGCTGCAGCGCGGAGATAGCATCGTTGTCCCTGCCAAGGAACAGATAGGCGCCACCCAAGTTGTAATACAACTGCGAATTTTCCGGCGCCAATCGGATCGCCTGCTGGTATATCTGCGCGGCCTTCTCATATTGCGCCTGTTGCAGATAGAAGCTGGCCAGCATGTTGTAGCCGCGGTAATACTGTGGCCGCAGTTCGATAAATCTCTGGTAGGTTTTCTCCGCATCATCCAGCTTGTTCAGCGCCGTATACGCCTGAGCCATGCCGATGTATGCATCTTCGGCCGTGGGATCAAGCTGCAAAGCGCGCTGGAACTCCACTACGGCTTTTTCGTTTTCGCCCGTGCCTCTCAGCAACATGCCAAGGCAAACGTGGCCTTCCGCACCGGCATTGGCCAATTCGATTGCCTTAGCGCAGTCTGCCTGGGCGGCGCCGACCCATTTTTTGTCTTTACTGGTCTGATATTTGGCCCATTTCGCCTCGCCTCGCGTTGCATAGGCCAGGCCGAAATTAGGATCGGCCTTGAGTGCCTGCTCCAGCATCAACATGGCGTCATCAATGTGCTCGGGACGAGCAGAATAGTCCTGCAGGTAACCGCGCGCCTGGAGATAGTAACCGTAGGCGGCCGGCTGGTCCGTGCCGTGTGCCTTGATGGCCGTCTGCTCATCCGGACGCAGCCGTATCTTTAATGCTTGGATAATCGCGGTGGCCACTTCATCCTCAAGCCTGAAAGGGATCAGATAACGGTGCGGTAACGGTATTGCCGGAAACGGTTTTTCCTGTCTTGCCATCCACCAGCGAATAGCTGACCCGGCGTAGATCGCCGGCTTCCTGCAAGCTCATCTGCACTGCTAAATTCGCGCCAAATTGGCGGTAGCCGTCTTGCGCGTTGGAAACCTTCTTGTCCCGCACCTGGTTCGGGCTTACCACTCCCAGCGAATGCGATTCGGAAAGCTGTGACAGCTTGGATGTAACGCTTTCACCCAGTCCTGAAGCGAAGGCCTGAAGTTTGGCATCATCACCGGCAATCTGCACCGGAAGCACGGCCAGCGTTTCTTGTCCGCCCACATTGGAAGAGCCGCTGCGATGGAGAAGGGAAGCAATGCTTGAGCGCAGGGGTGCAAGCGAAAAGCCAATCGCCAGCAAAAGCACAACCACGGCAAGCGCCGCCCACAAAACTTTTTTTCTGTTGCCCGTGCCCGCGCGAAAAACAATTTTCGGCTTTGAGCCTCTTTCCACGGCGCGAAGGTCCTCCACCAGATCTTTGGCAGAGTCATAACGTTGTGCCGGGTCCCTGGCCATGCATTTCGCCACCACCCGCGCCAGATTCTCGGGCACGGCAGGATTGATCTTATTTACCGCAATGGCTTCTTCCTGAAGGATGCGCAGAGGCACAGGAACTGTGTCCGTCGCACGGCGGAACGGATGCGTGCCGGTAAACATCTCGTACATCACCAGACCCAGTCCGAAGATGTCTGAACGCGCATCGGGCAGTCCGCCCAGCAGAACCTCTGGCGGCATGTAAGCAGGTGTCCCCCCTACCGGGGCCAGCGCACCTAATGAGAGAAAACTTCCGGCGGTGGTGTCACCCTGTGACCCCAGCCGGCGTGCCACCCCAAAATCCAGCAGCTTCACCTGCCCGGATGGAGTAAGCATGATGTTTTCCGGTTTGACGTCACTATGCAGGATCTTTTTTTCATGCGCGGCGGCGAGCGCGTCAGCACATTGAATCGCGATTCCCAGAAATTGTTCGACCGTGCCCGGCTCGGCAAGGCGATCGCGCAGGGTGGTTCCTTCCACGTACTCCATCACCAGCAGCACTTCGCCGTGATCTTCAAGCACGTCATAAATGGCGGCAATGTTGGGGTGATTCAGGGAAGAGGCGCGTTGACCTTCGCGCAGCAGCCGGGCGAGGTCCTCATGAGTGGCATTGCCGGCAGCGGAGATGCGCTTGATGGCCACCATGCGATGCAGCTTGGTGTCCTGTGCGCGATAGACTTCTCCCATTCCGCCTGCGCCCAGGCGAAGTTGGATATCAAACCGGCCCACCGAAAAACCGGTGAGATCTTGCTGCCGGAGATCAGCATGATTTTGCGGTTTAGGCTCTGGCATACCGCCCACTCAGTGCGTTCCAAGACGGAAGGCACAGCCGTCCTGTCACGATATTGAGGAACAGTATCTCACACGCACCGCCAATTTGCTCCTAGGCAAGGACTTGCACAGTTCAGGCCCGAGCCTTCACCCGCTTACTGGTTCTCTTTGCAGCAGAGCGGACTGCCGGCCTTCGGGTTGCCGGTCGTTTGCCCGCAGGCAAGGCTGACGCCGCTGGGCCGCCTGAACCCGGCGCATCAGAGCCGGGAATCATGGCCTGGGTGTAATTGCCCAGATGCAGGGATGGCAGAAAACCAGTATTTTCATAGATCGGCATCAAATCGGTTTCCCCGACAATCTTAGGCTCGTTGGCAAGCCACGCAGCATCTTTTCCCACGGCTGCCTGCCAGAGGGAAGCAAGTGTGCGGATGCCGTCAGCAATGCAGGTAATGGTGCCCTGGCCGCAGTCATTCCACATAGGATCAAGGACTGAGGCTGTTTTCGTTGGGCTGGAGTGACCGCCGGGCCGCGCCTGATTGTATGACTCGCAGATCTTTTCCGGTGGCAGGGCTTCATGGCAACGCTTCATCAGGCGAACCACTTCCAGTGCCGCGTCATGCCCGTTGCTGATTGCAGCGGGAGTGAATTGCTGGTTGGTAAAAATCTGGTCAATGCCGGAGGCGATCTCATCAGAAAACTTCTCCACCATATTGTCTTCGTAGGTGGAATGCACGCCGGTTTTTGAGCCGTTCAGCCCATCAGCGTGCTGTGAACAGTGCAGAGGCTGGCAGGCATCGCCAACATAGTGGGCAATAATACCTGCTGCACAGAGGAAATTTTTGGCGTCTTTATCTCCGGCGAACTTCTGCATTTGGGTGAAGATCTGCCAGACACGGAATGGAATGGAACCGTTGGCCAGCGGTCCGCTGCCTTGGGAAGGCCCAGGCGCTGTTTTATAAAACTTCATCCACGTGGACCATTCAAGGCTGCCTTCGTCCCTGGTGAATAAATCAAGAAGCGTCTGCCCATCAGCGCCGGGAAGGTCCATATCCGCAAAATGGTTCCAGTTTTCCTGCGCGCGCGTCACTGACCGCTTGACTCGGTTAACGTTGGTCTTCCAAACCACATCGGGAACATCAGACAAGGGAACAAAATGTGCAGCCTGCAGGTGGGTCGCCTCAAGTAGCTGCTTATCATCACTGAAGCTGATGTTATCCAGGTTATCGAGCAGGAACTTGCGGAAGGTGCTGTCCTGTACCTGAAAGCATGCCTGCTGGCCGATTTTGAAATGCCCCACCGCGCCCCAGTATTGTGTGTGCTCGGCACGGAAATCACTGATGATATCCACGCCAAGTTCGCGGCAGATGACTGCCACCGAACTTGCCAGGCAGAATTGCAGGTAATTCTGGTCAGCGGGATCGTTGCCCAGCCGCTGCCCGCCCCATTCCAGAGCAACCGGCCGTAGCGCTCCACCAGTTTGTTCCGGATCAAGACACCATAGTGTGCCGGAATCTCCAGGCATGGTCATGAGCGGCGTTGGCGACGCGGAATTCTTGCCCGCCTTTGTTTTTCCGTTGCCGCTTTCTTCGTCTTGCTGGCTGCTGGTGCGGCTTCCCATCAGAAATTCCGAAACGTACTCACGTCCTCCCACGGTCTTGTAACGGTAAAACAGGGCACGAATCTCACCCTCGATATCTCCGCTTACAGCGCCATGGGCGACAACGTGGAACCCGATCCAATCGAGGGATGCGGTATCAGCGCTGAATTCCACCATGTCCTGAATGATCTTGCCATTGACCGTGGCGCGCCATTTGCATACGTCAGTGATCTTCACCAGGCCCGCATCCAGGTGCACTACCGTGTTGCGGCCGGAAAAATTCTCGTACACCTCAGTAAATGGGCGTTCACCGAGTTGAAGTGAGGTTTCAGTGACTCCCACAATGCTGGGTATTCCGTTGAAAACAGCTTTAACGTCACGTCCGCCGTTGCCCGCAACATGGCGATTGGTGAGTCCGAAATAGTCGATCCCGTCAGAGACAATGCACCCCACCGATCCCATGCGGCGCTGTCCCTGGGCTTCCACGAAAATAGGAGAGCCTCCCTCCAGCGACGTTGCCACAAGCTTGGACGAATTCACGGTGCGGGCCGGCAGCGTGGACTGATTGGCTTTCACCACGCAGACCGGCACGATTCGACCATCTTCGAGGTACAGGAAAGGAGGAACAACGCTTTCCGGATGTTTGCGAAGGGCGCTCATGTCCTGCCAATGGGTGACAAAGGCCAGGACGCAGGGCCAGGACCATGGACGCACGGTGGAATTCTCCAATGTCCGCTCGCCATAGGTGCCGCGCTTCTTCGCGGCGATTGCCGTCTTGGCGTGGTCTCCGGCATCGGGGTCATCATTGCGAATCAGGTAAAAACCGACCGCGGTGGCAAAGACGTTCTTCTTGTGGACCAGGTGAAGATGAAACTGATCGCGGGCGTCAAGCAGATCACGAACACCCAGGGAATGGAAGCTTCGCGTATAAAGCTGATCTTCAGAAAACTGTCCAGAATTGCCGGGATTAATAGCTTTCATTTTTGGCAACCTCGAATTTGGCAACCACAAAGTTTTTACGTTCCTGGATATTTATGCTTCTCGCTTGGGTGCGGGGCCAGGCAATGAGTTTGTGAATCGCCGCGAATGCGCCGACATTCTACATCAGCCATCTCCTGCATCCGCCATCTTCACAAAGCCAGCCAACAAGGCCCGCGCGGTTCTGGCATTGACGTCAATAAGAACGTGATTCCGGGATTGTTCCCCTACTAAAAAATGAACCATGCTTGCGGTCAATGCAAAGCCGCAGCCCGGCTTTTTGTAGGAAAATGGACGAATGACTTCGGTTCGCATCGACAAATGGCTATGGGCAGCAAGATTTTTCAAGACGCGTTCGCTGGCCACACGTGCCTGTGAACTGGGCAGGATCCAATCCAACGGACAGCCTGCCAAGCCTGCACGCGAAGTAAAGATTGGTGACATGCTGCGCATAACGAACGATGGTGGTGACTTTCAAGTAGAAGTTCTGCAGCTCAGTGACGTGCGTGGCCCAGCGGCTGTGGCACAGACACTTTATCGGGAAACAGAGGCCAGTCGTGAGGCGCGCTTGAAAGCCGCCGCGGAGCGCAAAGCAGCCATGCAGTTTGAACCCATGCCCAGCAGCCGACCATCCAAGCGCGATCGGCGCAGAATCATCCAGTTTCGTGGCCGAGGCTGAAGCCGGTTCGCCGGGCTCACAGCGATTGGGCGAAGGCGAGACTAAACTCTGCCAAAGCGCTCGGCTGATCTCGCCCTGGCCTTGGCCGCTTCCTCTTCCCGATTCTTAGGCGGAGCAGATGTTTCCAGAGATCGCAGCAGGCGATTGCAGATCCCGGAGATCTCATCAATCGCGCCTTCAAATGCCGCTTCATTCGCCTTGGAAGGCTTGTTAAAGCCAGTAATCTTTCTTACGAACTGAAGCGAGGCCGCGCGCACCTCACTTTCAGTGACCGGCGGATCAAAGTTGAAAAGAGGTTTGATGTTTCTGCACATAGGTGTCTCGGTAATAGTTTAATTCCTGTTTTGAGGCGGCGGCTGGTCTTTTCTTTCGCCCGCGATTCAATTTAGCCGCAAAACGGCGCGGATTTTGTCCGCGCCGCCTGAAAAGCGTGATCAGGAAACTACTTGGTCTGGAACTGGGCCACCTGGCTCTTGGCTTCAGTTCCCGTGCCCTCGCCATGGCCTGAATCCACCATGTAGTAATAAGTGGTTTTGGGTTTGAGTCCGGTGAGCTTCACCCGGTGGATCTGATAATGATGCGCCCTCTTTGTCCACATAAGGTGACTGCGCCGTCTGACCCAGATTGTTGGCGTCTGTCCCGTAGTGGACTACGGATCCGCTGGCTGAGTTTGTTGTCCAGGCTATTTCTGCCCAGTCCGCATCCGGTGCCTTCCACTTCGAGGCCCATTGATGATTTTTACCGCAGCTTCTTTGGCTTCTCCAGCTTCACCTTTGCCGCCGCCGAGCATGCGAACCCGCGGCCTTGGTGGTGAACTGCCCGATTGAGCTCTTGGCCTCAGTGCCCGTGCCTTCACCCTGGGCCGAGTCAACAATAAAGTAATAGGTGGTGCCCGGTTTCAGATTTTTCAGGTGCACGCGATGGTTCTGTGCCGCTGTTTTCTCGTTGTCAGAGTAAGGCGCTTCCGATGTCTGGTTCAAATGGCTCTGGTCCGTGCCATAGCGGACAACTGTGCTGCCACCCGTGTTGGTTGTCCAGGCAATGACCGCCCAGGTGTCGCCAACTCCCTCAACCTTCGGTTGACCGATAATTCTTTCTGCTGCGGGTTTCTGAGCTGCTAACGGTAAGGCAAAAGCCAGCGCCAGACCAACAGAAATCCGATCCTCTTGTTCCCCATACATGTTATCCTCCATGTTCGAATTTACGAGTGGCGCGTGAATGTAAAGATGCGTCAAGCTGAGCAGGTGATGGCTGCTTGGAGCGGCAGACGCATAAAGAAAGAAATCGGATTGGTGACCAAAACTTCCAGCAAGGGAGGGGCTTGACTTTAGTGTGTACAGTGTAAACATAAGGAATATTCTGTAAGCCGGTACAAGATATGCCAGTCGCAGCCAAACATCGGACGAGTAACCAGACGGACCAGCCACGCGCGCTCGCACGCCTCGTTGCGTGATCAAATACGCGATACGGCGCGCGATCTGTTTGCCCGTGAAGGCTATGAAAGCGTCTCCATGCGCAGGATTGGCGACTGAGGTCGGCTGTTCACCCATGGCGATTTATCGCCACTATGAGAACAAAGAAGAGCTGCTGCTTTCCATTTGCGAAGAGACGTTCCAGCACATGATCCGGCTGCTGGATGAAACCCGTAAAGGGCCGGGTACGCGACTGGAAATCCTGCGGCGCTGCCTGCGCACCATCGTGGATTTTCATCATCAGCCATCCCAACCATTACAAAGTGACCTTACATGACTGTGTTGCCGCCGGGACCGGTGGCGGACCGGAAAGTTGCCATTGGACAGAAGGTAATGGACCGTCTGCGGGCCGGCGTGCGCGAATGCGCGGAAGCCAAAGGGCTTAAGGTGGATGTGGAGATGACAGCGCAGATCATCCGCGTGGCCATTCACGGGCTGGCCAGTTCACTGATCACGCTGGGGCAATGCTATCCGTGGAAGGACCCGGAGCGGATGAAAGACGAGACGATTGCCCTGGTAACGAGGCAATTCGAATAGGCAAAATTTTTTTGCATCGTTGCGTACAGTGTACGCATCTTTTTAGCTGCACAGGTTTACAGCGTAAACGCGAGATCGCCGGACAGCGCGAGGAAGGAGCGGGAGGAAGATGAGTTCGAACACCATTTCAGATCCGCTGGGCCTTCCCGGACAGAACGCGACCCGCCAAGCCGCATCGCCAAACCGCGTCATAAACCGGCAATCAATCCCTGGCTCATCGCCATCACCGTAACGCTGGCCACCTTCATGGAGTTGCTGGATACCAGCATCGCCAACGTCTCTCTTGCCGCATATTGCCGGCGGGCTGGCCGTAAGTTACGACGAAAGCACCTGGGTGCTTACCAGCTATCTGGTGGCAAACGCCGTGGTGCTGCCATTGAGTGCGTGGCTGAGCCGGGTGTTCGGCCGCAAAAACTATTACATGGTTTGCGTGGCGCTGTTTGTGATCAGCAGTTTTCTGTGCGGCATCGCCCCCAGCCTGGGGCTGCTCATCTTCTTCCGCATTTTGCAAGGAATTGGCGGCGGCGGACTGGCCCCGGTGGAACAGGCAATTCTGGTGGATACTTTTCCCGGAGCAAAACGCGCCGCAGCCTTCGCGCTCTATAGCATGGCGATTGTCACGGCCCCGGCGGTTGGCCCGCCTCTGGGTGGCTGGATCACTGATCATTTTTCCTGGCGCTGGGTCTTCTTCATCAACATTCCGATTGGTCTGGTCAGTCTGATTCTCACCAGCCGGCTGGTGTCAGATCCTCCGCAGTTTAAGGAAGAAGTGAAAGCGGCGCGAAGCGGCGGCAAGCTGCGGATTGATTACATCGGCATTGCGTTGATCGCAATGGGTTTGGCGCGCTGGAGATCGTGCTCGATAAAGGCCAGCGTGAAGACTGGCTGGAAAGCAATTTCATCCTGATCGTGCTGTCCATTGCCGTGGCCGCGCTGATTGCGGCGGCGATCCATGAATGGCGGAATGACGATCCGGTGGTGGAGATCCAGCTTTTCAAAGAACGCAACTTCGCCATCTCCAACATCCTTTATTTCACCTTCTTCTTCGTTTTGTTCGGAAGCACTGTGCTGATTCCGCAGGTGCTGCAATCGCTCTACGGATATACGGCCACCGATGCCGGGCTGGTGCTTGGCCCGGGCGCGTTTGTGATTGTGATGATGGCGCCCGTTGTGGTGCGACTGATCCCAAAAATCGGCGCCAAGAAGATGATCGTCTTCGCGTCCATCTTTATCAGCCTGGCCATGTGGCGTTTCGGATCATTGACTCTGGCGTCCGACTATCGGTCCTATGCGCTGGCGCGCGCGTTGCAAGGCGTGGGACTCGGCTTCTTCTTTGTGCCGGTAAGCGCGCTGGCGTATTCATACCTGCCGATCAACAAGAACAACAAAGCTTCCAGCATCACCAATCTGTTTCGCAATCTGGGCGGAAGTTTTGGCGTGGCGTTTGTCACCACCATGCTGGAACGGCGCACGCAGTTTCATCACAGCGTTCTGGTGCAGCACCTGACGCCGGAGAATCCGCTGTTCACGCAAAGGCTGGAGAACATTACGCGATATCTGGCCAGCGCGGGATCAAGCACGGCAGACGCGGCCGACAAGGCACAAGCGATGATCGCCGGCCTGGCCAATCAGCAGGCGGCATTTCTGGGGTCCATGGACTGCTTCCGGCTGCTGGGATGGATGATGCTTGCCGGACTGATTCTGGGTTTGGCGACCAAACCTTTCCGCAGCGGCGCGGCGCCGGCGGAACACTAAGACACGCATTGCAGCAGGATGGACAAGAGGGAACAGGAGCGGATGTGAAGAGCATTCGTTTGATAGTCCATGATCGGGATTTTCGCGGTGGCGCAATTGTCTGCGGAGCACAGCAGAACTCCACCTCATTCGAGTTGGGTAGCATCGCCACGCCACGAACGATCAATCCCGCGGCCAACAGCACCACCCCAAGTTCCCTGGCAGGGCAGCAGCAGAATCCATTTCTGGGTTCTGTTCCCACCGGACAGGCAACGGACACGCCGATTGAGCTTTCACTCAATGACGCGATCCATCGCGGACTGCAATACAACCTGGGCGTGATTGAGAACCAGGCATCATTGCGGCAATCGCAGGCGCTCCGTTTGCGCGCTCTATCCACCATGATTCCAAGTGTCTCAGGTTTGCTGCGGCAAAACCTTGACCAGTTGAGCACGGTAGCCATCGGATTGAAGCTCCCCGGCGTGCCGCGTCAAGCGGGCAGTTCGCTTATCAGGAAAGCTATCTCACTTTTACTGATGCAGGACTAATCTAAATTCGCTCTATCAGTACAAAGCTTCGCGGCAGGAAGTGGAAGCGCAGAGGCTCTCAACTGGAAGATGCCGGGAACGTGGTCGCGCTGGCCGTGGGCACGGCGTACTTGCAGGTGGAATCGAGTGAAGCGCGGGTTGCCACGGCCAAGGCGGAGCTTGATTCGGCACGCGAACTGGATGCGCAGGCCACTAACCGCGTGAATTCCGGACTGGCAGCAGACATTGAAGGCTTTCGCGCGACGGTGCAGCGCCAGACTGCCGAACAGAGACTAATCGTGGCGGCAGCGAACCTGGATAAAGACCGGCTGACACTGGCCCGTATCATCGGATTGCCCAGCGGGCAGCCGTTCAACATCAGCAGCAAGGCAGGCTATCAATCGTGGAGTGGCGCTGATTGCAAGAAGCGCTGAAACAGGCGCGCGACCGAACGGGCAGACATCAAGAGCGCGCAGGCAACGGCCAGCGCGTCACAACTCAGCAAGAAGGCAGCGCAATTGGAACGCGTGCCCGGATTCAGCGTGAACGGATATTACGGAAGCATCGGAACCAATCTGGGCCGATCGGATCGCAACCTACCAGACTGGCTGCCACTGTCTCGCTTCCCACTCTTCACCGGAGGCAGAATTCGTTCTGAGATACAGAATGCCGCAGCTCAGGTGGACCGCAGACAGTCAGAATATGCGGATATTGTGGGCCGCGTGGACTATGAAGTGCGCAATGCGTTCACTGATCTACAGGCAGCGGACAGCGCGGTGAAAGTGGCGGAAAAGAACAGCCAACTGGCGCAGCGAACGCTGGACCAGGCGCGTGACCGTTTCCTGAATGGCGTAACCAACAATCTTGAAGTGATACAGGCGCAGCAGGATGTTGCCGCCGCAAATGAAAATTACATTTCCAGCCTTTTCGCGCACAATCTGGCCAAGCTGACGCTGCTGCGCGCGCTGGGGTCGGCACAAAAAGACGTGAACAAATATCTGGGAGGGAACTAAAATGAGCACGCAAGTCCAGCACCGCCGGAGATATTGCCTGATGAGGAGATTCAACGGCCAAAGTTTGCAGTGGAACCTCCACAGCCCAGGCGGCAAGGCATATTTGCCGTGATGAAGCAGAACCGCAGGGCCACTACTGATTGGCGCGGTTATCATCGCGCTGGTTGTGGCAGGCCTGGCGTGGTTTTTTCTGGCCGCCTATGAAAGCACGGATGACGCGCAGGTGGATGGACATCTGCACCCGATCAGCGCGCGCATCAGCGGGACCATTCTGCGAGTGAATCCGGAAGTGGAAGACAGCCATTTTGTGAAAGCAGGAACGGTGCTGGCGGAAATTGATCCCGCGGATTATCAGGCGGAGCGTGAGCGCGCCGTGGCTGATTACAACCGTCTGCAAGCCAGTTCGCTGGCCGCTGAAAAAGATATCAGCGTGATTTCGTCCGGCAGCAACGGACGGCTTGATCTGGCCAAGGCCGCTGTGAGCGAAGCGGAAGATGCCGTCGCATCAGAAAAGGCGACTCTGGACGCCTCCGAAGCAAGGCTGGCGCAGGCGCAGGCCAACTTCACCCGCGCGGAAGCTGATCGCCAGCGTTACGCCAAACTGCTGGCGAAGCATGAGATCTCGCAATCAGAATATGACCGCGTGGCCACGGAAGCTGACACTGACAAATCAGCGGTGGTCGCGGGGAAAGCGGAAATGGCAGCGGCGAAGCAGCGAGTGTCGGCGGCGCAGAGCAGGTTGATCCAGCGCAAAGCTGACGTGCTGGCGGCGGGCTCGGCGCCGCAGCAGATTGCGTCTTCAAAGGCCAAAGCTGCGGCGGCATCATCCGATGCTGTCCGAGCGAGGGCGCAACTCACCACGGCAGACTTGAATCTTGGCTACACAAAGATTATTGCTCCGGTCAGCGGCATCATCGGCCGCAAGACGGTGGAAGAAGGACAGCGCGTGCAGCCAGGGCAGCAGTTGCTGACCATTATTCCGGTTGATGATCTTGTGGATTACCGCGAATTTCAAGGAGACACAGCTGCGCAAGATGAAGCCCGGTCAGCCGGTGACAATCCATGCCGATGCAACGGGAGAAGATTATCGCGGACACGTGGATGATCTGGCCGGAGCCACCGGATCGCGATTCAGCCTGCTGCCGCCGGAAAATGCGACAGGAAACTATGTGAAAGTTGTGCAGCGCCTTCCGGTACGGATTGTGCTGGAGCAGGGCGAGAACAGCGACCATCGGCTGCGACCCGGCATGTCAGTGGAACCAAGGTAAGGACGCGCTAAACATGGCCGAGAAACTCTATCTTGAAGATCTGCATGTTGGCCAGCGATTTACTTCCGCCACGTACCTGATTACCGAAGAACGGATCAAATCATTCGCGGAAGAATTCGATCCGCAGCCGTTTCATCTGGATGATGCAGCCGCGCAAAATACGGTATTTCGCGGACTGGCCGCCAGCGGCTGGCATACCGCAGCAGTCGCCATGAAACTGCTGGTGACCAGGCGGATTGCCGCTAGGGAATGGCATCATCGGACTGGGCGGCGATCTTTCCTGGCCGAAGCCAACTCGGCCCGGGCGACACGCTGCATGTGGAAAGCGAAGTTCTGGAGATCACGCCGTCGAACTCGAAGCCGAACCAGGCGGTGGTGCGCGTACGCAGCACAACACTGAACCAGAACGGTGAGGCGGTGCATGAGTTTACGTCGAAGGTGCTGGTGTTTAAGCGGGAGAAGCTTTCTACCGCGGATTAACGCGGAAAAGTGCGGATCAAAAACTTTACCACTGATTTTCACTGATGACACTGATCAGAAAAAAAAGCCAGAAGCTTGCCGCGAATGAGCGCAATGAACACGAATCAACAAAGCGCAACGACGCAAGGTCACTTCGTCCAGACGTATAGCCCCGCTGATCTAATGATCACGATTATCTCTGCTAAAACGAATCTCAATCGGTTCTTATTCGCGTCATTCGCGGCTAAATTCTGCGCTTCTTCAGAATCCCGGCGGCCTCTCTCCCACCACGTTGAAGTTTTTCTCCAACGCAAGTCCAGCCTGCACGATGGTGCCTTCGTCAAACAGTCGCCCGATGAGCGTGATGCCGTGCGGCACGCGGCGCGGCGGCGAAAATTTCGGCAGAGGATGGGCCGGATCAGGAGCCCAGTCACTGCGCGCTTCGGAAACTTCAACAAATCCTGCGCGCATGGTGAGTGAAGGATGTCCGGTGAAGTTGGTGATGGTCAGCATCTCATCGCGCAATGAAGGCACCAGAAGCATATCCACCTGCGAAAACACGCGGGCCATCTCCACGGCCACTTTGCGGCGCAGACGGTCACTCTGCACAAAGTCAACGGCGGAAAGGAAGCGGGACTGGCGGAAGAGATTGGGCCATGCGTCCGGGACCTGGGCTTTGAGCTGGTCAACCTGATGTGAGAGCGTGAGTTCTTCGAACGCGGCAGCGGCTTCGGCAAAGAGAATGACCTGCGAGCGAATCATAAGGCCAGTCAGGAATGGAAACTTCCACCGGCACCATGCCGACTTTCTTCACGGCTTCGAGCGCGGCGCGATCCACGTCGGTTGCGGGCGCCTCTTTCATCCATGCAGGGAAATAGCCGACGCGAAGACCTTTCACCGGCGCGGCGGCGTTGTAATCAAGCTTGCTGGGAACACTGTTAACGTCGCCCGGATCAGGACCGGAGATAGCGTGCAGAACCAGCATGCCATCTTCAACGCCGCGAGTCATGGGGCCAAGCTTGTCGAGCGACCAGCAGAGAGTCATGGCGCCGTTGCGGGGAACGCGGCCGTATGTGGGACGAAGTCCGGTGACGCCGCAACGCATGCTGGGGCTTACGATGCTGCCGCCGGTCTCACTGCCGATGGAAAATCCAACCAGGCCAGCAGCGGTCGCCGCGCCGGGACCAGCGCTGGATCCCGATGCACCTTCTTCCAGCAGCCATGGGTTCACGGTCTGGCCGCCGAACCATATGTCGTTGAGCGCAAGCGCGCCCAGACTCAGCTTGGCGACCAGAACTGCGCCGGCATCATTGAGCCGCTTTACAACGGCTGCGTCAGCGGTGGGAATGCGATTACGAAATGGCTCCGCGCCGTAGGTAGTGGGAATGCCGGCGGTATCGAGCAGATCCTTGCCGCCCCAGGGAATCCCGTGCAGCGGCCCGCGATATTTTCCCGCAGCAATTTCCTGGTCGGCCTGCTGGGCCTGCGCCAGCGCATGATCACGGGTCAGTGTGATCACGCAATGCAGTTTGGGATCGAAGCGCTGAAGCCGGTCGAGATAAATATTGGTGAGCCGGACGGAAGTGAGCTGGCGCTTTTCCACCCAGCGCGCCAGATGCGTGAGCGGAGCAAAGGCAATGTCTTCATCGTTGGTTGGGAGCGGCCCGGGATCGAGCTTGCTCCAGATGAACTGGTCACGCGCGGGAAGCTTTTTTCGCCGGGCAGAATCGGGTTCCACAGTGAATACGGAGAAACAGTGGATTCAATTGCAACCTTTTTGGGCCCGGTGCGGCGTTCATAAAGCGGCGCCATGGCGCTGCGCCAGTTGCCGGCGGCCTGCTCGCGCTCAGCAGGCGTCATCTGCACATGACAAGCTTTCAGCTTCGGCAAACGTCGCCGGTGAAACTTCCGGACCCGACTGATGGCGCGGTCCCGAACGCCGGAGGTGCGCCGGGTCGTTGGCGTGTTTCCGGCTTCTGTTCCGCAGGCTTTTTGGTTTCGGGTGTCTGCGCCTCAGCTCGGGCGGCGATGGTGGCGCCTAAAATGCTCAGGGATGCTTCGGTCAAAAACTGCCTGCGCGATTTCGACATGAATTCCTCCGCAGCAGATTATAGCTGGCAGCTCGCGCTGCCCGAATGTCATCCAGGGCAGATGCCATCATAAGTTTGACGATCGCTGATAAAGGAGAGAGGTCGATGCTGATTCCGCCAAGATGATCGGCTTTGTTCCCACCATGGATTCCACGCGTGCGCGCGAGTTTTACGAGAAGAAGCTGGGATTCCAGTTTGTAAGCGATGACCAGTTTGCTTTGGTCATGCGGGTCGGCGACAACATGGTGCGAATTGCTAAATGCAGTGCGTTCTCGCCGTTGACAGTCACGGTGTTCGCTCCCGGAACGAGCATGACTGTGCCACTCCACCATCCTTCCGTGTCACTGCCACCGTGTGTGACGGTGACGTTGTCGCCGGGCAGGAGGGACAGCGTCGCGGGATCGAGATCTCTCCACGTTCCTGAAACCTTCCGAAGTTCATTCGCGGTGACGAGACCGTCGAGAGGAGACGTGATCGCGATCGAAGGAGAATTTTTCAGGTAGATGACGCGACGGATGCGGAGCTCATGCGCCCGCTCGTGGCGCGGGCGCGCGCGGTGAGCACGTTGATCCCCGGAGCCAGCGTCACCGTGACGCTGAAATGTCCATCATTCTGGACCAGCGCGCTCGCGCCGTTGACATCGACTGTAGATGCCCCGTTCGTAGTTCCGGAGACCTCGAGTGATGCCGAACCGGAAACGGCCATCTCTTCGGGGTGTCGCGATTGCGATGGTGGGCGCGAGAGTCGATCGCACGAAATGCATCGTCACCGGCTCGCCGATCACTTCGCCGGTCAGGCTTCTGCAGGAAAAGAGAATGTCGTTCTCTCCCTCAGCCGGGAGTTGCACGGCGGCGCGGAAGGAGCCGTTTTCCACCATCGCCGGCGCGCCGTTGACGAGAAGCGCCGGTGCCGTCGTGCGACCGACCAGCGCGACGGAGTCGGCAGTCACGACCCGTTCTGCAGGCGGATCGACATTTGAGATGTTGCAGGAGGAAAGCACAGCGTCACTCTTTACGATGAATGGACGTTCCACGTGTGTCTCGTTGCCGGCTGGGTCGCGTGCAGTGGCAACCAGCAGGTGGCCCCCGTCATCGAAGTTCTTCAATGCGGCGGCAGCAACGCTGTGACCGTCGAGAATAAAAGGGTCATTGCGGCGGAGCCTGAGTCGTCTGCCGCCGTGACTACGAGCTCGGACGACGGCGGGATCGCGCTGCCATCCTCCAGCGGCCTCCCACTCAGCGTGATTGAAAGCGTAGGAGGCTTCAGGTCGGCATTGACCACCGCGGTCGCCGGAGTTGCAGTTGTTCCCTCCGCCGCGACGGTGATCCGGTTCGCGCCATGGCTGAGAGGGAATCCCGTGACCCGGAATGCTCCATCCGAATCGACAGGAGCGACCACGGGTGGCGAAGATGAGGTGCTGGACGAAATCGTGACGGACGACACGCCAGCCGGAGCCAGAAGCGTTCCGGCGACGAGAGTCGAAGAGCGGTTCGAGAGCGATCCGTCGACGGGCGACGAAAGGAGAACTCTCGAGGAATCGTGCCCGACGAAGACGTCGATGGAATCCTGTCCGAAGTTTCCGGCACGATCACGTCCTGTCGCGACAATCCTGTTCTCGCCGTCGTCTAGTGTGACCGAAGCGCGGAAACCTCCCGCGGAAAGCTCCGCGGGACTCCCGTTGACACGCACGCTTTCGCTGTCCCCGGCCTGGCCGGTGATTTCGACGAGTCGCGTGTCTTCGCGTGACCCGGAGGAAGGGGTGGACAATCTTCACGAGGGGTGGCAGCCGGTCGATTGTGAAGTGGCACTTGCGGTTGGTGGTGCGCCCCGAGGAGCAATCCGTTGCTTTGCGGCAAGGAGGATGATCGCCGCTGGCCGCCACCTCCGAGCCGTTCGTGAAGGAAGTGCCGTCGAGCGCTGCTGCGATCGTCGCTGCCGGGTCACTCGACGACGCGCGGATGAACCGCCCGATTGAAGAGCGTTCCCTCAATGATCCGGACGCCGCTGTCTTCAATGGACAGCGGCGGAGCCGCCGTACGGACGGTCAACGTGTAGTCGGAGAGCGTCTCATTGCCCGCCTGGTCAGTTGCCCGGATGTGCAGATGATTTTCTCCCTCGGCAATCGACAGGCCGGTCAGCGTGAAGGAGCCGTCTGCAGCCGAGACCGTCCCGACGGCTGGAACAACGTCGACGCGAACTCCGGCCTCTTCGACCGAGCCGTGGACCGCTTCGGGGATGGCGCTGACCGTACTTCCGTCGGCCGGCGAAAACAGACCGAATTGCGGCGGGACACGGTCGATTATGAACGTACGGCGAACCTCGCTGCTGTGGCCCGCGCAATCGGTGGCCGTCACCTGAAGCACGTGATCGCCGTTGGCCCCAATAGAGTCACCCGATGTGAACGGCCGGCCATCGAGCGTTGAGTCGATGTGCGGTGAAGGGCCGTCATCAACGACGTCGATCACCGGCGCAACAGCGCGCCGGTACCTCTGGCCCAGAGGCGATCCGTTGTCTGTGACTGATACGACAGGCGGAGTTCGATCGATCCTGAACCCATCCGATATCGAAGTGGTGTGGTGCAGCGTGTCGTCGGCCCGGATGACGACGTCATAGTTGCCTTCAGCAGGAGTGAGCGGAATTGACCAGTGCTGGTGCGTTGCATCGATAGTCGCGTCGCCCGTTTCGGTCGCGGCGCCGCTGACGTCAACGTGAACCACATTCAGATGGGGATCGGCAACCGTGCCGGTGATGGTCACTACGCCCGCATCCAGACAGGAGCCGTTTGC
>CAWGRA010000048.1:0-191843 GCA_963824835.1 Terriglobia bacterium | reverse complement strand
TGCTTGTCGTTGGCTGCGGTCGCCTCATCCTGTGCCAGCTTCGCCAGGGCCTGATCCAGAGCAGCCTGGAACGGACGCTTGTCCAATTCAAATAGAAGCTGGCCTGCACGGACGTCATCACCCGGTTTGAAATCAACGCGAACAATCTGTCCATCCACCATGGACTTGACCTGAACCGTACGGTACGGCTGCGCATTTCCGATAGCGTTGATTTCAACTTAGAACCGGCTGCTTCCGGCTCACGGCTACGGTCACAGCCGGAGCAGCAGCGGAAGCAGGAGCGCAGAAGCTCTCTGGCGGTTGACGCATTCTCTTTTGATCCGCACCCACACAGGAGCAGCAATAATGCCAAGAAACGCACTGCTGAGGAAAAAGCGCATCTATGAATTTTGAATCCCTGACAGGACTAGTGCAAGCGCCAATGAATGGCGGCAATATTGCTATTCACCAGTAAAGAACTGGTAAACGCATCGCTCAGGAAACTGGCAGCAGCCCTGAATGTGAGAAAGGGAAAAGTTTATCTAAAAGGATTCAAGATGACATAGCGCAGGAAACCACTGTGTGGTGTGAATCCGCCACAGAATCTGAGCGCCAGATAGTTATTTTCCCTGGTGTGCCAGTAAAGGCGCGACCAACCCTGAGCTGACATTTCCGCCACCAGCCAATCGATCAGGAGCTTTCCGGGCGCCGGTTCCACCGCGCCTGCTCGGGTCCACAAACAAGTCCTGCAGCAGGCATACGGGAGCGAGCGAAGACGTGCTGTCATGAATTACATAATTGGCAATTCCCACGACTTCACGTTGTCGCGCTCACCTTCTTCTCTCTTGTTCCTGCCGCTTTTTTCTGCAAAAATATTTTCCGCCACAATTGCATGGATCGGTGCGGACGGAATTCATGATCTTTCCCCCAGGTTTAAGCTGTAATGGCTTCGGACGGCTCACGTTCGTAAAAATGGTTGTAACCGTCCCACAACTCACGCCAGCGTGGCTCATCACGCGTTTCAATCCTGCGCACGTTGCAGCTCATCCTTATTTCGCTCCCGGTCCCTTCAACGCTGTTCCCGCATTCACGCGGGTGAGCTTCCCGCTGTCCAAGGCGATCTTTCCGTTCACCAGCACATCCTTCACGCCCTCAGAAACCTGCGCGGGATTCGCGTATGTAGCTTTGTCAATGATGGTTGCCGGATCGAAGATGGTGATGTCGGCGAAGAAGCCCTGGCGCAGCAAGCCGCGTTGAGCAATGTGGTCACGCTGCGCGGGCAGAGAGGTGATCTTGCGGACGGCCTGTTCCAGCGGCATCAGCTTCAGGTCGCGCACGTAATGGCCAAGAAAGCGCGGCATGCTGCCAAAGCCGCGCGGATGGCTGTGAGGTTCATACACGGTCCATCCAGCGGCATTTCGCCCGCGTCCAGGCCAATGCTGGTCCACGGCTGCTTCAGCCCGTACTGCAAGTCATCTTCATTAGCGATGAAATACATTGCGCCCGACTTGACCTTTGTCGGCCAGCACCAGATCAAACAACGTGTCGAGCGGATCTTTCTTTTGTTCCCGGGCGATCTGGTCAATCGTTTTGCCGGTGAGCGGACTTTAAATCTCGGTTCAGCACGGAAGCCAGCATCACGCCTTTGTGCTGCCGCTGCCCAGATAAAGGTTTTCCCAATCGGGATGCTCCTCCGCCAGTTCGCGTCTTGAGACGGGCACGAATGGCGGGATCACGCAACCGGGCCAGCAATTTGTCCATGCCGCCATCGGCCATCCACGGCGGCAATGCTGAAACCAGTGCCGTGCCGCCGGCGACGTAAGGATACATGTCCGCCGTTACATCCTGGCCGGCATCGCGTGCAGCCTGGAGTTTGGCAATGATCTGCGGCATGTTGCCCCAGCGCGGCTGGCCTACAACTTTTAAATGAAAGATCTCAACCGGCAATCCCGCTTCGCGACCGATGCGCAAGGCCTCGTCAATGGCGGCAACTTCGCTTTTGCCTTCGCTGCGCATGTGGCTGGCATAAATGCCGCCGTATTGCGCGGCTACTTTTGCCAGTTCGATAGCTCTTCCGTTTTTGCGTAATGTCCGGGCGGGTAAATAAGCGCGGTTGACACTCCCATCGCGCCCTGCTGCATGGCTTGTGCCACCAGCGCTTTCATCTGCTCCATCTCGGCAGGGAAGGAGCGCGATTGTCGTCACCCAGCACGACTTCACGCACCTGCGCAAGGCCGACGTAAGTTCCCAGATTGATGGGCGTGCCTTGCTTCTCCAGACGCGTGAAGTATCCGGCCAGATCAGTGAAGTCAATCTCCAGGTGATAGAGCCCCAGGGCCGGGGCGAGAGGCGCAAGCGTCTTTGCGTTCTGCGGAGCGATGGAGCCGCCTTCGCCGGTGATCTCACTGGTGATGCCCTGGGAGAGTTTGCTGATGGCGCGATTGTCGATCAGCAGCGCCATTTCTGATTGGCCAAGCATGTCAATAAAGCCGGGCGAGACCACCAGCCCACGTGCATCAATGGACTTCTTCGCCGGCGCCGCTTTCAGGTTGCCGATGGCAGCAATGCGATCGCCACGGATGCCAATGTCAGCCGCATACCACGGATTGCCTGACCCATCAATGATGTGGCCGTTCAGAATCACCACATCGAATGTTTCAACAGCCGCAGACTGCTGCGAGGCGGCAAAGCAACAGGAACCAGATACACAGAGGATGAACAGAACACTGATGCGGAGGACGGAAGACCAGGATGTTGATGGCACTGCGACTCCTTGCGGCATGAATGTTGCCGAGCAGGTAAGACTACACGTTCTTCGCATTGCATGCCGCTTTAAGCCAATTGCTCAAGGCACAGAAGCGCCGATCTAATGGAACCGAACACCTTCTTGCCTGGGTCGAGAGTAAGAAAATTGCGCTTTAGGCCCTTAGGTTCATGAGCTCAGGGCCTTCGTTGCCGTGGTGATATTCACATGCGCGGTGAAGCGGACTTCATCGCCCACCTGATATTTTTTCATGGCATGCAACACGGCCTTGATCGATCTCATTGCGTCTTCTCTGATCCGGGATCCGCATGCAGCGTGGGCTGGAAGGGAACCGCCACATCCTGAAAATACTCCCAGACTTCTTCCGCGGTGCCCGGCCACGTCCAGGGAACGTAATTGAGATTTTCTTCCACCTGCGAAAGCCAGCTTCGCGCAATTGTCACCAGCCAGCACATCCGGCTGTGCCGAATCGATTCATACTCTTGCCCGCAGGACTCATTTCCAACGTCCGGCAGGATCTTCAAAACCGTTCCAATCGTGGTTGCAAAATAAGGCTGGGCGAATTTTCCCCACGCCAGCAACGTCACGCGTCCGCCCGGCTTGAGCACGCGATGCATCTCCCGAAGCGCTTTCGGTAGATCAGCAAAGAACATCACACCCAGCCGGCTTGTGATGCGATCAAAATTGTTGTCAGGAAAGGGAAGGTGATGCACGTCGGCTTCCTGAAAACGAACATTGCTTAAACCATGCTGTTTTGCCCGCGCGGTCGCGACTGCCAACGGGCCGCTGGAAATGTCCACGCCTATCACTTCGCCGCTTCCTTGCAGAAGCCTGGCAATGGTGATGGAGGGCTCTCCGGTTCCGCAGGCGATATCCAGCACGCGCATGCCCGGCTCAACCTTGGCCGCTGCCACGATTGCCTCGGTCATTCCGCTGCCCATGGCGGCTGATTGCTTCCGCCATTTCTGGCTCGCATTAGCGCGGCTGAAGCTGTTCCAGTCAGGTGCTGTTTGAGGTTGTCATTCATTTGCTCCATCTTGGTTATCGCTGCTTGAGTTCCGGGGTTGCGGTGCCCTCTTCCATATCGCTGACGGCTATCTTCCCCGTGGGTGTACGTTCCAGTCCGGGTGAGTACGGGCCGAGCAATTGCGCCGCCACCAGGCGCCGGTTTCACGTTTAGTCTTCATATCAGTAAACCAGTACTGCCAAAGCACGGTACGTATGCGTTGCGGCGGAGCTCCGGCAAAAGGATTTCCGGCAAACAGCTTCAATACGTCCGGACTGCCGCGCAGGAGGCGTTCTTCCGTCTGTATGACAAACAGATTCTGGCGCCATGGACCCAGCGAGGCGAACCACAGGTTCCAATCCAGGCGGGGCTGGTACGGCGCATAAAGTCCGGGCGATTTGTAGATGTCCTGCGGCTTGTAGCGGAAGGGATACGCCGTCCAGGTTTTGCCGCCGTCATTGCTGCCCTGAAACTCGATCTCATAGCGTTCGTGCGTCATCACGGCAAACAGGCCATAACTGTTGGCGATGCGGAACGGGCTCAGGGCGCGGACAGGCGCGTCCGGCAGAAAGCCGCCGATCCGCAAAGTGTCGAACAGGCCGGCCAGCGTCACGTAGAACACCAGAGCTAGTGCCCAGGCGGCGATCACGCGCTTGCCCGAATGCAGCCATCGCGGCCCAAAGCCTCTTGCATGGCGGCTTGCGTCGTGGTCATCATCATCGGGCTCTCCGGCAGAATCGCCCGCGGGAGCGGTAGCGCGCAGCTTCATACGCCATCTGGCCGGCGTCAAGCTGGCCAGCAACTTGTCGTCGAGCAGAAGAACTCCCAGCAGCAGCACCAGGTAATTCAGGAAGGTGTAATTGCGCGTAAGGATGATGGTGATTTGAAATGGCGTGACAATCACGAAGCAGGCGATCTTCCACCAACGGGGTAGAAACAGCATGAAGACCAGTACCAGTTCGACGATCAATGTCAAAAGCGTGGCTGACGCGTGGAACCAGTGCGGAAGATGCTGTACGTACCAGCCGATCCACGATGGGCAGCGGGCCGTTCTGGTAGTAATCGTCCATGGCGGTAAGGTGACGCCATGAGTAATCGCCGCTCAGAATTTTCACCAGTCCGGATTCAAAATAGATGCGGAACCATTCCCAGCGCAGGAGAAACAAGCTGGCGCGCGAGGGACGGTGCGATTCGGCAAGTCCAGGCCGCAGTCCGGGCGGCGCAAAAAACAAGGAGATGAATCCTGCTTCCAGCAGCATGCCATCAGACTGGTAGCCGGAGAAATCCTGTGCGGCCGCCACGAAAGAAAGATAGCAAACCAGGCAGATCAAGAGAGACACGCGCGGCCACAGGTTGAAGACAACAGCCACGGAAGCCAGCAGTCCCAGCCAGCACACCAGCATCAGCATCCCGTTGCTTGAGGAGAGCCAGAACAACGTGGGGGCGATCCAGAAGTGTTCAAAGCCTGAGCGGTACTTATCCAGCAACTCAAGATATTTGCCGGCAGGGAGAATGCCGTCAGGGCCGATGAGGCCTTTGATCTGGAACAACAGGGGGTAAAAGGCGGAGAAATAAATCAGCCCGAGGCCGCGCAGAAAAAGCCAGCGCGGCGCCAGATGTCCGGCATACTTGTTGCTGGTGGCCGGTTCGGGCGCTAATAGCCAGTGCGCAGCTTTCCGCCAGCCTTCCATGGGGCGCATTATAACGAAACGGTGAAATCTGGATTGCGCAACCACTGGAACTCTGACGTGCTTAAGTTGAGAAGGGCGGCTTACACATCCAAATCAATGTCGAAAATGGGGCGGAATGTGACATACTGCTCGCCGCTACAATAAAGGAGCGCCCACTGCAAGCCAATCTGGTCCCATCGCCCCTACTTCAACCTGGAACATCGAACCCGAACCCAGCCGCCTCGATGGCCCATCGGCGTCTGAGTTCTCTGTATCTGCTGCTCTTGCCGCTGTTATTTTTGGGCATGCTTGCGAATATGAATGCGCAGGCCCCCGGAGCGGCGGTAGGCTACCTTCCTCCGCAGGGTGGCATGGGTGGCGGCCAATTCAAAGCCCAGTGCGGGCCCACAGAAAACCTGATGGGCTTCGAAGTCCGGTTAGGCACCTTCATTGACGCGATTCGTCCGATTTGCGTAGTCACCTACGGAGCGACTGCGATCGGGAATCAAGTAGTACCTCCAACCTGGAACGGAGGCCCGGGCGGACACGTTGACAAAGTGTTGTGCCCGACGAGCACGCCTATCGTTCTCTCGGTCGTTTTGGGCAATAGCATCAGTATGAACGAGGATAATGGGACGCAATGGTGGCAGGAATTCACCTTTATTGTGGCAAGGCGGTAGCTGCTGCGCAGACGCCGCCTGCGCTCCCATCTGCAGTCATTGATGCCCAGGGCAGCGCGTTAGGATATGGAGCGGGTAATTTGTTTGGTTACTACGCTCCGCAGGGCTGCCCTGCCGGCCAGGTTGCGGTCGGCGTTTGGGGTCGCGCCGGAACTTGGCTGGACGCCATGGCTTTGATCTGCGGTGCGCCGCGTATGGACCATTCAGGTAAAGCGCTGGGCAGGGTGCAATCAACAACTCCCGCGGTTGCCATGTCAATCTGCGATCGGGCTAAAGACGCGCGCGCGCGCAACTCACCGACAGCGCCGATGCTTGAGGCCCAGTGCAAGGCCTCACAAGCAGGTCCGCCCAAGGCTTTAGGAAGAACGGGTTCGCCCAATCCCAACGCCGGCACGGTGCCGATTTGCGATCAGGCGCAAGATGCGCTTGCCAGAAACTCTCCAGTAGCGCCACAACTGGTAGCGCGCTGCCGTGCCATTGGCGGCGGCGAAGGCATGCCTCTCACTCCTGACGAGCTTGCCGCTAAGGGACAACTTATGGCCAACCACGATGCATTGGTTGCCGAACTGCGGAGCCGGCAGCCAATTGGGAACCAACGAGGATTCGATATCGGAATAGCAGCCGCTGAAGATGACACGGTGTGGGGCCCGGGAAAACAGAAGATCCTTACATCCCTCAATGCGCCGCAACAGGAAGGATTCAAGGTGGCAGTGTCATTTAGCATGGACCGCAACCGGAACAAGGCGCTCGCAGCTACCGGCGCAGCCATCGCCAAAACGGACGCGGCCGCGGCCACTGCCCGCACCTCCGACCCGGACGTCCGCGCCTGGCTTGGATTTGATATTGCCTCCGGGATTTTCGGTGATCCGGCTAAAGGCGCGCAAGGCAGCAAAATGGGCGGCATGCAATTTATGGCGATTCGAGAGCAACTCAGCCTGCCCGCACAGCGAGGGTTTAACGCTTCCATGAAATTCCATCAAGGCCGGCACTACAAGGCCGCGAAGTAAAGCACACCCAATCCACTCCAAGGTTGTGACTTGCTTTGGCAAGCACAACCTTCTTTTTTTGTGTTTAACTGTGTATCCCCGAGACCGAGTATGCCCAGCCTTACGGCGGTGCGGAGACGACAACAATCTCAATGTAGAGACGTGGCATGCCACGCCTCCAACATATTGACCGGGACTAAAGCCTAATGGTGTCCCAGCACCGGATGCGGAACGTACACTGACTCCAGCTTTTCCATTTCAGCCTTGCTTAGCTTGATCGCCAGCGCGGCTACGGCATCATCAAGATGATGCGGTTTGGAGGCTCCAATGATCGGCGCCGTTACTCCGGGTTTGTGAAGTAGCCACGCCAACGCAATCTGCGCCGGCGGTACGCCTTTATCTTTAGCCAATTCTTGAACGCAATCCACCACACGGTCGTCGGCTTCGCGCGTATAAAGCTTCTGGGCGTAGTCGTCCTGCTTAGAACGCTCAGTACCTGTTTTGCGATTGCCTGCCAGAAATCCCCGCGCCAGCGGACTCCACGGAATCACGCCAACTCCTTCTTCCAGGCATAGTGGGATCATCTCCCGCTCTTCTTCGCGATAGACCAGGTTGTAATGGTTCTGCATGGTGACAAAGCGAGTCCAGCCGATGGCATCGGAGGTGTACAGCATTCTGGCAAACTGCCAGGCGAACATCGACGACGCTCCGATATAGCAGCGCCTTTCCCGCCTGCACCACATCATGCAGCGCTTCCAGCGTTTCTTCAATGCGGAGTGTCATAGTCAAAACGGTGGATCTGGTAAAGGTCGACGTAGTCGGTCCCCAGACGGCGCAGGCTGTCATCGATGGCGTGCATGATGTGCTTGCGGGAAAGGCCTTTCTGGTTGGGATCGTCTCCCATGGGGTTGAAGACTTTGGTGGCGATCACCAGCTTGTCACGCGACGGGCCGAACTCTTTCAATGCGCGACCGAGCATCTCTTCGCTGCGGCCCAGCGAATACATATCAGCGGTATCAAAGAAGTTGATCCCGAGTTCCAGCGCGCGTTGGATGAACGGGCGTCCCTCCTCTTCCTCCAGCACCCACTCGCGCCACTTCTTTGAGCCGTAGGTCATGCAGCCAAGACAGATACGGGAAACTTTGGTGCCGGTAGAGCCAAGATTCGTGTATTCCATCGGTCGAGTTCCTTTGGATTTGAAAAAGACAACTTACATTCTAATGATGGCACTGGTTGCCTGCCATGCTCGTGTGGCACAGCCGCCCTCGGCTGTGCATTGCTTGCACATATAGCCTCGTCCCGTTATTCTGCAACGTCCACTTCTACCGGAGGATCATCGATGTTTCGCCCAGCCACTGCTCTGATATTTATCTTGTCCGCCATATTGAGTTTTGCCCAGCAGCCGCCCCAAACGATCAAAGATTTCATCCGCGTGCAATCGCCCGTGATTGCCCTGGAGCATGTGCGCCTCATTGATGGAACCGGCGCCGCGGCCAAAGCTGACCAGACGATCGTGATCTCAGCCGGAAAGATTACGGCCATCGGTAATGCAGGATCGGTGCAGGTCCCTCCCGACGCACAACATCTCGATTACACAGGCTATTCGGCGCTGCCGGGACTAGTCGGCATGCACGATCATCTTTTCTATCCTGCCGGAGGCGGGCTTTATCACGATATGCCTTTCAGCTTCCCGCGCTTGTATCTCGCGATGGGAGTGACGACCCTCCGCACCACCGGGAGCATTGAACCATATTTTGATCTTGAGTTGAAGAAGGGCATTGATCAGGGCAAGCTGATTGGGCCCAAAATGAACGTGACCGGACCTTACATTGAAGGTGAAGGTGCATTCACCCGGCAGTTGCACGAGCTTCGCGATGCAGAAGATGCGCGCCGGACTGTGGCCTATTGGATTTTCGAGGGCGTGGGATCGTTCAAGGTTTACAACGTGCTCACCCGCGCCGAACTGAAGGCCACGGTGGAAGAGGCGCATAAACATAACATCAAAGTCACCGGTCATCTCTGTTCCATCGGCTTCCGTGAAGCCGCGGAGATCGGCATTGACGATCTGGAACATGGACTCACCGTGGACACCGAGTTCTTTCCCGGCAAGACAGCCCGACGTCTGCCCCAATCCCAATCAGGCCGCGGCGGCGGCCGCCAAATTGCAACTCAGTTCCCCGGAAATTCAAACCACAATCAACACTCTGCTTCAACATCACGTGGCCGTGACATCTACTTTGCCGGTTTTTGAGCAGCTTGTGCCATCGCGTCCGGATGAGCCGCAGAAAGTTCTCGATATGCTGAGTGACGACGCGCGCAAGGCCTACCAGGCCAACCGCAAACGCATCGCCGAAAATAAAGAAAGCCCATGGCCCATGATGTTCCAACGCGAAATGGAATTTGAACGCGCGTTTGTGAAGGCAGGAGGAACGCTGCTGGCAGGGCTCGATCCAACTGGAATCGGCGGAGACATTGCCGGTTTTGGCGATCATCGCGAACTTGAACTGCTGGTTGAAGCAGGTTTCACGCCCCTTGAGGCGATCAAGATATATACGCTCAATGGCGCGCAATTTCTGGGCGAAGCCGATCATATTGGATCGCTGGCCGTGGGCAAACAGGCTGACATTGTGATCGTGAAAGGTGATCCATCTTCGAACATCGATGACATTGAAAACGTTGAAGTGGTTTTCAAAGACGGCGTGGGCTGGGACACAAAGAAAATCGTGGACTCGGTGAAGGGCCAGGTCGGGATCAGGTGAGGTAGAGACGCCGGCATCGCGTCGGCAATCCAGCGTCTGAATTAACATCGCTTTCGGCATGGGCCAAGTTGGAAGCGGGCAAAACCAATCTCGACGTAGAGCCTGCGGCATGCCGCGTCTGAATTAGCATCGCCAAAGAATCCCTCGTTGCACTCAGGATTAAGCCAGTAGCTAGCAGCCAGCAGCTAAAAGCTCCTTCATTTTTTCTCCGCCGACTTGGTATAAACGCTGGCGGCAAAGCCGTCGGCTTCTTCGGTGAGCGCTTTTTTCCATCCCATGCCTGGTTGCGGCAGGTCGGCTGACCCCTGTATGCGAGCATAGATCCTGATGCGCGGATTTTCCGCCGGAACCTGCATTCGCACAATGCCATCAACCAGGTCGGCCTTGCAGGTGCGCGCTGAATCAGTAACAAATTTCTTGCGCAGCTCAAGCAATTGCGCGTACCACTTGCCTTTAAGGTTCACGCCTTCGCTCAGCGGCCAATGCAGTTTAGATCGTTCAAAGGTCTCAGGGTCCTGCGGATCAGGCACCTGATGCGCTTCAAAGTTGAAATCCTTGAATTCATTGCGCCGGCCTTCACTCACAGCCTTTTGCAGCCCGGGATCGCCGTAGTCAGTGAAGAACAGGAATGGGCTGGACTCATCAAACTCCTGTCCCATGAAGATGAGCGGAGTTTCCGGAGCAAGAAGCAGTAATGTTGCAATCAGCATGCGTCCGCCACGGGGAACAAAACCGGTGCAGCGATCGCCCACCGCGCGGTTGCCGACCTGATCATGGTTTTGAATGCAGATGACGTGTGCGGGTAGCGGCATGCCCTGGCTGCTGGTGCCGCGGGGCCGTCCGCCCCAGAACTGAAAAGGCTCACCCTGAAAAACAAAACCTTGCGTCAATGCCCGTACAATCTGTTCCGGCTTGCCAAAATCCTGGTAATAGCCTTTGCGCTCGCCGGAAAAGAACGCGTGGATGGCGTGATGGAAGTCGTCACTCCAGACTGCATCCATGCCGTAGCCGCCTTGTTCGCGGGGAAGGACCATGCGCGCGTCGTTTTCATCGGTTTCAGCGATCACGCAGATTTCGCGATTCAACTCGTAGGAGAGCTCGGCAACTTCTTTCGTGATCTCGGCCAGAATATGCGGCGACGAATCGTCTTTGATCGTCTGCACCGCATCCAGGCGCAGGCCGTCCAAATGGTATTCGTGGATCCAGTAACGCGCGTTCTCTGTCACGTAATGGCGTACGCCTTCCGCGCCGCGCTGATCGTAATTCACCGCCTCGCCCCACGGAGTTGTGTGCTGGTCAGTGAAATAAGGCGCAAACATGCGCAGGTAATTGCCTTCATTTCCCAGGTGGTTATAAACCACGTCAAGAATCACGCCCAGTCCAAGTTTGTGCGCCGCATCCACAAAGCGGCGAAGCGCTTCCGGGCCGCCGTAACTGGCTTGCACCGCAAATGGCGACACTGCGTCATAGCCCCAGTTGCGTGTTCCGGGAAAAGCCGCCACCGGCATCAGTTCAATCACCGTGATGCCAAGCTGCTTCAGATGCGGAAGATGTGCGATGGCTGAATCCAGCGTGCCTTCCTGCGAGAAGGTGCCCACATGCAGCTCATAAATGATGTAGTCTTTCAGGCTCAAGCCGCGCCATTGGTGGTCATTCCAGGCGAACTTTTCCGGATCCACAATCTCAGTAGGGCCATGCACGCCTTCGGGCAGTAATCGTGAAACAGGATCGGGAACCGGCTTGTTGCTGTCAGGAATATAGAAGTAGCGGTCACCCGGCTGGGCTGCTGTATGTGCAGCGAAGTAGCCGTCTTCCTGCGGCTGCATGCCAATATCGCGCGTGCCGTCTGCGCTCATCAGGCGCAGGGTCATGTTGGCGACCAATGGCGCCCAGACACGAAATTCACAGCCTCGGCGGTCCGGGTCCAGAGAGGCGCCCAGCCCGGTTTTGCTCAGAACATCAGTATTCACGTATCTTGAGAAGACTTCGCGTGTCATTGAGGATGCTCACCATCGAAATACAGGCACTGATTCTTGCTTCCGCTTCGCCACGCCGGCAGGAATTGCTGCGTGAAGCCGGCATTCCATTCCAAACACGTCCCGCTCACATCCCCGAAGAACGCATCCCCGGGGAAGCAGCCGTCAAATACGCTCAAAGACTTTCTCGTGAAAAAGCGCTTGCCGTTGCCCGCCACTTTCCCGGACGCTTTGTTCTGGGCGCGGACACAGTCGTGGTGCTCGCTGAGGTGGTGCTCAATCTGAATGAGGATGAAGACGTTCTGGAAAAACCACGAGACCATCATGATGCTGCACGAATGTTGCGCCTGCTTTCCGGACGCTCTCACAAAGTCATTACCGGTGTCACGCTGTTAACGCCCGCCGGAATTGTTGATACACGCTCCTGCACCACACAGGTGGTCTTTCGCGAACTTACAGAGCAGGAAATCCATACTTACGTAGCCACCCACGAACCCATGGACAAAGCCGGAGCTTACGCCATACAGGGCGGCGCTGCCTGCTTTGTTGACCACTTGGATGGGGAGTATTCCAATGTTGTAGGGTTGCCACTTCCGCTGGTTGCGGAAATGTTACGCGCCAACAATTTTATGTGATGCAGGACCGGGCCGATCGGTAATCTTATTTCTTATCCACCGGTTGAACGGGAGTGTCCTGCTCATGCGGATCTTTCATTGCGCCCTTAAAATTCTTGATCGCGTCACCCAGGCCTTTGCCAAGATCGCCCAGCTTGCTGGGACCGAAGAAGATGAGAGCGATTACCAGAATAATAAGCAGTTCCGGGACACCAAGTTTTCCACCAAACATGTTGAACTCCAATTTCGGAACCACCAGTTCAAGGAGCGTTCCGCCTTACGTAAGTTAAGGGTTTAAGGGTGACTGTCGAGCTTGATTTTAGGCCAATTTCGTCAGGAGAGTCAAAGAATCATTGATAGTAAAGGTACTTACCAAGGTCATCGCTTAGTTTTTCTAACAAACTCCCTTAAGTCTCAAACACTTCGGATCAACGCCGCCAGCAGCGCCGTACGCCGGGGCAGCTCTTCCAGAATGATCGATTCATTGCTGGCGTGAGCGCCTTCGCCCACGGCGCCCAGCCCGTCCAGTGTTGGTATGCCCAGGCCGGAAGTAAAGTTTCCGTCAGAGCCGCCGCCGGTGGAGGCTTCATCCAGCGTCATGCTCATCAGCTTCGCCTGTTCCTGTGCCAGCCGGAACAAACGTACCGTTCCTTCGGTGCGCTCCATGGGCGGACGGTTGAGTCCGCCGCTGATCTCCACCGTGCAGTTGGGATCAATGGGGCGTAGCGACGCGAATTTTTTCTCCAGCTCATCCGCATCAGCCGCGCGGGCAATTCGGATGTCAACTTCGGCAACGGCTTCCGCCGGAACCACATTGGTGCGCGTGCCTCCACGGATTACGCCCGGGTTCACGGTAATGCCCCGGGCAACATCAGTAAATTTGGCAATCTCCAGCACCTGGCGTGAGAGTTCGATCACCGCGCTGTGGCCTTTTTCAAAATCTACTCCGGCATGGGAAGCACGCCCGCGCACACGAATCGTGTAATCGCCCACGCCCTTGCGGGCCGTCTTGAGCTGGCCTTTCAGGCTCTGTGAAGGCTCCAACACCAGCACGGCTTCGCAGTCTTTGGCCGTGGCTTCCACCACCGGACGTCCCGTGGTGCTGCCAACTTCTTCATCAGTGTCCAGCAGGACCGTAATGGGTCGACAGAGAGAAGACAGAGAAGACAGAGGAAGACTCGGCCCTTCCGGCGGTGCGCAGCGCTCGCACAGCGAAGATCATCATCGTGATGCCCGCCTTCATGTCATAGACGCCGGGACCAAAGGCTCGTCCGTCTTCCACCCGGAAAGGCATTGTCTTCAGCGTGCCCAGCGGCCACACTGTATCAAAGTGTCCCAGCAGCAGTACCGGCTTGCCGCTATCGCCGGGGAGATCGACTTTGAGATGCGCACCGCAGGTTTCCTGCGGAAAGAACGTGACCTTGCCGCCCAGGCTTTCAAACTCCTGGGCCAGATATTCACCCAGATGGTCCACCGCCGCCTTGTTGTCACTGGGCGATTCAAACTCCACCATGCGTTTGAGAACTTCCAGCATGTCAGCACCGTGTTCCTGGCAGAACTGAAGGAGCGCCGGGTTGTCAGTGGTGGTTGGCATATTTGGCAATCATGTTCGTGCGGGATGTACCCTGGTCCCGAAGGGGTACCCTCCCCCAATCATCCCAAGATTTAAAGGACTTACAGAAAAACGTCCCAATCGATCCCAAGCTGGCTTTAAATTCGTGTTCATTCGCGCTATTCGCGGCAAATGTTTTGCTCTTCCGATCTCGGTGATGTCGTGCAATGACGATGACGTCGATGTTGTGCGACCCCGCCCCCCTCGTCATCCCAAAATCTAAAGGACTTAGCCGATTTGCCCCAAGGGAACGAATTGGGGCTGGGGCCCTGCTTCCATAGTCCCCGAATTCGCTCGGTTTACCGCGAAGTAAACGACAGATTCATACCAGCTCAACCCTAGCCGATTCGCCTGGGTGAAGCAACTAATCTTAAGTTTCCAGCCTGCATGCTCCTGCCAGTTGCGACGCGGGGCGGCAACGTTACCGATGCTCAAAGCGCCGTAGGCGCGACCAGAAGGTAGCCCACCCTGAAGGCGAGCGTGAGCGAAGCCCTAAGGGTGGGTACGCGTTAATTAGGCAGGGAATGCCTGCCATTCGCAGTCTAAAATGTAAATCGAATTCCCCGGCATCTCGCCGGAACCCACAACCAAGCCATGCTCAACAAATTTCGCCGGACCATACTTCTCACTTCCCTCGCCCTGATGGCGATCGCATCCATCACCTCAGAGGGTAAAGCGCGCAAATTTCCTCTCGCTTCGTATGACAGCACCGGTTGTCGGTTTAAAGGACGGTCCCAGGATTGTTCTGACAAACTCATGACAGAAATTCTTGCGCGCGGCAAAGATTCCATACCAATCCTGATTTCACAACTCACGGAAACCGAGCGGACCAAAAAGCCGGCTGAGGAAGGATGGACTTACACCGAATCAGGCGACGTCGCCTACATCATCCTGGTTAGCCTTTTCACGGACACGAAAGGAAAATTCAACCTGGCCGATGTGCCCACATGGAAGAACGTCATCAAAGGGTGCAATCTGTCCATGGAAGGTTGTTGGCGTGAGTACGTTCACAACAACGGACGCAAGTCCGTTCAAAAGGCATGGATGGATGCCTGGAACCTGCATAAGGCCAACATCCATTGGGATCCGGCGCAACGATGCTTCGAAATCTCAAAAAAATGAGCTGTCGTTCGCCTAAACGCTCGTCTAAACGCTCGTCTAAACCTCAAAGCTCCACTCTCTCAGCCCAAAACGCGCTAGCCCGTCCCGCTGTCCCGGGACTGCTTCTTTACTCCTTTAGCTTCAGTTTGCTCTTGTTCTCTTCCAGAAACTCGCGCAGTTCTTTGGCTTGGTCCAGCAGACGGACCCACTGCTCGTAATAAAGCGTCACCGGGAACCGCCCCAGTCCATAGACACTCACCCCGCCTTTTTCGCTCACCTTGAATTGCATGGCCCCGGTGCGTTGTTTCTTGGATTCCAGTTCGGCAAGTCTTGCCTTGAGTTCATCGTAAGTAGGTTCAGCCATGCTGTTACCTCAACTCTTCTGTAATTGGATATCCAAATTGTAGCCGTAACATCAAAATCTCACCAAGCAGAAGACCGGGCGCGTTGTTCTCGGATGCGAGCCTGGCATCTTCCATACGCGACCCGTCGCTGCGGGCTGAAACGGCAATGAACCAGGAATGCGCACTTCGAAGAGCCCAGCGAGTTCCATGAATGCGAGCGGACCATCGAAACAGTTAATTCTTCTGCACTACAGGGCCGGAAAGCCCGTGACCTTATGTAGCTCCAGCGAGTTCCCGTTGATCGACTCCGGCAGTGCCTTCGATGATGGCGCCAGTGAATGCGAGCGGAAGGCATCGAAACAGTAAATTCTTCTACACCACAGGGCGCGAAGGCCCGGCATTATGTAGCCCGAGCGATGTTCCCGAGTTCCGCAACGCGGGACGAATAGCGCTGGGTAAGCTGGAGTTGTGCCGACACTGTCCTTACGCCGTTTGCCCGTCGCGTAGCGCTAAGCGGAGCGACATGAAAAAACCTAGCTCTAGCGGAGCGAATGATAAAAGCGAGCGACATGACAAAAGCCATTCCCCCCAAAAGCAAAAACGGCAGCCAGGTTCTGCTGCCGTTCCTGCCGACGAAGCGGCGTTGCTTCGTGTCGCCGCTATTGGACGTTCACATTCTGAACAGACCGATACAACTTGCCGGCCGTATCCCATGCCTGGATCGTCAGGATCTGGGTGCCTGGATTGGCCGTGACTTCTTGATCGAGCGTGGGGCCGGATGAAATGGCCACGACCCGGCCATTCAGGTACGCCTTCATCGCGGTGATAGGCGCAGGGTTGTTTTGCACGTCGAAGGAGATGCGGAAAGGCGAACCTACGTCCTGTCCGTCATAGGGGCCGTTGGAGTAGATGCCTGGCTGGCAGACGTTCCCTTTGGGAGGGCAGCTACCGTCATAAAAAGCGGTAAAGCCCACTTTGGAGGAGTAAACATGGCCCTGCGCATCCCATGCCACCACGGTGAGAGTGTGATTGCCGGCTGTGGTCGGCGATCCCTCGCCCAGCACAGACTGCTGACCGGTGTAGGGCGTGTAATCAAACACCGCCAAGTGATCAACATAAGACCGGACATGCGTGATGTTGGCCACGCCCTTGAAGCCGATTGACATGGCCAGGTTCTGGGAGACATATTGTCCCGCCGCGGGATAGCAGATCCTGACGCCCACCGTTGATGTAGGGCAGGAGAAAGGTGGGTTACCGGTGACGCTGAAGCTTTCGCTCGCCTTATATGTGCGTCCGAAATTGTCTTTGGCCGTGATCACCAGGTTATGCGTGCCGTTTGCAATCCCGCCTGGAAACAGGCTCACCTGGGGGCCGGCGTTGGTGAAGATCGCCTTGCCGTCGATCGTCACGGTGGTTGAAGTAATGCTGCCGGAAGAAGGTTCGGCTGCGGACTCAATGTGTGCCGTGCCGCTGACGATGGAATTGGCGCTGGGTTGGCAGATGCGTACGCCCGCGGTTGAAGGCGCTGCACACTGCGCCGATTGCATGGCTGGGTAGCATAACGACGACGAAAATCATGGCGACGAAGACGGGGACGAGTGGGGACTGGCACTTCGATTTCATTGGGTACGGCCTTTTTGTAGCTCGAATGGTGTTCTGCTCTATGATGTTGTTTGCTCTTGCTGCTCTTCCAATTGCAATTCATGAGCCAACGTTGTGCTTCTCTGAAATTTCCAAAAAGGCTGAAAAAGAATGTAGAACAACGTCCACAATAGGAATGCCGGTGCTTATTCAGAGTAGAAGGCAGGCACGCGATGTCGCAAACGCGGCTGGTTGGGTTTTGCCGGACAAATCCTCTATAATTCGCGCGAGCGATGAGTGAAAACAACGTTAAGACCGCCGCAACCGCCGAACCTGAAGCGCCGGAAACCGCAGCCGGCGTAAGCGGACCGCTGGACATCGGCCAGATTCAGGCTATCCTTCCGCACCGCTATCCTTTCCTGCTGATTGACCGCGTGCTTGAGATCCAACGGATGAAGAAGATCGTCGCTCTCAAGAACGTGACTATCAACGAACCGTTCTTTCAGGGACACTTCCCCTCATTTCCCATCATGCCGGGCGTGCTGATTGTGGAAGCCATGGCCCAGGCAGGTGGAACGCTGCTGCTCACCGAAATTGATGACCGCCATGACAAGCTGATGGTTTTTACCGGCATTGAGAAGGCGCGGTTCCGGCGTCCCGTGGTGCCCGGTGACCAGGTCCGCATTGAAGTTGAGGTGCTGGCGTGGAGAAGGACCGCCGTACGCATGGGCGGCAAGGCATTCGTCAACGGAAAGGTGGTTTGCGAAGCCACCATCAGTTGCCAACTCGTGGACCGGTCGCGGGGCAGGAACTCCGCCGGCGGTGGCGCGCAGTCTGACACGGCCGAATGATCCCCGAGCAAAAGATGACACATCCTTCGCGGATTCACCCCACAGCCATCATTGAGCCAGGAGCCAAAGTCCCTGCGTCATGCTCGGTAGGACCTTACTGCCATATCGGCAGCGAAGTTGAGCTGGGCGAAAACTGTGAACTCATGTCGCACGTGGTGATTGCCGGTATAACCAAAATCGGCTGCAATAACCGGTTCTTTCCCTTCGGCGCCATTGGCTGTGAACCCCAGGACATTACATATAAAGGTGAGAAGACGCGGCTGGAGATGGGCGACCATAATGTCATCCGGGAGTACGTAACCCTCAATCGAGGTACGGCAAAGGGTGGCGGGACCACTCGCATCGGCAGCCATACCTTGATCATGGCTTATTCCCATGTGGGACATGACAGCGTGATTGGCGACCGGGTGATGCTGGTCAATGGCGCCACACTTGCCGGCCACGTAACGGTGGAAGAGTGGGCGGTGGTGGGAGCCTTATGCCCGGTGCACCAGTTTGTGCGCATCGGGGCGCATTCTTATATCGGCGGCGGGACGGTTGTGACCAAAGATGTTCTGCCGTTTGCCAAATGCGTTACGCCCCGGCACACCAAAGCTTACGGCCTCAATGCCATTGGACTGGAGCGCCGCGGCTTCAGCAAAGACCGCATACTCAAGATCCATCACGCTTATAAGCTGCTGCTGAATTCCAGGCTCAATACCACCCAGGCCCTGGAGAAGCTCAAAGCCGAAGCTGGTTTGAGCGAAGATGTAACCATGCTCATCAAGTTCATTGAAGACTCTGAACGCGGCGTCATTAAATAGAGCGTTTCAAAGTAGAGCATTTCACAAGACGGCCTGGCAAGAAACAGGAACGGGCGAATTGCCCCAAATCGTATCCAATCGCGTGCTGGCAACCATACCGCCTTCAATGCTTGCCATCTTGAGCACCTGACCCCTGCTGCCGGGCTGAGAATAAAATGAATACGCCTGGTCTTCAGGACTTCCGCCATTGCCACGGAGTCCAGGTTGGCGATGATGTTTGGAATCTGCGCGATTAAAGCGCCGGAGGCGCGAGGCGAAGGTAGCCCACCCTGAGGCGAGCGCAAGCGAAGCCGTAAGGGTGGGTAAACTGCAGGGCAAACCGTTCCTCGCTGCCGAAGGCCGGAGCGTAGCGCCAGCGGAGCGACATTAAAAAGGCACATCAAGGGAGAGGCGCGTCAGGCAGCTTTCTTGTCCCTAGGTAAAACCTCACCTGTGGGCTCGGTATCGGCGGGAGTCTCGTCAGAGGCATTCAGAAGCGTGTCGGCATACTTTAGATAGCGCCGGATTGTCCCCTTCTCTTCCGGAAGCAGATTGGGATCGATCTCTTGATCGAGCAGATCTTTCTCGCGTGCCGGCTCAAGGGGCTTAAAGGTATTGTGCCCCTTGAAAGATGGAATGAGATGGCGGAAACTCCAGTATTTGTTCATGCCGGGGCAGTGTTTACCAACTAGTTATGATGCGTGGTCAGGGCGATAGATGCCTTTTATCCGATTGTTTAGAATTAACGAGGTAAAAATGCGCCCAAAGAGCAAGCTCGGGTTAATCGCCGGCAATGGAAGTTTTCCTTTGCTGCTGCTGGATGCTGCCCGCGCCCAGGGCGCCGAGGTGGTTGTAGCCGCAATCAATGAAGAAACATCGCCCCTGATAGAAGGGCGTGGTGCGGCTTCAGTCCACTGGATGTCGCTCGGGGAACTAAGCAAGCTGATTGAAACGTTTAAGCGGGAAGGCGTGGAAACCGCCATCATGGCCGGCCAGGTTAAGCACAAGCAGATATTCTCCTCCATCCGGCCGGACTGGAAGCTGGCGAAGGTGCTCTTCTCCCTGGGCACGCGCAACACTGACTCTCTGATCGGGGCTGTGGCCAAAGTGCTGGAAGAGGAAGGCATACACCTGATCAGTTCCACTTCCTACCTTGAACCTTTGCTGGCCAGAGCAGGTGTGCTTACCCATCGCGCGCCCAATCAAGTGGAAGCAAAGAACGTGGAATATGGGCGCAAGATCGCTCGCCATCTGGCGCAGTTCGATATTGGGCAGACCGTGGTCATTGCTGAATCGGCGTGCGTGGCCGTGGAAGCAATGGAAGGGACTGACGCAACCATAATCCGCGCGGGTGAAATTATGGGCAGTCTGGGTAGCCTTGACTCCGGCGACGCGGCCCTGAACCGGTCACTTACCGTGGTGAAGGTGGCCAAGCCAAATCAGGATATGCGCTTTGATGTCCCTGTAATCGGCCGCAAGACCATTGAGACCATGAAGCATGCCGGCGCAACTTGTCTGGCTGTCGACGCAGGGAAATGTTTGTTGCTGGATGGGGATGGAGATGGCGAGGCCGATGGCAATGGCGATGGCGACCGCATCATTCAGGCAGCAGACGTCGCCGGCATTGCTATCGTCGCGGATTGAACACCGCGTTCATCTGCGGCAAAAAGGTTTTATTCGCGTGCATTCGCGGCCAAATCTCTTTGCTTTTCTCCGTGGCTGCGTGGTAGGTTTTGCCCGCTTCGAATTATCCTGTAACCGTGAATAATGTCTCCGTGGTGAGAAGTTGTTTTATCCGCGTTCATCTGCGTTCATCTGCGGCAAAAAGGTCTTATTCGCGTGCATTCGCGGCCAAATCTCTTTGCTTTTCTCCGTGTCTCCGTGCCTCCGTGGTAGGTTTTGCGTTTCTAGCTGCGTTCATCTGCGGCAAAAAGGTCTTATTCGTGTGCATTCGCGGCCAAATCTCTTTGCTTTTCTCCGTGTCTCCGTGCCTCCGTGGTAGGTTTTGCGTTTCTATCCGCGTTCATCTGCGGCAAAAAGGTCTTATTCGTGTGCATTCGCGGCCAAATCTCTTTGCTTTTCTCCGTGTCTCCGTGCCTCCGTGGTAGGTTTTGCGTTTCTATCCGCGTTCATCTGCGGCAAAAAGGTCTTATTCGCGTGCATTCGCGGCCAAATCTCTTTGCTTTTCTCCGTGTCTCCGTGTCTCCGTGGTAGGTTTTGCGTTTTTATCCGCGTTCATCTGCGGCAAAAAGGTCTTATTCGTGTGCATTCGCGGCCATCTCTTTGCTGTTCTCCGTGCCTCCGTGGTAGGTTTGTCCTCTTCGAATTATTCTGTAACCAAATAGGCCGTCGCACCTCTATCAGGGTGCAGGGAGGGATCGTGGGTTCCAATCTGGTGTTGGCAGGACAGGCGCTCAGCGATGAAGAAGTCGTTGAACGGGTGCTGGCCGGCGAGACAGCGATGTTTGAGATCCTGATGCGCCGCTATAACCAGCGCATTTATCGCATGACACGGAGTGTCTTGAGAGATGATGACGAAGCTGAGGACGTAATGCAGGACGCGTATTTCCGGGCTTACGAGCACCTGAATCAGTTCGAGGGGCGGTCGGCTTTCTCCACCTGGCTCACCCGTATTGCGCTGCATGAAGCGTTGGCAAGGAAGGCACGTCGCGGACGTTATGACGAACTGGACGCCATTCAGGAGGCGAAAGGGGATTCCACGATGATCTTGAAATCTGCAAAGCCTGACCCGGAGGAAGATGTGGCCCAGTTGGAACTGCGTGGTTTATTGGAAAACGCGATTGAGGGCCTGCCGGAAGCCTTCCGCACCGTGGTGATCTTGCGCGAAGTTGAGGAAATGAACGTTGCGGAAACAGCAGCAACCCTTGGCCTGAGCGAGTCTCTGGTAAAAACGCGCCTGCATCGTGCCCATGCCATGCTGCGCCGTGACCTGCATGCACGCGCCCGCGGCCGACTTACTGACCTCTATGCCTTCCACGCTGTACGTTGTGACCGTGTGGTGAAAGTGGTTTTTGAACGCATAGAGCGGCTGGCTCTAGCTGGCGGAATCGAAAAGAAGCCCGAATAAGCAAGACTTGATCCACCAGAAAAAGCATTGAAATTTTGAATTCAATTCCAAAAAGCAAAACAGTTTCACAGGAGAAACCCAAATGAAGAAGTTTGTATTAAGTATGGCCGCAATTCTTGTCTTCTCTGTGGTAGCCGTGGCTGCCCCGAAAGAGAGCACCTTCAAGGGCGAAATCATGGACAGCGCCTGTGCCAAAGCTGGATCGCATGACGGCATGATGGCAAAGGCCGGCCTCAAAACCGCCAAAGACTGCACAGAGGCATGCGTCAAGGGCGGCAACAAGTATGTGCTTTTTAACAAGACCAGCAAGAAGGTCTATCAGTTGGATGACCAGACCAAACCGGCGGATTTCGCGGGAAAATCAGTAAAGGTCAAAGGCACGCTGGATTCCGCCAGTGACACCATCCACGTGAGCAGTATTCAGTAACTCACCATTAGCATTCCGTCTCCTAAACTCAACTCACTCCGGGCCAGGGTCTTGTTCTGGCCCTTTTTTCATGGGATGAACTGAATGAAAAGAATCATGATTATCCTGGGCTTTGTGGTCGTAATCGTACTTTTGGCCGGATGGGTTGGCGTTTCCAATTTCAAGCTGGCGGCAATCCCGGAGCCCGGCGCCAATGAAACCGCCCTGGCAACCAGGGCAAAGCATTTTCTAATCGCGCGCGCCAGCCGCGAAGGAATCCCGCCAAGGCCCCGTGACAGAGCTGCCAGCGCGGTGCAGGGAGACAAACTTTACGCCATCAATTGTTCCTTGTGCCACGGTGAAGATGGCCGCGCCACCAGTCCCATGGGTCGCTGGATGTACCCGCGCGCAGCGGACCTGAGCTCGCCTCAAACACAGAGCTATTCAGATGAGCAGTTGTTCTGGGTGGTCAAGAATGGTATCCGCCTGAGTGGCATGCCGGGTTTCGGCAAGTTGGAGACCGACGAACACATCTGGAACATGGTTGACCACCTTCGCACCCTGCCTGTCACGAAATAATCATGCGTCGGCTATTCCTGGCTGATCTGCATGTTCTGGTCAACGCTGAGAGATCTGGGCATGCCGGAATTTTCCGGGCCGGAATACGTGGCCAGGAACCGAAAGCTGGTGTCATTGATCTCAGACGAGTAGTTGTAGGGACCCCGGCTGCTGCGTGACATGGTGAGATCGCCCTGGGAACGCAGATCGTCCAGTGAAGCGTAGCCGCCTTTCATTGCGGCGTGGCTCCGTTCCGCCTGCGCCATCGCGAGCAGATCATTACGTACTCCGGTGAGGTCAACCAGGGCGGTGGGATTGCTTGTTCCTGCCCCTGCCACGGTCTGGGTCTGGCGCAGGTAAAACCATGCGCCCACAACAAGAACGAACAGCAAAGTGACGAATCCGAATGCGCGTCCCATGGCCCAATTCCTCCAGGTGCCGGCGCGTTTTTGCATCGCCGAAAATTTTGACAGCAGATTTATGGCTTGAAACAAGATCATAGCCTTTGCGGCGGGGCGCGGCCTCTGAGAAAATCAGTAACTTGACTAACGAAAGTGCAATCCGCGTAGCAGTCGTTGGTGTGGGGTCATTTGGCCGTAACCATGCCCGCGTGTATCACGAACTGGAAAAACAACAGCACGGCGTAAAGCTTGTGGCCGTGGTGGACGCCAACGCCGGCCAGGCGCAGGCCGTCGCCGCGCAATTTGGCTGCAAGGCTTTTTCCCGCGTAGAAGACCTTTTCGGGCTCGTGGATGCCGCTTCCGTGGCCGTGCCCACCGTGCATCATCTGCCCGTTGCCGCCGCGCTGATGGAAGCGGGCGTGGATGTGCTGATTGAAAAGCCGCTGGCTTCAACCCTGGATGAAGCTGACGAGCTCGCCGCCATCGCCAGGGCAAAGCAACGCGTGGTGCAGGTGGGCCACCTTGAGCGTTTCAATCCGGCCGTGCAGGCGGCCATCCCCATCATCACCCAACCCATGTTTTTTGAGGTACACCGCCTCAGTATTTTTACGGCCCGCAGCCTGGACGTGGACGTGGTCCTGGATCTGATGATTCATGACATTGATGTGGTGCTGTCATTCGTGAAGTCTCCGGTTACTGAGATCCGCGCCGTGGGACTGCCGGTGGTCACCAGCAAAGTTGATATCGCCAACGTGCGTATGGAGTTTGAGTCCGGCTGCGTGGCCAACCTCACGGCCAGCAGGATCAGCACGGAGAAAGTCCGCAAGCTGCGTTTCTTTCAGCCCCGGGAATATGTGTCACTGGATTATGGCCGGCAGGATGTTTTGCAATTGCGCGTAGGCCAGGAAGAGAAGTTTTCGCTCGACCAGTTGCTGGGCATTGTGGGCGAACCGGCTGACGTGCCGATTCCTGGCGTCACGGTGAACAAACCCGCCGTCAAAGCGGAAGAGCCGTTGCGTTCCGAGCTCAAGGCGTTTCTTGATGCCGTGCGCCGGCGTAGCACGCCGGTGGTTTCGCTGGATGACGGACGCAAGGCGCTCGCCGTGGCGCTGGAAATTCTATCGGCCATTGAGCAACATAGCCGTCGTGCCGGACTGGTTTCCGCCAGCTGATCCAGCCCTATCCAACTCCACCTAAGCCGATAACTGCAAACTGCGTGTAAACATCTGTTAAGCCGGCTTGGGAATAAACCATCGTAATTCAGTGTTTTCCATTAGTTCCCGGTATTTTGATGCTCCGGGGCACGCAAGCTCATCTCACAATTGGCGTTCTTAATGAGAGAATAGTAGATAAGCTTCAGCCCTGTGTTGCGGCGGTGCGTTATCCCCCTGATGGAAGAAGAAAAAGTTCGCGAGCCCAAGCCTTCTCCATCAGTGAGAGATGGAGAGCTGCATCTGCTTTTGGCTGACGTGTATGAGGATGACGTATCCGCATATCGCCGGCGGGAAGCCGCGTGGATCTCCGGCGCAGTGCATGCCGTCATCATCATTCTTCTCATACTGGCGCCAAAGTGGATGGGAAATTCGGTCCACGTCGTGCCGATGATGGAGAAGCAGCAGACTACTTATCTGGAACTTCCCGCTGATCAATTGAAGCTGAAGACGCCGCCCAAGACGGACCGTATCTCAGATAAGAACCGAATCGCGCAGACGCGCACCCCGGTCCCCAGCAAGGAAGCATTGAAGAAACTGCTGGACGCGCGCGATCCTGGCAAGCCGAAAACTCCACCTCCAGCGCCCGCGCAGCAACAGGCTGCGGTCACTCCGCAACAGCAGCCCGCTCCCCAACAGGGCCAAACGCAGACGCCGGAACAGCAGCCGCAGCAAACGGCAAAGCTGGATGCGCCCGTGCCGCCGAAGCCGAAAATTCCATTTCCGGTAAACTCACCCGGATCAACCGTGACCCACGCCATCGATAATGTGGCTACTTCGCACGGCACGTCCAGCATTCCGCTGGGCGGTGGCAATTATGGTTCCGGAATTCGTCCCAGGGTGGATACGCGCGGCAATCTGGAAATTCTGAGTGACACCATGGGTGTTGATTTCGGCCCCTACATGCGTCGCTTGCGTCAGGCCGTGCAGGAACATTGGGACCCGCTGATTCCACAGTCGGCCATGCCGCCGGAAATGAAACGCGGTACGGTCATCATTGAGTTCGCGATTTTGAAAGATGGAAGAGTTGCCGGACTGCAGGATAATCGGCCCATCAGGCGACACAGCGCTGGATCGCGCTGCTTATGGCGCCATCACCTATGCGATTCCGCTGCCGCAACTGCCGCAGCAATTTCAGCGGCGACTATCTCTTGTTGCGGGCACATTTCCTCTACAACCCTGACAAGAACGATCTGGAATAGCCTCTTGCTGGCCGCAGCTTTTCTTACGCCTGCATCATCTTGACTAATGTGCGCTGTGCGAACGGCATGTAAATCAGCGCGGCGGTTGAACCCAGAGCCAGCCCCAGTCCAATGCGATCAGCGAGCATGAATGGCGCCAGCGCCCATAACATGTCCAGAACAAAAAGCGCGGGGAAGAGCACGCGGAATTTCTCGCCGAGAAGATGATAATCAAGCGCGGTGGCGGAGATGAGGTAGAACCGCACCACCAGGCCGACCAGCGCGGTCACCAGATAGATGACAAATGCAAACTGCCCCGCGTTCTTCCACGCCATTTCCGCCGATTGATGCAGACGATCAAGCCGGAACAGCGCGGAAACATAAAATGCCATGTACATGATCTGCGAGAGCACAAACAACGTTCGTGATGTTCTGCGGCTGGCACGAGGAAGCTCGGCCTTCGCGCTATCTTGATCAGCCGGAGAAATCTGCGGAGCCACTTCCGCACTTGCCGAAGACACCGCCAGCGCCGCCTGACAAAGACGAGGCGAAGCCGGCAAAGAAGCAGACGAGGCAGACGCATTGCGCGAGCCTTGCCCCCGGCTCAGCCTGCGCCACGGGCGCACGCTCTTCCATCTTCTCCACGTCAGCCAGGAAACGATAGCCGCGCTTGGCGATTGTCTCCACGTATTTTGGGCTGCTGGCGGAGTCGCCCAGCGTTTCACGCAGCTTGGCCACTGCCGTGTTCAGGCCATGGTCAAAATCAACGAATGTATCTTCCGGCCAAAGACGTTGCCGCAAGCTCCTCGCGGGTCACAACATCGTGAGGGCGTTCCAGCAGCGCTATCAGTACCTGAAAGGGCTGCATCTGCATTTTCAAACGCATGCCCGCGCCGGCGCAGCTCCGCCGCACGCAGGTCTGCCTCAAATTCGCCGAATTTATACTTCAAGACACCGGCCATGAAATTAGCTGCCTATCTTAATTGAAAAGACGCGAATCAGGAATTGAACGTCGCGCAGACGATCTGCGTTCGTGAACAGAGCTGGTGATTAGAATGGATACCGTGGCAATGGATGCACACCGGCAACAGACGCTTGGCCTTGCGCTGATCGCAATCGCGATTCTCGCATTTGTTCTGCTGCGGCATTTCTGGGGAGTCTTGGGCCTTGAATGGACCCGCTGCTTGTTGGTGCTGCTGGGGCCGACTGCCAGCGGCAAAACCTCGCTCTCACTCCATCTCGCGGAGCGGTTCCAGGGCGAGATCGTCAGTTGCGATTCGGTTGCCGTGTATCGCGAATTTGAGATTGGCACAGCCAAGCCGTCGCTCGCAGACCGCAAGCGGATTCCGCATCACTTTATAGATGTTGCGGACCCCACCGAGCAGTTCACCGCCGGCGACTACTCCCGGCTGGCTCGCGCCGCCATCGCAGAGATTCACGCTCGTGGCCACATGCCCATCGTGGTTGGTGGCACCGGGCTTTATCTGCGCGCGCTGCTGGAAGGACTGTTTGCCGGCCCCGCCCGCTCAGAGGAACTGCGGGAACGCCTTCGCGAACGCCAGGCCACCCGGGGAGCTGAACATCTTCACCGCCTGTTGCGCAAACTTGATCCGCCGGCAGCCGCCACCATTCATGCCAATGATGTGCCCAAGCTCATTCGCGCCATTGAAGTCTGCCTGAGTGCGCGCCAGTCCATGACGGCGATGTGGCAGGCAGGTCGCGATCCGCTGCGCGGTTTTCGGATTCTGCGCATTGGACTCAATCCCGATCGTGAGGCGCTTTATCAGCGCGTGAATCTCCGCGCGCAGGCCATGTTCAAAGAAGGACTGGTGGAAGAAACGCGGATGCTCAAAGATCGCTACGGCGAAGCAGCGCGTCCTCTTGCTTCGCTGGGTTACAAGCAGGCACAGCAGTTTCTTTGCGGAGAATTATCTCTTGAACAGGCGATTGCCGCGGCCCAGCAGGGCCATCGCAATTATGCCAAGAGACAGATGACATGGTTTCGCCGCGAACCGGATGTCGAGTGGATCAACGGTTTCGGCGACGATGCAAAAGTCCAGAAGCAAGCCGAGGAGTTGGTATCCAAAGCGTTGGCATGAACGCCAGTAGAACAAAGGGTGGAGCAGGCATTTTGCTGCCTGCGTCGAATATGTACTGCATTGGAACGGCTAAGCCTTGAGATCTAAGGCTAAGGTTTTCTGTCGCTCTTTTCCCGGTGTCATCCGGGATGGCTTCAGCCTTGCCGTAGCGAATGCATTTCCCCTCTGTCATCTTGAGCGGAGTCGGAGCGCATGCGACGACGGAGTCGAAGGATCCCGGTGCATGCCAGATTGCAAAGATGCCGATTCAGGGAATTTCTGCGATGACTCCCTCCTTTTTATTCCGAGCGCAGCGAGGAACTCTGTGCCACCTGTAACACATTTCATAAACATGTGGAATCGCATTTGCTCGACCACACATTTGCCATCCATGCTCCAAGCGCCGTAGGCGCAACGAGAAGTTAGCCCACGGTGAAGGCGAGCGTAAGCGAAGCCGGAACCGTGGGTAAGCGTGACAACAGATATTTCCTTCCTGCCGGAGGCCCGTCGCGCAGCGCAGCGAAGCGACAAAAAGCCCAGCGCAGCGGAGCGACAAAAAAGCCCAGCGCAGCGGAGCGACAAAAAAAAGCCCAGCGTAGCGGAGCGACGCAATAAAACCGGAATTTGCCCGCTAGTGACTGCAGATTGCCAATATGCATTTTTTGGTTGACATTGCAACATCCATACCTCAATATCTTGGGTGTAGATGAGCGTGCCCACAAGAAGTCAGGCCGCTTAAGGGCCAAGGAAGCAAATTTGCAAGGAGGACTAATCGCACATGGCAACCAAGAAAAAGGCGAAGAAAAAAGCAAAGAAAAAGTAGTCATGTAGCGGAGCAAAGTCTCCGTTAATTTTTTTCAAGGGAAAATAGTTAAAGCGGGGGTGTTCGAATCGAACACCCCTTTTTCTTTTGCCGCAAAATCTCTACTACATTGTCAAAACAGAAATGGTCAAATATTTGTTTTTACGCCTTAACTTCTTCTTCCGCATCTAATCCCCTGAACTAAGAAGATTTTGTTCGTTCACTCACGTTGGATTTTCATCATGAGCTGGCACTGCAGCTATTTATAATCGGCCACACACAAGAGGCGTGTTTGCATTCTTTCAGTTCCACGTCAGATGACTCCGGTACCGCTTTGCCTGTGATTGTTCTCTGCGCTCATTGCTGGATAACGCGCCTGACGCTGTTGCTCGCTTCGATCGTGAGTTGCGGCACGTCTATGCGAATCTGGCTACTGCCAGGGCAAACAATCGCCCCGTGGAAGACTTTTATCTGAAGACCATGCGCGAACTGGGGCACAGCGAAGAAATTTCAAGTTTGCTGGAGCAGTCACCTGCTAGAAGTGTTCGCCACCGGCGCGGAACAAACCTTTGATGTTGACGTTCCACGGCCCCCACGGACGGAGATATTTTAGTGCCGCATGGCGCCCGAATTTTCCAGGGCGTGGTGGAAACAGTCATCGTGTTTAGCCGCGATCTTACTGACCTGAAACAGGCACAGCAGCATCTGCGTCGAATCAGAAAGCCAAGGCGGCCAGCCGGCTTGGCGCATGAACTCGCCCACGAATTGAATAATCCTCTGCAGGCTCTCCGAAATCACTCTTTTCTTCTGCAGGCGGAAGCTCAAGAGCAACGCGAGCACCGAATACCTTACATTGGCTGACGCCACCCTCTCTCGCATTGAATCCCTGGCCCGGGCCATCCTGCTGCTTGAGGGTAAGACCTGGTTCAACATTCTGACAGGCTGGGCGTGGCAGCGGCGAACAGTTTTAAACGACGATTTTCACCCGCCTCATCGCATCCCCTGCCGGCCATGGGTTGTACGAATCAGAGGTCGCATGCTTCAATGAAATCTGATCTGGAATAGAACTGCATGGCCAATTGCGCGTCTCTCATGATTTTTTTTTTCTTGTCCTGGTGCTGGCTCCCTGTGGCGCAATGTCGCAAAGCACTCCGCGCCAACTTCAACGGCTGGCGGCGAGGAGAGCATTGTCCCTTCCTGAACCAGAATATCGTCTGGTATCGTGATCTGACTCAGCAACAGCAATTGGCCACTGAGCCCAGTGACGTATTGTTTTTCAATGACAATCGGCAAATCGCCGAGCAAGTGGTACGGCTGGCATTTGAGTACGCACGCGCGCGTGCTCAGGCGCTGGCGGCCCAACCAACCGCGTCCGCCAACTCCGCGAATGTTTCGCAGTATCAGACGCTGACTACCCTTGCGGCAAAAGCCGACCAGCAATATAAGGACACGCAAAAGGAAGTGGACGATCTGCGCCAGCAATTGACCACTGCCACCGGCGCGAAGCGCAGGAAGTTGCAAGCCACGCTGGACGAAACGCAAAGCGAGGTCGAGCTATTTCAGGCGCGCCGGGACACCTTGCGCAACATGGTCCAGTTCGCCACCGGAGCTACCGCCGGTGGTGTCGGCTCGGGCACGCTGACCGGCCAGATTGAAGAGCTGGCCCGCACCGTACCTTCCGTCAATGCGAATACCAGGGAAACCGATAACGATAAGAACGTTTCCGCCAATAACAATGCCAATTCCATTGCGGCCGCGGCGCGTGAACGCAAGCAGGAGCCAAATGGCATTCTGGACATCATTGCCAACCTGTTTACGCTGCATCGCAAGATCAATTCGCTGGATGACAACGTAAAGCTCACGGATGCTCTGGCGCAGACCAGCAAAGACTTGCGGGCGCCGTTGACGGCAAAGATCCGCGAGCTGACACAACGCGGTGACCAATTGGCCGCCCAGGCTGACACCTCTGATCCAGCGGCGCTGGCCCAGGAGCGCAAGGACCTTGACACGCTTACATCGCAATACAAACAGCTTTCCGCCAGCATGTTGCCGCTGGGAAAACAGAACATTCTGCTTGACCTTTATAAGCGCAGCACCACCAGTTGGCGCAATGCGGTGCAAAGCCAATATCAAACTGAGTTGAAAGGCCTGCTGCTGCGCCTGGGAGGGCTGGGCATTATTCTGGCCGTTGTTCTGGGAGTGTCTGAGCTCTGGCGCCGGGCCACGTTCCGTTACGTTACGGACCCAAGACGCCGCTACCAGTTCCTGCTTTTGCGCCGCATCGTGTTGTGGATTGTGGTGGCCATCATTGTTGCTCTGGCGTTTGCCAGTGAGCTTGGCACCATCACCACTTTCGCCGGACTGATGACTGCCGGCATTGCTGTGGCCTTGCAGAACGTGATTTTGTCAGTCGCGGGATATTTCTTCCTGATCGGCAAATACGGCGTGCGTGTGGGTGACCGTGTGCAAGTGGCCGGGGTGACCGGTGATGTTGTCGATATCGGCCTGGTGCGCCTGCACCTGATGGAAGTCACCGGTGAAGGCAGTCCGCGTCCAACCGGCCGCGTGGTTGTATTTTCAAATTCCGTGGTTTTTCAGGCCAACGCAGGTTTGTTCAAACAGATTCCCGGAACCAGCTTTGTGTGGCATGAGATCACCCTCACCATTGGCCCTGAAGGTCATTACCATGAAGCTGAGAAGCGATTGCTGGAAGCCGTGAACAAGGTCTATGCGGAATATCACGAAAAAATGGAGCTGCAGCGGCGAAGCATGGAGCGGGCCCTCAATTCCGCCCGCATCAATGAGTTCACTCCGGAAAGCCGCTTGCGTCTAACCGGCGCCGGGCTGGAGATCGTGATTCGCTACCCTGTTGAACTGAGCAGCGCTGCTGAAATTGATGACCGCATCACGCGTGAGTTGATCGAAGCCATTGACCGCGAACCGCGTCTGCACCTGCTGGGTTCCACGGTGAAAGTGGAAGAAGCTCCAGCTCCCGCAGCGGAACCCGCTTAAGCCTTCTACCTGTGACACGCGTCACAGCTCAATGCTTGGCCACTTGCATCATGTACAAAAGCGTACCCAATGCATTTGAGAGAGGGCTGCTCATGGAACACCCGGTTTATGGCAGCCCCTTTCACTTTCAGCCTCGGGAAGCGCGATAATGAGGGCAGTACTGGCGACAATCAGGTTGGATGAGGCAAACAGGTTGGATCAGCAGGCGCAACAGGGTAAACTGCTATCGCTCTTGTGTTTTCGCGGCATCAAGCTTTACAACTGGATGCATTTTTGGGAGGAGAAGACGTGAAGACCGTATTCGTGATTGGAGCAGGACCTGCCGGGATGTTTGCCGCGCAGAAGATTGCCCAGGCCGGTCACCAGACCATCATCTTCAATCGCGATATCAAGCCCGGCGGCCTGGCGGAATACGGAATCTATCCCACCAAAGACAAAATGAAGATCGGGCTGCGCAAGCAGTTCAACAAAGTACTGAGCTTGAGCAATCTTCATTACTTCGGCCACGTGCCGGTAAGCCGGGATTCGGCCATCTCCGTGGCTGACCTGCAGGCGCTGAATCCTTCCGCGATTGTTTTTGCCGTGGGCGCGCAGGGCACCAAGAAGCTTGGCTTGCCGGGCGAAACAGCCGCAGGCGTGTACGCCGCCAAGGATTTTGTCTATCACTACAATCTGCTGCCGCCGTTCACCTCACATAACTTCTCCACCGGCAAGCGCGTGGCCATTGTGGGCATGGGCAACGTGATGGTGGACATTGCACGCTGGCTGCTGCTGGATGCGCCGGTGAAGACCGCGGAAGAAGTTATCGTGGTGGCGCGCCGCGGACCCTTTGAAGCCAAGTTCGACCAGAAAGAGTTCGATCATATTGAACAGTTTCTTGATCGCAATGCATTCGATGACGAACTCCGCCGCATACAGCCAAAACTCAACGCCATCGGACAAGACATCAGCAAGCTGGCTGACGAGACGTTTCCCATCCTCTCCAAGCCACCACAGGAAGTAACCGGCCCACGGCTGCGTTTCCGCTTCCTGTGCTCTCCTCAGGCCATCCACGCCGACGCCGTCAGGCAGGATCAATCGCTTGAGCGTGACGGAAAATATTCTTGCCGAGCGTGACGGCTCCATCGCGTGCAAAGCCACTGATCAACTGGCCGAACTTGATGTCGACACCATGATCTTCGCCATTGGCGATGTGGCTGATCCGGCGATTGGGCTGCCTTACAATCGCGATGCCTATGTCACCAACCCTGATCAGACCGACCCCAAGCGGGCAGCCTATGAGCTCTTGATCCGCACACTAACAAAGTCCTGGAAGGCATGTATGCGGTGGGCTGGGCGCGCAAAGCCAGTGATGGCCTGGTAGGCATTGCCCGGCATGATGGTGAAGTTGGCGCTGCGCATGTGCTGCAGTATCTGGAAGGCGTGAGCTGACGGCAACGCTCCGCTCGCCAGCCACATCCTTCGACAAATTGAAGGCAAAGGTTTGCGCGTGATCACCAAAGAAGATCTGGAATGTCTGGCGCGAGCAGAAGAACGAATAGCCCAGCAACGCGGCATACCCTGGTTCAAGTTCGATAAAGATGAAGACATGCTCAAGGCCATCGAGGCCGAGAAGGCCAAAGCCGTATCAGTTTAACGCCGCGGATCCCGAGGATGCCGCTTGTGACCATGCCGTCACAGGGAGTCCTCCCGAAACAGCTTCCCTTTTGTCATCCCTGAGTGGAGTTGGAGCGAAGGCGACGACGCAGTCGAAGGATCCCGAGGATGCCGCTTGTGACCATGCCGTCACAGGGAGTCCTCCCGAAACAGTTTCCCTTCTGTCATCCCTGAGCGGAGTTGGAGCGAAGGCGACGACGCAGTCGAAGGATCCCGAGAATGCCGATTGTGACCATGCCGTCACAGGGAGTCCTCCCGAAACAGTTTCCCTTCTGTCATCCCTGAGCGGAGTTGGAGCGAAGGCGACGGCGCAGTCGAAGGATGTATGTATTTGTTGATTCCCGGAATCGCATTCATCTTCGAGACAAGTGTCAGGGCTGCTTAGGTCGCGCAACGAGACTTTGCCGCTATCTTATGAGATTGCTTGCAACGCCTCAGTTCCCATTCTCTCCAGGGCTGCCAACGCCCAAAGCGCCGTAGGCGCGACAGAAGTTAGCCCAGTCCGTTTCCGAGGCGCGCCGCTTTTCGAAGAAAAGCCGCGCTGAGGGATAAGGGCTGGGTTAGGTGCCAAGGAGACACTACCATGCTGCCGGCAGAGCCTGCCCTGAGCGACTAACAATGTGAAGGAGTCGAACGGGCGGGAGCGTAGCGTCAGCGGAGCGACAAGAATAACCGAAACATACATGATGGGCCTTTGATCATGGGCTCTCCTTTATCTATCATGGATAACCCATGCCTGACTGGAATCCAGATCTCTACCTGAAATTCTCTGATCAGCGCGCACGTCCTGCGGCTGACCTGATCGCGCAGATCAAACTTGAAAATCCCAAAGCGCATCATCGACCTGGGCTGCGGAACCGGCAATAGCACGGAGCAGTTGCATGCCCGCTGGCCGCAGGCGGAAATCACCGGCCTTGATAGTTCTGCCAGCATGCTGAAGCAGGCCGGCGATCGGCATCCGGATTGGCGATGGGTCCAGAGCGATATTGAAAACTGGAAACCCGACGGCAGCTTTGATCTGATTTTCAGCAATGCGGTGCTGCACTGGCTGGGCGACCATCGCCAGTCTCTTTCCCGGATTGTTTCACTTCGTCGCCCAGGGTGGCGCCATGGCGGTGCAGATGCCCAACAACTTTCATTCTCTGGCGCATCAGGCGATGAAGAAAGTTGCGGCGATCCGCGCTGGTCGGCTGCGCTCGCCAATGTGTCAGAAAAATTTGGAGTGCAGCCCGTCGCGTTCTACTACGAAGTGTTGCGCAAGCTGGCCACGCACCTGGACATCTGGGAGACCGAGTACCTGCAGATCATGGATGGCCCAGGGCCGTTCATGACTGGATACGAAGCACCGGCATGCGTGCCTACCTGGAGCGGCTTAGCGATGATGCGCAGCGCGCGGATTTTGAGCGGCTTTGCCTTGAAGAGATGGAGAAGGCGTATCAGCCGAATGATCAGGGCAAGGTGCTGTTTCCGTTCAAGCGGATATTTATCGTCGCTTACAGGTGATTGCCAAAAGCCTTTTACCACAGAGGACACAGAGGAACACTGAGGATAGCTGGCTGGCTGCTTGTTTTTATCCCGAGCACAGCGAGGGATCCCTACTCTCTCAGGATTTCGCTCAAGAGCGGTAATTCTACTGAGCAACGCCCTTGCTCCCGGCTTTCTTTCCTCAGTGTTCCTCTGTGTCCTCTGTGGTAAAAACAAGTGAGTAACGTTTGTGTTCCTTCGTAGCCCAATGTGGTTAACGTTAGTGTCCAGTGTGCCTCTGCGTGCTCTTCGTAAGCAGTAGTTTCGCTTCATGCTGAGCCTTTGTCGTGGACTTGCTCTTTCCTCAGTGTTCCTCTGTGTCCTCTGTGGTAGAAGTCAACTGCCAATTTGCTTTACATCCGTATGACGATCACGCAATCCCAGCAGATATAAAAGCGCGTCCAGTCCCATGCGAGAGATGGAGTGCTGGGCTTTTTCGCGGACCAGCGGTTTAGCGTGGAATGCCACGCCGAGCCCGGCAATGCTCAACATGGGCAGATCATTGGCGCCGTCGCCAACGGCGATGGTTTGCTGCATTGAAATACCTTCACGGCCGGCAATCTCTTCGAGCAGTTGCGCTTTGCGGGCTCCATCCACAATCGCTCCTACTGGCAGGCCGGTGAGCATGCCGTTTTCGATCTCCAGTTCATTGGTATGAACATAATCAAAGCCAAGTTCCTTCTGCAATTTGTGCGCGATAAAAGTAAAGCCGCCGGAAAGTATGGCGGTCTTGTAACCCAGCAATTTCAGCGTGCGTAGCAGGCGATGAGCGCCGGGCGTGATGGGAACGTTTTCAGCAACTTTCGCCAGCGCGCTTGCGGGCAGACCACGCAACAAGGCCGAGGCGGCGGCGGAAGCTGGCTTGAAAATCCAGTTCGCCGCGCATGGCAGCGGCCGTGATCGCGGACACCTTGTCACCCACTCCGGCAAGGCGTGCCAGCTCGTCTATGACCTCCATCTGGATCAGCGTGGAATCCATGTCAAAGACAATCAGCCGGCGGTTGCCGCGAAAGATGGAGTCTTCCTGCACGGCAACGTCAAAGTTCTGCTGGTCGGCCAGGGTGAGAAGCTGCCGGCGGAGCGTGCCGGAATCCACATTGTCACCGGACAGCGTGAAGTCGATGCACATGCGCGGATCGGTATTGTCCACGGCGGCGCTCCGGCTGGAGAGGCGGTCCAGCAGATCAATGTTCATTCCCTGCGCCACAAAAATATCCGTGATGGCGGCAAGCTGTGCTGCCGAGATCTGGGCCGCAAGCAAAGTCACCACAAAGCGGCGATGATGCTGGCGCGTAACCCAATCGCGCTGCTCCGTTTCACTCAGAAGCGCCGTGCGAGCTTCCACCCCCAGCTCAGCTGGCTTTGCGCCGGACAGCATTTTCCACCGCGCTCACATGCAGCGTTTCAACGCTGACCATGATGCCCAGCACCAGTGCGTCATGAATCACGGCCTGCCCGATATCGAGGATGATGGCGCCGGCTTCCGCCAGCACGCCGGCAAAGGCATGGGTCAGGCCCGGATTGTCACGGCCGGAAATAGTGATCAGCAGAGTCGCAGACATTTACAATCAGCTTACTCCAGGGAGAGGGAATCGCACCAGACACTATGCTCGGTTGTTCGAAATCTCGTAATTGCCGTGGCGTGTCTCCTGATGGCGCCTCAGCCGTCTCTGCGGGCGAGGTGCACAAGCTCGGGCCTGACCTCTATGCGTATATCTCAAGCAATGATTCCAGCGCCAACTCAACTTTTCTGGTCAGCAACGCCGGCATTCTGGTGGTGGATACCGGATTGAATGAGATCGAAGGAAGGAAGCTGCTGGCCGAGATCCGCAAGATCTCTGCTGCGCCGGTGCGCTGGATTGTGAACACGCATTATCACCCTGACCATCGCGGAGGAAACAGCGTGTTCGGGCAAGATGCCACGGTGATCAGCACGCTATACACGCGAGAGCGATGTCGAGCCGGTTTACCCTCAGAATCTGACGGTGCATAGCACCTGACGCTGTTCCTTGGAGCACACCGCGTGGAGATCTATCATCCTGGTCCGGCACACACGATGGGTGACCTGGTGGTTTATTTTCCTGACCAGCAGACAGTTGCCACGGGAGATTTGTTTCTGACCAACTCCTGCCCAGCGATGGATCAAGGCGACATGGAGAACTGGATTGCGGCGCTGGAGCATATTCTCGCGTTGCCGCTTCAGCATGTAGTACCTGGGCATTTCGAACTGGCGACAAAGGTTGAGCTTGGCCGCTTTCATGATTATCTGAGTGCGTTGGGTAAGCAGGTTCGAGAGATGCGTGCCAAGGGAATGACATTAGAGCAGGTCAGGAAAAGCATTTCATTGCCCCAGTTCAGCAGCTTCCGCCAGTTTCCGCAATATGAAGCCACGTTCGCGGATAACGCAGAAGCCTATTATGCACAGCTTGCGGCGCGAAGGAAATAGAACGCTTTGCACGTTTGACAGAACTGCATTTACGCGAAACTCCATCCCTTTGTCATCGTGAGCGGAGCGCCTGTTTAACAATCAAGCTGCCAGGCTTATCCGCGCGCAGTCGAACGATCTATGTATTTGAGCACCCGATCCGCTGATGAAAACGCCGACAACACATGTTAGAGTGTGTGGCTGTGGAGCGCGGCAACTGTCATCTGTGAAGCAATAGCCCAAACCGACGCGTCATGAGGCCGCGCTTTCCCAGCAGCCGAATAGGAAGTCAGAGTCCATTGGCGCGTACTCCCAACATACTTTAGTGACCAAAACAAAATTCCTTCAATCCACGGGCAAAACTTACAATAGCTCTCGCATGACTGAAACTTCCACAATAGCCTCGTCGCACGCTGAAACCCGGACTGGTTTCGGGAATCGTGATTGGCGCAATTGCCGCATGTCTCCTGACGCTTTTGCTTGTTCATGCCACCAGCACATCACCTTCCAGCCTCTGGTCGAAGATCTTTGGGCAGGCAAGGTCAACCAGCATTGCCAGCCAGACCAGCGTAGTGGAGCGCGTACAGAGCCTGCAACGCATGGAGACTGTTGTGTTCAATATGGATAAGGTGGTGACGGGAGAAAAAGGAAGCCCGTTTCTCCCCGATTTTCTGGTCGGCGACCGCATGCTGATGGTCGTCCACGGGCAGGTTGTGGCGGGAGTTGATTTCAGCCAATTCCGGGCAACGGACGTTCAAGTTACGGGCCGGGATGTGCATATAAAAATCCCTGCCGCACGCGTGCTGCTCACCCGCATTGACAATGCACGCACGCGTGTCTATTCCCGCAGCACCGGTTTGCTGGTGCCCGTTGACCCCAACTTTGAGGGCCAGGTGCGCCAGCAGGCTGAAGGTGAACTGCTGGAGGAAGCAATGCGCGGCGGCATTCTCACCAGTGCCAACCAGAATGCGCGCAGCACACTGGTTAGCCTTCTGCTTGGCCTGGGATTTGAAAAAGTGAACGTGGACTGACAAGCCGTTCATCAAAGGTACGCAAAATCGCGCCTCGCTGCCCACTACGTTGTCCCGCTCGCCGCTCCTGCTCAGAACCGTAATCGTGCTGGATGCTAGAATAGATGATTAAGTCCTCTCCTCATGGATCGCGCACACATCAGAAATTTTGCCATCATTGCCCACATCGATCATGGCAAATCCACGCTCTCTGACCGGCTGCTGGAGCTGACGGGAGCGCTTTCCCTGCGTGAGATGCAGGCGCAGGTGCTGGATGCCATGGACCTGGAGCGCGAGCGCGGCATTACCATCAAGGCCCATGCCGTGCGCATGAAGTACATTGCGCAGGACGGCCAGGAGTATCAGCTCAATCTCATCGATACGCCGGGCCATGTGGACTTCAGCTATGAAGTTTCGCGATCGCTGGCATCGTGTGAAGGCGCGCTGCTGGTGGTGGATGCGTCGCAGGGCGTGGAAGCCCAGACTTTGGCGAACGCCTATCTGGCCATCAATCATGGGCTCGACATCATTCCGGTGATCAACAAAGTTGACCTGCCCAGCGCCGATATTCCGCGCGTAAAAGAGATGATTGAGCAGACCGTAGGCCTGGATACCAAAGACGCGATGCTGGTCAGCGCCAAGAGCGGCCTTGGAGTTCCAGAGCTGCTTGAGGCCATCGTAAAGCGTCTGCCTCCGCCGAAAGGTGAGCCGGAAAATCCATTGCAGGCCCTGATCTTCGATTCATGGTTTGATCCTTATCGTGGCGTGATCGTGCTTACCCGTATTATGCAGGGAACACTGCGTAAAGGGATGAAAGTTCGCCTGTGGTGGAATGGCAAGACCCTTGATGTGGAGACGCTTGGCGTGCTCACGCCCAAGCCGGTGGAAGTGGACCAGCTTGAGGCCGGCGAAGTTGGCTTCATGGTAGCCAATAATAAAAATGTGGCTGATACCAAGATCGGTGACACCATCACCGACGATGCGCGTCCCGCCATTGAGCCTCTACCCGGTTTTGAAGAGCTCAAGCCCATGGTTTTTGCCGGGCTCTATACGGTGGATGCGCATGAACATACGGCCCTGCGTGATGCGCTGGAAAAGCTGCGGTTGAATGATTCGTCTTTCTTCTTTGAGCCGGAAAGCTCGGTGGCGCTGGGCTTTGGCTTTCGCTGCGGATTTCTGGGACTGCTCCACATGGAAATTATCCAGGAGCGCCTGGAACGTGAGTTCGGCCTGGAGTTGATCACCACCGCGCCTGGCGTCCGCTACAAAATCACCAAAACCGATGGAGAGGTCATTGATGTTGACAATCCTTCGCGCTGGCCCTCACAAAGCGAGATCGCAAAGATAGAAGAGCCGGTGATCACCGCCGTCATCCTGACCAATGAGGAATATGTTGGCGGCATCCTGAAACTGGTGGAAGACAAGCGCGGCAAGCAGAAGAATTTTGAATATGTAAGCGCTTCACGCGTGATGCTTACCTATGAACTGCCGCTCAATGAAATTGTTCTCGACTTTTATGACCGGCTCAAGACCGTCTCGCGCGGCTACGCTTCGCTGGATTACCATCTGGCCGGCGCCTGGGAGTCGCCCATGGTGAAGCTGGATATTCTGGTCGCCGGCGAACCGGTGGATGCGCTTTCCATCATCGTGCACCGCGACTTCGCCTATGATCGCGGACGCGCTCTGGTCTCCAAAATGAGGGAACTGATTCCGCGGCAGATGTTTGAGGTCGCCATTCAAGCCTCCATCGGCGCCAAGATCATTGCCCGCGAAACGGTTACTGCCATCCGCAAGAACGTGATCGCCAAGTGCTATGGCGGTGACATCTCGCGCAAACGCAAGCTTCTGGAGAAGCAAAAAGAAGGCAAGAAGAGGATGAAACGCATCGGCAAAGTTGATATTCCGCAGGAAGCATTCCTTGCCGTGCTCAAAGTTGGCGAAGGAAGCTGATGCAGAAGTAGCTGAAAATCGGTGCATTGTGCAAATTGTGCAAATCCTTTCTTTTGAGTACGTTCCTACTCCTTTTCTGACGCTTGGGGTGTTCGCCCTTAACTTATTCGTGTTCGTATCCCATTGAAAATTAAGGACTTAAAAGCTGCCACACGCCTTGGGCAATCCCGTGCATGGAACTCGGCTTTTTAAGGATTCTCATAAACGGTGCGCGCGAATTGCACAGTTTTTTCCACAGGGCGAATGACTCTCTTCTGCTCGCGGAACTCAATTCGTTTGCGGGCCGGAAGTTAACGGTAATAAAAGTTTCAACCTCCACCGCTTCGTCGTTCAACATGTAGGGCTTGTAGCGCCATTGCCGCACAGCCTCTATCGCAGCCTGTGCCAGAATGGGATTCCCGCTGCACCACGCTTAAACTCTGAATACTTCCATCTTTGGCGATAATCGCATGCAACTGGACTGCACCAAAGATGTGCGTCAAGACCGCGGTTCGCGGATAAAGCGGATCGATTTTGCGAACCAGTGTGGCTTCTGAAAGATGAGAGAGGCGTACACGCTTCGGTGGCTCAGGCGGACGCGCGATGGTGGTGCAATCATGTTCGCACATCAGGTCGCCGATGTGCGGTCCGGACCATTCGCCGTTGAACCGACTCCAAAGGATCGAGTGTTCGGATCAGCCGGTCGGGTGCGAATGCCCGAAGCGCAACAGCGGATTCCTGTTTGTAATTACGTTAACGATCTGAGTTGTTGGCGCAGTCGTGCCTCGTTGTCCGGCACTGTTGCTGGTGCGCACGCTGCTCAACCTTCCACGGAATGTACGGGCGCAATCAGCGGAACATGTGCCAATACCGGAATCACTCCGGTGGACACTCAACGGCAGCAGCAAAAGAAAACTCACAGCGATCGATTCCAGCACGAATGCCAGCGTCATAGGCCAGCGCTTGTCGCTATGCTTGCGCGCGACGTTGGATGATTCCAGCAGACTCTCTGTAAACATGGTTGCCACCTCCGGTCATGGTGCATTTGACACCGGGAGGCTCATGGCATGTTCCGCAATGCGCGTGGAATTCGCGCAAAATAAAATGGCCGTCCCGGAGGACGGCCATGTTGAAAAGCGGAAACTATTACGGCTTTTTCGGTGTCGTAGTGGCCGGCCTGGGTGCGCTGGGCAGGGTTTTAGGTGCAGCCGCGCCGGCTGGCTTGGCTGCCGGCGGTCCGCCTGCGGGATACTCGGCGTTGTAAGCGCTCACAAGTTCCTTGGTGATGACATTGCCCTGGTTCGCCCAGAGAACTGTCTGTGTGCTGGAAACATCAAGCACCGCGGCGTAGCCGTTGGCCTTGGCGTACTTATCCAGAACGCCCATCATCTTCTGGCCAATGCGGTTCAGGACCTCGCCTTCGGCCTGCTGGGCTTCGTTCTGGAAATCTTCGTAGTTGCGCTGGAAGCTCTTCTGCTTGACTTCAATCTGCTTGGCGCGGGTGGCTTTTTCTTCTTCGCTCAGCTTGTCACTTTGCGCCTGGAACTGCTTCTTGAGGTTTTCCACCTCATCATTCATGTTCTTCAGTTCCGCCTGTTTCGGGCTGAATTTCTGCTGGAGCGCTTCCGATTCCTGCTGGCCTTCATTGCTGCGTGATGATGGCTTCATTGATATTGACGATGCCGATCTTGGTCAGCGACGGGGTGGCCGGAGCAGATGCTGGCGCGGAAGCTGCCGGAGGTGCCGCTGAGGCTGTGGTCTGCGCGAAAGCTGCCGCAGAAATCATGGCGCCCAGTCCAAGGCTGAGCACGAGGTTACGAGTTGTTGACTTGCCAAACATGGGTATTGTTACTCCTTGAATCTTTTCACAGCGATTTATCTGAACTCGGACTGCTGATCTTAAAAACCGTACGCTGGATCGGTCTCACAGGCGGCTTAGGTCTGGAATGCTGGAATTGCAGATGAGTCGAATGCGATGATTATAGGTGCGAACTCCAGCAGCGTCAAACCGCTGAATCTCCTTAAAAAGTGGTGCTAATGGTGAACCGGAAGGTCTTCTTCGGCTCCTGTAAACGGAAGTCCGGCGCCAGCGTGGATATGGTCTGCTGGAAGGTGAAATCACCCGCCGAACCTGCCGGGAACATGGAACGTACAATCGGGCTGGGGGAGTGGACCAGTCGTGTCCAGCCGCAGCGGATTGTAAGCGTAATAAATCTGGAACGGCTGCTGCACGATCGGCAGCATCACCTGAAGAGACAGTCCGGTGGAAAGCCGCGGGACAAAGTTGGTTCCCGGCACCGGCTTCAAGTCGCCGCTGATGCCGATTGGTGAGCCGCCGGTGCACTGGAAGTTGGAGCCGATTCCAGGGCAGCCAAAAACGGTGCTGTTGAGTTGGGTTACCGCGTCCGGCGCAATCTTGAGCTGCGAATCCAGAGTCACAAAGTCGAGTCCGAAATCAGCAAACGGCGCCAGCACAACGGGTCCAACAATCTTGATTCGATATTCCAGGTTGCTGATCACTGATGTATCGCCACCGGGCAGCGTGATGTTGTTTACCGGAATGGGAATCTGTACGTTGCCGCGCCGCGGATTTGTTGGATCAAGCGGGACCGCGCTGCCATCCGGATTGGTCAACTGCACGTTCTGGACGGTATTCACGAACACGTAAGGCGAGACGGTGCGCACGTCAAAGCCGCGCAGGTCAGTTTCGCCGCCCATGATAGAAGCGCTGGTAGGGCGGAGCTTCAGTGCCGCCAAAGCCACCAATGAAGCTGCCCTGCACGCGGAACCCGAGGGTGTTCTGGTGGAAGAGTGGCTTCCATTGCGTATAGCGCGATCACGGGGCGATAAAACTTTACGTTGCCACCCAGACCGGCCACTTCAGCTGGAGATAAACAGGCTCTTGCCCTTGTGCGGACGCACCGGACTATCGATGGTGCTGAAGCCAAATGACGGCGTGACTGAGCTGGTGATAATGCCGCGCAGAGCATTCGGGCCGGAGATGCTGCGGAAATTCAGTGTCTGGAACAGATTGCGTGAAGCGTCACTGAAGGTGTTGATGGTGGTGTCATCGTATGAGTACGTGAGCCCAACGCTCTTGAATGATCGTCCCAGCGCGTAGCGCAGATGATCTCGTCAAGCCTGTGCTGGACTGGTTGTAGTTCAGTAACTGGTTCAACACGGAAGCGGGAAGATTAATGTTGCTGGCCGGCCGCGATAGACGCCTGGCGCGCCTGGTTGAAATCATAGCGCCGGCTGTAAACCGTGAAGCCCAGTTGCAGTGGACGGTCAAACACGTAAGGCTCGGTAAAGCCGAACAGCAGCACGCGGGAAAGGCTGCCCACGTTGGCCTGCACCTGCAAGGTTTCGCCCAGGCCAAGGAAGTTGTTGGTTTCGTAATTCAGGCCGATGAATGAGCCTTCCAGCCCGCTCACGCCGCCGGTAAGTCCAATGCTGTTCTTGCCCTTCTCCTTGACCTTTACGATCAAGTCAACGGTGCCGTTCTGCTCATCGAGTTTGCGTTCCGTATCGTCTTCCGGCTTGAGGGCTTCAAAGTAGTTGAGCTGGTTCAGGCGGAGCACGCTCACTTCCCATGCCCGGCTGTTATAGATCTGGCCTTCCTGAATCAGCAGCTCTCTGCGGATGACGCGGTCACGGGTGGTGGTATTGCCCTGGAATTCAATACGGCGGACGAAGAATGCCTTGCCTTCATCGGTTTCAATGTTAAGCGTGACCGTGTGGTTCTCATCGTCAATTTCCGTGGTGGGGACGGCGGAGAAGTTGATGATAGCCGATCTCGCCATAAGCCTTGCGCAGGTTCTCAATGCCCTTGCCGACCAGGAACGTGTCAAACGTATCACCGTCTTTGATCGGGAAGAGGTTGCGCAGCAGGGCTGAATTCTGAATGGCCTTGTTGTTCTTGAAGGTGATGGCCTTGAGCTTGAACTTTGCGCCTTCTTCCACCGGGATCGTGATGTCCATGACCTTGGCAGGGCGCTTCTGGATTAACGGGATGTGGAAGCCGCCTTCCATGGTGCGTAGGTTGGTCTTTGGGTCTTCCACCACGGCTTTGAAATATCCCGCATGTTGCAGGGCCCGGCGGACGCCTTCCGTGTCTTCTTCAAGCTTGGAGGAGTCAAAGGTCTTGGAGAACAGGTTTTCCAGGAAAATTGAGTTGGGTATGCCAACCGGCTTCAGGCTGTGCATGGATGCGCGCAGTGTCCTGGTGTTAACGTGCTTGTTGCCCTGAAAAACGATTTTCCCGACTTTGATCTTGGGGCCTTCCTTCACGTTGAAGGTCACACGCCACGGAGGCGGGCGGAATCTGCTGGACCTGGACTTTCACGTCGGCAAACTGGCGGCCGTGCTCGGCAAGCAAGTTGCTGTAAGACGACTTTTGCCCGGATCACCTTGGTAGCGTCATACGGGCTGTCAACGGTCAAAGGAAGCTTGACCTTCTTATAGCGGTCCAGGACGTCGCTCTGCGAAACTGAACTCAGGCCTTTGTATTCAATGGTGCGGATCGTCTTCTTTTCACTGACGTAAAACGTGATGATCCCAGCCCTTGGTGGTCTGCTCGCGCTCAATGCGGACGTCATCAAAGTAGCCGGTGTTCCACACGGACCGCAGGTCGCGTTGCAGGGCGGCCTCGTCATAAACGTCACCTTCGCGGGTATAAATGCGGGCTTTGATGGTCTCTTTGGGGGTTTTGCGGTTTCCGCTGACGTTGATTTCCTGAATCAGTTGCCCGGCTTGCTGGGCCATGGAATGGGTTGGGACCAGCCAGAGAAGCAAAAGGCCGAGGACCAGCGCCAATGGTCCGATCCGCCGGGCGCAATTCTGTCTGGAATCCTGAAAGAACACCAAGATATGACTATCCTCAGAACAAGTTGGGAAAAGCTCAGATTATACGGGAGTTAGCGCTGAAGTGCCACAAACACCCGGCTGCGTTGAACAATACTTTCTAAAGGTGTCCATCGCTCAAAAGTTTTCCAGGGATCGTGCCTGCACCCGGACGGTTGAATCCGTGCTTCTTGAACGCGAGATCCCGTCGAAACTTGCAAGAAATTGGAAGAAATCTTTGATTGATATTTGATTGTATCGGAGAAGCCGCGAATCCATGCCAAAAACCGTCGCTTACATCCGATTCGCGGGCTTCCATGGTCGAAACTGCTCTGGCCTGCTGAACCAGCTTACACCTTTGCCGCCGGCTCCACTTCCACCAGGCACGAATAGAACGTGGGGCCGCCGCCAATGTCAGTGAGAGTTTCATTGGTCAGGATGTTGATGCTCTTGCCGTCCGGCGCCAGCCGCGCCCAGTTCAGCCGTGCCGCCACCACTCCCGGCTGCACGCTGCCGTTCACGTGCGCCCGCAAGCGGACTTCGCCACGGCCATTGAACACTCGCACCCAATCGCCTTCACGGATACCGCGCTTCTCTGCATCATTGGTGTGGATCTCCAGCAGATCGGGACTGCTCCATTTTTTGCACAGACGCGACGTTGCAGAAGCTGGAGTTCAGAAAATTATCAGCTTTGCGGGCCAGCAACTCCAGCGGGAAGGAGTTTGCTTTCTCCGAATGCCGCGATTCACTCGGAGCAATGAATGAAGATACCGGATCCAGCCCCTGTGCTTTGAGGCGCTTCGGTATAAAACTCCGCCTTGCCGCTGGGCGTGGTGAACCCGCCGTTGGCAAAGGGAAGAAACGGCCCATCGCCAAAGTTCAGCCGCGCGTGGCCTTCCTTTTCCAGTCGCTCGCGCGGTGATGCCTTGCAGCCAACCCTGGGGATCAAGCCGGCCTTCGCGAGCGCTGAGGGCTTCATCAATCATGTCATCTTCGGATTGGCTGAAGCATTCGTCAGTGAAGCCCATGGTTTTGGCCAGCAATTGAAAAAGCTGGTGGTTGGATTTGCATTCGCCGAGCGGATCAATCGCCTGGTTTGAAACCTGAGCATAGGCGTGACCGTACGATCCCAGCAGGTCTTTATGTTCAAAAAAAGTGGTGGCTGGCAGAAGGATGTCGGCGTAGTTAACCGTGTCAGTAAAAAACTGTTCGTGCACCACGGTGAAAAGATCGGGCCGCAAAAAGCCTCGCACCACGTCGCCATGGTTGGGAGCCACCACTGCCGGATTTGAGTTGTAAACGAACACCGCTTTCACCGGCGGATCGGCAAGCGTGTTCAGGACTTTGCCCAGCTCTGACATGTTGACTACGCGGGCCGGGCGGCCAAGCGGACTCTTCTCCATCAACTCAGGGCGCTCCAGTCCGCGGCGGTCCATGGGGAATGATGCGCTGAGCGAGAGTTGCAGCCCGCCACCCACTTCCTTCCAGGCTCCGATCAGGCATGGCAGCATGGCGATGGTGCGCACAGCCATGCCTCCGTTTTGCGAGCGCTGCACACCGTAGTTCACGCGAATTACGGCAGGATGGCGAGGTGGCATATTCGCGCGCCAGGGTGCGGATATCATCGGCGGAGATTCCCGTCCATTGCGCTACTTTTTCCGGAGAATATTCCTGTGCGCGCTGCTTTGAGCTGGTCAAAGCCCAAGAGTGTGCTCGCTGACGTACTCGGCATCATAAAGATTTTCATGGATGATCACGTTCATCATGCCGAGCGCAAGCGCCACGTCAGTTCCCGGATTGATGGGCAGATACCAGTCGGCGGCTTTGGCGGTGCGTGTCTTGTAAGGATCAATCACCACCAGCTTGGCGCCTTTACGCCTCGCCTCTTCAATAAACGGCCAGAGATGAACGTTGTTGCCGTGAATGTTGGCGCCCCAGGCAATGATGTACTTTGATTCCGCGAATTGTTCCGGCTCTGTGCCCGAGGCGGCGTCCGTAAACGGTGACCAGCGCGTCACCCCCGGCAGAGGCGCAGATCGTACGATTCAGTTGCGAGGCGCCCAGGCGATAGAAGAACCGGTGTGACATTCCGGCATAGCTCAGCATGCCCATGTTCCCGGCGTAAGAGTAAGGAAGAATCGCCTCGGGGCCAAACTCAGCGGAGATTTTTTCGAAACGCGTCTTTATCTCGCTGAGGGCTTCGTCCCAGGAGATGCGGACGAAATCGCTGGCACCGCCCTTGCCCTGGCCTTTGGGCGCCACGCGGCGCATGGGGTAGAGCACACGATCAGGCGCGTACACGCGGTCCAGATATTTGGTGACCTTGGCGCAGAGAAATCCGCGCGTGACCGGATGCGCCGGAATCGCCTTGAATGCGGGTGGCTCGTCCGTCTTCAACCGTGACCAGTACTCCACAAGCGTCAGGACAATCATGCGGACAGGCGGCGTGGACGACCTTCTTCATGGCTTGATTATAGTAGCTGAAAAAAGGTTCACCACCTTAAAAAACCGGCTCCCGGGCGGCAGGCGAGACTGGAAATATCGCGCTTCTTGGTCAAGATGTATCAATCAGATCATGTTTTCCGAGAAGGTGCATCCATGAAAATCAATTTGATCAGTGTTAATCAGCGGTAGGGTCTTGAATTTGCATTCATGCGGACCTGTGAGTCGCTAGGGACGCTAGTTCGTTCGCACGCGTCTTCAGCGCTCGCAGGTCCAGCTTGCCTGTCCCAAGATAAGGGAGAGCTTCCACGTGGAAGAACTGGTCTTTGCGTGGCTTCCATAGCGCCGGTAGATCTGATGCCGCGAGTTTGTCCAGAATTCCCGCGAGCTGTTCTTCGCTCAGCGTGTGCAGCACGATCAGGCGCTCGCCCTTCTTTTCATCGGGCACGGCGGAAACCACAAATACCTGCTCAGACGTGTCAGCGAGTTCATGCAGTTTTTCTTCCACCTTGATGTGCGGAACCATTTCACCGCCGATTTTGCTGAAGCGGCTGAGCCGGTCGGTGATGGTCAGAAATCCATCTTCATCCACGCTGGCGATGTCACCGGTGGTGTACCAGCCGTCTCTTAACACCTCGGCTGTCTTTTCCGGGCGACCAAGATAGCCCTGCATCACGTTGGGACCGTTCACCAGCAACATTCCTGGCGTTCCTGTGGGCAGCGCCGCGCCGGTGTCCGGGTCAACAATGCGCACGGTGATGCCCGGCAGTGGATGCCCAATGGTGCCCAGCGGCCTCCCACCTGATGGATGCCGGGTGCGCGGAAATCAAAGATGTTCACGGCCACCACGGGCGCGCACTCGGTGCGCCGTATCCCTTCCAGCGGACGTATGCCGAAGTGGTCTTCAAAGGCGTGGGACACGCGCTCAGATAGTTTTTCCGCCCCTACCAGCACGCAGCGCAGGGTGGCGAAATCTTCCCTCGGGCAGCGCCTCATATAGGCCTGAAGGAATGTGGGCGTCGCTATGAGGAACGTGACTTTATATTTGCGCACCAGGTCGCCGATGATCTGCGCTTCCAGCGGGCTGGGATGAAACACCACGCCAACGCCATAGTGACAGCCAGCCACAAAGTCACGGTGTAACCAAAAGCGTGGAAGAACGGCAGGATCCCCATGATTCTGTCTTCACTGGTAAAGGAGAAGACCTGCGTCATCTGCCGGATGTTCGCCAGCACGTTGTGATGGGTGAGCATTACGCCCTTGGGATCGCCCGTGCTGCCGCTGGAGAAGATGATGGTGGCCAGATCGTCCGTGGTCTGCTTGCGCGATCCGAGAAAACGCTTCATCAAGCCATAAGGTGTTGCAAAGGCCAGAAGCAGCGCAATGATCTTTTCCCCACTGCGCGGCCCGGCCAGAACGTCTTCCAGAAAGATGGTGTGGCAATTGCGGCGATTACTCTTTGGGAACTTGCCATGTTAGTGTCCCGCGGAAGAATTCAGGCATATGGAACGGTTGAAGCGCTTCGGTGCGACTGCTCATTGAGGGTGTCATTATCAAGCAACTCAATCCTGAGATCGCGGCCTTGGCGGTCGAGTTACCGGAAGAGTTTTCTTCAGATCCGGCAGATCGGTTGATTGGCGCCACAGCCATCATTGAAGGCCTGCCCTTAGTGACCAGTGACCAGAAAATACGTGCAAGCTCTCGCGTAAAAACAATATGGTAAAAAGGCCGTTATCTTTTTACGCGCGATTATTGTGTGGCAGATACGGCCAGTTCGTTGCAACCCTCCACCTAGATGGTCATCAATTCCTTTTCCTTGCTGGCGCACATCTCTTCCATCTTCTTGATTTCCACGTCAGTCAGCTTCTGCACTTCGTCGAGCGCCTTTTTCTCGTCGTCTTCGCTGATCTTTTTGTCTTTCAGGGTTTTCTTGATGGCGTCATTGCCGTCGCGGCGAATGTTGCGGACGGCGGTGCGATGGTCTTCCAGAATCTGTTTCAGATGCTTCACCATGTCCCGGCGGCGCTCTTCGGTGAGTGGCGGCACGGGAACGCGAATCAGCTTGCCGTCATTCTGCGGATTCAGTCCCTGTCCTGCGGCGCGGATGGCTTTTTCAATTTCCGCCATGATGCTGGGATCAAATGGCTGCACCGTGATCAACTGCGGCTCAGGCACGTGCACGTTTGCCACCTGATTGATCGGCATCTCTGACCCGTAATAGGGGACGCGGACCGTGTCCAGCATGTGGACAGACGCGCGTCCTGTTCGCGCAGCGGCCATGTTGGTGCGGAAGTCTTCGACCGCTTTGTCCATGCGGGTCTTCAACTGCGTGTAAACGTCTTTCAGCGCCGGAATGGTAGCAATGGTTGATACGGCCATGACATAAGCCTCAAATTTGAGATAACAAACGTTTGATTATACGCGAGCAGGCCTGCGAACTTGCCACCGCGACTGTGCCTCACCAGGAGCTACTTCGCCGTCCGCTTGGATTGCGCGGCTTCCGGTTCCCCGCCCCGCACCTGTCCATAGTTCAACAGGCTCACAATCGCCACGCCGCCCATAATATTCCCCAAAGTCGCCGGCAGCAGCCAGGTGAAGAAATGGACAAGAGGAATGTGTCCGGAAAGAATGGCGGCGAAGATTTCCGCGCTGCTGGCAATGCAATGGGAGAAGTGCCCGGCGCCCACGATGAACGTAAGCAGCCAGGTGACGGCAATTTGTCCGATGGTCCAGTGCGCCGCCGTCACCATCCAGGCCACCAGTGCGATGAGCCATCCGCCGATGATGCCCTTGGCGAAAATCACGCCGAAGCTTCCTTCCGCAGCGTGAACACCAAGGCCGGCAAGCGCGTCCGCAAAATTGTGCGGCAGGGCCCCGGTCTTCATCAGTAGCCAGCCCACCAGCACCGCCCCAACCACGTTGGAGACAAAGACAACGGCCCAAAGCCGCAGCGTGTTCAGCAAATGCTTGCGTTCGTCCAGCACCAGCACCACGGGGTAGAGAGTATTTTCAGTGAACAACTGCGCCCGGCCGATAACCACCACGATGAATCCCACCGGATAAAACACAAAGGAGATGAACTCCTGCACCGGGCCATTGCCCAGGTAGCTCAGGGCCAGTGCCACGCCCAGCCCGGTAAGCCCCATGCTGATGCCCCCGGCAAGCCCGGAGAACATAAGGGCGAAGGTGGTGCGGGAAAGTTCGTCGCGGCCGTTTTCCACCACTTGCTCAAAAATTTCCTGGGCGCTTCTGCGCGTGCTCTCCGGCATACCAGCCATGAGATGCGCAGCCTGACAGAGATGCTGGCCTGATGAATCAGCAATCATGTATTCACGCATAATCATCTGAATACTGCCGGAATCGTTCCATTTTGGAACAGACACTCACCTCATTGCATGCACTGCTTTTCGTAACGTGCAACTAAAAAGCTGCGGAACATTCTTGTAGAAGGGGGCAGCTGGGTGATGGATACATTATTCACGGTCTTGTGGGTCGGCAATGAGATGCACTCGCCCATTATCGAAGCAGGTCTTTCACGCGCCGCCTGCCGCGAGATTCGAATCAAGGACATCTCTGATGGAGTGCAGGTGCTGCGCAGCGGGGACGTCGATCTGGTTGTGCTGGAAAGCCCAAAGTCGTGCGTGCAGGGCGAATTGCTGGCAGTACGATTGAAAAATATCGCTGCCCGGGTTCCCATCCTGCTGCTTTGCGATCCGCTGGACAAAGGCACGCCGCAGGTCTTTTTTGTGAACTTGATTCTTGGAATGAACGCCAGCCCGGAACTGCTGCTCAAGGCAATTCAAACTCTGCTACCCAGCCATCCAGAGAAAAAGACCGGCACGTAATTCGCGGGATCTACTCGTGCACTAATTACTCGTGCGCTAATGCAATGTGCTGGTCGGGTTTATCAGCCTGATTGGCTTACGGGTGAACTGCCATGCGTGCCACAAGATCCGGAGCGTGGCCATGACCGGAATGGACAGAAAAACGCCGATCACTCCCGCCACTTCGCCGCCTGCGAAAACGCCGAACAGCACCATGAGCGGATGCAGTTCCAGGGTCTTGCCCATGATCCTGGGAGAGCTGAGGTAATCCTGAATGCCGCGCCAGATCAGCAGGAACAGTACCAGCGCCAACACGTGGTCATAACCGGCCATGAAGGCAACGGCAACCACCACCAGGCCGCCCACGCATTGGCCCGGCCACGGGAATAAATTCAGCCGCCCCGGCCGCGGGCCCCAGGGCAATGGCGTATGGCACGCGCATGGCTGCCAGCACACCGGTGATCACCACAATTGCCAGCGCAGAAAGGATGAGCTGGGAACGAATGAAGTGCCCCAGCATGGTGTTCATCTCTTCAATGGTCTCAGCCATCACCGCGCGATAGCGCGGGTCTTCCACCGAGTTGACGATCTTTTCGGCGAACTTGCGGCCGTCTTTAAGGAAGAAGATGGCGAGAATGGGCACAAGAACGAGCCACCAGGTATTCTGGAGAGATTTGAAAAAGCCCAGCGCGAATCTTTGCGCCGTGGCCACCAGTTCCGCCTTGTGGGTATTCAAGTATGAGGTGATCTCATCAATGGTCTTGTTGCTCCAGCCGTGCTGGGCTCCAAGCTGCTTGGCCAGGTCGCCGGAATTGATGTTCTCCACCAAAGCAGGCGTGTGTCTCACCAGCTTTTGCGCTTCGTCAATCACAGGCGGCCCGGCGATCACGAAAATAATAGTCAGCGAGGCGATAAAGATCAGATAAACCACCAGAATGGCTATGCCGCGCGAACCGCGAAACCATTTTTCGAACCGGGATACCGGGGCTTCCAGCAGATAAGCAAAGAAGATGGCGAATAGAAACGCGATGATCGCGCGCCAGGCGGAATAAAGGAAGAGAAGAACAATCGCGAAAACCAGCGCCGTCAATAGCGCCTGTGCCGTCTTCCTGTCAAAAAGCTTCAAACATTACCCCCGCGCGAACTGCCAGCCAATTGCGTGTTCCAAGTTGTAGTTGCTCTAAATCTAGGATGAAAGATGAGAAAATCACCGCAAATGCTGCAACTTCCGTAAAGATTGATTCCGTAAAGAATGATTCCGTAAATTGATTTTAGTCGAGCAGGGGCTCATCGCGCCCGGAGGGGACGCCTATTATTTGCGAGCCAGAATCAGAGGAGATTCATTCAGGTTTAACCAGTAATTGGTAATCAGGTTCACTACGCGTTCAATCTCGTCCGGTGACACGGATTTCAAGCAGGTACGAATTTGCTCCAGCGTCATAAGCGGCATCCATAAGCCGGGCGTCATTCTCAGAAGTCAGGATCAGTACGGGGATGCGGCGAAGGTTTTTCTGCTGGCGAAGCCAGCGCAACAGCTCCAGGCCGGACATGCCCGGAAGCTTGAGATCAAGAAGAATAAGCGCGGGCAGGGGATTCTTGTCTCGGTCAACGTACGTGTCAATGCCTTGAAGGTAGAACAGTGCGGCGTCACCGTTATCAAGGTGACGGATTGGATTTTGAACGCCGGCCTTTTTGAAAGCGCGTATTAAAAGCTCGGCGTCACTGGACTCATCCTCCACCAGAAGGATGGTCTTTTTAAAATCTTCGTCAGAATGCATCTTTGAAGCTCTAAAACCTCGAAGCTCTAAAACCTCGCAAGATTGAAGCCATTCCCGCAGGCTCAAAAAGGTTAACACTGATTCCCGAAATGGAACAGTGGCAGTTTAGGAACTGTTATTAGCACATGAAATGTCAGGTGGAAATAGCACATGAAATGTCCCATAAGCAGGCGGAACTTTCATTGTGAGTAAATCGCGCGCCATGGCCATTGAGGCCTGAGATAATAATTGAGCATGCCGGAACTTCCTGAAGTAGAGACCATCGCCAACGGTCTGAATAAGCGTGTTGCGGGAGACGTAATTGAATCCGTTTGGGTGGGGAGCAAGCCTGAACCGCTGAAATCGCCGCCCGCTGCCATTGCGCACACCCTGGAAGGTGCTCGCATTCAGCGAGTGCAAAGAGTGGGCAAGCACATTGTGTTCAGCCTGACGGGCAGGCAAAATCAGCAGAGCGAATTCGTTGTGCATCTGGGCATGACTGGACGCATGCTGGTGGCAACTCCTGAAGCCGAAACGCCGAAACACACTCACCTCACAGCACGGCTGCAATCAGGAAGGGAACTGCGGTTTGTTGATCCGCGACGGTTCGGAAGGCTGGAAGTTCGTGAGAGCAGATTTACAGGGCCGGGTACGGAACCCACCAGCATCAGTGCCGATGAGTTTGCCAGATTGTTCCATCGCAGCAAGGCGCCAATCAAGGCCGTGCTGCTGAATCAGAAATTCCTGCACGGCGTGGGAAACATCTACGCGGATGAGAGCCTCATTCGTGCAGGCGTGCGCCCCAGGCGGCGCGCCAACACGCTGACCCGCGAATGAGCTCAACAAGCTGCATGCCGCGTTGCAGACAGGTACTGCAAGAAGCCATCCGCGCTGGGGGTTCGTCTGTTTCCGACTATGTTGATGCTGACGGCGAAAAGGGATTTTTTCAATTTCGGCATCGCGCTTACGGGCGCGAAGGCAAACCCTGTCTCAAGTGCAAGACGCCGATCAAGAAGATCACCGTCGGCGGCCGGGGAACACATTACTGTCCCAGGTGCCAGAAATAGCCTCCTTTTTGAGAACCATCAAACGGGCCGCATTTTCCTCATGTTACGAATCCAACGATCGTAATCAGTGGCTTTATTGAGAAAGAACTTGCCGGCTTCAGGATGAGGAAGAATCAGGAATCGCTCTTCATCCATGGCCTTGATTACGTCATCGGCAACCTGCTCAGGTTCAAGCGCTCCTGCCAGCAGAAATTCATTGCCGCCGCTGAGCAGCATGTTTGTCCGCACGCCTTGAGGACAAAGTGCGGATACGCGAATGCCGCGCTCACCATAGTTGATGGCCAGCCATTCGGCAAAACCAATGGCGGCATGCTTTGTGACCGAATAAGGCGCCGAGCCGACATGCGTGAGCAGGCCCGCGGCAGAAACCGTTTGCAGAAGATAGCCTTCCTTGCGCGCCAGCATCTGCGGCAGCACGGCGCGAGCAGCGTAAACGTGGGCCATCAGGTTCACGTCCCAGCTCAAGGCCCAGTCAGCATCGGGCGCATCGGGGCCTCTTCCAACGCCCACTCCGGCATTCGAGCAGAAAATATCGATTTGTCCGAATTTCTGTGTGGCTGCATCCACCAGATGCTTCACTTCGGATTCTTTGGCCACGTTTGCCGGGATGGCTTCCGCCTGAATCCCCTGTGAGCTGATTTGCCCGGCCAGCCTGGCAGCGCCATCGGTGTCAATATCTGAGATGACTACGGCCTTTGCGCCTTCGACGGCGAATCTCAGGCAAAGCGCACGTCCAATACCGTTTGCGCCTCCGGTAATAACCGCAACTTTTCCCGCGATCTTCATGCTGAAGAAGATAGTCTGGTGACGCGTTTTGTACAAACATGGCTTTCGCCCGACCTTTGCGTGCGACCGCTATAAGCTATATACGGATGTGAAGCGGCTAGAGTGGAGTGGCGAGACTAAGAGTACTGGGTTGGCTGTGCCCCGTCACTTCCCTCGGGCTGAAAAGCCTGCAATGCAGGTACTCCAGCGCGCGCTAAAGCATCGTAAGCATCGTATCCTTCAAGGAGAGGAATTTCCTGACCATGAGCACATTTGCCATCGGAGTTGACCTGGGTGGAACCAACCTGCGTATTGCCGTAGTGGATGAGCACGGGAAGATCATTGAAAAAATCACCACGGGAACCGAAGTCTCTCGTGGCCGTGACACGGTGATCTTCGAAATGTGCACTGCCATTCAGGAGCTTTCCACCAAGTTCCGCAACAGCGCTGGACACCTGGTTGGAATCGGAGTGGGCGTGCCCGGGATCATCGAAATGAGCACCGGCATGTTGCGACAATCGCCCAATTTGCCGGGATGGGAAGACTACCCGGTGCGCGAAGAAATCGAGCATCGCCTGGGGACCCGGGTCGTGCTGGAGAATGATGCGAACTCCGCGGCTCTGGGCGAGAAGTGGCTGGGCGCCGCCTCTAATGTTGACGACATGTGCATGATTACTCTGGGTACCGGAGTGGGCGGCGGGCTGGTGCTGCAAGGACGTGTTTGGCACGGCATGACGGGGATGGCCGGCGAGTTCGGCCATATCACCGTTGATCCCAAGGGCCCGCCCTGCGGTTGCGGTAGTCAGGGATGTCTGGAACAGTATGCCTCGGCCACCGCGGTGAAACGCATGGCCATTGAAGCTGTGGCCAATGGCAGCGCGCCGGAGCTTGGCCGCGCCATGAACGAAACCCCCGAGTTCAGTTCCAAGGTGGTTTACCAGATGGCGATTCAGGGCGATGAGCCGGCCCGGAACATTTTTCACACGGTGGGCAAAGCGCTTGGGATTGTGCTGGCGGACCTGGTAAATATCTTCAATATTCCCATGTATGTGATCGGCGGCGGAGTTTCAAGCGCATGGGAGGCCTTCGCGCCTGCCATGCTGGAAGAGACCCGCAAGAATTCGTTCGTCTATCGCGCCACCGCGCCCACCCACAATGTTGCGGGCGTGGCGGGCAACAAGATTCATGATGACTCGCTGCCTTCGCGCCGCACAACCATCGTTACGCAGGCGCTTCTTGGCAGTGACGCGGGATTGATTGGGGCTGCGCGGCTGCCGATGATCGCTGTAAGCGATTCTCTCCCGCAACAACAAATGAAGAGAGCCTAAGAGCTGGAGGATTGCAGAAGTTGCTTTGCCACCGAGCAATAAAGATCGACTGCATCATGAAGCTGCTTTTTCGAAATGAACTCACGGTCGGTGTGGGCCACGTGAATCGATCCGGGACCGAGCAGAACCGGCGTGCCCCAGGCGGAGAGTGCGGGAATGTCGGTGGTGAAAGCCGCCACCATGGGCTCAATGCCGGAAACCGTACGCAGTTTGACGAAGGGAATTTCCAGCACGTACTCGGCTTCCGCCAGTCCGGCAATAGCGGCGGCAATCTGCGCGCGGACCGGCTCTGAAGGACCCACCAGACGGTAAAGAAGCTGGGCGCGAGCATGGTCAGGAATAACGTTGGGAGCGCGGCCGCCTTCAATCAGGCCTATATTCATGGTGCAGGGGCCGACCTCAGGATTTTCCGGCAGCTTGAGTTCGCGCAGGCGTGCGAGTGCAACCACGAGCTTATCAATGGCCGATTCACCCAGCTCTGGATAAGCAGAATGTGCCATCTTTCCTTTGGCTGTGAGCTGCACGCGCAGTGCGCCTTTGGACGCCACGGCAATTTTGTTTTCGGTTGGCTCGCCGTTGATCAGAAAGCGGCTGCCGGGCGGCGTCTGGTTGGCGATCTTTGCGCCCAGGCTGTCCCGCTCTTCGCCCACCACAAACAACATTCCAACCGCCATGCCTTCTTTGCGCAGGCGCTGGCAAGCGGCGATTTGCGCGGCAATGATTCCTTTGGCATCGCACGAGCCACGACCATAAATATTGTCTGCGTCTTCAGAAGACGGGATGAACGGTGGAACGGTGTCCATGTGAGTGGAGAACACGATCTCCGGCGCACGCTCATCAATGGTGGCAATTACGTTGAAGCGCTCATGCTCCACCGGCATTTTGTGCGTGGTGTAACCCAGACGGCAGAGCTCGTCATAGAGCTCTGCGCCCACCGCGCCTTCATTGCCGCTGATGGATTCAATGTCGATAAGCCTGCGCGTGAGTTTGATGGGATCCATGATGTGAGCAACCATGATGTGAGAAACAAGGAACATTGGGAAAGCCATGGCGGAGGTACGGGTTGGCGCAGTATTCATCGCTGCGCGATGAACGTCACCAAAGGCCCGCGGTTCGCAAGCGAACCGCTAGACGCTGATACTGAGTGTTTTAACTCACTACTGTGATAAAAAATAATGTGCCTCAAGGACTTGGATCATTCTTTCTGAACGGACCTGCGGGACGCCTGGAAGCTTTGCTGAACGCAGGGCAGCCCCGGGGCAACGCACGCCGCTCTGGTGTGCCATCCGCATCCTCTGTTTGGCGGGACAGTCCACAACAAAGTGGTGTATCGCGCCATGAAGGCGCTGAATGAGTTTGGCTTTCCCGGCGCTGCGATTCAATTTTCGTGGCGCTGGATTGAGTGAAGGCCAGCATGATCACGGTCGCGGGGAGGTGGATGACGTCCGCGCGGCGCTGGATTGGCTGGACAATGAATTTCATCTGCCTGTGATCTTTTGCGGATTTTCTTTCGGCGCCGCAACCGGCTTGCGCGCCACGGCCCACGATGCTCGTGTTGTGGGTTTGATCTCACTAGGTACGCCGGTGGCTGTGGAAGGCCGCGCGTACACTTACCATTTCCTTCATGACTGCACCAAGCCCAAGCTGTTCATCAGCGGATCAGAGGATCATGTTCAGTCACTGCAGACGTGCTTGACGCAGGTTGTGGGCTCGCTGCCCGAGCCGAAGAAGCTGGTGTTTGTGGAAGGCGCCGACCATTTTTTTGAAGGGCAACTTCCAGTCATGCAGACATGAGATTCGCGACTGGGTGAGCGAGCAGTTTCAATTGCAGCCCCTGGCCGACTAATAAAAGGATAAAACTAAAAGAATGACGGGAGCGGAATAAGTGTCAGTGGCACACTCCATGCGTGCGATTGCGCGCGACATCTTTCTTGATGCACTGGCCGAGGCCGAGATCGGCAAGGCCTTTGACCGCCATGTGCAGTGCGAACGCGGCGTGCTCCGCGTTTGCGAGGACCTCTACGATCTGAAAACTTACTCGCGCGTGCTGGCCGTGTCTTTCGGAAAAGCGGCGCATCGCATGGCGGAAATTCTCGCCCGCCAGGTTGGACCCACGGTGCAGGGAATTGTTGTGGATCCCAACCAGCATCCCTACCAGCTTCCCGGATATCGTTATTTTCAAGGCGGCCATCCGCAGCCCAATGCTGAGTCAGTGAAAGGCGCCGAAGCCGTGCTGAAATCACTGGGCACGCTGAATGAAGCAGTCGCTGGCCATCTTTCTTATCAGTGGCGGCGGCTCCGCGGCGCTGGAGAAGCCGGCGGACGAAGAAATCTCGCTCGATGATCTGATTGCCACCTACAAAGCGCTGGTGCATTCGGGAGCGCCGATCGCGCAGATCAATGCAGTGCGCAAGCATCTGTCCGCCGTAAAAGGCGGACGCATTGGCGCAGGCAGCGCAAGGAGCGCAGCAGGTTTCCATCATGGTGTCTGACGTTCCGGAGAACGCGCTGGATTCACTTTCGTCCGGGCCAACCATGCCGGATACTTCCACCCTGGACGATTGCTACCGCATCGTGAACGAACACAATTTGCTGCCGCAATTTCCTGCTTCCGTCCGCGAGTTGTTTGAGCGGCACGCTCTGGAAGAGACGCCGAAGAAAGATGATGTGGCGTTTGCGCGCTCACGCTGGTGGAAAATCCTTTCCAATGAAACGGCGGAACGGGCCGCGGCGGCCGCTGCGGCCCGGCAGGGTTTCGCCGTGGAAATTGATCACTCCTGTGACGACTGGGATTACGCTCGCCGCGGCTGATCATCTGCTGGCGCGCATACGCAAGCTGCGCAGCGAGGTGTCAAAGGCCTGCATCATTTCCGGTGGAGAAGTTACGGTGAAAGTTCCCGGCAACGCGGGAGCCGGCGGACGCAACCAGCATTTTGCGCTTTACTGTGCGCGCAAAATCGCCGGAGAAAACATTGCCGTGCTCAGCGCGGGGACGGATGGAATTGACGGCAATAGTCCCGCAGCCGGCGCAGTGGTGGATGGAACCACCATGGAGCGTGCGCGCATTGCGAGTCTGGATGTGGAAGAGCATTTTGCACGGGCTTCAATTCGTTTCCGCTGTTTCAGAAGCTGGGCGACACGATTGAGACCGGGCCGACAGGAAACAACGTGCGCGATCTGCGAATCCTGTTGGCGTATTGAGAAGTGGCTCGGCAGATATGCAGATATTAAGACGAAACACGCGCATTCAAGCCAGAGTAAGCTTTGAGCGATTCTCTCCAACCCTGTCATCCTGACCAAAGACGCCCCCTCCCAGTGTCATCCTGAGCGGAGTCGGAGCGCATGCGACGACGCAGTCGAAGGATCCCGAGAATGCAATGCGGTAACAATACCGCTTCAGGGAATTCTCTCGAGACAATCGTTTGATTTCAGATTAGGGCACGCCCGATCCTTCCACTCATCCTCACGAGTTGTGCTCGCTCGCGTCGACGCCTTGGAATCAGTTACTTCTTCGGCGGGACCAGCTTCAAGCTATCAGTGGAGAGAATTTTCTTGACCTGATTGCGGGCATGGATGGCCCACGGGCCCACGGTATCAAGCCGGGAATAAGCCTGCCAGTGAGTAAGGGCTTTGCGTGGCTGGCGGGCTTTTTCATACGCGAGAGCAAGATTGTAATGCGCGTCAGCGTAAGTGGGCGCCAGTGAGATGGCGGCTTCATAGGCGCGGATGGCTTCAGGCAGACGTCCGGTTTCGTCCAGCACGTTGCCCAGGTCGAAATAGGCCAGCGCGTAGCGCGGATCAACTTCTACGGCTTTGCGATAGTAGCGTTCCGCCAGGATGTAATCGTGGCGATTGTAGTAGAGTGTTCCCAGATTGATGAATGCGGCGGCGTGCGTGGGATCAAGGTCCACGCACTTTTTGTACGAATCAATGGCTTCGTCCTGGGTTGCGGGGTCTTCTTCCAGTCCAACTCCGCGAGTAAAGAAATCAGCGGCGGTTTCAGCAGCGCGCATGGCATGCACCTTGCCCATCCTGGGCTCTACGACTTCGCGATCGGTGAAGTCCATGACAAATTGGCCGGCCAGAGGTTCCACGGCCGCACCGTGATGGCGATAGATAACGCGTGAACGCGTCGCAAAGTGCCGGCTTCGAGCAAAGGATTTTCCATGCCGGCAACCTGCTGCTGCATGGCACGGAGAGAGTCGCGGATCATGGCTGGACGCACACGCTTGGCGCGCAGATCACGCAGTTTTTTTATTTGCAGGAGATCAAAAAAGGAATAAAGGTCCTTTACGGGAAACAAGCCGCCTCTTTCCCAGCCAGCGAGCTGTCGCGCCGTAATACGAAGAATCCTGAGAACGTCCTCTCGATGGTATCGTTCCACTTTACCCTTGGAGTGCCTATGTACCGTTTCAAATCAGTCAACTTTAGAATTCGCGATACAAACCGCATTATGGGCGTTAACTGTAAGAAATGCAAGGCGTAACCTGATTTTCATGTGGAAAAACAGCCGCAAACAGGAGGCGAAAGGTGTGATGAGGCCCATCCAGGGTAGCTGTTAGGGAACGCGGACCATCAGAATCTGTTATCCGTAGGGTCAAGGGCAGTGGCAGCCAAAGCAGATCGACCGGGGGAATCCGCGGCAGGATTTTCAACCCGCGAGCATCCGCGTAAATCAGCGTTAATGAGCCTCACTTTACTGTCCAGCGCATTGTCTCTTAAAATGGAGCTTCCCCGCCGACGTAGCTCAGTTGGTAGAGCAGTCGATTCGTAATCGACAGGTCATCGGTTCAAGTCCGATCGTCGGCTCCATTCCTTTTTTGTCGCTCCGCTCCCAACCGCCTTTATCCGGACAGCCTGATGCAGAACGATTCCGGCTCACACCTCAACTTATGGAAACAGCGCCTGGGCCAAGTTCCTGGCTACGTCTGGGAACAAGAGGAGCTTGAAACCCTGATTCTGGCCGATAACGATCTTACGGAAGTTTCCGAACAAATTGGCCGGCTTAAAAGGCTCCGCATGCTTGATCTCGGTCATAATCAGCTCGCCACGCTACCCGATAGTCTTGGCTATTTAGATGGTCTTTCCGATTTCCTCTACCTGCATGACAATCGGCTGAGCTCTCTGCCCTCCTCCTGAAGAAGCTCACCAGATTGCGATATCTCAACATCAGTGAAAACGCATTCCAGGCTTTCCCGAATGCATTCCCGCTATGTCGAGACTCATCGAACTCAGGCTTTCCGATAACCAGATATCTTCACTCCCTGATTCCATAGGCGATCTGTCGCAGTTACGCGAACTTCATCTCAGGAACAACAAACTGGCGTCTCTGCCCGCCTCGATTGGAAAGCTGCATCAACTTCGGCAGCGCGATCTTCGCGGCAATCCTTTGACAAGCTTGCCTGTTGAGATCCTTGCTTTGCCGAAATTAGACAAGCTCGACCTGCGCTGGGCGAACGATCTGACAATGCCCTCATGGCTCAAAGATCTGGAGGCCAAAGGATGTGTCGTCTATCGTTGACCCTAATGTGCTTTCGACCGCAACAATTTCCCCACATTCAATCCCACGTTGAACGAAAAGCTGTTCAAGGCAAACGTAACACTGCGTGAATAGCCCAGTTCCACGCGCACGACGCGTGTAGGTTCAAAGCCAAGCCAGGCGTCAAAGCCGTGTTCCCGCGTCAGCTCATTCCCGCTCGTTTCGCTCCCGGCAACGGGAGGCGGCGGCGCCGCGTTGCCCTGCCCTCCATTGTCGTCACGCGGAGAGGCCGTATCAAAGCGATTGAAAACCTGCTGCCTGCCGAAAGGGACAATCTGAAAAGCCGAGCCTCCCAGGTAAACAGGCTTCGCTAACTGAAATTCGGCGCCTTCCTCAAAATGGCTCACGCTGCCCAGCGATATGAAATCTCCGCGTGACCAGCTCAGAATCAGGAACGGTGTTCCCCACTCCCGCAGCGACGAAAGGTGTGAGTCGCCCAAAAGTGTGGCGGAAGCGATTATTCCAGTCCACGGTCGCTGCGCCCGGACTGAAACCTTTGCTTACGCTGCCCGTTGGCGCCGATATGGTCAGGGTTGAACCGAAGTCCACAATGCGGTTGGGCGCATAGACGTCAACGCCAAAATACGCATCGCCCGCGCCCGCGTCATGCAGTCGCGTCTGGCCGGGCGTGTTGCTGGAATCGCTCGCAAAGTACAACGGTACGCCGGTGAACACACCCAGATACTGGTTGAAGTCATAGCCAACCGTTGAATCCAGTTTGAGCAGCGTCCCGGACGAGTTCACCATGCCGCGGAAATTCTCGTACGCATTGAAACCCTTGATCGGATCGGAAGCCTGATTGGCGCGATGCGTAGCGTTCTGGCCTGGGCCGGTCTCGGCAGGATTCTGCCCGAAAGCCGGTATGGCCGACGCCAACGCAAAAACGAAAGCAAAGACGGTAAGAAATTTTTTCGCAAAAAATGAGTTCATCTTGTTCTCCCGCGCAAACAAGGCTGCGCTATACCTCCACGCCCTGACGCGCTTTCTGTGGTCATGGAATGGAAGTTCAAGAGAGTACAGAGACACAAAGGACTCCTGCATCTCTGTGCTCTCTCGTATTGATTTGTTATTGGTTTAGCCTGGGTATCGCTCTGCATCCGGATACGCCCGGCCCAAGGACTCGCGCTTCAACTATCAAAGCAGGTCGTTATCATGTTCGGCGCCATGTTCATGTTCGTTCTCACGATCACGATCATTCGCCCGATTGCGATCACGCTGGCGATTCCGTTCGTGTTCGCGTTCTTTCTCGCGTTCCCGCTCAACCTCTCGGCCCCGATCACGGTCACGATCACGATCATGGTTGCGGGCCTGATCACGGCCGCGTTCGCGGTCCCTGTCATTATGTCCGGCGGAGTGGCCTCCGTCGCGATGTTGCGCTGCCATTGGAAAACTTCCAAACGTGCTCACGCCGACTGCGAGAGACAGAATCCATGCAAATTGCCGTAATTTCCTCTGCATTGTCTTGCTCCTTTTCAAGCTTTGGATTTTTAGGCGATTTGGGCGATTCGTATCAGAGATGTGCCGGTGATTGCCGCGGGTTGTGCTCGCGGTAATCTAGATCTTTCTGGCACTAAACGGTCATTCGACCCAGGATGCCTTAACATCAAAATGTTTCAGGGACCTCTACGGGATCACCGTGAGGTCCCCTGGAGCAGCAGGCATTGAAATCGCCCAAATCATTGCCTGCACTCATCAGGTAGGACAGCCGCACGTCAGCGCGTAGAACAAAAAATCCTGCAAATAATCTCCTTAATCCCCTCTGCCGGTGGTCGGTGAAATGGAGTGATCCAGCTCTGCTTGCGTCGCCTGGGACATATTCCGGTCCATTCACTATCCAAAACTTCACCTGCCCGTCTAATCTCTCGTGCGCTTCCCTTGTTTACCCATAGGAGACGCAGTTATCCTTTGAGGGTGGCACGTATTGGATGGCCAGAGGAGATGTTTGAATGGGCGATAAGACTGACGTTTGGCAGGGTACGCTGGCGCTGATGATTTTGAAGACCCTGGAGAGCATGGGGCCGCAGCACGGTTATGGCGTGGCCCGTCGCATTGAGCAGACCAGCGGAGACCAGCTCTCAGTGAACTACGGCACGCTCTATCCCGCGCTTCTCAAGCTGGAACAAGAGGGATACATCACGGCAGAGTGGGGCGTATCAGAGAACAATCGGCGCGCGCGCTATTACCGCCTTACGCGCGCCGGCCGAAACCAGTTGAAACGTGAGACGAAGGAATGGGAACAGGCCACTGCGATTCTGTCCCGGTTCCTGGCGCCGAAGGAGTCAGTATGAGTAGCGTGCGCGGATGGATCGCCAGATTCTCCAGCCTGTTCAATCGCAATAAGGCTGACCGTGAGATGGAGCAGGAGTTCCAGTCTCATCTGCAAATGCAGATTGAAGATAATCTTCGGTCTGGGATGTCCGCCGGAAGAAGCGCGACGCGTGGCATTGCTCAAGTCCGGCAGCATTGCCGTCGCGCGGGAGGCCCATCGCGACCAGCGCGGCCTGCCGTTTATGGATACACTGATCCAGGATTTGCGATACGGAGCTCGGCGTCCTGCGCAAAAGCCGTGGTTTTACTTTTGTCGCGGTGCTCACGCTGGCGCTCGGCATTGGAGCCAACACTGCCATCTTTTCCGTGGTCAACGCGGTGCTGCTGGCGAAGTTGCCGGCAAAAGAGCCGAACCGTCTGGTGCAGTTGTGGGAGACGGAATCTTCGCCAGGGAAGTTTCCTCTTACCGGCGCCGATTATTTGGATTGGGAAAAACAGAACCACACTCTGGAAGGTTCAGCTCTCTACCGCTACCCTTCGCCCGCGAATGGAAGTCACAATGGTCTTTCGCAATCAGTTCTAGTGCAACGCTCGGAAGCCACTTACTTTTCCGTCCTGGGTGCAAACGCGCTGCTGGGACGCATATTTACTCGCGGTGACGATCAGCCGGCAAGCCGTCATATTGCGGTGTTGAGTTACGGCTTTTGGCAGGAGTCATTTGGCGGGCGGGAAAACGTCGTGAACACCACGCTCGACCTGGATAACGAGAAATACACCGTGGTGGGGGTGATGCCGTCATGGTTTCGTGTTCCCCCCGAGGCACAGGTTTTTGTTCCGCTCGATATGACCTTGAAGGGGGTGGGCACGCGTGGCAACCACGGATATAAGGCCATTGGCCGCCTCAAGCCAAACGTGACACCGTCCATGGCCCAGGCCGACCTCAACATCATTGCCGCGCGGTTGGAAAAGCAATTCCCGGACACTAACAACCATGTGAGCGCCACGGTGGTACCTCTCCGCGAAGAAATTCTTGGTAATGTCAGGGAAACGCTGTTGCTCCTTCTGGCCGCGGTTGGGGCAGTGCTGTTGCTGGCGTGCGCCAATGTGGCCAACCTTCTTCTGGCCAGGGCGTCCAGCCGGCAGAAAGAAATATCATTGCGTACGGTGCTTGGCGCCAGCCGGCTGCGTGTAATTCGCCAGCTACTAACGGAGAGCCTGATGCTCTCACTTGCGGGTGGCGTCATTGGTTTAGCGGCCGCCTTTTGGCTGGTCAGGCTGATCGAATCATCCAAACAACTGCCCATTCCCAGATACAACCCTGTGCGGGTTGATACGCCGGTGCTCCTGTTCACCTTCGGCCTTAGCGTGCTGGTGGGTATCGCGTTCGGGTTGGCGCCCGTATTCCAGACCCGAAAGCTGGAACTGGGAGAAGAACTGAAATCAACGTCGCAGACAGTGATGAATGCCTCGCGTTTCACCCGTTTGCTTCGCGACGGCCTGGTGGTTCTGGAACTCAGCGTCTCATTGGCACTCCTGATTGTGGCAGGACTTCTCCTGCGCAGCTTCACCCGGTTGCAGAGGACAGATATCGGCATAGACCCGCACAGCGTTTCTACAGGATTTGTCATGTTGCCGGATTCGCGATATCCGACTCTGGAAGCCCGCAAGCAGTTTTGTGACCGGCTGGTTCTTAAACTCAATCAGATTCCAGGAGTGCAGGCTGCCGCGCATCTCCACTGTTATTCCTCTGGAAGGCGGATGGAGCAGCAACATCACCGTTCCTGGTGATACGAATCCCGCGCACCTCCAGCAATTGGTTGAACTCAACTACGTGACCCCAGAGTATTTCCGGGTGTTCGGTATTCCGATCAAAAGGGGCGCTACTTTTTCCTCGCAACAGATGGAAAGCTGCCGCTGAAGTCGAGGCGAAGATTGATGTCCTGCTAAAGAAAAATCCCAACCTGGAAACGGTGCCGCCCGAGCTCTCCTTTGTTGCCGTGGTGAATGATTCCCTGGCCCGGATGTTCTGGCCGAAGCAGGACCCCATCGGGAAGATCTTTCGTAACAACGGAACGAATATGAGAATCGTTGGTGTGGTTGGAGATGTAAAGGTATCAGGCGTAAGGGCCGCTGTCCCGCAAGCCTATTTCCCCTTCGCCTTAAATCAGGACGTTCCGCGCTTTGGCGCTTTTGCGGCAGTCCGGGCCACTGGTGATTCCAATCATGTGATTGCGGGCAATCCGCGGCAAGCTGCATGACATGGATGACACTATGGCCATCTACTCGCCGCGAACCATGGATGAAGTCATTGCCGGCGACATCCAGGACGCCACGCTGGAGACCTGGCTTTTCGGCAGCCTGGCCGCCCTGGCTCTGTTGCTTGCAGCCGTTGGGCTTTACAGCGTGCTGGCCTATCTGGTTTCGCAGCGCACACGTGAAATTGGCATCCGCATGGCCCTGGGCGCGCAACAAGGACACGTGCTTGACTCTGGTCATGCGGCATGCTGCGACTCTGATTTGCTGTCGGCATCTGTTCGTCGGGCTGGCGGGTGCGCTGCTGGCCGCGCGGATATGGCGGACATGTTGTTCGGCGTGAATGCCCACGATCCGCTCACCTTTGCCGCCGTGGTTTCACTGCTCACACTGGTCGCGCTGGCGGCCTGTCTGATTCCCGTACGGCGGGCCACACGCGTGGATCCCATGGTGGCCTTGCGGTACGAATAGACGACAGCTCGATCAGGCTGGCGCGAGATTACAATAGGTGGATATCTGCCAGAGGGAGATCCGTCCAACATGGGCCTTGCCATCAGCCAGCGCGCCGCGCGCACCGTACAGTCTGAAATCCGTGTGATGTCCCTGGAGTGCGAAAAGATCAAAGGCATCAACCTGGCCCAGGGTGTGTGTGATACGCCGGTGCCGGAAGTTGTGCGCGAAGGCGCTCGCCTGGCGATGGAGCAGGGCATCAACAGTTATACCCGTGCTGAAGGCTCTGGCGCCGGTTCGCAAGGCCATCGCAGAAAAGATGGCGCGCTTCAATGGCATCCAAGTGCGACGCCGAAACTGAAGTCATTGTTCATTCCGGATCGACTGGCGCGTTTTATTCTTCCTGCCTGGCGCTGCTTGATCCGGGCGATGAGTTCATCCTCTTTGAGCCTTTTTACGGATATCACCTGAACACGATCATTGCTGCCGAACTTAAGCCGGTGTTTGTGACTTTGCGCGCGCCCGACTGGAGTTTTTCACCGGAAGACCTTGAACGCGCCGTCACGCCGCGTACACGCGGCATCATGATCAACACGCCGGGCAATCCTTCCGGCAAGATTTTCACCCGGCAGGAACTGGAATGGATCGCCGCGTTCGCGCAGAAGCATGATCTCTTTGTCTTTACCGACGAGATCTATGAATACTTTGTTTATGACGGCAAACACATCAGTCCGGCAACGCTGCCCGGCATGCGTGAGCGTACCATCACCATCTCCGGTTATTCCAAGACGTTCAGCATTACCGGCTGGCGCGTCGGCTATACCGTTTGCGATCCCAATGGACGCAGGCCATCGCCTATTTCCATGATCTTATTTATGTGTGCGCGCCGGCGCCGCTTCAGATCGGCGTGGCGGAAGGTATCTTCAAGCTGCCGGAAAGCTTCTACCAGGAAATTTCCGAGGAGTACGTGCAGAAGCGTGACCAGCTCTGCGACGTGCTGAAAGAGATCGGTCTCACGCCGTCGGTTCCCAATGGCGCATATTACGTTCTGGCGGACGCCCGCATCCTTCCCGGCAAGACCAGCAAAGAGAAATCCATGGCTCTGCTGCGCGAAACGGGAGTGGCCACGGTGGCAGGCAGCGCTTTCTTTCATGGCGGTGGCGGACAGGACCTGATTCGTTTCTGCTTTGCCAAGACGGAAGCCGAGTTGAATGAGGCGTGCCGCCGGTTGAAGACTCTGCCGGAGAAGCTTGGCGTCAAGGCAACGGCAGGGCAGGTGCGATAATTGTGTGTTGGTCCTCTGCACGTAAAGCAGGCGCAGGATCCCTCGCGTCCTACTCACGCGTTGACGAAAACGCTTCGCTTAACGGACCTCGGGATGACGTGGCTTTCGGCGATCTTTGGCAATTTTGGCAATCCTGGCAATTGCTATCAGGAACCGTATATTAATCCGGGTGTGGGTTTCCTCACAGCTTCAGGTCCTAAGATAACTCCCCACTTTGCTTATAATCAGAACCAATGAACTTCTCTGATTTGTTGCGGGGAACCGGGCTGGAACCGGTTGGCGGCAATCCTGAAATTGCCGGCGTGGATTACGATTCCCGCCGCGTGAAGCCGGGCTGGGCCTTTGTGGCCATGCGCGGGGAAGCCACGGATGGCAATCGCTATATCGATGCGGCCATCAGGAATGGCGCGGTGGCGGTAATCACAGATGACTCGAATGAATCGCCGCGCAACGGCGTGGCCTGGGCGGTAGCTCCCCACGGCCGCAAGACGCTTGGCGATAGTATCGGCCAACTTTTATGGCCGGCCTGCGGATAGATTAAAGATAGTTGGTGTTACAGGTACAAATGGCAAGACTACTACCACGTTTTTGATTGAATCTATCCTGAACTATACTGGCAACCGGTCAGCGTTGGTGGGCACCATTGAATATCACGTTGCCGGCAAGATTTTGCCTGCGCCGCACACCACGCCGGAGTCGCTGGAACTGAATCAGATTTTCGCCGAAGCGTTGACCGCGGGCGCCACCGATGTGGCCATGGAAGTTTCGTCGCACGCGCTGGAGCAGGGGCGGGTGTGGGGCATCCCGTTTGAGGTCGCGGTTTTTTCCAACCTCACGCGCGATCACCTTGATTACCACAAGGACATGGACAGCTATTTTGCTTCCAAGCGCATGCTGTTTGAAGGTTCGGGCGCGCCCCCGCCGCGCGCGGCGGTGATCAACGCCGACGATGCCTATGGCGTCGCGTTGCTGAAAACCAGCCACGCTGCCAGCGAGCGCGTCATCAGCTACGGAATCAAAAATGGTGACTTCCGCGCGCAAGCCATTGACCTGCAACCAACGCAGACAAGTTTCGATCTTGCCACCCCTTCTGGAACGCAGCGCATTCAGGCCCGGCTGATTGGCCAGGTGAATGTCTATAACCTGCTGGCAGCTTCCGCAGCCTGCTATGCCCGTGGATGTTCGCTGCAACAGATTGCTGAAGCTATTCGCCGCTTCAACCAGGTGCCCGGACGCTTTGAGCGTGTTGACTGCGGTCAGCCGTTCACCGTGGTGGTGGATTACGCGCATACAGATGATGCGCTGCGGAACCTTACTTCTATCGCGCGCGATTTCGCGTCACGCTCCGGCTCCGGTGGCCGCGTGATCACGGTCTTCGGGTGCGGCGGTGATCGCGACAAGACCAAGCGTCCTCTCATGGGTGAAGCCGCGGCGCAGGGCAGTGATTTCGTGGTACTTACCTCAGACAATCCACGGAGTGAAGATCCGCTCAAAATCATGGATGATGTTCTGCCCGGCCTTGAAGGCAATCGTGACCGGCATGTGCTGGAGCCGGAGCGGAAGGAAGCCATTCGTCTGGCGCTGAAAAAAGCTCGCTCCGGTGACGTGGTGCTGATTGCCGGCAAGGGCCATGAGAAGGTTCAGATTACGCGCGAAGGTTCTTTCACCTTTGATGATGTGCAGGTGGCCCGGGAAACATTACAACAGATGGGATATGCAAAGCAGGAGGAAGCAAGACAATGAAGTTACCACTCTGGCGAATTGCTGAGTTTACCGGCGCTCAAGGCGCGGTTGACCAGGAACATGTTGCCATGGGCTACTCCATTGATTCCCGTTCCCTCCATGCCGGAGACCTGTTCTTTGCCTTGCAGGGTGACCGCTTTGACGGCCATGATTATGTGAACGCCGCGCTGGAAAAAGGCGCGGTCGCGGCCGTCGTGGATGGAAAAAGAAAGCTGGAGGCGGACCCTCATCGTCTGCTTCGGGTTGAGGACACGCTCAAAGCATTGCAGTCTCTCGGCGCCGCGGCGCGGCGCCTATGGGGGAAACCGCTGCTGGCAATCACCGGATCCGCCGGCAAGACCACCACCAAAGAGCTTCTGGCCCATCTATTGGCCACCAGATTTCGTGTGATGAAGAGCAGCGGAAATCTCAACAACCACATTGGCATGCCTCTTCAGCTTCTTAAGCTGGAAGCCGAGCATGATATCGCCGTGGTTGAGATGGGCATGAACCATTCCGGTGAGATCCGGGCACTGGGCAAGCTGGCGCAGCAAGATCTGGCCGTGGTGACCGGTGTTGCCCCCGTGCACCTGGAGTTTTTTAATTCCATTGCGGACATCGCTCGCGCGAAATATGAAATTATTGAAACCCTCCCCAGCAACGGCACAGCCGTCCTGAACGCTGACGATGAGTACGTGAGCCAGTTCGGGCGCAACTTCAAAGGCAAGGTGATCACCTTTGGTATTAAGCGAGCGGCGGACGTATCCGCGCGAAACATCACGTCGCTTGGCGTGGAAGGCTCCACGTTTGATCTGGTGGTGGGCAGTGTAAGCGAACCTGCAAAGCTGTCTCTGGTGGGTGAACACAACGTCATGAATGCATTGGCAGCCTGCGCTGCCGCCATTGAGCGCGGAGTGCTGCCCTCGCACGCGGCCGCGGCCCTGGCCACCGTTGCGCCCACTGATAAACGCGGCCAGATTACTGAGCTGCGCGGCGCCACCATCATCAATGATTGCTACAACTCCAACCCTCGCGCGCTGGACGCCATGGTGGATACTTTGGCGGGCATGAAGGCCGAGCGTCATATCCTGATCGCGGGGGAGATGATGGAGTTGGGCCAGACGGCGGAGGCTTTGCACCGTGAGTCAGGACGTCACGCGGCGGAAAAGAAGATTGATGTAGTCATTGGAGTTCGGGGGATGGCCAAAGCTCTGGCGGAGGCAGCCTGCGGCGCCGGCACTCAGGCGCGCTTCGTGGACACTCCGGAAGAAGCCGGCGAGTGGCTGGCGCGGGAAATGCGCCCGGGGGACGCAATCCTGTTGAAGGCTTCACGCAGCGTCAAATTGGAGCGCGCCCTGGAAATCGCCCAGGAAAATTTAACCGGCAAACAGGCCTGACCGCCACGATCCGCCGTATCCCAAAAAGCATCAGGAACCCGAAATTTCCACAGGCAGCCGGGGGTTATACGGGAGTTTCCTCTTGAGCAGGCTGCGGTCTTTACCACCACCATAAGAGATATGATCAACATGCGGCTTTGCCGAACGTAACGGAGGAATATTGCTTTACTGGCTTCTTTATCAAAAACTGTTCGCGTATTTCCCTCCATTCCGCATTTTCCGTTACGTGACCTTTCGCACCGCGTTTGCCAGCCTCACGGCATTGTTCATGGGCCTGATTATCGGCCCGGCCATCATCAAGCAGTTGCGTGAATTTCAAATCGGACAGTACATCCGCGAGGAAGGCCCCAAGGCGCACCAGAAGAAAGCCGGTACGCCGACCATGGGCGGCGTGCTGATCACCATCGCGATTATTGTGCCCACTTTGCTTTGGGCTGATCTTTCCAATCCTTATATATGGATGGCTGTGCTCTCAACCATTGCCTTTGGAGCCATTGGCTTTGCCGACGATTATCTGAAGGTTGTGAACAAGCGCAACCTGGGGCTGACTGGCCGGACGAAACTGCTGCTCCAGTTTCTGGCGGCGTGCGCGGTCGGCCTTGTGCTGGTCTTTCTCACGGCGCAACGGCAATACTCCACGCACCTGATGGTGCCGTTTATCAAGCAGTTCCGTCCTGACCTGGTCATTGAGAGCCTCAGGCATTATCCGCATCTATGGTTTCTGGCTTTCACGCCCTTTGTCGGATTCGTGATGCTGGTGCTGGTCGGATCAAGTAACGCAGTCAATCTCACAGACGGGCTGGATGGCCTGGCCATTGGCTGTACCGTGATTGCCGCCGGAGCGCTCACGGTGCTTACTTATCTGAGTGGACACGCTGTTTTTTCCGAATATCTGGAATTGCAGAAGATGCCGCAGGTGGCGGAGTTGACCATCTTCTGTGGCGCCATGGTGGGATCGAGTATCGGCTTTCTCTGGTACAACGCTCATCCGGCGGAAATTTTCATGGGTGACGTTGGCTCGCTGGCGCTGGGCGGCGCCATTGGCACTGTTGCCGTGATCATCAAGCAGGAACTGCTGCTGCCTTTTATCGGTGGCGTCTTCGTAATTGAGGCGCTCTCCGTGATTCTTCAGGTCGGATCGTACAAGCTGCGCAAGAAGCGCATTTTCAAAATGGCGCCGCTGCACCATCATTTTGAACTGGCAGGATGGTCAGAATCAAAAATCATCATTCGCTTCTGGATTCTTGCCCTCATCTTTGCTCTTTTTGCCCTTACCACGCTCAAGTTGCGCTAAGGCCCGCCGGATTCATGGCACAATGGTGCAGACATGGCTCAATGGAAAGATAACAACCTGAAGGGCAAGCGCGTCCTGGTGGTGGGACTGGGACGCTCCGGCGCCGCATCGGCAATTTTCTTGCAGGAGCATGGCGCCAGGGTAACTGTCTCTGACGCCAAGAGTGAAGTGCAGTTACAAAGCGAAGTGGCTGCGCTGCTGGACCGTGGTATATCCCTTGAGACCGGCCATCATGGCGAACGCACCTTTCGTGACCAGGACCTGATCGTCGTCAGCCCCGGTGTTCCTTCTGACCAGCCGTCTCTGCAACATGCGCGGTCGCTTGGCATTCCGGTGATCGGCGAAGTTGAACTGGCTTCCCGCTTTCTGCAAGGCAAGGTGCTGGCTATTACCGGCTCCAACGGCAAAACCACCACCACCACTCTGGTTGGCGAGATTCTTTCCAAAAGCGGCAGGAAGACGCTGGTCGGCGGCAACATTGGCACGCCCGTGATTTCACTGGCAGGCAAGTCGTCGGCTGACAGCTTTGCCGTGCTTGAAATATCAAGCTTTCAATTGGAAACCATTGAGCAGTTCTGTCCCTGGATTGCGGGGATATTAAACATTACGCCGGACCATCTGGATCGCCATCACACTTTTCAGGCGTATATTGACGCCAAGGCGCGGATCTTCGAAAACCAGTCGGCTTCGGATTTTGGCGTGCTCAATGCGGACGACTTAACTTCCGCTGCCCTGAATTCGAAGATCAAGGGAAAGCTTTATTTGTTCAGCCGCAGGAACCCTGTGGAGAACGGGGCGTTTTTAAAAGGCGATCAGATTATTTTTCGCGACAACTTTCGTGACCCGGGCAAAGAGCAATTAGTATTGCGCCGGTCTGATATTCAGCTTAAGGGCGAACACAATATTGAGAACGTTCTGGCCGCCGTGGTCATGGCCATGCTTGCGGGATGCACCGCCGAGCAAGTCCGGCAGGCGGTGAGTGAGTTCCGCGCCGTAGAACATCGTTTGGAGTTCGTCACGACCATCAACGGTGTTTCGTTCTACAACGATTCCAAAGCCACCAACGTTGATGCCACGGTCAAGGCCCTGGAGTCCTTCCCGGGAAACATTCACATCATTCTGGGCGGCAAAGATAAAGGCAGTGACTACACAGAGCTGGTTCCGCTGCTGCGCGAGCGCACCCGGCGGGCTTACCTGATCGGCGCTGCCGCGGAGAAGATCAGCTCGCAAATCCAGGGCGCCACTGAGATCACGCATTCGGGAACCCTGGAACGCGCAGTGCGCCAGGCATTCGACTCGGCCAAACCGGGCGATGTGGTAGTCCTTGCCCCGGCATGCGCCAGTTTTGATCAATTTGAAAATTACGAACAGCGTGGCCGCGTCTTCAAGGATCTGGTGCTGGGGTTGGCTCCGGTCACGCTGGGAGATAGACGTTAGTGGCAAAGCGGGTCGGGATAGATAAGTGGCTTTTTGGCTCCACTTTGCTGTTGGTTGTCATTGGCGTGCTCATGGTTTTCAGCGCTTCGGCCGTGATGGCCAATGAGCGTTTCGGATCGGCGTATTACTTTCTTTTCCGGCAACTTGGCTGGGCCGTGGCGGGTTTGACCGCGATGGCCATCATCATGAAGATCGATTATCGCCGCTGGAAAAATCCCGGCATCGTCTTCACTTTTCTCGGCGTGACCACGCTGATGCTGGTGGCGGTCTTCTTTCTTGATCGATCGCACAACACGCACCGCTGGATCAAGCTGGGTGTGGCCTCATTCCAACCTTCGGAGCTGGCCAAGCCCGCGCTTATCCTTTTTCTGGCATTCTTTCTGGAGAGCCGGGTTAAATCCATTGATGACTGGCGGCACACGCTCATGCCGGCCTTCGTGCCGGTGGCGCTGTTTGCTTTGCTGATCGTCAAGCAGCCTGATCTGGGAACGGCGGTTGTCTGCGTAGGCGTGACGGCGGCCATCCTCTACGTGGCCGGCATGCGATTGAGATATTTTGCCTACGCCCTGGTCCCGATCATTCCCGCCATGTATTACCTGTTATTCCACGTAGGCTGGCGCGCCCGAAGGATGACCGTCTTTCTTGATCCCTGGTCTGATCCGCAGGGAGCCGGATTTCACATTACCCAGTCTCTGATTGCCGTCGGTACGGGCGGGCTGACGGGAATCGGCCTGATGGAAGGCAAGCAGAAGCTCTTTTATCTTCCCGAACCGCATACCGATTTCATTTATGCCGTAGCGGCGGAAGAATTGGGGCTGATTGGCGCGGTGTGCATCGCGGGGCTGTTCTTCATCTTTGCCTGGCGCGGGTTCCGCACAGCGTTGCGATCCCATGATCCCTTTGCCCGTTTTCTTGCCACCGGTATAACCACCATGGTGGTCATGCAGGCCTTCTTTAATATGAGCGTGGTGCTGGCCTTACTGCCGACAAAAGGTATTCCACTGCCATTCATCTCTTATGGCGGATCGTCATTGTTTGTGATGCTCGCAAGTGTTGGTGTCCTTTTGAATATTACGCAACAGACCGAATAAGTGTCTTCGGTTAGAAAACTGTTAACTGACTTTTACGACTGGAACCATCACCCGGTCTCTACTTTCGGGAGGTGCCGGCAGAGGCATGGCACGGACCAGAAGAATCAGAATGCCGGAGAATAACGCCAGAGCGGCCGTGGTGTAAAAATCGGCATTCCAGTTGCCGAATTTCTCGAACATTTTGGCTGCGATCCAGCCGCCGCCAATGGAGGCCACACCTTTTGCAGTGTAGAGGAATCCATAGTTTGAGGTGGCGTGATTGGCGCCGAAGTAGTCGCCAATGATCGCCGGGAAAAGCGAGAACATGCTGCCCCAGGTGAAATAGACCGCGATCATGGTGGCGATAAACCATCCCCCGGAAAGCTTGCCCAAGGTAAGCACGCTCACAATGCAGAGCGCCTGCAGCGTGAAGGGAATCACCATGGCGAGTTCGCGACCCACGTGGTCAGAGAGCCATCCCCAGAAGATGCGGCCTGCGCCGTTGGCAACGCGGCTGAGCGAGAGCGCCAGGACAATGGCGGTGGCAGGAATTGCCATGCCTCTTGCCACGGGAGCAGCCTGCGCGGTGATCATCAGTCCGCCCACTGAGGTGAGCACAAAAGCAACGTAGAGCACCCAGAACTGTGGCGTCATCATCATCTGGCCGCTATTGAACTGTGTGGTGCTGCGGCGCAGCTTGGGCGACACAGGTTTTTTTGCCGCCGGAGAAACGTTGAAATCAGGGCCGGGATTCTGCAGCACCTGGGCGGCGATGAGTATGGCCAATCCCTGTCCAATGCCGGTGTAAAGGAATGCCGTCCGGTAATCGGACACCTTCAGCATGTCAGCGATCATGGGAATAAACAGCGCGGACCCTGCGCCGAATCCGGCGGTAATGAATCCGGAAACAGTGCCGCGTTTGTCAGGAAACCATTTGAGCGCCGTCGAGATGGAGCCGCTATAAACAAATGCCGCTCCAAAGCCGGCCAGCGAATAGCACACGCAAAGCTCGGTAAGAGTGCGGGCGTATCCCATGCCGGTCCAGCCCAGGCCGCACAGGACGCCCCCCATGCTGAGAAAAATGCGTGGTCCCAGCCGGTCAATCATCCAGCCTTCTACCGGGGTGATCCAGGTTTCAAGAAAGATGAAGAGGGTAAAAGCGAGCTGAATGCCGTGGAGAGACCAGTCTTTGTGTGCTGCTTGCAGGGGTTTAACAAAGAGAGTCCAGGCATATTGCAGGTTGGCGATCATGATCATCGCCACAATGGCGCTACTGAACTGAATCCACCGTTTATACATGGTTGGTTCCTCGTGGAAAACTAACTTTTCTGCGCCGCTCTGGTTTCCGCCAGCAGCTTGGCGCAGGCATACACCGTTCTGGTGTGCGGCATGGAGATTCCCAACCGCTCACTGATTTCGAGCACAGCTCCAACAATTGCTTCCAATTCAAGCGGCCGCCCCGCTTCCAGGTCCTGAAGCATTGACGTCTTATGCTCCCCTACTTTTTCCGCGCCTGCCATGCGCTGCTCAATGCTGACCGGCAGTTCCATGCCTAGTTTCGCCGCGACTGATTCCGTCTCCTGCATGATGTTGCGCACCAGATTGCGTGTGTGCTCATTGCGAAGAACTCCGGCAATGGTTGCGCCGGTGAGCGCGCTGATGGGATTGAAGGCCACATTGCCCAGGATTTTGACCCAGATTTCGCCGCGAAGGCGCGCTGTTACCGGCGCGCGCAGTCCCGACGCCACCAGGGCCTGTGCGATGTCGCGAATGCGCTCAGAGCGTGAGCCATCAGGTTCGCCCAGAGAGATGCGATTGCCGTCGTCATGCTTGATTACGCCGGGTTCAACAATTTCGGTGGCGAAGTAGATCAGCGAACCGATGACGCGTTTTGCATCGATCACGGATGAGACAACGCCGTTGGGATCCACTTTCTCCAGGCGCATTCCCGCCAGCGGGCCGTTGTCATTCTGGAAATACCACCACGGAATGCCATTCTGCGTGCTAACGCAGACGGTCTCCGGCCCAATCGCGGCCGTAAGCTGCGGGGCCAGCGGTGGTAGTCCGTGGGCTTTTACACAAAGAAAGATGACGTCATAGGGAGCGCCATCTTTCAGGTCAGAGATGATTTTTGGCTTGGCAACGAAATCGCCGTCCACCGTAATTACGCGAACGCCGTTTTTCTGCATGGCGGCAAGGTGTGGGCCACGGGCGTGGAGCGTCACATCGTATCCGGCGCGCGACATCAGGGCGCCAATGTATCCGCCAACTGCTCCCGCACCTACGATGAGATATCTCATCTATTTAGTCCCTGACAATGCCTCAGCCACGGCGCGTCGCTGGATCTTTCCGGTGGCCGTGCGCGGAATCTTTTCTACGATGCAGACTTTCTTCGGTACTTTGAAGTCCGCCAGGTGTTTCTTGCAATGCTCGATCAATCCCGATTCGCTGTGCGGCTCCCTGAGAACCACGGCAACGGCAACTTCTTCGCCCCAGGTGGGATGCGGCATGCCAAAAGCCACGGCTTCAGCCACGCAGGGATGCGTCAGCATGACTTCATCGATTTCCAAGGGCGCAATCTTCTCTCCACCGCGCACGATCAGCTCTTTAAGGCGGGCGGTCAGATGAAGATAGCCTTCATCATCCAGCCGTCCCTGGTCGCCGGTGCGGAACCAGCCCTTCGTAAATGATTTGGCGTTGGCCTCCGGATTGTTTTCGTAGCCCTCGATTACGTTCGGCCCCTGGATCACCACTTCACCGCGCTGGCCGGTCGGCAGCAGATTACCTTCTTCGTCCATGATGCCGATCTTCACCCCGGTCCCCCGGCCAACCGATCCGCCCTTGTGCGCGCGCGGAGGCAGAGGGTTGGAAGCCATCTGATGTGAGGCCTCCGTCATGCCGTAAGCCTCAAGCACCGGGACGCCGATGATGCTTTCAATTTTTTCCATTAACGTGGGTGAGAGCGCGGAACTGCAGGAACGGACAAAACGCAGGCTCTCCACGCCCTCAGGCCGCCCATTGATGCGGGCCACGGAAAGCTGGTGGATCGTAGGAACGCAGGAGTACCACGTGGGTTTGTAGTCCCGCACCGTACGCCAGAAGGACATGGGATTAAACTTTTCCGGCACAATCACGGTTCCGCCGGTGCGGAAAGTCGACAGCGTGGAGGCCACCAGTCCATGCACGTGGAACAATGGCATCACGCAGAAGAGATCTGTCTTTCGAAGTGAGACCGTACGTCTCAACAATGTTTCCGGTTGAGATGGCCAGATTGCGATGCTTCAGAGGGACACGCTTGGGCCGTCCGGTGCTGCCGCTGGTGTGCAGGACCAGCGCGATATCGTCTGGAGAAGGCGGCGTGACGCGTACCGGTGTCGGTCCATTTACCATAGTGACTTCGCCCTGGCCATTGGTGGCCACAACGTAGACCGGGACTTTCATGTGCTCGGCAGCGCGGCGAGCTTCTTCAGCGCCCTCGGGCGGGACTAGAAGCAGTTTGGCGTTCGTGTCTTCAAGATAGAAGACGAACTCTTCATACTTATAGGCCGGGTTCAGCGGAGCGGCGGTTCCGGCAATGGATGAGGCAAGAAACGTGACAATGGTTCCGAGACCGTTCGGCAGAACATTGGCAACGCGATCTCCGCGGCGTATGCCGGCGCCGGCCATGCTTTCGGCCAGTGAATGTACCTGTTTGCGGAGCGAACCATACGTGACAGATGTGCCTGTTTCCGGGATGATGATGGCGATTGCAGACTCTGGGGCCTGCTGTATTAAAGACGGAAGGTCATTCATGAAAATCGGACTCTCCCATAGGCCGAAGCTTACTCGGTCAGGATGAATTTTTACGGCGCGCAAGTATATACCACAGGCGACCGGAAAATTTAGATGCAGCTTAGGGAGTGTCTGGAAATCCGGGTGGCTGCAGCATGCCTTGGAAACGAGGAAAGTTGTTGCTGGGACAGCCCTTGGACCAAGAAAGAGCCGTGGAATGCAGGCGCCCTCGACTGCCCATTCGCGTTTATTCGCGGCTACTTCGGGCTGTTCACTACCTTGGAAACCAGATGATAATTGCGGGCGGCGAGGAAGGCTTCCCATCCGGAAATCACGAATGGAGTGATCTTTTCCAGCTTATGGTGATTCGTCTTGTGGGCCAGGTACATGCCACCCGAAAGGAATGCGAAGCTGCCGGCCGTGTAAAAGGCGGCTCCGGTGCGCGTTTGCACAAAGGGGCGGGCGAGTGGGTTCATCTCATGAAAGCGGGGCAATGCCAGCCCTCTTTGCGTGGAAAGCGCGTCGGCAGTGAGCGATCCGGCCATGGCCGCAAAGCCCAAGGAATTGGTGCGATCGAAAAAGCGGTGGGTCTGTTCGGATTTCTTTGTGGCAATCGCTACCGGCGCCATAAGAACGGGCTGTGCCGAAGCAGGCTCTGGGGTAGTGGTAATCATGGGCTGACCTGGAGGTAAGTTGCGGCCCGAAGTGTTGGCGGCGTCTGGCGCGTGCCTGCATCAGCATCACCGGCGAACATGGCCTGGGCGCCGGCAGGTAGTGACAGTATGGACAGCAAAACAAATAAACCCGCGGCAAATTTCATAGCCGATCTCTCCAGGTCAGAAAACGCTTGTTATGCAGGGGAATGGTGAGTGGGGATTGTTGCTGGAAATGACGGGACGAGAAATAAGGCTTAACCCGAATCGGCCCGGTATAAACCCTTAGTTGACCTCGAGTTTCGTCGTATGTATGAGCGGCACCCGGCCTGTTTTCAGAGCCGAGTCAGAGCCAAGGTTGAGTCGTTCCCTTAACCCTCTTCATCCAATCGGGATATGACAGGTAAACAAATTTCTATTCCCGGGACTCAAGAACGGGGGACCATGCCATCAATCTTTCTGGCGCATGGCTCACCGTTTCTGCTGGATGATCAACCGTGGATTACCGAGCTGAAGACGTGGGCGGACAACATGCCGCGCCCCCGGGCGATCCTGATGATTTCCGCGCACTGGGAAGAGCGGCCTATAACGCTAGGGGCAACAGCCACGGTGCCTCTGGTCTATGACTTCTATGGGTTCCCGGAAAAGTATTACCAGGTGACATATCCAGCGCCGGGTGCGCCGGAGCTGGCGCAACGCGTACGCGAACTTCTGGGCAAAGATAAAGTTGGCAGCGATCCCACACGCGGGCTCGACCATGGCGCTTATGTTCCGCTGCGTGCCATGTATCCGCTGGCCGACGTGCCGGTGCTGCAGATGTCGATTCCCACGCAGAACCCGAAAGCGTTGTTTGAGCTGGGCCGCGCACTGGCTCCGCTGCGGGAAGAAGGCGTACTGATCATGGGCAGCGGATTCCTGATCCACAATCTGCGGCTGTTTTCATTTCATCCCGTCGCGCCGCCAGAATGGGCGAATGAGTTTGATCACTGGGCCACGGACGTGTTCGCCCGCAAGGATGCTGATGCTTTGCTGGATTACCGGTCGAAGGCCCCGGCGGTGAACATTGCCCTGCCGACACACGAGCATTTCATTCCATCGATTGTTGCCATGGGCACCGCCAGCGACAGAGTGGAGCCGGTGACGTTTCCCGATCACAGGGTTCGTGGGCGGACCGCATACGAAGAGGTCAGTGCAGTTTGGGTGAGACTACACCTTTTACCGCTGATGAACACTGATGGCACTGCGCTGATCAGAAGACAAACCTTTGCCGAGATCGCCGCGAACTGCGCAGACTGCGAAATCAAGGCGGAATTATCAACGCTCAGCGTTAATCACGTGATCAGCGTTCATCAGCGGTAAGGTTTTCTGACCGCCTACTCTTCCAGCGTTGACAGATCTCCCACATCGCGGCCCAGTTCCTGGGCTTTCAGCAAACGACGGATGATCTTTCCGCTACGCGTTTTGGGCAGTTTGTCCGGGAAAGCAATTGCCACCGGAACAGCGATAGAGCCGAGCGTGTGGCGCACATGATCTTTCAGCTTTGCTTCCAGTTCGGGCGATGCCGGTGGCCCACACGCAAGGTGACAAACGCCTTGATGTTCTCGCCTTTGATTTCGTCAGGAATGCCGATCACGGCGGCTTCGCCCACGGCAGGATGGCTGACCAGCGCGCCTTCCACATCCGCGGTCCCGATGCGATGGCCGGCCACGTTCAACACATCATCAGCGCGGCCGACTACGGTGAAGTAACCATCTTCATCGCAAACCGCAACGTCGCCGGTGGTGTATGCGTTGGGGACTTTACTCCAGTCCTGGGCGTAGCGTTCCGGATCGCCATAGACCGTGCGGAACATATGCGGGAAAGGACGGCGAAGGACCAGCAGTCCGCCTTTATTCGGCGGCATGCGGTTGCCGCGCGGATCAACCACTTCAGCAACTACGCCGGGCAGAGCTTTCCCTGCTTTGGCAGGGCGCTGCGGGAAATTGCACATGGTTCCCAGACACGGGCCGCCGGTTTCAGTTTGCCACCAGTTGTCGGCCACAAACCCGGTCTTGCCATTGCCGCAGATCACGCGATAGGCCCACTGCAGGGCTTCCGGATTGAGCGGCTCGCCCGCGCAGGTGAAGAGACGGATCTTCGAAAGGTCGTATTTCTTCGGCAGCTCGTCACCATGGCGCATGAACATGCGGACGGCGGTGGGCGCGGTGAAGATCACTGAGACGCCGTATTTTTCGGCAACTTCCCACGCGATGGCCGGATGCGGGAAATCAATTGCGCCTTCGCGGAATACGGTGGTGGCCCCGGCGAGCAGCGGCGCATAGACGATATAAGAATGGCCGACCACCCAGCCGATATCCGAAGTGCAGAAAAAGACATCATCATCGCGAATGTCCCAGAAGCGGGTCATGTGGTAATAAATGCCCACCATGTATCCGCCATGGACGTGGACCACGCCTTTGGGCTTGCCGGTGGTCCCACTCGTATAAAGGATGTACAGCGGATCTTCGGCGTCCATGACTTCGGCGGGGCAGTCTGCTTTCTGGGCCTTCACCAGATCGTAAAAATCAACTTCGAGCGGGCCGAGTTCCGCCGTGGGCGTTCCGCGGCGATGCACCACGACTTTCTCCACGATCTCAAGGCCGGCGATGGATTCCTGCACCACGGAGCGTAGCGGCACGCGCTTGCCGCGACGATAAGTGAAATCGGATGTCATGATGATGCGGGCCTGGGCATCTTCAATGCGGCTGCGTAGCGCCTGCACGCTGAATCCGGCATAGACCACCGAATGCACCGCGCCGATGCGCGCACACGCCAGCATGGAAATCACGCCTTCCAGCGAAAGCGGCATATAGATGATCACGCGGTCGCCTTTTTTCACGCCCAATGACTTCAATCCGTTGGCGGTACGGCTGACGGAATCGAGGAGCTGGCCATAGGTGATCTGCTGTTCACTGCCATCTTCCATCACCCAGGTGTAGGCAAGCTTGTTCTTGCGTCCGGATTTCACCTGACGATCGAGCGCGTTGTAGGTGATATTGCACTTGGCGCCCTGGAAACCATTCAAAGGTCGGGTACTTCCATTCGAAAACTTTGTTCCAGGGCTGGAACCATTCCAACTCACCGGCAACGCCGGCCCAGAAAGCGTCAGGGTCTTCCACGGAGCGCTTGTACTCGCCGGCATAATCTTTTACGCAGGCCTGCTCCACCAGGAATGCCGGCGGATGCAGCTCAACTTCCGTACGGAGTAGCTGCTCAATTCCTCTTTCAGTTTTGACGGGGATGGTTGCCATAAAGCCTCCTGGTGAATACCCAGACGCGGGTTGCTGGAAGAATGCTCTTGAACCCTGGCGCAATGCTATAAGCGGGCATGATACCACCTTCCGTAAAGCATGAGCTTGTGATGGTTGTCACAGCAGGCGGAGGATGAGCTGCCGCGATTTTTTTTGGGTTAGCGGTTGGCGAGAGTGGCTATGTGTCCAAGCCCGAGTAGGTTCTTGTCGGCGGTTACCAATGTCAGGCCGAAGACTTTTGCCGTGGCTGCAATGAAGCGGTCTGCAGGATCGGCGTGCATGGTCAAGCCATGCGTTGCCATCGCAATTTCGTGAGTCAGCGAAGCCTCACGAAAATTCTTCATTGCTTCTGCAAGCCACGCGCAGGGATCGCCCTCCAAATGAATTCGTCTTTTTCGATACAGAGCTAAAGCCTCCCATGTGCTGACAGGGGACAACCAGAGTTCGTTGTTCGGATTGATCAATTCGGCGGCAACGTTCTTACCCAGTCGATGTGGTTCCAAAGCACTCCACAGCCAAATATGCGTATCCAGAAGTAGTTTCAATCGCGGAGGACCTCCCACTCTTCTGGATCCGTCGCCGGTGAAATGATATCGCCCAGAATTTCGCCACGTCCCTTCATTGAGCCCAGCCAATTTCCGCGTTCCTTGTCCGGAGAAGGGGGGACCACTTCAGCAACGGGCTTTCCGAAGCGAGTGATGCGAATCGGCTTCTTGGTTTTGCGGACTTGCTCAAGGATTGCCAGGCACTTGGCCTTAAATTCGGAAATCGATACTTCTTCCATAGTCAGATGATTGTACCATGGTCATAAAATATGGTCTAACTAGGGTCTTTTAGCTGTTTCTGGCTTTGTACACACGCGCCGTGAGGATCTCGTGATCCAAGCAAAATAGTCATCCAACCACTTTCATTTACACTGCTGATTCAAATGGAAAGATCTATGCGAGTACTGATTGCCGGTGGAGGCACCGGCGGACACGTCATCCCTGCGCTGGCGATTGCGCGTGAGCTGAAGACGCGCTACCAGGCCGAGGTGTTGTTTGTGGGCACGGCGCGGGGTATTGAGAACCGGCTGGTTCCGGCGGCGGGATTCGGGCTGATGAATATTAAGGTGGGCGCGCTTAAGAACGTGAGCCTGATGACGCGGCTGCGCACTCTGTTGGATCTCCCCATGGCGGTGCTGCATGCGCGCAAGATCATCAACGTATTCGGGCCTGACGTGGTGGTTGGCGTGGGAGGATATGCTTCGGGACCGGCGATGGCCGCAGCCATCCTGGGCGGGATTCCGACGCTGGCTTTTGAGCCTAATTATGTTCCCGGCTTCGCCAATAAGATCGTGGGCATCGGGTGTCGGCGGCGGCGGTGCATTTTGAGCAGACGGCCCAGTATTTTCGCAACGCGCAGGTGGTGGGCGTTCCGGTGAGGCAGGAGTTTTTCAAAGTTGCGCCGCTGTCCCGGGCCGGCGCCCCACTCTGCTGGTGTTTGGGGGAAGCCAGGGAGCGCATGCCATCAATGTCGGCGGTGACGGCGGCCATGCCGAAAGTACTACGGCAAGTTCCTGAATTGCACGTCATCCATCAGACGGGTGAGCGCGACTATAATGACGTGCGCGCCGCGTATGAACAGGCAGGAATTGCGGCCGAGGTTTCGGCTTTCATTGATGATATGCCGAACGCATTTGCCCAGGCTGACCTGCTGGTGTGCCGGTCAGGCGCAAGCACGGTGGCGGAAGCCGCGGCAGCAGGGAAGCCGGCGATTTTATTCCGTTGCCGACGGCGGCGGACGATCATCAGCGCAGGAATGCCGAGGCCATTGTGCAGGGCGGGGCGGCGGTGTTGATTCCGCAGGCGGAGTTGACGCCGGACAAGCTGGCGCAGACCGTGACGGAGTTGATGAGGACCGCGCGAAGCTGGAGCAGATGTCGGCGCAGGCGCGAAGAAGCTTTCGCATAATGATGCGGCAGGGCGAGTGGCGAGAATGGTGGGAGAGTTGGCGGGAAGAATTAGCCGCGAATGAACGCGAATCAATGCGATTGTGTGATCAAATTTGGCGGTTTGATGCGACTTCGGGATGAGGACAGTTTAAGTCCTGCGCACGAGCTCTGCATTCGCAAAACGGGGCGAGGGGCCCGAAAGCGCGCTTTCGCAAGACGACGCCTGATAGCAGGGAGCTAAGCAGCCGCGAACCAGGAAAGACTGCTCTCGAAGCGGTTTGGAGCGAAGCGACAAGAAGTTCGACAGGCCGACTAGCGCGCCGAGCCCGCTGCAACAAGTGCCACTAGACGGCAACCAGGAAAATGTTCTCAAGCGGTTTGGAGTGGAAGCAAGCAAGACTGCGGACGAGGCTGAAGAAAGCGCGCGTTCCGCTTAACGGACGCTCGGGATGACGATTTAAGCTTTAGCGATAGCTTTTAGAATGAGGGCGAGGCCGAACACGCGCCGAGCCCGCTGCAACAGGACGCCGGTCAAATTTGCAGGGAAGACGCTCCTAAGCGGTTTGGAGCGAAGCGGCAAGGAAATAATGTTTGCAAAAATTCAGAGGATACATTTCGTAGGCATTGGCGGCATCGGCATGAGCGGCATCGCCGAAGTGCTGCTGACGCTTGGATACAAGGTTTCAGGGTCGGACCTGCGGGCGTCGTCGGTTACGGATCGGCTGGCGGAGCTGGGCGCCATCATCTTTATAGGACACAAGCCGGAAAACATTACTGGCGCAGAGGTGGTGGTTACCAGTTCGGCGGTGCAGACCGACAATCCTGAAATCAGCGCAGCGCATGAACAACATATTCCCGTCATTCCCCGGGCAGAGATGCTGGCCGAGTTGATGCGGTTGAAATATGGAATCGCCATTGCCGGCATGCATGGCAAGACGACCACCACCAGTATGGTGGCTGCGGTGCTGAATGCCGGTGGACTGGATCCAACCGTGGTGGTGGGCGGGCGCGTGGATGCCATGGGATCGAATGCCCGGCTGGGCAAGTCACAATATATGGTGGCGGAAGCCGATGAGAGCGACCGGTCATTCCTGAAGCTGTCACCCATTCTGGCGGTGGTGACGAACATTGATCGCGAACACATGGATTGCTACCGCGACATGGCGGACGTGGAGCAGGCGTTTGTGGACTTTGTTGATCGTGTCCCTTTCTACGGGACAGTGCTGCTGTGCAATGACGATGCGCGGCTGCGGTCCCTATTGCCGCGACTGGCCCGGCGGGCGATTACCTATGGAGTGAGCGAAGGTTCTGATTTTCGTATTCTTCGCAACAAAACCGCAGTGCAGCATTACGCGGCATTACGCGCATTTTGCCGTGGAGTATCGCGGACGGTCACTGGGTGAGTTTCATCTGCAGGTTCCGGGCACCACAATGTCCTGAACGCCACGGCGGCGGTGGGTGTGGGTGTGGGGCTGGATCTTGATCCGGAGCGCATCCGCGAAGGCCTGGAGAATTTTGGCGGTGTGGACCGCCGCTTCCAACTGAAAGGCCGGGTGGGGGGCGTGAGCGTGATTGACGATTACGGCCATCATCCCACTGAGATTCGCGCGACTCTGGCTGCGGCTAGGGATTGCCGGCTTCAACCGAGTGCATGTAGTCTTCCAGCCGCATCGTTATACGCGCACCAGAGACTCTGCTTGACGAATTCGCGGTTGCTTTTGGCGATGCTGACAACGTGTTTGTTCTGGACATCTATCCTGCCAGCGAACAGCCGATTCCGGGCATCACGGGCGAGCGTGTAGCGGAAGCTTTGCGGAGCGCGGGCAAAGAGGCCCGTTATATGCCATCGTTTGAAGATGCGGCGAGGGAAGTTGTGACCCTGGCGGAGACCGGCGACATGATCCTGACGCTGGGCGCCGGGAGTATTTCGCATCTGGGCCCTCAGGTGCTGGAGCAACTGAAGGCCACGCGATAAGGCGAAGAAGATTCGGGCGTAGGTTTTATCGCTGTAGCTCCAAACGCCAGGACCTCAAGAAAAATTCCAAATGCCATCAGCGGGCTCGACGGATAGCTCGCCTCGCCCACGAGGAGAAAATTACACCTGTGCTCCTAGTTCGCCAGCCGAACCCCATAAAAAAATGGGTCATTACGTAAAATCTCCTAACAAAAACAGTAGGAAACAGGTATATTGAGGTTGGCGAAGACTCCGCAGGCCTTTAATTTCTTTAATGGCGCGCGAGCTTATAGAAATACCCCAGAAGAACGACTACGACATCCCGCCACGGGAGAGAGCCAGTGCGTGGCGGCGAGAAATCGTCTTCAGGCCATCTTCAAACTCCGGCGAAGACAATTTCATCCGCAGCTCAGCGTGCGCGTTCGCGCAACAACGATCCCGTCACCATTGAATTAGAGCAGGAGCTGGACGAAGACGCGCAATTTCTTCGCACTGAAAAACGCGTCCCGGTACGGCGTACCGCCATCCCGAAAAAAACCGCAAAACAATTCAAGCTGGCCGCCATTGTGGTGTGTGTGGCCATGGTGCTTTTTGGTGTTGGCACGGCCGCGTATGGCTACGGCATGCATTCTTGGCGCTTCCGCATTGAATCCAGTGACAGCATTGAAATTTCCGGAGTGCATAACGCTTCCCGCGCACATGTGATGGAAATTGCCGGCGCCGATATCGGGCGCAACATATTCTTCATGCCGCTGGATGAACGCAAGCGGCAACTGGAGATGATTCCCTGGGTGCAGTCGGCGACCGTGATGCGTTTGTGGCCGAACCGTGTTGCCGTGCAGATACAGGAACGCACGCCGGTAGCGTTTGCGCAGATTGGCTCCCGCATCAACCTGATCGATGCGAATGGCGTGGTGATGGGCATGCCCGCGAACCGGCAAACCAAATACTCATTTCCCGGTCATTCACGGAATCACCGAGACTGAGCCGCTCTCATCCCGCTTTGCGGCCATGAAGATTTACAACCGCCTGGCCAGTGAACTGGATTCGCCGCGACGCGAGGCGGACCCCACTACATGCGGCAGTTGAGCGAAGTTGATCTTTCTGATCCGGAAGACATCAAGGTCACCGCGAATGAAGGCGGCGGCACGCTGCTGATTCATCTGGGCGGCAACAACTTTCTTGAGCGCTACAAGCTATACGTAAGCCACATTGGCGAATGGCGGCAGCAGTTTCAGAATTTGCAGTCAGTGGATTTGCGTTATGAGGGCCAGATTATTGTGAATCCGGACAAGCCAGGCGGAAGCAACAGCGGCGCCGGAGCGCAAGGCGGAGAAGAAGCCGGTGGTGGAAGCAAAAAAAATTGGGAAGAAAGCGCGAAGAGCCCGGCACTAAAAGCTTTTGTGCAGTAAGTTGGATAGAGAAGTTTGCAACGCGCGAATTTTTGAACACGAGATCAGGAGCCGGCAGTCAGATTATGAAGGACAACAACAGTAACGCGATCACAGTGCTCGACGTGGGCAGCGCCAAGACAGTGGCGCTGATCTGCCAGGCCACCGATTCCGGCCTGGAATATCGCGGCCATGGCGAGGTTGAGAGTCGCGGCTCACGCAAGGGCATCATCGTGGAACTGGAAAAGGCCGTGCAGAGCATACAGAAAGCCGTGGAAGAAGCGGAGAAGAATTGCTGGATGCACGGTGGACCATGCGGTTGTGTCAGTGGGCGGATCACACGTCAAAGGCATGACCAGTCGTGGCGGCATCACTCTGGGAGCGCGGCCGCGCGACGTGAATCGCGACGATATACGCAGCGCGGTGGAGAAAGCCCGGTCCGTCATTCTGCCGGGCGATCGCGAAATCCTGCACCTGCTTCCGCAGGAATTCATTCTGGACGAGCAGGCTGGCGTTCGCGATCCGGCAGGCATGATGGGTCGCAGGCTGGAAGTGAACCTGCACATGGTCACTGCCTCTTCCAGCGCGACGCAGAATGTGGTTACAGCCGCCAACCGCGCCGGACTTCACGTTGACAATGTGGTCTATGAAGGGCTGATGGCGGCGGATTCGGTTTTGCGCGCCGACGAAAAAGAGCTCGGCGTCTGCCTGGCGGACATGGGCGCGGGATCCACCGATATGATTGTTTATTGCGATGGCATGGTGGCTCACACAGGCGTGATCCCGATTGGCGGCGACCACTTCACCAATGATGTGGCGGTCGGACTGCGCACACCGCTGGTGGCGGCCGAGAACATCAAGAAAGTTTTTGGGCACACATCCAGCAGCAAGGTCCCGGAGGGCGATGAGATTGAGGTTCCCGCCGTCGGTGACAGGCCGTCACGGCTGATGCCCAGACGATTCCTGGCGGAAATTCTTGAGCCACGCGCCGACGAACTCTGCGAGATGATGCGCGACCATCTCAAGCAGGCTGGAGTGCTGGAGATTTGCAATGCAGGACTGGTGCTGACCGGCGGTGCGGCGCGCATGAATGGATTTGCCGAAGTCTGTGAGTTGCTGCTGGAGCGTCCGGTGCGGATCGGCTATCGCCAACTTCGATCACCAGGATGCCGGAAGAAATGGAAGAGCCCGGAGTACGCCACGGTGATTGGGCTGGCGATGTACGCGCATCGCACCACGGCAGCCAAGATGATTCAGGAACATGGCTTTGGCGCCAAGGTGCGGTCCATGCTGGCGCAGACTCGGAGCGTAGATTGCGCATAAAGAGTCTGAGTTCGAGTAAGGGCAAGATTTGCAGAATGAAAGTTTGCAGTAAAGGTGATGGCCTTCGTTGCTCGGGTTGATGGAAACGCAATCTCCGGGACCAAGGCCCAGGCGAGCAAGGTGACTCTTTCGGCCCGGCAGATGCCGTGCCCTTTTGTACACGGTGGCAACAAACAAGAGCTTGGGAGTAAACGCATGGATGAGAGAAAGATGCAACCGGAAGGCGATATTCGTATCCATTTCAATGAAGACCCGCGCAACAACGCCAAGATCAAGGTCATTGGCGTGGGTGGCGGCGGCGGCAACGCCGTAAACCGAATGATCTGCGCCGGCATGGAAGGCGTGGAGTTTGTGGTGGCCAACACTGATCTGCAGGCGCTGCAGATGTCTCGTGCGCCGGTGAAGATACAGCTTGGCACCAAGCTGACCACTGGCCTGGGCGCGGGCGCCAATCCGGAAATTGGACGCCGCGGGGCGCTGGAAGACGCAGACAAAATCATTGAAGCGCTGGAAGGCGCGGACATGGTGTTTGTCACGGCTGGCCTTGGCGGCGGAACGGGCACGGGCGCGGCGCCGATCATCGCGTCGCTGGCCAGCGAAATGGGCGCGCTTACCGTGGCGGTGGTCACCAAGCCGTTTGCTTTGAAGGCAAGCGTCGCATGAACCAGGCGGAGCGCGGATTGTCAGAGCTGGTGGACAGCGTTGACACCATGATCGTGATCCCCAACGAACGCCTGCTGGCCGTGGCGCAGAATGCCGGCTTCTTTGAATCATTCCGCGTGGCCGATGACATTCTGCGGCAAGCGGTGCAGGGCATCTCAGACATCATTACCATTCCCGGCATCATCAATCGCGACTTTGCTGACGTGAAGACCATCATGCAGGGCATGGGCCATGCGGTGATGGGAACGGCCGTTGCCAAGGGCGAACGCCGTGCCATTGAGGCCGCACAGGCTGCCATTTCGTCCCCGCTGCTGGAAGAGGGCGCGATTGACGGAGCTCGCGGCATCCTGATCAACATCACCGGCTCCAGCTCTCTGAAACTGGCGGAGGTGAATGAGGCTTCCACCATTATCCAAAGCGCAGCGCATGAAGATGCCAACATCATCTTTGGCGCGGTGCAGAATGAGAAGATGGAAGACGCCATCAAGATCACGGTGATCGCCACCGGCTTCAAGAGCGACTTCCAGCAGCGCACCCAGCGCAGCATCACCAGCGCGCAGCAGGCCATTGCGTCTTCCCGCACGGCCAATGTTTTCCAGGTACAGAATGAACCACCGGCCAGCAGGTTGGGCCCAGCAGTTTGGAACCCAGCAGTTCGGAACAAAGTCCAATGGCGGTTCCGGCTACAACGGCAACGGCATGCCTTCACGCATGATGTCAGTGCCGGCGCGGGAAAACCCAACCATCGCCATGGTGACTGAATCAATCAAGGCCAGCGTTGAACAGGATGACCTGGACGTGCCGGCCTTCATCCGCAAGCGCGGCGAAATCAACTAAACCGTCCAGAGTTTCAGGATTAACAAACTAATTGCAGATTAATCCTGGAACTCTGGTTGCCAATTCAGTGTTTACATTGGCAGCTTGTGTAACTCGTTGCACTAAGTCGCGGAAAAGTGCCGATATTGCAGATGATTCAGGCCCTTGGCTGATCTGGTGCAAACCTGGCCAGAGCAGCCGCATCGATTTAATAGAAGCAGAAGGATTACTTACTTCAGTATTCAGGTGAATTAAGGATTGCACGCAGTGAACGGTTACCGTAGCATCGGATTTCATACCACGGCCGTTCCACTGACAACCAAATAGACTCTGCTTGCGAGTTGCGCCACGGCTCGCTTGCCGGAAATTTGACCAGTGCGACCAAAAACTCACCCGGGGTAGTAGGTTTTTGAGTGACCCAGAAATGACCTCCGGTTCAGAAGTTTATTCCTCATCTTCGCCACCTTCGTGCTCGCCACAACTTCGTTTGCCGCCACCTCAGCCACCACGTCAAAAAGTAAGAAGAAAGAAGGCCGCGTTGCCGAGAGCGCCCGCGCCCAGAGACATATGGCGCGCTTGCGTCATAAGCGCGCCGTCGCCCATCGCACGCGGAAGGCAGTGCGTAAAAAGCGCGCGTAGCCGGAAAGCGCTACCGGCGGACGGCTTCGCTTCGCAATGCTTCCTTACGACAACATCCCGTCCGGCACGGCTGCGTCATCGCCGCCACCGCTACGTTGAGCAGTTCTATACCAGCTCTTACGCCACTGACGCCGCTGATGGCGATGATGTCCGCGGAGAAGATGCCGTCGTTCGCCAGGCTGCCATTGACGCTCTGGGCAACATGAATGGGACCGTTGTTGCCATTGACCCGAACAGCGGACGCATCCTGGCCATGGTCAACCAGAAGCTGGCCCTCTCAGAAGGCGCGCAGCCCTGCTCCACCATCAAGGTTTCCGTGGCCCTGGCCGCTTTGAGTGAAGGCGTGATCTCCCGTGAAACCGAAGTATCGCTGGGCGGCCGCTCACAGATGACGCTTACCGAAGCGCTGGCCCACTCCAACAACGCTTATTTCGAAGAAGTAGGCCGCCAGCTTGGTTTTGCCAAAGTCAGCTATTACGCTCACCAGTTCGGACTTGGCGAGCTTGCCGGCTACCACATTCCCGGCGAACACCTGGGCACCTATCCAACACAGGAAATCGATCCCAAGCTGGGCGGCGTAGGCAAGATGTGCTCGTTTGGTGAAGGCATTTCCATGACGCCGCTGCAACTGGGCGCGCTGGTTTCGGCCATCGCCAACGGAGGCACGCTGTATTACCTCCAGCATCCCACCACTCCTGAAGAAGCCGTGAACTTCCAGCCCAGGATCAAGCGCCAGCTCGAAATCGCTGACGTCATTCCTGAAATGTCTGATGGCATGACCGGCGCCGTGCAATACGGCACCGCTCGCCGCCTGCGTACCAACTTCAGCGAAGAGCAGATTCTGGGCAAGACCGGCACCTGCTCCAAAGCCGGAACGCGCTTCGGCTGGTTTACCTCTTACGCCAACACGCAGTACGGCCACATTGTCACGGTGATCTTCCTCCGCGGCGGACGCCCAACCTACGGCCCCAAAGCCGCCGAGATCACCGGCAAGTTCTACCGCAACCTGTATGACCATAACTTCTTTGCTGAGCCGCCGGCCGCAACTTCACAGAACGGATTGCAGAAGAGCGTGAGCGTACAGTAATAAACAGTTCTTTCTTGGCCAAGGGCATTCCCCACGGAATGCCCTTTTTCTCTCCACTCGCACAATGGGGCTATGCTTGTTAGTAACGGATCACCGAAAGCGCCCAGGCGCGAATGAAGTAGCCCGGCACGCACCCAAGCAAGTGCCGGGAATCGGAAATGCACCTGCATGGTCTGGCCAGCACTTAGCGACCAGGAAAAGCACCGGCAGGCGCGAATGAAAATAGCCCGGCACGCAGCGAAGCAAGTGCCGGGAACAGTCCAAAAAGAGAACAGTCCCGTCAGGGACGGCTGAAAGTCACTCGAGCAGGCCGCCGATAAGAACTATGGCAACTCTTGGGGAAAAGAACTGATGCGCTCTCGAAGGCCCCACCCCCCGTCACCCACCCCATCCGATCGCAGTCATCCCAATTTGGCGTAGGTTTCAGCGATGCTCGTGTGGAACAGCCGCCCTCGGCTGTTCTGACCTCCTTCTTATAACTCTTCTGATCCGCGGTAAGAGCTTGTTTTTTCCGATCAGGGAACATCAGCGCCATCAGTGTTCATCAGCGGTAGGGTTTTGGCTTTCCTATCTCGGCGATGTCGTCGATCTTGGCGATCCGCACACCCCTCCCCCGTCACCCACCCATCCGATCCCAATCATCCCAAATTGGCGTAGGTTTCAGCGATTCTGGTGGAGAACAGCCGCCCTCGGCTGTTCTGACTTCCACCTGATAACTCTTCTGATCCGCGACCATCCGCGTTAATCCGTGAACAGTCTGCGCAGCAATGTTTGCCGTGAGTAACGTCGCAAACAGCAGGATGGATATTCCGCTTCGTTTCATATTTAGTCCTTTCACCCGCTTTGTGGCCGCCAATAAGATTTTCGTGCTATCGTGCCTCTCGTTGATCGTTGCCAACTGCGGGTTTCATTCGCACTATAACCATGAAGTGCAACCTGCGCGATGGCTGTTTGCATGAAAGTCCGCGTTGCTGAACAAAGAGGCCGCCAATGTCCAGAAAAGAGCGCTCCACTTCACCTCGAAAACCCGCTGGTGCGGCAAAAAATGCAAAACTTCGCATGCCTGACTTGCGCATCCGGCGAACGCGAGGACGCCTGAGCAATGCCCTTGTTGAGTTGATGAGAGACAAGCCCATCAATCAAATCACCGTGCAGGAAGTGCTCGAGCAGGCCGGTGTGGGCCGCTCCACTTTCTATCTTCACTATCGTGACAAAGACGATCTGCTTCTTGACCTCATGGAAAACGGGATGGAAATGTGGAGCAACGGTCTGAGCAAAACCAAGGAGAAATCCCATCGTCTGGTGCCGGTGGAGGAGTTCTTTGCCCATGCCGCCAGCGCCATGCAGTTCTATCGGGCTCTCATTGATTCCGGGCGTATCCATTCTTTCTTCGATCTTGCACAAGGTTGCTTCGCGCGCGGTATCGCCCGCCGGCTCAGGGAAATCGGACCGTCGAATCCGGTGATGCCCAATCCAGCAATGCCAAATCCAGCAACGCCAAATCTTCGCCCAAAGAATCCAATTCCCACTAGTCAGGCCGGGCGGGAACTCGAGGCTCGCTCCCACGCTATCGCCGGAAACCTGCTGTCTCTGCTCAAATGGTGGCTTGATCACGGAGCGAAAGAATCGCCCAAATCAATGGACGAGCTGTTTCACCGCATCGCTTGGAGCGGATTGCGATAGGCGTGAGACCGACTCACTTGTTTCGGTTCTAACTTGGTGGAAGAACGGCCATTCATGGCCGTGAAAGGATTGCGCGCTCTACAGCGCTTTAGCGCTGGGGCGTTGCGAATGGCCCTGAGTATCGGAAAAACTCCACGAGATAGCGTCGAAGGGGTGGCGACAGGCAGGCAGTTAAAACATGTTCCGTGCGTCAGGGATTCCGCGAGAAGAGGGTTCTTATAATGAGCTCCGGTTACGTGCAACATCGGTTGAACAGTTACAAGAGGAGGACAGGGTGCACAATTCGGAAGAAGTGAACAGGTCTGCTACGGCTCTGAAATTCATAATATCCACACCAATATTCATGTTCTGTTGCTGGCTGGTATTGCTCGATGGTGCCTTCTCGCAAAACAAGCCAAAAGCATTCGTGTATCCAGAAGACGTACAGAACCTTGTGTTCCCACCAATGAGAGTTAATTTGGATCAAGTATATGCGCAACGTCTGATGCTCCGCTTTACTGATCCCTGGATGGAGATCGTGATCGAACGCCAGGTAAATGGAGACAATGTAACCGTGTACACAGTCGAGTCCATGGCTAAGCTGAACCAATTGTTCGCTAGAGCGAATCGCTCAAATGGAGGCATTAGCGCATCCGATATAGCACACCAGACAACAGTAAAACGAACTCAGATCATCGTGTCGAGCTCCAATGTTGACAATTGGTTCCGAGAACTGGAGGCCATGCGGCTTTCTCCAAAACTGGAAGATATAGTGTGTCTGCACGGTTGTCCGCAATTCGATCTCTGGTATGACACGCGTCAGGATTCAGCACACTATTCCGTCCTCTATGCGCCTTCGATTCCGCCACAGTTATCGCCACAGGCACCGTCGCAGGGTGGATGCTAAAGGTTCGATCCCAGCTAGAAACCATTTCCAGTCATAGTGTGCAGTGAGTTGAATGCCGGGTGCCCCTCGATAAGAGCGAAGGGATTGTCAAGGACAAACTATCCCTGGGCGGGTGGCCCACCCTTTCGCCCGGTTTTGGCGAAGGGTGGGGAACATTTTGTTGTTGAACTTTAGCTTGTTGTGTTCGTTAACAGAGCAGGATAAATTCTATCCGGAATGCCGTCACGTCTGGAGCGCTATCAACAATCCGGCCAGCTTCATTACATCACTTTCACTTGCTTCCATCGCCGGAAATTGCTTGACACAGAATCTGCGCGCGATGCATTTGAGCACACATTGAGCGCGTAAGGCGCTGGTATAGCCTCGATGTGTTTGGCTATGTGGTCATGCCGGAGCACATTCAGCGGGTGACTCCAGTTTCTGGCAGAAGCGCTATTATGATTTCAATGTTTTCTCTCAGCGTAAATTCGTTGAGAAACTGGGTTACTTGCACAGGTTACATGCACAGGAATCCAGTGAAGCGGGGGCTAGCCGAAAAGCCCGAAGACTGGAAGTGGGGCAGCTACTGTCATTATTTAACTGGAACTGACGGTGTCGTGGAGATTGAATCGCATTGGACTGGGCGCAGACGCGAGAAGATGGGCGTGGTGCCCGCGATCAAGCCCATCCCAGACAGAAGTTCTGATTGCCCCACCCTTCGCCAAAACCGGGCGAAAGGATGGGCCACTCGCCCTTCCTCTGAAGCGACTGAAAACTCCTTGCAAGAATTGCGCTGCCGGGTCGATCTATGAGTGTACGTTGCGCTGGGAATGTCAGCCTGATTTGAGGTCGCGATGCTCAAGAATGTTCGTATTGCCACACCGTGGGGGCGACTTCCGATGCTTTCGGCCAACCGCATACGCCGATTACTCACTTGCGGCGCGATACTTGCAAGCCTGACTTTATCTCATTTTGCCCCTGCGCTCGCCCAGGATTCCTCTAGTCCTTCTCCAATTGCGAGCCTGACAGTAGTTGTTACCGACGTTAACGGCGCAGTTATTGCGGGCGCCGAGGTCAAGTTTCGAGGAGAAAAAAGCCTAACTACAAAAACTGGGCCGGACGGATCAGTTCAGATACCGCTCTCATTCGGTAGCTACGCCGTGACAATTACCCGTGTGAGCTTCGAAACTACGAAGATCGTTGGCTTCCCAGTTCAAGTCACCAACCCTCCCGTCCTGAAAGTAGTTCTTCAGTTTGCGCAAATGCCAACTGTGATCAACTGCATGAGTTGTGTTGAGAGGATAGAGACAATTCCTATACCTGATGTGCAAAATGTGATCGAGAAAAGGCAGTACCTGGTGTACATGAGCTACTTTGGCGCTTGTTCGACCGATAAACCGTGCACGCAAAGTAAGAAGTTTCGCGTTGCTTCGATCCCGACAGGCTGCTGCAGGTTGAGCGCCACAAACGGAACCGGGCACGGGACAGACGACGTGAAAAGCTATGAGATATTCCTGAATGGTAAGCGAGTGCTTCCTCAAGCGCAGGTAGAAATACGGCGGCAAAACTCGCTCAAGGTGGTCCTTGTGGGTGAACGATCGTCCAAAGTCTTCATCCAATTCGCCTATGATCCCCAAACGAAGTGATTGGGCTACTTGGCGAAACATCGCCATTACACTCACAACCTCCAGAGGCTGCAGGAATTGGTCCCGTGCTTGCGCACGGCTAGGGCTTACGGCGGGTGGCCCACCCTTTCGCCCGGTTTTGGCGAAGGGTGGGGAACATTTTATTGAACTTTAGCTTGTTGTGTTCGTTAACAGAGGCGGGTGGCCAGCCCAATGTCCCGGTTATAGTTGCCCATACGAGACAAGGGATGCCCTACCCTTTGCGGAGCAAAGGGTGGGTTAAAATAACGGCCGATGCCGCAGGGTCTACGTCGTTTTCATAACACCAGCCAAAGACATTGCACTCCGGTCTCAAGCCCGGAGCTTCCCAAAGACTGTAGTTGTTATCGTCGCCAACCTTTTCCAGGTTCAGCACGCCGTCGCGATTGTTCCCTGAAGAAAAACCGGGGCAGCCGGGACGTTTTCTGTTATTTTCTAGCGCGTGGCCCCTTTAGCTCGTCTGGTAGCAATTGATGTGGCGCATCATGTTAACGCAGCGCGGCAACCGCCGAGTTATCTTTACGTCTGATTCCGAACCCCTTAACAGCACCCTTCCGAAAAAGAAGGTGAAAGTCCCGTCTCTCCCCGATTCTCGAAGAGCGTGAGCGTACAGCAATAACTCAGGTTTCAAGAATCAGCAGAGGGCATTCCGAATGGGATGCCCTTTTTTGTTTCCGCAAGTACCATCTACTGAGACGTTCTTTCTAACCAATGAGCCCAGTAACACATTTTCTGGCAGGTTGGCTTCTGGCTGCGCCTATGCGAATCAGCCGGAGAGAAAAAACCATGGTGGTGGCAGCGGCTGTCATCCCTGATATCGACGGGCTGGGGATTGTTCCGGAAGTTCTCACTCGCAACTCGGCCCATCCTCTGCTCTGGTTTTCTCAATACCATCATTCATTGCATACCTTGGTATTCGCCACCGGTGTGGCTATGTTGTGCTGGTTTTTAAGCGAACAACGTTGGAAAACTGCTGTTTTGGTGTTTCTGAGCTTTCATATCCATCTGTTGTGCGATCTGGCGGGTTCGCGTGGCCCTGACGGCGATTCATGGCCGATCCCATATCTCAAGCCCCTTTCAAATGCTGTTCAACTATCCTGGCGCGGGCAGTGGGCGCTGAATGGCTGGCAGAATTTTCTGATAACCGCAGTTGTACTCGCCTTCACGTTCTGGATTGCTTATAGATTCGGTTCTTCGCCGTTGGAATTGGCATCGTGTCGGGCTAACACCAGGTTCGTTGCTGCGCTGCGGTTACGATTTGGAAACCCTCGCAGCGAGTTATGACCTGCTTTGCGGCATTTGCCGGTGTCTGCTTTGTCGATGCTGTTGCTGTTCACTCGTTCGGGGTTTTCAATTTCAAATTTAAAATTGTAAATTTGAAATTGCCCGATGCCTGAACTGCCTGACATCACCGTTTACATCGAAGCGCTCGACCAGCGCATCAGTCGGGCATGTGCTGGAGCGCGTCCAGATTGCCGGGCCGTTTCTGCTGCGGACCGCCACTCCCGCCGATCGATGCAGTTGAGGGACACAAAGTGATCGGGTCTGCGGAGAATCGGCAAGCGCATCGCCATTGGTTTCGACAACGACATATGGCTGGTCTTTCATCTGATGATTGCCGGACGGCTGCACTGGAGCGAGAAGCGCAAACTCCCCGATGGCCGCCGCACCCTGGCCGCTCTGGATTTCGATACCGGCATCGCTCACTCTCACCGAAGCCGGCGCAAGTAAACGCGCTTCATTGCACGTAATCGAGGGCGAAGCAGCGTTGCAAAACTCGATCCCGGCGGTATTGACGTGATGGCCGCCACTCGTGACGCATTCAGCGCCGCACTCACGCAGGAGAACCATACGCTGAAACGGTCGCTGACTGATCCGCATTTCTTCAGCGGCATCGGCAATGCGTATTCGGACGAAATCCTGCATCGCGCTCAGCTTTCACCCATTGCGTTGACGCAGAAATTGAAGCCCGAAGAAATCACGCGGCTGTATGAAGCCACGCAGGCTTCGCTCAAAGAATGGGTGCAGCGCCTGCATGACGAAGCCGGCGGGAAAATTCCCGGAAAAAGTTACGGCGTTTCGCCCCGAGATGGCGGTGCATGGCAGATACGGCCAGCCTTGTCCGCGCTGCGGAACCAAAGTGCAGAAAATCCAGTATGCGTCCAATGAGACCAATTACTGCGCCAAATGCCAGACCGGCGGCAAGCTGCTGGCGGACCGGTCACTAAGCCGTTTGCTGCGCGAAGACTGGCCGCGCACCCTGGAAGAACTCGAGGAGCGAAAAGCGGGGAAAAGCACTGGGTAATCGGATAATCTGGTAATTGGGTAATCTGGTAATTGGGACAACAAACCCATGCCGCCGATAAACGCGGATGATCGCAGTTCAAAAAACTGAACTCTTCAAATCACCAATTGCCAACCACCAATATCCATTGCCAAACATCAGACACCAAACACAAATCACCAATCACCAATCACAAATCACAAATCACAAATCACAAATCACAAACATTCATCCTGTTTTGGAGCTTGCTTTGCCAGCGGTAATTTTGTCGTAAGGTTTTCAATTACCCAATTACCAAATTACCCAATTACCAAATCACAAGATCAGGCGTCCCGAAGGACGCCCGTTTTTGCCAATTGCTAATTGCCAATTGCCAACTGCCGATTTACACGAAATGAATTCCATATTTACTGCAGATTTTCGCGACCACGTGCGAAATCAGGCTCGCCGGGAGGAAGCCCACTGAGTTCGCGGAACATTTTCTCCGTCCCCGCGGGCTGCAGCATGATCAGGGCCCTGGCGCCGTTGCCGGTGACTTTGAAGGAATGGGGTACACCGCGGGGCAGAAACACCGTTGTCCCGGCCGCGGCCACGATTTTTTCCTTCGCCACGGTAAATTCCATTTCGCCTTCCAGCAGGTAAAAAATCTCGTCTTCCTGGGTATGAAAGTGTTCGGGCACGGACGTGCCAGGTTCATTATCTTGTTCAATCAGCGCGAAGCTCCCGTTGGTATGCGAGCCATCCAGTTTGATTGTCTGCCGATCACCGATCACGCTAAGCCGCTCACCTGCGCCCGGAAGCACAAGTGTCGCCTGAGAGTGAAGTTGAGTCTTCATCACGTCTCCTGAGATATTCAGTTTTGCGATTTGTGCGGCAGAGAAGTACTGCGAAGCCCGCGGGCAACTACGAGACCTGAACTACTGCCAGCCACTTGCCACTGACATCCGCCGATCAGCGCCGGCCTTAACGGACCAGTTGGATTTCCCTGGTTCCGTTAGCGCTGTCTTCGTGAGTCAGGAGCTTTGTATCCAGTCCACGCCCGGAAGCGTAAAGTCGCGTTCTGGCGACAACCGCAATTTTCCGCGGTAAGTCTTGCTGGTGTTGTTTTACAACGTAACAGTTTACAGGATTACTTCTGTCTGCGCTCGTCGCTGGCAATTACACCGTCACGGATGTGGATGACGCGGTGCGCATGCTCGGCAATATCATTTTCATGCGTGACCAGCACAATCGTATTGCCTTTTGCATGCAGGGTTTCAAACAGGTTCATGATTTCATTTCCGGTCTGTGAGTCCAGGTTGCCCGTGGGTTCGTCGGCCAGGATGATAGAAGGATTGTTGACCAGCGCGCGAGCAATCGCCACACGTTGTCTCTGGCCGCCGGAAAGTTCATTGGGCTTGTGGTTCATGCGTTCGCCCAGATCAACCGATTCCAGCGCCTGCTTTGGCGCGCTTCAGGCGTTCATCTGACGGTGTTCCGCTGTAGATCAGCGGCAATTCCACGTTGTGTAATGCCGTGGCGCGGGCAAGAAGATTGAATGTCTGGAAGACGAAGCCGATCTCCTTGTTGCGGATGCGCGCCAGTTCGTCATCATCAAGTTCGCTCACCAGATTGCTGTTCAGCCAGTAGCGGCCTTGGGTCGGAGTGTCCAGGCAGCCGATCAGGTTCATCAGCGTGGATTTACCGGAGCCGGAAGGGCCCATGATGGCAACGTATTCGCCGCGATTGATGCGCATATTCACGCCTCGCAGCGCGTGCACCTGTTCGGTGCCCATCACGTACGTTTTCCACAGGTCTTCGGTGCCGATAATGCAATCCTGCGGCGGCGCAATGGCTGTGGTTTGCGAAACATCAACGGTCTGGGTTGCCATTCTTTTCTCCTGCTCCACTTTTTCCCCGCGCTTGCTCTGCTTACCTTTAGACGGTGTTTGCCGCCAGAGGTTACGACTCAGTTTTAACCGCCAGCGTGTTGTCCACTTTTACGCCGGCGCCGTTTTTCAGCGTTTTCAGGACTTTATAGCTGCCCGTAATGATTTCTTCATTCTCTTTCAGGCCGCTCTTGATCTGGATTTCAGTGGTGCCGGTAAGGCCGGTTTCCACCTGTCGAAACTCAGCTTTCTTTCCCGGTGTGACCACAAACACGCCTTGAATCTCTTGTGATTCCTTTTTCTCCATAGGAGCCGTCAATGTCTTTTTTGTTGCCGCCCTTTTTGGCCTGCGCCTCCAGATCATTCTTGTCGCGCATGATCAGCGCCTGGATGGGAATGGCGACGGCGTTCTTTTCAAAGCCCGGTCGTAATTTTTGCCGTGGCGGAAAGTCCCGGACGAAGGTTCGCTGGCGGCGCATCCAGAGTGATCACAACCTTAAAGTCCTTGGCTTCCTGGCTGCCAGAGGTGCTTTGCGAAGTTGAAACGCCGGTGGAACGGATGATCGCGTTGTCGCCGATTTCAGTGACCTTGCCTTTGAATGTCTGGCCGGGAATCGCGTCAATGGTCACGTCAGCAGATTGGCCAAGTTTCAGGTTCACGATGTCAGTTTCATCCACGCGGACTTCCGCGGTGATCACGTTCATGTCTGCCACCGTCATCAGCGTGCTGCCGGGAGAATTCTGAATGCCCACCACCACCGTCTCACCTTCATGAACGGGAAGGCTGGTCACCGTGCCGTCAAACGGAGCAACGTAAACCGTCTTGCTCAACAGGTCCTGTTGATGGGTAAGTTGCGCGCGCGCGGAGCGTATGTGTCCCTGCGAGGAATCAAGCTGCGCTTTTGCCTGCGCCACGCGTGCCTGGTCTTGTGCCTGAACGGCCTGGGCAACTTCGTAAGCGGCTTTCTTGGTATCGTAATCGGCCTTGGATATCAGGTTGCTGTTGAAAAGTTTTTCTGCGCGATCGAATTCCAGTTTGGTGCGGGCCAGGTCGGCGGTGCTGCTTTTGAGCTGTGCTGACGCGGTATTGAGCGCCGCATCCGACGCGATGGCGTCCGTCTGGCTGCTGGCCAAAGAAGCCTTCATCTGGTCAACGTCCGCCGCTGACTGCACGTTTTCCAACTGCGCCAGCATCTGGCCGCGCTTCACCTTTTCGCCTTCTTTCACATACAGCTTGGTGATGCGGCCAAAGGCGTTCGCGCCCACGTTCACAAATGTTTTCGGCTTGATCTCGCCGGAAGCGGTAACCAGGGAGGTAATATCCTGCTTTCATAACCTTGCCGGTCTGCACCGTGACCACGTTCTTCTGGGTCTGGTTCACGGTAAAACCAACGATCGCACCCACCAGGATGATGAGGCCGACAACAATCAAAATCTTTTTTGCTTTCATGGTCTTTATGTCCGCACCGCAGGGAGATTCTCAATTGATATACGCCAGTGAGACGTGGAAAGTTCCTTGAGGAGAGCAGGCAATTTCACACTTCAATCTGTGGTGGCGGGAGCCCTCTTGTAATTATAGCCAGAGTAGCCACTCTGAACCAGAGCCAGGCAGGTTTAACGGGTAAAAAGCCTAATAAAATGTTCACCTTAGAAGCGCAAGATCGGAAGCCACCGCGCGTTCCTGTCTTGCTTCATAGGCTATAAAGGCCTAAAATTCAGCTTAACTGTTTTCCTCATAAGGAGGGTGCGGCCAATGATCCATGGCAAGCCCCAGATCGCCCGTTTTTTTATTGTTTTCTTACTTGTCATCTCCGGCAGTTTTCTTCTCCACGCGCAAAATGGAACGCAGGATAAAGATACAAGTACTGATGTAAAGTCCAAGAATTCAGACGACCAGACGAAGTCAACTTCTGACAAGAAGAACAATGCCGCCGCCGATGCCGATCAGCAGGGCGGCCAGGATCCGCTGAGCCGGCCCAAGCCGCAGACCCCATCCGGCAAGAGGGAAAAACTGAGTTCGGTGTACAAGAAGTGGCTGGACGAGGATGTTCGCTGGATCATCACTTCCGAAGAAGAAAGCGCCTTCAAGAAGCTCTCCAATGATGCGGAAAGAGACACTTTCATTGAGGGTTTCTGGCTGCGTCGTGATCCCACGCCTGATACCGCCGAGAATGAATACAAGGAAGAGCACTACCGGCGTATAGCGTATGCCAACGAGCATTTTGCCGCCGGCATGCCGGGATGGAGAACAGATCGCGGCCGCATTTACATCATGTTTGGCCCGCCCGATAGCATTGACGGTCATCCCATGGGAGGTCCTTACCAGCGTTCCGCGGAAGAAGGCGGCGGCAGCACGGAGACATTCCCGTTTGAAGTCTGGCGCTATCGTTATCTGGAAGCGTTGGGCCAGCAGGAAGTGGAAATCGAATTTGTGGATGACTGCGGTTGTGGCGCTTATGAGATGACCATGGACCGCTCCAAAAAAGACGCTCTGCTGCACGTCCCCAATGCCGGTTTAACTACCATGGAAGAAATGGGAATGGCCAATAAGGCTGACCGTTTCCGTGGTGGCATTGAGCAACTGGGAGCGGGACCTTTCAATGGCAACAATCAGACCAAACAGTTTGATCGCCTGGAGACATTTTCCAAGCTGAATGCTCCGCCGCCGGTAAAGTTCAAGGATTTGGCGGAAGTGGTAACCACCAAGATCCGTTACAACCTGCTCCCGTTTGATGTCCGTGTGGACTTTGTGAAGCTGACCTCTGATACGGTCCTGGTGCCCATCACGCTTCAGGTTCCGTTGCGAGGACTTACTTTTGCCAACAAAGACGGTGTGCAGCGTGCGGTGGTGAATATTTTCGGAAAGTTGAGCACTCTTTCCGGCAAGACCGTTCAGGTGTTTGAAGATACCGTTCGGCGTGACATTCCTGCGGAACTGCTGGAAAAAGAGCTCTCCACCGTAGCGCTCTGGTGGAAGGCCGTTCCCATGCGTCCGGGGCTGTACCGCCTGGACGTGGTGCTGAAAGATGTTAACGGCGATAAACTGGGCACCTACAGCAAAGGCTGGACGGTACCCGATCTGGGTGGCGATGACAGGCTTGCCAACTCCACCTTAATCCTTGCGGACCAGGTGGACGCGGTACCTGCCCGGGAAATCGGCACCGGAAACTTTGTCATTGGCCAGAGCCGTGTCCGGCCCAGGGTGCAGCCTTCTGACGGTAAACCGGCATCCTTTAAGAAGGGTGAGAACGTTAATTTCTGGATGCAGGTCTACAATCTGGGAGTTGACGAAAAGACCAAACAGCCGTCAGCTACTGTGGAATATCAAGTTATCAATACCGCCACGAATCAGTCCGTGCTAAACTTTACGGAATCAACGGCCCAGATGGGCAATATTGGCGAGCAGATGACGTTGGCGAGAAAACTGCCGCTGGCCAAGCTCGACCCAGGTGTGTACCAGGTAACGATCAAAGTCAGCGATCTGGTTTCAAAACAAACCATTGCGCCCACGGCAAAGTTCGCGGTCCAGTAATCCGGAATTTCCACTTCATTGAGGTGGTGGATATGACCCGTAAACTCGGATATTTCTTGATAGTCCTGATGGCGTCCTCGCCTGTCTTCGCGGCACGCGTAGGAGTCATCTCGGGCTATATCAGGGATGGTTCGGGTTCACCGCAGATGGGTGCGGTGGTGGATATCTACACCACCGCCACCACGGTCGGCTACACCGCTTATACTGACGCGCAGGGTTTTTATTCCGCCAACAACCTGCCTCCGGGTAAATATCAGGTCAAAGTCACTGCTGGTTCGTTTCTTCCCTCATTGCGGGAAAATGTAAAACTGAATTCCGGCGCTCACGTCCTGGTTAATCTCACCCTGAACACCCTGGCAGATGCGCTGAAACTCCTTCCGCCCAGCCGGTCAAAAACTTCAGAACCCGATGACTGGCACTGGACCCTGCGTTCAGCGGCTAACCGGCCTGTTCTTCGCGCTCTGGAAGAGGACAAAGACGGACAAAGGCGGTCTGGTGGTTGTTTCCCGGGCACCGGAAAACCAGCAGAATGGTGATCGCCTGAAGGGTCGGGTAGCTTTCATCGCAGGCGCGCAGGCAGATGGGTTTGGCAGCGCCGGAGATATGACCACGGCATTCGCTCTGGAAAAATCGCTTTTCAGCGCCGGCACTCTGATGCTGAACGGCAACATTGGAGCTACTGCGGGTGATCCCAGCGGTGTGGTCCGCGCTTCATACGCGCATGATTTCGGTGACAGCTCACGGCCGACCATTACGCTCACGTATCGCCACTTCGCTATTCCCGGAATTGCGGTTGAAAATTCACCCTACTCGGCCATGCAGATCAGCACCTCTGACAAGATGACGGTGGCAGGAGTGATCGATCTTCAATATGGCGCCGATCTCCAGTCACTTGAGTTCGCCAAGCGCGTTACTGCAATTCGCCCCTACGGCTCCATGCAGGTGCACCTCTCGCCGGACTTGATTGTGGAATATCGCTATGCCACATCGGAACCCGATGGTCGCACCGCTAAAGGCTTTGACAGTGCTCCGGCCGACTTGAGTGAATCCGGTCCGCGCATGGCGCTAAGCAACGGTATGCCCGATGTGGAGCGGGCCGGCATCAGGAAGTGTCCGTCTCGCGCAGAATGGGCAAGACCAGCGTTCAGCTTGCCGCCTATACTGATCGCGTAACCAATCTCGTCCTCACCGGTGCGGGCGATCCCACCAGCTACTCTGATGATGTGCTGCCGGACGTTTACTCGGGCACATTCTCTTATGCGCTCAACGGAGCTCTCAGCACCACGGGCATGCGGCTGGTGATCGAACGGAAAATCTCTGACGATCTCTCCGCCACCTTTGATTACTCCAACGGCGGCGCGGTGACTGCGGAAGCGCTCACTACCTGGCAGAATCTGGCGCAGGCTCTGGGCCAGAGCCGCCAGCATTCCCTGGCTTCCAAGGTTTCAGGCTACGTGCCCGCGTCCGGCACGCGCTGGATTGCTTCCTATAAATGGACCAGCGGAAACACGCTCTCCACCGTGGACGCATTCAACGCATCGCCCGGTCAGGCCGATCCTTACCTGAGTATCTTCATCCGCCAGCCGCTGCCTGGCAGTTCGCTGATTCCCGGCAAAATGGATGCCCTGCTTGACCTGCGCAATCTTCTGGCTCAGGGTTATCTGCCTGTTGCCGGCCAGGATGGCCGCAACGTCTATATGGTCCAATCCGCACGCTCCATGCGCGGCGGTCTGGCATTCACTTTCTAAACAATTCGTTTCTGCTTGTCATCTGAGCGAGCCGGAGCGAATGCGATGACGTAGTCAAGGATCTATGCATTTGCTGGTTTGCCAACATCGCATCCACGGTCACGAGAACATCAACCATCGAGATAAGCATAGGACACGGCTTCAGCAGGGCGGTGAAAGCCTACAGACAGTTTGGACTTTAGCACCTGCCAACTAGTCATCTTCCCAGAATCTCTGCCACCAGTTCTTTTTCACCTTGGCAACTGGCTCTTCTTCGAACACCAGCTCATCACGCGTGCCAAGTATTCCGCCTGCTCTGTACTTGCGGAGTCTTCTGCCTGACAAATGGCAAGCTCGCTTCCGGATTTCGACCTGCGGGCGTTTGCGGGGCCGGCGCTGGCGTTTTTGACTTTGGCACTTCTGGTACAGCTGATGCTGATGCTGAAGCAGGTGGCGCTGGTTCAACAACTTTCCATGCTGACGGCGCCGCCTGCAAAGGCGGTTCCTTGGCAGCAGGTTTTTGCACCAGGACCGGCTTGGGCGCAGACGCCAGCCTTCGCTGCAGGCTGCCTGAATACCGCAATCGCCACCTCACTGCTTGAGCCGGTGGGCAGGAGCGTCACCAGGTTCTGGTTAGAGCCAGACGCATACTCCACGGCATTGCGGGCGCCATGTTCGAAGACTTGTTCACGGGGAAGCTGCTTGCGCAGCGCGGAGGCGGTGTTGCGATCAAAGGTTAACCAGCGGGCCATGGGCACATCCGTAAATATTTTATCTGACTGGTGGCAGAGACTTAGATGCAGTGCCGCTGGTAATAGGTTGACGGCAATGCCGCCAATAAATGCCGCCTATAAATGTTTGACGGCAATGCCGCATATAAACGGTTGACGCCAATGCCGCTTATAAATGTTTTGACGGCCTGCGCGGCTTGATTTACCCTCCGCTTTCCACCCACTCAGGAGCTATCCGATGTCTAAATTTTCCCCGGAGCGCCGTCGCTTCACCCTGGCCGCTGCCGCCGCCGCAACCACGGCAATGATCCATCCCAGCTGACGTGCTGGCCGGGATCTCCCAATCCGGCACCACGGCCGAGCAGCAGTCGAAGGCGGAAAAGCCCGCAACTTCTCTCCAGCAGCAGGCGCAGGCTGCCATGGAAAAGCTGTCGCCGTCCGCCAGGGCTGAAGTGGAGATGAAGTTCGCGTCCATCGTCCGCAAATACGGCGCCAGGCTGACTGAAGACCAGAAAATGGATATCCGCCGCTCCCTTGCTGAAACTCAGGAAGGCCTGGAAAAAATGCGCGCCTTTGCCCTCGACAACGGAGACCAGCCCGCCACGGTCTTTCAGCTTTATCGCGAAGGGAAGAAGTAAATGCTGAGTGAAGACATTCTTTATCTGCCGGTTGTTGAACTTGCCCGCCGCATACGCGCGCGCCAGCTTTCACCAGTTGAGCTCACGGAAAGCTATCTGGAACGCAGCCGTCAGATCGGCCCGAAGCTGAATGCCTATATAACGCTTACGCCTGAGTTGGCGAAGAAGCAGGCCCAGGCGGCAGAAAAAGAAATCGCGGCCGGTAAATATCGCGGTGTTCTGCATGGCATTCCGTATGCCGCAAAGGACCTTCTGGCCGTGAAAGGCTATCCCACAACCTGGGGAGCTCGTCCCTACGCTGATCAGCATTTTGACTACGATGCCACCGTGATTCGCAAGCTGGAAGCTGCCGGTGCAGTGCTGATCGGGAAAGCCTCAATGATCGAACTGGCCGGAGGCATGGGCTACCGCTTTGCTTCCGCGGCGGCGCACGGGGCCACAAAAAATCCCTGGAACACTGAGCACTGGACCTGCGGATCATCCAGCGGCAGCGGCGCCATCATGGCTGCCGGACTGGCCGCTTTTGCGCTTGGCACTGAGACCTGGGGATCCATTCTTTGTCCGTCAGGATTTTGCGGCGTCTCCGGTTTACGTCCTACCTTTGGCCGTGTAAGCCGTGCCGGCGCCATGGCTCTTTCCTACTCCATGGACAAGATTGGGCCAATGTGCCGGACTGCGGCTGACTGTGACGTGGTGTTGAAAGTCATCTCCGGCCACGATCCCCAAGATGCGGGATCACTTCCTGACGTCAGCGCGAAATACGCAGGGGCCGCAGCCAGTCCTCATCTTCGGCTGGGATGGATGACGAACCAGTGGAAGGAAATCTCGCCGGACGTGAACACGCCCGTCGCGGCCGCTCGCAAGGTGCTGGAGAGCAATCGCGCCGTGAGTGTTAAGGACATCTCGCTGCCGGAAGGGCCGTGGGAGCCGGCCGCGGGCACGATTGTGTCAGTGGAAGGCGCAGCCGCGTTTCGTGACCTGATTCATTCCGGGAAAGTTGCCGAACTCAGCGATCCTGCGGGTAAAGTTGGCGGCTATATCAATGAAGAGATCAGCGCGTCCGATTTCATCACAGCGCAGCGCGTTCGTGGAGTTCTTCAGAAAAAGATGGACGAGCTGTTCACGCAGGTTGACGTGCTGGTTGCGGCCTCGCTTCCGGTCGTCGCCAGCCGGCTCGACGCCAATCTCGATAATGTGTTGAGCTTTGCCGATCCCATCGGTGGCATTGGCAATATCTGCGGCCTCCCGGCCATCAGTGTTCCATGCGGCTTCGGCGCGCATGGCCTGCCCGTGGGTATCCAATTCATTGGTCGCCCGCTGGATGACGCCGCCGTCATACAGGCGGCCAGGCTGTTCCAAGCCTCTACGGATTGGCACACTAAGCATCCAAGGCTATGAGCACACAAGTGTTACACCCTAGTGTCACGCGGCGCCGCGCTATGCAATACTTAAGAAACAGCTCTCATGGGTAAGACTGATTGCTGAAACCTGCGCGGTGCATACTCAACATCATCGTCGGCTCAGTAATCAGGTGTTTTTTCTCGACCCGGAAAGCGCTGCATCTAAACCGTCTTGAAAAACATGCCTGCTGACCAGCCTAACGGTAGAGCCTTCCATCCCGATTCATTGCGGGATTCCGTATTGCGCCATGTGCGCTACACGCTGGCTCGTCCGGAGGGCGTCGCTGTACCGCGTGAGCTGTTCAAGCCCATCTCACTTGCCATTCGTGACAATCTGGTTGATCACCTGCTTGAAACCGAGCAGCGCTATCGTGATCAGGATTCCAAGCGCCTCTATTACCTCTCGATGGAATTTCTGATGGGGCGCTGGCTCAGTGACAATCTCTGCAATCTGGGCTTAATGGATGAGTGCCGCGCCGTGGCCGCTGAGATGAATATCCATCTGGAGCATGTGCTTGAAGTTGAGCCCGACGCGGGTCTTGGCAATGGCGGACTTGGCCGGCTTGCCGCCTGCTTTCTTGAATCCCTTGCCACCATGAATATGCCCGGATTCGGCTATGGCATTGATTACGAATACGGCATGTTCAAGCAGGAGATTGTCGGCGGCCATCAGCGGGAAAAGCCTGATCTCTGGAAGGCCGAAGGAACGCCGTTTTACATTGATCGGCCGCATGAATTTTGTGCCATCCCGCTGTACGGACGCGTAGAGGCCTCACGCGATTCGCAGGGCAATCGCCGCCAGCGCTGGGTGGACGCAAAGATCGTTGTCGGCGTGCCGAATGATATGCCGGTCGCCGGTTATGGCGGCAAGACCGTCAATTACCTCCGGCTATTTACGGCGCGCGCTTCTGAAGACTTCGATATCGAAATTTTCAATCGCGGCGATTACATTCGCGCCGTCGAACAGAAGATCGCCTCGGAAAATATCTCGCGCGTGCTCTACCCGTCTGACTCGGTCCGTTCCGGCAAGGAACTCCGGCTATTGCAGGAGTATTTTCTGGTTGCATGTTCCTTGCGCGACATCATGCGGCGTTACCGTGCCACGCACAACGGCTTTGACCAGTTCCCGTATAAAGTTGCCGTGCAGATGAATGACACTCATCCCAGCCTTTGCGTGGCGGAACTGATGCGCCTGCTGGTGGATGAATATCAGTTGGACTGGGAGCACGCCTGGGAAATCACTGAAGCCACGCTCGGTTATACCAACCACACGCTCCTGCCGGAAGCCCTGGAGCGCTGGCCCGTGTCTCTGATGGAGCACGTTCTGCCCCGGCACATGGAAATTATCTTCGGTATCAATCACCAGTTTCTGCGTGTGGTTTCACGCGTCTGGCCCGGTGATGTGGATCGCCAGAATCGCATGTCAATTATCGAGGAAGGCCCGGAGAAGCAGGTGCGAATGGCGCACCTGGCCATTGTTGGCAGCCACGCCATCAATGGCGTGTCCAAGCTGCACTCTGAGCTGCTGAAAACTTCGCTGGTGCCGGACTTTGCCAGGCTATGGCCTGAGCGTTTCAGCAACAAGACCAACGGCGTGGCTCCGCGGCGCTGGATACTGAAGGCGAACCCTGGACTTTCAGCGCTTCTCACGCGCACCGTAGGTGAGGGCTGGATCACTGACCTGGAACAGATCCGCGGTATTGAGAAATTTGCCGGCGACGCCGCTTTTCAGGACGAGTTTCTGAAAATTAAACGACGCAGCAAGGAGCGCATGGCGCGCGAAATTCTTGACAGCACCGCCGTGCAGGTGGACCCCGACTCGCTGTTTGACGTTCAGGTGAAGCGCATACACGAATACAAACGTCAGCTCTTGAACGTGATGCGCATCATCCATGAGTATCTGGCGATTGTTGAAGATGGCGACCAGCCCAAAGTGCCGCGTACTTATTTATTCGCCGGCAAAGCGGCCCCCGGATACTGGGCGGCCAAGCAGATCATCAAGCTGATCAACAATGTGGCCAACGTGGTGAATTCTGATGAGCGTGTCGGCGGCATGATGAAGGTCGTCTTTGTGCCGGACTATCGCGTCTCTCTGGCTGAACTCATCATGCCGGCGGCTGATCTAAGCCAGCAGATTTCCACCGCGGGCATGGAAGCTTCCGGCACCGGCAACATGAAGCTCTCAATGAATGGCGCGCTCACGCTCGGCACCATGGACGGCGCGAATATTGAGATTGCCGAAGCTGTTGGCCCGGACAACATTTATAACTTTGGCCTCAGCCCGGAAGACGTGAAATGGTACCAGCAGCATGGCAATTACAATCCGCGCGAACTCTGTTATTCCAATCCGACGTTGGCACACGTGATGGAAGCGCTGGCCAGTGACCGCTTCTCGGCGGGTGAGCCGGGTTTGTTCCGCTGGATTGTGGATGACATACTTGATCGCGGCGATCGCTATTTCCTGATGGCGGACCTGCCTTCTTACATTGACGCCAGCCGCCGCGCCGATGACGACTACCAGCATTCCGATCTCTGGGCCAGCAAGGCCATCCTGAACGTGGCCCGCGTTGGGATTTTCTCCAGCGATCGCACCATCGCCGAATATGCGCGCGACATCTGGCATATTGCTCCCGCACTCGGCAGCCTGGCAGACTTCCGTTCAGCAAGGAACAATCAGCACTGAGGTATCGCGGTAATAGGTTTCATCCCGAGTGCAACGAGGGAGCCCTATTGTCTGCCGACTCGCTTGTTCAAATACCATTTCAACGTAGAGACGCTGGCATGCCGCGTCTCCATAAACTTTTCTACGAGACAAATATGGGCACGGCTTTAGCCGGCCCGCGCAATATCTTCTCCTTTTATAACTCCGAGCAGGTCGGAGTTCCGCAGCGCGGAACGACGGCGAGAGAGGAGCCCCGAATAGCCGATGCAATTTCTTTAAATCAAGGCTTGGTTCCGTAGTCTCGCAGCAAATAAAGAACTCCACCCAGGCCGGCAAGCACAGAAATGAAGTAAGCCGCAATCATCTGGCTTCCTGAATGTTGGTCTGTTGTGCTGGGCGGATAAGGCAGGCCTACGGGCTGATTGGGCCCAGGCCATAAACAGGCTGCGCGGCCGGACGCGCAACGCTCATAAAGATCATGTTGATCAGCATGCCGCCGGCGATGAAGTAGAACACGCCGCTATCCACGGCATAACCAAGGCCGGCCGCCGTGGCCATTACCATTACTTTTTCAAGGCGGTTCAGCGGCATGGATGCTCCCGCCCCGTCCAGGACCCATATGGGAATCAGGTTCAATGCATTGAGCCATGCGCTGGTTTTAGCCAGCGCCACCCAGACAAGGTGGCCGGTCTTAAAAAAGATCAAAACGCAAACAGCAGATGCCAGCAATCCGGCAAGTGGCCCGGCAAGGCTGATTGCGGCGCGTGTCTCCAGAGTTACGCCCAGGCCCTGCCACTTTACGTAAGCTCCCAGGCCGGGCAGAAAAACCGGCATCTCGGCGGGAAGACCCCGGCGCTTTACCTCCAGATAGTGGCCCATCTCATGAACAAAGATGAGCAAGGCAAAGCCGATTCCGTAAATCGGTCCCCAAAGCGACCAGTACAAGCCGATGAACGCTGCAAAACTGAAAAGGAATTTAAATTTAAAAATGGCGAATATAAACGTCTTGAACTTGGCCACCACAACGGCCAGCGGTCCTAAAGGTCCCAGCCGCTTGGCCCATTTGTTCTTCGTATTCGGATCCTGCGGGCGGTGCGCCTCGTAAGCTGTCTTTTGCAGTTGATCTGCGTGCCCGCGAATCCACTCAGCCTGCTTTGAGTCAGGCGGCAGCAGAGGAAGCACGGCCAGCCATTGCTGGCGCGCCAGCTCAAGGTCGCCGCCAGCTTCTGTAGCGCGCGCTTGTGCGGCGGCTTGCTCCATGGCATCGGCATGGACTAATGTGCGTGGCATGACTGGCACACCGTCGCGGAAGCAGAGAGCGGCGCGGAACAATTTCTGCACGCTGAGTCTTATATCTGGAGTTAATGAAGACACAATACGGATGTCGATTTGACCTGTTCTATTTTACGCCGAAGCGCCAGCAGCAGCCGGCAGAAACCTGGTATGGTCCTTCGACGGTCATGTTCACCTTTGCCGCAGTCATCTCTCCAGGCAAATCGCATGCCTACAAAGAGGATAATCAACCCGATAAAGCCTCCGACCCCATCCTGCAATTCAAGGAATGGAGATGCAAGTCCGATCAGGGCCAACTGCACGAGCGCCCCAAACAGAATCGCCAGGGTGAACGCCCCCTTCTTTTGCTCCCCTTGATTGGCTTTCCCAATTTCGGGAGAAGTCGAAGCGGAACTGGAAGCAGCGCTTTGCGCCTTGCCTTTCGCGGATTGTGTCTGCCTGTGTTGTTGAAGCCTGTGAGCGGAAATGAAGAGCAATTGGAATCGCTGCAATGGAAACAGCAGCATAGGTGAGAACTACCGCGGCGATTATCTGATAACGACGGCCACCAATGTTCCCCGAACCCATCATCATCGCTTTGCCTATGATCCAGCCTACAGCCAGGGATAGATATCCGATCTGAATCCCGGTGGCAATGGAAAAGCCCGGCGTAAAGGATCAGGCCGGCCAGAAAGCCGCCTAATCCGTATACGATCGCTTTGGCAAAGCCCACATGGCTATCCTGCGGCAAACCGCGCTTTACGCTGATCAGCGCAAACATCACAGACCATGGCTCCATTGGCGCGATAGTAGGTTCCGGTGATCGGCTTCTGGCACATCTTGCATTGTGTCGCCTGTGGATGAGTTCCAAACTCGGCAATGCTGAATTGTGGCGGCGGGTTAGGTTGTAGTAGGTCTGACATGCCGAAAGACAATAGCACGACTACCCGAAAACAGAGAAGCTGAATCTTTGTCTTACGCTGGAGGGGTCATTACCTTAGACTATAGCTTCCACACAAGACTGCATTGTATCTAGGCGGCTTTTTACAACGCTCTTCCAAGCTCCTTCGAGTACTTATTCCAGTTCCGCGTCGATCACATACTCCGCGGCTGACATGTCCCACGATACATGCAGCACGTTCGGCTTGCAGCAGACCTGGCAGTCTTCCACGTAATTCTGTTTCGATCCGGCCGAAGAATCCACCAGCGTGGTGTTCCACTCGCCGCATCCGGCACACTGAAATCCGCTTTCCACGAAAACATTATTTCAAAAGCGATTTGAATTCATGAAGCCACTCCGATTTCGGAAGCACGCCGAGGCCAGCGAACGATGCCTGTTGGCCCGTGGCCGGACATCTTATTCTTTGCCCGGCGCTCCTTGGCGAGCGGCCCTGATTCGCGCGGCGGCTGTGTTACACTAAAAAACGACTTCGGGACATCCTCCCACTCCTCATCGTACGGTCTGCTCGATCTGTACTCACCGAGGGCGCGTAGCTCAACTGGCAGAGCAACTGACTCTTAATCAGTAGGTTGAAGGTTCGATTCCTTCCGCGCTCACCATCTTTTCAATCAACGGGGTTGTTGTTGGGCTCACCGCAGCGGTGTGCCGTAACCGCTCAGAGACTGTGTGTTGCTGTCGTCTGGTTTGTCTGATTCAGCACCCTCCGTACCAGCTCGTGCTCGGGACGCTGATACTTCATCGCGGTCGAAACATGGATGAGCCGTCTGCGCCAGTCAGAACGAGTTGGCGCACCTGGAAGAGGCTTGCACGCAGCACGCCTAAATTCGTGGCGTAAGCGCGAATCAGCGGCGGCTCACGCCAGAGCGCAATCATCCCAGAGTCCGTCACTCCTGGTGGATGCAGGCCGGAGCACACCATCGCATTAGCTGACGCATCGTAAATAACGGAGGTCCGCCCAATGAGACGAATCGCTTATCTGACTGCTTTGCTGATCGTATTCGCAACAATGACTTGGGCCATTCCTTTGCAGCAGCACAGCAACGGCGACCAAGCAGTACTGCGGAAGGAAGCCAAAATCTCTATGCAAGAGGCAGAAGAGACGGCTCGTTCCAAAGAACCTGGAACAATCAAGAGCAAAGAGCTTGAGCGGGAGAACGGAAGAGTCATCTATTCGTTCGATATTCAGACGGCAAACGGAATCCGCGAGGTCAATGTGGATGCGGTAACCGGAACAGTCGTCGAAGACTCGGCCGAACCGAGTGGCGCCGAAGCAGCTGAGCGGAAAGAGGAAAAGCGAGACCAGAAGAACACACCTGAACCGAAAGGTCGCAGCGCGCACCGCGTGCCGGTCGCGCTCGCCAATACGGGGGAATACGCCGAGAACATCTATGACGCTGCTCAAGGGGCGAACTGGACTGAGGCGAAACAGAAGCTCTCAGCTTTGCAGAGCGCGGTTGGCAGCCTGCCCTCAACCGTAACTGCCACTCAGAAACAGCAGATTGAGTCCTCGCTCCAGAAGCTGGATCAAAGCATTTCCGCCGAGAACCGGATCGCAACGTTGAAGGAAGCGAACCGTATTACTCGGCTCGCGGCAGAAGCGTCCGCGAAATTCCGCAGCACGCCTCCGGTACAGGTCTCCATGCTGGACTATTACGGACGAGAGTTGCAGATCGGAGCGGAAACCAACGACTCCGCGGAATTACATCGCACCGCAACCGACATGCAGCGGACGTGGAACGAAATACGTCCGCAGGTCGAGCGCCTGTCTTCGTCAGAGGCGTCGCGATTCAATGAATTGGTCTCGAAGATCGCGTCGGCACAAAGCTCATCTCAATATGCCCAGCTCGCAAAGGCGGAACTCGATCAGGTGGATGCGCTGGAGAAGGTGTTCGAGGCAGCAAAGGCTCACAGGTAAACTGCCCGACAAAATGGTGACGGGTAGCGCAATGCTTTCGTGCGCCGCGATGGCTCTGGTCCGCTGTTCGCAAACGCATTCACGACGGGTTGTTTTGTCTCGCCGGTATGGTCTTCGGCCTCCCATTCGTCAAAAAGCAGGAATTGCAATCCGAGGCAATCGCCGAGTGGCTTGCTTGTACGCCGCCAGGCCGGTGATCCATCCGGGATGATCGTGCGAAAACCAATGACCAACCTCGCCGTCCAGATCAACACGGGAACGCCATGTGCGCTGACGAAAGATGCGGCGATGCTCTATCGGATTTACGCCGCGGAACAACGACCTGGGCCCTAAACGTGCCATACGCTTCGAGCCGGTACGCGCTTTTCCGCGCCGTTTTGATACCTCGACAAAGTGCTTCCGTGCGGGCTTAGTTTGTGGCAAGTGATTGGTTTTAGCCGAGCATGGAACTGACTATTTTTATCGTGGTGATGTCGCTAAGAGTATTGCAAAGTTTTTCAAGAGAATGGCGGAGTGCTCACCGCCGAGGATCTGGCGCAACTATCAGGCAAAGTGGTTGACGCCAATCAGCACAACTTACCGCGGATACACGGGAAGTACCCAGCCGCCCAGGTGGAAAACGGAATCGCTCCTGGCTGCACATTATCGCGTCTCACGTGACCGACGGCCACGTTGATCGCACACGGCCAATTTGCCCCTACCCGAAAATCGCGCATTGGAACCGCCGCGGCAGCAGTGATGATGCCAGGAACTTCAATTGCATGGCAACAGAGAACCAAACGAAAAGGCACGGCACAAGACCATGGCCGATCGCGCGATTTAGACGTGACAACGCGGCAAAAAACGAATCCGCCGGCTTTGAGGTGCGATTCACTGGATCACCTTAGTACTTTCACCCTGCTTTTATGCCTTTCCCAAATGCATAACATTAAGTGCAACAGAGCGTTACGCAGGGACATCGTCCCGATTCGAATTATGTCAGGCTGCTTGTAACCCTTTGACGGGTAACGTGTTAGGTATGTCCCAATTTGGCACTCCATTGCTCCCGGAGATGCGGAAAACTGTTGTGAATAGAACGATCTCTCCTCTATTATTCACGACTGACGTAACGGTACAGGGCTCCTCTTCTTTCGTTTTCATTCTCGGCTTCAACTAAATTTTCCAACTCGCAAAGGAAGAGCGTTCATTTAGAACGCCAAGGTGCAAAGAATGTCTCGATTGCTGCGCGGTCCCGCGTTGTTGTTCCTTCTCTTGTTGATGTCCGTAGCCCTGCCCTTCCAGGCGCAGGTTTCACAATCAAACAGCGTACAAGCCCACCCGCCAACAGTGCCTTTCGCCATTCAGCATGGAGTTCCGTGGCGTGATCCCGTCACGAATAATGGGGCAATCATAGGGTTTTCGGCTCCCGCCGGCGCGCACCTCACCTACCACAACGGGCCCATCATCTCCAACGTGCAGGTTGTGCAGGTCTTGTACGGAAGCGGCTCTTACAATTCACAAGTTGCCGGTACCACGTCGCCCACCATGGGCAACTTCTTTACTGACATCACCAGCACCGGACTTATCACTCTGTTTCAACAGTACAACACAAATATTTCAGGCGGCACCAACCAGGTCTTCGGAAACGGCTCCTTCGCTGGACTGTTCCAGATTGTGCCCTCAGCAGCCAACAACGGATCCACCATTGATGACAGCAACATTCAGGCTGAACTGTTGGCCCAGATCAATGCGGGACATCTTCCAGCGCCAGTCCTCGATGCCGTCGGCCAGCCGAATACTCTCTACATGATCTTTTTCCTCCGGGAAAAACCATCACCCAGGGCGGGTCTTCAAGCTGCGTGGCGGGCGGTTTCTGCGCGTATCACGGCACCACATCCAACACGTTCAACACCAAGCACGTCCTTTACGGCGTATTGCCTGACATGCAGGCGGGCAGCGGTTGCTCCACCGGTTGCGGTATCGTCTTCGGTGTTCGGCAACTACACCTCCGTGACCAGCCACGAACTGTCGGAAGCTATGACAGACGCGCAGGTCGGCATTGCCACCGTCATCGGCCCTCCTCTGGCCTGGTATGACTCCACCAATGGCGAAATTGGTGATATCTGCAACGGCCAGCAGGGTTCTTACGTCGCCAACGGCACCACCTACACCATCCAGTTGGAATTCTCCAACTCCGCGAACAATTGCGTCCTGCCGCCGGCTCAAAGCACGCCTAACTTTACTCTTTCGGCTTCGCCCTCGAGCTTGACGTTACGCAGGGCAGCAAGCGGCAACAGCACCATCACTGTGACGCCTTCGGGCGGCTTTACCGGCAGCGTGACTTTGTCCGCTTCTGGATTGCCTTCAGGAGTAACAGCCAGCTTCGGTACCAACCCAACCACCTCAACCAGCGTGGTTACGTTTACCGCCAGTTCCACGGCCACTACCGGCACGTCAACTGTCACCATTACGGGCATCAATGGAACACTGACGCATACCACCTCGGTCTCACTCACGGTGAATGCTACCGCCACGCCTAACTTCTCACTCTCGGCTTCGCCTTCCAGCCTGACGGTGAAACAGGGCACCAGCGGCAACAGCACCATCACTGATACGCGCGTCCGGCGGATTCACCGGCAGCGTAACTTTGTCAGCTTCCGGCCTGCCCAGCGGCGTTACCGCCAGCTTCGGCACCAACCCAACTACATCAACCAGCGTGGTGACGTTCACAGCCAGCACAACGGCAACCACCGGCACCTCGACCGTAACGATTACCGGAACGTCGGGTACGCTCACGCACACAACTACCATTTCATTGACCATCAGCTCAGCTTCGGCGACGCAACTCATCGTCAATCCTGGGTTTGAAACCGGTAGCGCCACTCCGTGGGCCCTCACGGCAGGCGTACTCAACAACTCCACGGCTGAGCCGGCGCACAGCGGAAGCTGGGACGCCTGGCTGGATGGCTACGGAACCACTCACACTGATACCGCTGCCCAAACCATCACTATTCCTTCAACCGCAACCACGGCCACTTTGACCTTCTGGCTGCACATTGATACCGCTGAAACCACTACCACCACCGCCTTTGACACCTTCAGAGTCCAGGTGCTGAACACGTCTGGTACGGTGCTTTCAACTCTGGGCACGTTCTCCAACCTGAATAAGGCCGCTGGTTACCAGCAGCACTCGTTTGCCCTGACCGCCTTCAAGGGACAGACGATACAGATCAAGTTCACAGGCACGGAAGATTCCAGCCTGCAAACCTCGTTCGTGATTGATGACATTAACGTCAACGTCCAATAACGCACGATTCGAAAACAGCAGTTCCAAATAAGATCCGGGGTCGCCAAAAGCGGCCCCGGATTTTCTTGGACAAGAAACAAAGATGAGAGAAGGCGCTGGGGTGCTGAAACTACTTATCGAGACTCGTTCGCTACAGCGAGCGGACGGGAAACAGCTTCCATCTGTACGGCTATACCGCTCAACACGGAATTTCCTGAGAGCGGATCGCGCAGATTTTCATCCACAATCGCATTCAGGTTGGCTCCGGGATTATTCGCCGCGACCTTCATCCGCGTGTCGGCCAGATCATGTCCCCAGCCGTGAGGCAGGCTCACCACCCCGGGCATCATCTCATCACTGTATTCCACCTCCACTTCAATGGAACGGCCGTTGCGGCGTATGCGGGCTTTATCGCCATCGCCAAGATGAAGCTTCTTTGCGTCCAAGGGATTGATGAGCGCGGAGCAATGCGTGCTCTTGGCCAGCACGGGAAGGTTATGCATCCAGCTATTGTTGGTATGAAGCTGTCGCCGGCCAATCACTACCAACTCGGGCACTGGCTGGGATAAATCGCACGCCGGACGTTTCAAATCATCCAGCAGCATCTGGGGAGCGAGTTCAATTTTCCCCGACGGTGTGCGCAGAACTTCAGGAATGCGCGGCGTCAACGGGCCAAGATCAATCCCGTCTTTTGCCGCCATGACCTTTTTCAGGTTCAATCCGCCCGGCTTCAGGCCGAAATTATCTCCATAAGGGCCGCTGCGCAAACCCAGATCAAGCAGCCGCTCCGGACCGTTGCGGTGCGCAACAGCTTTCATCACCATTCCGGTCATCAGTCCAGCGAAACGACGGACGTCTTCTTCGAGCAGCTCATCATCAAGCGCGGCCAGATCGGCGTTCGCGCCCTTTCCCAGCGCGATGGCAGCCAGGCGCAAAAGAATCTCCCATTCGGCAGGCCGATCACTGGGCGGCTGAAACACTGGAGCGCTATAGCGCGCGTGATTGCGACAGGAGATTTGCGAAAAGGCCACGTCATAATGCATTTCTTCCAATGGCGAAAGCCCGGGAAGGATTACATCAGCGTGGCGCGTAGTCTCATTCAGGTAAATATCAACGGACACCATGAACTCAAGTTGATCGAGCGCCGAAGAAAGTCGCGGGCCATTGGGCGACGAGAGAACATTGTTGCTGGCCACGGAGATAAGCGCCTTGATCTGACCAGTGCCGGGCGTATCAATTTCTTCGGCCAGGCAGCCCATGGGAAATTCGCCAAATACTTCTGGAGCTCCGGACACGCGGCTGCTGCGCCGGCCAAGCACGATTCCCTTGCCAGACCCACTCTTGCCCATGCTGTTGCTCTGGAGCGCAGCGGCTTTAGGAAACATGGCTCCACCCGGTTCGTCAAAATGGCCGGTCAGGATATTCATCACGTCCACCAGCCAACTGCACAGGGTTCCATATTCCTGCGTGCAAGTGCCGATGCGGCCGTACACGGCAGCATGCTTTGCGTGCGCCAATTCCCGCGCCAGAGTGCGAATAGTAATGGCATCAATTCCGCACCGCGGGGCCACTCTCTCGGGAGAAAATTCAGCAACCGCGGCCTTCACCTGCTCCACTCCGTTCACGTGTCCGGCAAGACGGCCAAGGTTCACCAGCTTGTCTTCAAACAAAGTGTGCGCCAGCCCGAGAAGGAAAAAGACATCGCTACCTGGACGAATAAAGACATGCTGGTCAGCGGCTTTGGCCGTTTCTGTTCGACGTGGATCAACCACGACGATTTTTCCACCGCGCGCGCGCAAAGCTTTCGCCTTGTCGCGGAAATTTGGCACCGTCCACAGGCTTCCATTTGAAACCATGGGATTGCCGCCCAGGATCATCAGGAAGTCAGTGCGTTCAATATCGGGGACGGCAAGAGACAGCCAGTCGCCAAACATTAATCCAGAAGAGAGCTGCTTTGGCATCTGGTCGAGAGTGGACGCCGAATAAACATTATGTGTTCCCAGCGCCCGCCCCAGCCGCGGGACATAAAGCAGCAAACCCGTTTTGTGGACCACCGGATTGCCCAGCACCAGGGCCACCGCGTCTTTCCCGTATTGGGCGATGATTGGCGGCAGGCGGCGTTCAATCTCCGCGAAGGCTTCTTCCCATGTGGCTTCCAAAAATTTTCCGTCACGCTTGATCAGCGGCGCGCGCAGGCGGTCAGGATCCTCATGCAGGTCTTTTAGTGCAACGCCCTTGGGACAGATATAGCCGGCAGAAAACACGTCAGTGTCATTGCCGCGAATGCGTTTGACCTTGCCCTCGGCAACGGTAAGTTCCAGGCCGCAGCAGGCCTCACAGAATGGGCAGATTCGCTGATGAGTGGTGTCACCGGACAAAGCTGTCATGGCAGGTCACTTCCTTTGAGATCTTCAACCTACCCATTTTACCGGGGAAAAGAGTTTGTAAGCGACGGGACGCTTTACTCGGGCTTTCCCGGCAGAAAGTACTTCCTGTGTCATTGAACTTGCGATCCGTCTTAACGCACTATTTGTGGTACTCGGATTGCCTCAGGATGCCTCACGCATTGCGTGTCTTCGTACAATAGGTCGCAATGCTCATCTTTGCAGGATTCCTTACGCTCTCCATCTGGGCATATTTGCTCCTGGGACATGGAAATTTCTGGCGTATTGACCGCTTTCTTCCATGGCGGGCACAAGCGCTGAGCGTGCCTGTTTCAGTGGTGGCGGTGGTACCGGCGCGCAATGAAGCTGACGTTGTGGCGAGTGCATTACTTCGCTTCTCAGTCAAACGATCCCGATTCGTGTGGTTCTTGTGGACGATAACAGCACTGACGGCACTGCCGATGTTGCTCGCGCAGCGGCACGGGCGTCGCAAAAAGATGGCCAGCTCACCGTGGTGGCCGGATCGCCGTTGCCGCAGGGCTGGTCAGGAAAGCTCTGGGCCGTGCAGCAGGGAGTGATGAAGGCGAATGAGTTCGGCGCCGGATTATCTGCTGCTCACTGACGCTGACATTCGCCATTCGCATGAAAATGTTTCCATGCTGGCGACGCTTGCGCAACAGGGCAGATTTGATCTGGTCTCTTTTATGGTCAGGCTGCATTGCCAGACTTTTGCTGAGAAAGCCCTGATACCTGCATTCGTATTCTTCTTCTTCATGTTGTACCCGCCCGAATGGATCCGCGATGCCCGGCGCAAGACCGCCGGTGCAGCCGGTGGCTGCATGTTCATCCGCCGGACAGCGCTGGAAAAAGCAGGCGGCATAGAAGCCATTCGCGCTGAGATCATTGACGATTGCGCGCTGGCCCGCCGCATCAGAAGCAGCGGCGGCAAGGTATGGCTGGGAGTTGCGCCCGATACGGAAAGCCTCCGTCCCTACAGAACCTTCGCGGAAATCGGTTCAATGATCTCGCGCAGCGCGTTCAACCAGCTTCATCACTCCGTTCTTCTGCTGGCGTTCTCGTTGGTTGGGCTCCTAATCACTTATGTACTGCCCGTGGTTCTTGCCTTCAGCGGACATGCCGCGCCGGCCTGGTGCGGCGCTATTAGCTGGATGCTGATGGCCATCTGCTTCTTACCCATTCTGAAGTTGTACCGCCTTCATCCACTGTGGTCTCTGGCGCTTCCCGCCATTGCCATCTTCTATATGGGCGCAACGTTGCATTCGGCGCTCATGTACTGGACCGGGAAGGGTGGACAATGGAAAGGCCGGGTACAGGATCCGGCCAGCGAAGTGCAAAAAAGTAGAACATTTTATAAACATAGATGCTATAATTCATCGCTCAAAAATTTCTGGCGAGGTTTTCAAAATCGTGCATAAACGGGGTTGGCTGGCGGTACCACTTGCAGTTTCAATGTTTGGATCTCTCATTGCTTTCGCCCAATCGGCAAAGCCAGCTCGACCAGCAGACAAGAAGAATGAGCCAGCAACGGCTGGCCAGAAGACCACCGACAGCAATTCAAGAATATAAAGTCCCTTAAAGGCGCACCCGGCCGATCAACTGATTCCCGCCATGCAGTATTTCAATGCGGCCCTGGGCGTGGAATGCAACTTCTGCCATGTGACCCAGCCACAGTGGGCGCCCGATAAGGATGACAAGGAAGAGAAACGCACCGCGCGCCTGATGATCAGCATGACCGAGGCGATCAATAAAGCAAATTTTGAGGGCAAGCCGGAAGTGGGTTGCAGCACCTGCCATGGCGGCCATAGCCACCCGGTTGCCGTGCCACCGCTGTTCGATGAACACAATCCGAAAGCGCATGAAGCAAACATGCACGGCGGATCGCGTCCGCAACTGCCATCTGTGTCGCAGGTACTGGAGGCATATCAGAAGGCAATTGGAGGAACTGACGCCATCCAGAAACTGACCACCAAAACAGCCAAGGCTACGGTCACAAATTTCCAGGGCCAAACTACCACATGGAAATGGTGCAGAAAGCGCCCGACCTGACGTCCAGCATCCCTGACGCTTCCGAACGGCCAGACGCGCCTGCAGATTTATGACGGCAAAACGGGTGGAGCAAGAGTGATCGTGGCGTGAGTGAAATGAATGGTCCTGATCTGGCCGGTATACGAACGATCTCACGCTTTGATCGCGACTTTGCGCCCACGGCAGGCCTGGCGAACGCGCGCGTCACCAGCATTGAAACCCTTGATGGTCACGAGTGTTACGTGGTTCGCGGCCAGCACCCGGACAAAGATTTCAGCGAACGCCTTTATTTCGACAAAGAAAGCGGACTTGCTGTTGCGGCGTGTGTCTGCGCAGAGAACTCTGTTTGGCCCGCTGGCAGACAGTTCTGACTACAGTGATTACAAAGAAGTTCAGGGCGTGAAAGTAGCCTTCACCGTGAAGCGGACCACGCCGGAAACGACCTTTACGCGCAAGATCGATGCCATTGAATTCAATAAGCCGGTGGGGATGGTGTTTCGCGAAACCGGAAGCACGCGCCGCCGCATCCGACGGTAGACGAAGTAGCTGAGAATTAATTCAGAAGTACCTTGGCGGGCTTTTCGGCTTCTTCGGGATCAGCATCGGTTTCAATTTTGTTGATCTTTATTCCGACGGCGGCGAAGATGCGCTCCTTGGGTACTGCGCCGTGTTGTGAGGCGAGCGCGCTAGAATTCAGCCAGCTTTTCCGGCGAGTGTGCGGCGGCCGGGATCGCGATGCTTCATGGTCCAGATCCACGCACAGAGCGAAATCAGATAGGCAAACTGGCCGAAGCCGTCAGCTATGTCCACTACCATTCATTGCTCTGGTAAATAATGACCACGAAACGAACGGCCGCCTGCACCGTGAGATAGAGAACGAAAGCAATAGCGATCTCGGCGGACCGAAGAATCCCAGCTAACACCAAGTGCTCTTGCCTGAAAAAGCAACAGCCACAGGAGCATGGCGTCGGCAAGGAATACAGTTCTTTCCACAGTGAGCGGGGGACCTACGCCGAGCACCGCGTTGTGACCGCCAAATGATACAGAGAGGGCCACTGATGCTGCGATTCCTATAGCGGCCCAGAAGCCGAAACGTGCCACCAACTTGCCCGGTAGCGAATCAAACGGCTCCAGCATTTTGACCATAATCTCAAACACAACAAGGCAGAGAGTGATTGCCTCCAAGGCGGCGGTGCCGGCGTAAATGTAACGATAGATGTCTCGCCCGCCAAAAAGCGCGGCAAGAATTCCAACCCCGGAACTGGCGGTCATGCAGAAAAGGTAGTAGCTGAAGGCTTTCCAATGAGCAAAATAGCCGCGTTGTACAACGGTCCAGCAGGCGAGTAGCTGAAAGATCATGCCCAGGAACCAAAGGGCGTACACGCTGGCGGAATAATGCGTCATTGACTCCTTTTAGCTTAGCTTGGCGCCTTTGAAGTGTTGATATTCGACTTGGGCGGCGGATTCAAAGCGAAGCTGTCTGTGCCATCAAACAGAGATCCTAGCAGACATACTAGCGTGGATAGAGTGCCAAAATCCATAGGTTTTACTCCCTTAGATCGCCTTAGATGTTGCGGTCTTTGGCGACATTGATTTCGACGCTGATAAGGCGTTTGCCGGGAATTTCCTTAGGGGTGTTCGAGGCCCGGCAAGGCCAGAATCGACGTCCTCGGCTATTATCGAGTGAGGTACCCTCCTAGGCCATATCCCCTAAGTGAGGGCTGGAGTATGACCTTTGGTTTCATAGCAACGCAATAAGGCTCGGGCGAACGCCAGCACTGAAGTGCTTGAATCGCAATTGGTTAAAGAGGCCAGCGCGTCCTGGCTCCTAAGGTAAATACACTTAGTTGACATTGAAAATGTTTACTTTTCTGGTTCGGCGCGGGGCGGCGCAATCCAGCTCCGGGTAGGTTGGCTCTATTTAGACCAACTTCGGGCCAACTGCGCTTCCTCAAACATAGATTGCAAAGCCAGTCGCGTTTCGCTGACAAGAAAAACGCACCCCACCACCAGAGCGACAAATCCCAGCGCCCCGGCCACGAAGCTGATGATGGCAAACGGAGTAAAAGGAATTTTGCTGTATTGGGAGGCGGCCATACTGGCACCCAGAATCGAGACCAGGCTGGCGGCAGCAAAGGCCCCAATCGCGCCGTAAAAGAAGCTCATGGCCCGCAGTAACAACGCTCCGCGACTTTCCAGCCGTCCCAGATGCCGGACCCATAACTGTGTGGTTTCATCTCCGGTTCTCGCCTGATGCATTTCACGGGCAATCATTCTGGTGCGATCAACCACGCGCGCAAGCCGGTTTCCGGTCCCCAGAGTCAGCACGGATGATGCGTTGGTAAATACCGCCGGCGCCGCGATGAGCGTGAGGATGGCGAAAGGATTGTCGTTGGCTGAAACGAACATGCCGCTAGAGTATGCAGCAGCCTACCGCGAAATCCAAATTTAAACGCAGCTCAGGCAGCGCGGCGTTGCGCTGACGATGTGCGCTTTCGGCTGCTTCGGGTTTCACTGCTCACAGGACCGGACTGCTTCCTCTTTCGTGCCGCGGTCTTTGCCTGGCGCGACAGTGCCGACTTGGACGCCGCTTGTCGAGGCTCACGTTTAAGTGCCAGCGTGGTGGCGCGTGATCGTGCGGCAGATTTTTTCTTTGCACCAGTTTTGGCTTTTCTGCCCTTGGCGAGATCGCGTTGCGCTGACTTGCGGGTGGATTCCGAGGTCTTGCCCTTCTTCGGCGGTTTCAAAGCCACACCGGCGCGACGAGCTTTAGAAAGTCCAATCGCGATGGCCTGTTTGGTGGATCTGGCGCCATGTTTCCCTTCACGGATGTGGTCCATTTCTTCGCGGACGAACTCTCCGGCCTGCGTGCTGGGCGATTTTCCTTCCTCCTTGTCTTTCCTGGCGCGCTCTAACGTGGATTTTTCCGGCATCTTTTCCCCCTTGATGAACTGGGATGCTGCTGACTTTGGGGCAGGATTCCCGGCCAATCCCTCTGGATGGACAGTCTTGACATCGCGCTACTATGCTGTCTGCATGGTCATGGATTCAGTGCGATTGATAACCTTCGATTGTTATGGCACGCTCATTGATTGGGAGAGCGGCATCCTGAAAGCGATGCGTCCGCTGTTTGGAGCGGGCGCGGATCAAGCCCGGGATATTGAGCTTCTGGAAATGTATGGGGATGTGGAATTGGAGCTCGAATCCGGGCCTTACATGCCATACGCCGGGTGCTCTCAGAAACAGTGCAGGAAATGGGAATTCGTCTGGACCGGAAAATCACGCAAGAGGATGGCGAGCGTTTTGCGCAATCGCTGACCACCTGGGAGCCGTTTGCGGACACAGTGGCAGCCTTGCAAAGGCTTGCAACGAAGTTTCGTCTGGGAATCATTTCCAACACAGACGATGACCTCTTTGCCGAGACAAAGAAAAAGCTTGCCGTGAACTTCGATCCCATCGTGACGGCGCAACAGGTGAAGAGCTATAAACCTTCGCACAGAAATTTCGAGGAAGCGCTGCGTCGCGCCGGCCTTCCCAAAGAACAAGTCCTGCATGCAGGACAAAGCGTGCTGCATGACGTGATCCCGGCTACTGAGCTGGGCCTGCGGACGGTTTGGGTCAACCGCCCCTCAATTCGTCCCGGCGCAGGCGCTGCCAAGGCGGCTGTGTGCGTGCCGACATTCCAGGTAAGCAGTGTTGCCGAGCTGGCGGATCTGCTGCTGGCAAATCACGCCTTGGGCGATCAGGCAGGGGGCAATCAGGCCGCGAGTTGAGGCGGGAACAACACCGGCGCCAGCAGAATCTGGCGGGTTTCTTCAGATGTGAGGCGCTCGTCGGCTGAGTAGAATTCCACCGTGCCACTGTGCGACTGGCGCATTGATAATAGGCCCCCTTCGGGTGCGCCGGCGGAATTGCTGCTGGTTGGCTTGTAATCGTAGCGAACCACCTGGGCTTCGAAATCGGCACTGATGTCCAGTTCAAGGCCTGATTCGTCATACCTGACGTGATATGCGTCATCGCCGGAGCTTGAGAATTCCGCGCCGCTATGCCGTGCGCTGAATTCTGCCACGTCAGCCTTCAGCTCTTCGCCCAATTTTTGCCAGCGTTGGCGGGCAGCATCAACGAATGCCGTTTTCGGCTGCTCACTCCCGGATTTCCCACCGCTACGATAGCTCTCTATCCACCCCATATCAAAGTGGGATGAAAGTTTCTGTTTCGCGGGATGCTTGCCACCTCTGGTCAGAGCAGCATGCCACGGTTCAACAAACATGGTTCAACAAACATTGTTCAACAAACATGGTCCAACAAAGCAATGGTTCAACAAACTTGTAGTCCTCTGCCTCCAGACATCCGTACGCCTGTGGATTGCTTCTTTCCTTCTATAAGAAAAATACCCCTCGCCAACCTGAGACTTTGTTCAATGCCGCTGCGTTTCTCCAGATGAAACACCAACCCGGCGTTGAAGCGAAGCAACGGCGGAGAGGGAGCACAGAGGTGATTTCATGGCGTCAGATCGTCTTCCTAACCGGTGGGGCATCGCGGTGGCTGCAGTGATCATGCAGATCTGCCTGGGAGCGGTTTATGGCTGGAGCGTTTTCAAGATTCCCTTGATGAGAGCACATGGATGGTCTGAAACTTCAGTCCAACTTAACTTCACGCTGGCACTGGCCTTTTTAGGTTTGGGAACAGTTGTGGGCGGATTGTGGCAGGACCGTGTTGGTCCGCGGCTGGTGGCCTCGGTAGCCGGCGTTCTTTACGGCCTCGGGTTTCTGGTGGCCGCTTATGGTGCGTCAGCCGGTTCGCTGGGGTTGATTTATCTGGGCTACGGCGTGTTGAGTGGAATTGGAATGGGCATGGGCTACATCACGCCCGTGGCTACTCTGGTCAAATGGTTTCCAGACAAGCGCGGCTTGATGACCGGAGTTGCGGTGTGCGGATACGGAGCCGGGGCCCTGGTGATGAGTCCGATTGCGGCGCGGCTCATACCCACGCGTGGAATCCCATTCACGTTTCTCATATTTGGCATCGTGTACTTTGTTCTGGTCACATTAGCGGCACAGTTCTATGTCAACCCGCCGCAGGGCTGGAAACTTGCCGGTTGGACCGCGACAGGCGCAGTCGCCAAGGCAGCCAGCAAATATGAGTTCACGGTAAGAGAAGCCACCAGCACTTGGCAGTTTTATCTGCTCTGGGCCATGCTTTTTCTAAATACCTCAGCCGGGATCATGATCATCAGCCAGGCATCTCCCATGGCCCAGTCCAGAGAGTTTGTTGGCATGAGCGCGCTGCAGGCCGCGAACATCGTCGGCCTGATCTCCATCTTCAATGCTGTGGGAAGGGTCTTCTGGGCCTGGGTGTCTGACACCCTTGGACGGGCGCGGGTTTACATGCTGCTTTTCGGCATACAGGCAGTGGTGTTCTTCTTCTTGCCGCGCATCCATGACGCGGCCATGTTCAGCATCGCTTTCGCAATCATTGGATTGTGCTATGGCGGAGGATTCGGCACCATGCCTTCCTTTACCGCCGATTTCTTCGGCGCAAAATACATGGGCGGAATCTATGGATGGATATTGCTGGCCTGGGGAGCGGCAGCCATCCCGTCGCCGATCATGATAGCCAGACTGCACCAGCAAACTGGCGCATTTTCCACCGCGGTCTACATCATCGCGGCAGTGATGGCGTGTTCGCTGGTATTGCCATTCATCGCCAGACGTCCGGATCGCGATGCACTGGCCCTGCAATCACCGGGCACGACTGAGCCAACACGTGTAGCCTAAGCCTTCCTGTGCGTGAAGGCCCGCTTGCCCTCGGCGTAGGTTGAGACAATCTGTCCCGCGCCGCGGAGTTTGTACTTGTAGGTGAGCAGGCCTTCCAGTCCGACCGGGCCGCGAGCATGCAACTTGCTGTTGCTGATGCCAATCTCGGCGCCCAGACCATAACGAAAGCCGTCAGCAAAACGAGTGGATGCATTATGGAACACGCTGGCTGCGTCCACCGCATTCATGAACATGCTCGGCGGTAGATTTGTCTTCGGTGATGATGCATTCGGTGTGCCGCGATCCGTAAACGTCAATGTGGTCCATGGCTTCCTGAGCATTCGCCACCACCTTGATGGTGATTTTGAGATCGCCATATTCGGTGCGCCAGTCTTCTTCAGTGGCGGCGAGCACCGGCAGTCCAGAACGCAGAGAGAGAGTTTTCTCACAGCCGCGCACCTCCACGCCGGCTTTCACCAGAGCTTCAATCAGCGCAGGCAGATACCGCGGCAGCAATGTCCTGGTGCACAAGAACCTTTTCCACCGCGTTGCAAGCGGCAGCATACTGGATTTTTGCGTCCATGATGACCCTGGTGGCAAGCTCCTGGTCAGCGGCGGCATCCACGTAGATATGGCAGATTCCGCTGCCGTGTCCCAGGACGGGAACGCGGCTGTTGCGGAAAACAAAATTCACGAACTCGGTTGAACCGCGAGGCACAACCAGATCGATCTCACGCTCCATTTGCAGGACCTGCATTACTTCTTCACGTTCTTCCAGCGCGCAAATCGCATGGGTGAGCGCTGGATTGTGTTTTGCCAGCGCATCACTGCCAGATGGAGACAAGTACGCGATTGGTATTGCGGGCCTCGGCTCCGCCTTTGAGCACCAGCCCGTTTGCCGTCTTGATGGCCAGCGAGCCCACTTGCGGTACCGCGTCCGGCCGCGATTCGAACACCACGGCGATCACTCCGAGCGGGCACGGCACTTTTTCCAGAATTAGATGGTCGTCGAGCTCAGTGACTGCGAGTGGATGTGCCAGCGGATCGGGCAATGCGGCCACGTCACGAACGCGGTCAGCCATTTCCTTAATTCCCGCAGGAGATGTTTTGAGCCGCTTGGCCAGTGACGCGGAAGCTTTCCCATCGGCGACACTACGGTCCAGATTTGTAATGTCCCTCTGGTTCGCTTCCAGAATTTCCGAAGAACGGAGTTCAAGCTGCTGGGCGGCATTGAGCAACATCTGGTTGCGTTGCGTCAGCGGAAAGCTGTGCCAGTTCACGGGCCGCGCGCCGGGTGAGCTGGACTTGTTGGCGCAGCGGGCTCATCGGGAGCGTCAATCTTTTCCGGCATGATCGTGCTCCTTCTCGGCTGCTTTCAGCAAGATCATGATCAAGCAGAAGATTTTCGCGGCGGACCAGCACACCACGGGGTGCAGCGCCGGATGACAACATGCCTGTAAGTTGATGCGCGTCAATTTCGGCAATGCCTTTACCTATGTTTCTGCCGTCGGCGTCATCAATCGCGATCACCTGCCCGGTGGTCCAGCGGCCTTCACAGGCTGTTACACCGGAGGCAAGCAGGCTGGCCCGTCCATTGCGCACCGCTGATGCGGCATTGGCATTGATGGTGACGCTGCCACGCACGGTGGTAGCAAAGGCCAGCCAGCGTCGTTTGCCCGCCATGCGCGAACCGGGCAGGAAAAGCGTGCCGACAGGCGCGGCGCGAAAGATCTCTTCCAGAATGCGCGGCGTCTTCCCGTTGGCGATCACCACCAGGCCGCCTGAATGCATCGCAATTTCAGCAGCGTCGAGTTTGGCGGCCATGCCTCCACGTCCCACTGAAGATTTGCCCCTGGCGGCGCCGCGGATTTCAGAAGAAAGCTCGGTGACAACGGGAACGATATTGTCAGGATCAGATCCGAGCGAAGCATCGCGCCAGAGGCCGTCAACGTTGGAAAGCAGGATGAGTGCGTCGCCATCCAGCTTGCTCAGCACGAGCGCGGCAAGGCGGTCATTATCGCGAAAAACCGGCGCTTGCTCCGTCCATATGATTGGTTACGGTGTCATTCTCATTGACCACCGGAATCGCGCCGAGCTTGAGAAGCTTCTCAAAAGTCTGGCGCAGGATGGTGTAACGATTCAGGTCAGTGAAGTCGTCTTCGGTTACAAGCACCTGCGCGGGCGTAAGCCCGTGAGGACGAAAAGCTTCCGCGTAGGCTTCCATGAGCTTGCATTGGCCCACAGCGGCACAGGCGCGGGTAATGCTGGCATCACGCAGTCGGCTGCGATGGACTTTGAGCTGCGCCGCTCCAAGCGCAACCGCGCCGGAACTGACCAGAACGACCTGCCGGCCGTCGCGCACCAGATTGGCGATGCTTGCAGCCAAGGCCGAAACCAGTTGCTGATCGAACTCCTGCTCAGCGTTGCAAACCACCGCAGTGCCAACTTTTACCACGACGCGGCGGGCGCTGCTCAGCAGAGAGCGCGGATCGGGTACAGCTTTCGGATTGGTTGGGGCCATGGACACGTGACCGGTTGAGACTGATTCTGCACTTTTCAGCGCTCGTCAAGCAAGATGGTCAGGCAAGATGGCCAGGCAAGACTGCGGGCAAGAAAAACCCCGCTGCGCGGCAGCGGGGATACGTTTGCTATTGCCCTAAGGGGTCACTCAACTGTATTCGCCGTTGCAGCTTCCGCTCAACACACGGGAATGTGGAGCAAAACCCCGCCACGGTCAGGTTGATGATGACCATGATTGAGCTGACTATAGCCGAGAACACGCGCATGAATCAATGCGGGAATAGGGCACTGATGGGACGTGAAATAGGCCAATAGCCGGCCCAAACACCGCAGAAGCCACCCGGGCAAAGAACCGTTAAGCATGAACTCCCGTTTCCCAGCTGCTCGTGTAAGCAGCCGCCTACAAAATCACTGACAAAAGTTAACTCTCAAGTGCCTCACTGTTTACTCGATTCGCTCCCGGCTGGTGTTTCTACTTGCAGAGGCCGCGGAAACAGAGCGGTTTCGGGGGCAAACAATGAAACTGAAAACCGGGAATCTTCAAGAACAAATGGGTGGTGATTGCGGGATTGCTGCTGGCAATCAGCGCATTGACGGCGTTCAAGCTGGAAAGCAAGAAAGCGCCGCAGTACCTCACGGAAAAAGTCCAGCAGGGCGACATACAGAACGTGGTCCAGGCCACGGGCACCATCAACGCCGTTACCACGGTGCAGGTGGGCTCACAGGTCTCCGGCACCATAGAGACGCTCTATGCCGACTTTAACTCACATGTGAAGAAAGACCAGGTAGTGGCGCGCATTGATCCATCTTTATTTCAAGGTGCGCTTCTTCAGGCGAAAGCAGATCTGGCGGACGGGCAAGCCAACTTAATCGCTGCCAAGGCGAATTTAGAAAAAGCCAAGGCCGCTTCAGCGCAAGCCAAGCTGGATTTTGATCGCTATACCGCACTGGCCAAAGACGGTGTTGTGCCGACGCAACAGCTCGATACCGCCCGGGCCACTTATCAGACGGACGAGGCCGCTGTGGGCGCAGCCCAGGCACAGGTAACGCAGGCCGCGGCACAGGTGCAGCAAAAACTTGCGGCCGTTACCGTGGCGCAGACCAATCTGGACCACACCATCATTCGTTCTCCCATTGATGGAACGGTGGTGGCGCGGAGCGTTGACGTGGGCCAGACCGTGGCTGCGTCATTGCAGGCGCCCACGCTGTTCACCATTGCGCAGGACCTGACCAAGATGCAGGTCTATGTGAGCACGGATGAGAGTGACGTGGGCACGATCCACGCCGGACAGGAAGTAAATTTCAACGTGGATGCTTTTCCGACGCAGAAGTTCAAGGGAAAGGTTTCCGCCGTGCGCCTGAATGCCACGACCGTCCAGAACGTGGTCACGTACACGACGATCGTGGACTTTGATAATCCGGAACTAAAGTTGTTTCCGGGAATGACGGCTTACGTAAACGTTCCCGTTGCCACCGCGAATGATGTAGTGAAGGTCCCGAACGGAGCGCTGCGTTATACGCCTGATCTCACCGCGGATGAAATGGCCGCTGCCTTAGCGAAAAACGGGATTACCGCAGTCGCCGGCAAGGGGCGCAAGGGTGGCCAACAGGCGTCTGGTCAGACTCCCGCCACAATGGCTGTGGTCTGGAAGATGGACGCGAACAAGCAGGTTGAACCGGTCCAGATCAGACTGGGCATCACCGATCACACCACCACGGAAGTTGCGCAGGTACTGAAAGGCACGTTGAACCCTGGCGATCAGGTGATCACCGGCTTGAATGGTCCGGCACAGAAAGCAACTGGCGCCACGGCAGCGCCGGGAATGGGTGGAGCACGCGGTGGCGGCGGTGGAATGCGAGTGGGCCGCTAAAGCGGCCTCGCTCGCGAGTGGTAGCAAAGAAGAGATCGGAGGAGTTATGGCAACGCTGGCACAAGTAGAACAAATTGAAAATCCGGTAGTGATGATCCAGGCTCCGGTAATTGCGGTGGAAGGTCTGCACAAGTACTACGACCTGGGTGAGACCAAAGTCCATGCGCTGCGCGGCGTTGATCTGAAGATTGAGGCTGGCGAGTTTGTGGCGATCATGGGTTCCAGCGGCAGCGGCAAGTCCACTTTCATGAACATGCTCGGCTGCCTGGATAAGCCCACCAGCGGCAGATACATCCTGGAAGGAACGGATGTTTCCGCGCTGGATAAGAAAGCGCTGGCGTCGGTGAGGAACCAGAAACTGGGATTTGTTTTTCAGGGATTCAATCTGCTTTCCCGCACCACGGCGCTGGAGAACGTGGAGTTGCCGACGCTGTACGCCAAGCTGGAGAAAAATGCACGGCTGGGGCGGGCAAAAGAAATGCTGGAACTGGTTGGACTGGGAGAAAGGCTGGACCACTTTCCGTCTCAACTCTCCGGCGGGCAGCAGCAGCGTGTGGCGATTGCACGCGCGCTGGTGAACAAGCCGGCCATCCTGCTGGCGGACGAACCCACGGGAAACCTGGACAGCCGCACGTCAGTGGAGATCATGCAGATCTTTCAGGAGCTGAATGATCAGGGGCTGACGATTGTGCTGGTAACACACGAGCCGGATGTGGCGCAGTTCGCGCGCAGGATCGTGGTGTTCAAAGACGGCAAGATCAGGCATGACGATGCGGTGATGAAGCGTCCGCGGGCGGCAGATGTGTTGAAGAGCATGCCGGCGGTGGACGAGGGGTGACCTCAGCGGCTGAAGCCGCAATGGTGGGTGGTTTTATCAGGCATAAATGCCTGCTCCAACTCGTGGACGTAGTAATCACGGTGATTTCGGGAATGCTGGCAATTTTGGCAATGGCATATTGGGGGCAATATGGATTTTTTAGCGATTCTAAAAATAGCGATTCGAGCGTTAACGCGTAACAAGATGCGTTCACTGCTCACCATGCTGGGAATCATCATCGGCGTGGGTGCGGTGATCGCCACGGTGGGCCTGGGCCAGGGAGCGCAACAGCAGGTTCAGGACCAGATCGCTTCCATGGGCACGAACCTTCTGTACATCAGTTCCGGAAGCGTGAACAAAGGTGGAATTCGGCTGGGCGGCGGCGCCACCAAGACGCTGGTGAATGATGACATGAAAGCCATTCTGCAACAGGTGCCCACCGTGAACATGGTGGCGCCCGGAGCAGGATCAAGCGCGCAAGTAGTCTTCGATAACCAGAACTGGTCCACGCGCATAACCGGCACGGAGCCGCAATACTTTGATATTCGCAACTGGGCTTTTGCCCAGGGCGGCAACTTCACGCAGGATGACGTCACGCGCTCCACCAACGTGGTGGTGCTTGGCGCCACCGTGCAGCAGAACCTGTTCGGGAACAGTAATCCCGTGGGGCAAACGGTTCGCATTGGAACGCTGCCATTTCAGGTGGTTGGCGTCCTGACGGCGAAGGGACAGTCCGGTCTGGGACAGGACCAGGATGACGGCGTCTATGTGCCGATCAGCACGTTGCAGAAGAAGATCACGGGGCAGGACTGGCTGCAGTACATCATGGCATCCGCCACTTCCCAGCCGGCGAGCTATGCGGCGCAGAACCAGATCACGGCATTGCTGCGTGACCGTCACCGCATTCGCGCCGGCCAGGATGACGATTTCACGGTGCGCAACCTGGCTGACGTGGCCCAGCTTGCCGACGAGTCTTCCAAGGTCATGACGCTGCTGCTGGCCTCCATTGCGGGAGTTTCGCTGATCGTGGGCGGCATCGGCATCATGAACATCATGCTGGTTTCGGTCACGGAGCGCACGCGGGAGATCGGCATACGCATCGCCATCGGCGCCACGGAATCAGATGTCTTGCGCCAGTTCCTCAGTGAGTCAGTGGTGTTGAGCGTGACTGGCGGCGTCATGGGAATACTGTTCGGCGTGGCCGCCAGCGTCACCATCACCAGGCTGCTGGGATGGAACATTCTGATCTCCATGCCGGCGGTGATGGCGGCGGTGGTGTTCTCCATGGCGGTAGGAATTTTCTTTGGCTTCTATCCGGCGCGTAAGGCCGCCATGCTGGATCCGATTGAAGCCCTGCGTTTCGAGTGAGAGTTGCCCCCCTTGCTCGAAGGATTGGCCCGGAGCTGTCAAAGTCTCCGGGCCAATTATTTGGTAGCCTGCATGGCAAGACGGCTTCAGTTTCGGTCGCTTATGCAGCGTTGATTTTCCGGGCAATGCCTGTGATAAGGGTTTGCAGTTCGCAAAGAAGGTCTTCATCCAGGTCGAGGCGGGCGGCCCGCATGGCTTCAGCGGGGTTTTGTTGGAACAGATACGCATTTCGCGGAGAGCCTTGAATCCAGGCATTCAGCCGGGCTTCACAATCGTGCAGGCTCTTAAGAGCGGATCGGCGTGGTTCATTTGGGGGATAGCTCAATCCTTAAATTTTTTGGAATATCTACGAACTGGCCCGAATACTGGAAGACAGGGTTGCAGTGGTTAGACGCAAGTTTCTGGATCCGCGGAACGGTTTTTTAAATTTTTTTGCGCCAGCAAGTGTCACCTTTCAAATGAATGACCATCGCGTGTTACGCGGGGAAGATGGCTGAGAACAATAGAGCATTCGGGAGCATTGTCCGTTTAGATGTCCTGTTTTCCACCGGCGAGGTACTGGAAGATCTTTACAAAACCACATTCTGCTTATCCGACTAATCAGTCCGAAGGGTGTTTGTACTGACAGCAGTTAAATTCATATGACCTAATCCATCAAATGGTTCGGGCCAAGGCAAAACGGAGGAATTATGAAAAGTATGAGAATGTTGCTGATCGGTGCGGCATTGATCACGGGCGGATCTGCGTTGGCCTCGGCCCAGCCAATGGAGCATCACGATAACTGGGGCTACAGCAATCATGATCGCGACCATGACAGAGATCGGTGATCGAGACCGCGATCGCCGGGATGTTCGCGATCGCGACCGTGACGATGATCGCCGATTTGATCGCGTGATGACTGACCGCCGCTCTGATCGCGATGACAGATGGCGTGATCGGGACGATCGGCGTGACGAACGGCAGATGCACTGGGACGGATACCGCTGGGTTTACTAACCGGGGTCCAGAGATCCGGTCTAGTGATCTGGTCCAGTGGTGAAATTTGAAGTTGACTCTCGAGAGCGAAAAGGCGGAGCACATCGTGCTCCGCCTTTTTTTATCAATTACTTCTTTGATTTGTGGATTACCGATGGTCCATCTCGCCCAGCGTCACAATGGTACTGTCCAGGTCAATGAAGATGGCATGTGTGCTGTCAACTACGTAAATCGCCAGATTTTGCTGGGCCAGGGCCAGTGGTAAAGGTAAGCGGCCCGCGTCCATCGGCAGCCGACGGAATAATTGCCGGTAATGCTGGTCCCGGTGGAGAGCGAACCGAAGTTGTTGATGTCAATGATGCCGCTCAAAGCGCCGGTGCCATTCGCATTGAATTCGGAAACGGCGTCCAGAGCGCCGGTCGTGGAAACGCCGGTGAAGTTCATGGCGTAATTGCCGGAGACGCTGGCATTGCTCAAGGAGCCAGTCTGCTGGAAAGCGGCTCCGTTGGCAATGAGGCCGGTATCGGTCTCCAGCACCTGGACGCCTTTGGTAGTGGGATAGAAAGCCAGGTTGATGTTACCCAGACCGGTCGCCAGCAGTGCGGTGCCGCGGCCATTGGCGGCCAGCGTGTATGTGCCGCTCAAAGTCAGGTTGGTGTTGACGGTTCCGCCGTCGTTTACATCTTCAATACCGCTGGTAATGGCGCCGGCTCCGTTGGAGGTGAGCACGCCACCGGCGGCAAAAGGAGCGGCAAGGCTCGCGCCGCCAATGGTAAAGGCAAAAGGCCCGCTCAATGTCGCATTGGAAAACGTGCCGTTCTGGCGGAAAGCATCACCGGCAAGAACCGGCGTTGTGTCGGTCTCCACCAGTTTGATCTGGTTGGCATCCACAACGTAAAAAGCGAAATTGAGTACGCCGCTTGCCGTGCTGAGGCTCGCCGTGCCGCGGCCATTGGTCGCCACGGCAATAGTTCCGGCGGTGATGGGCGCTGCTTGAAGGATTGCGCCATCGTCAGAGGAATCCTGAATGCCGCCTGTTACCGTGCCGGCGGCGTTCGTGGTTACAGATCCGACAGTCGCAAAGGGATTGCCCGCGGTGTCAACGCCCGAGAGGTTAAAAGCAAACTGGCCCGCCAGCGCCGCCGTTGAGAACGCGCCTGGGTTCTGCAGGTCCATCGCGCCGCTGCCATTTGCACCGGTCTCAAAGCGGGTAATCAGGACGCGATTAGCGTTCAAAATGGAAAACGCCAGGCTGAAATTTCCGGCGGAAGTGTTGAGCGTTGCTACGCCGCGACCGTCAACGCGTGTGGCATACGTTCCCGTGAGGCCGATGTCCTGGAGCACGCCGCCAACCCGATTGATGTCGATCACCCCACTGGTGATTTGCCCGCTGCCGTTAGCTGTGAGAGTGCCGGCCACCGCAAAGAAGCCATTGACAGCATCATTCCCAGAAAAAGAGAACGCATACGCGCCGTTGATACTTGCGTTACTGAAGCCGCCCGTTGGGGTTGGGGTACTGCTGGCATTCCCGCCGCACCCGGCTGAAAGCATGATTAACACCGTGGCCATGGCCACAAGGCTGAAACGCTTATATCCCCGCATAGTCGTCACCTGATCATGGAAGTTAGTTGGAAACATTACTTTATTGCCGTTGCTGGATTTCAAGGCCTTGTACCCGCGATGAGTAAGCTTCAGATGCACCCTCATGCCACGCCTATATTGTCGCCCATTTGACCTGAGTAACCAACGGTGGTTCAAGGGTGAACGGTGGTAGTTACCAATCTAAAGATCAAGGTGCTTTAGTTTTGAATGGCCGGTTTCACCCTGAGCTTGTCTGTTTATGATTTGCTTCTTCACCCAGTGAACCCGAATTTCCGCCATTCGACGTTAAAAAGACAGTAAGAAGCGGGTAAAGATTTGTAAAAGGCAAACAGCCATCATTGGGAGATGCCGAGTTAGCGGAACCAGATCGACCACACGGTGTCCACAGTGGCATGAGTCACGGAAGAAGCAAGCAGCCGTTTACGTTCACGCCACGCCCGCCCGTAGAAGAAGCCGGCAATGGCCGCCAGAAGAACATATCTCCAGTTGAAGAAGATGGTGCGTTTGTTGAAGTGGGAGAGGCCGAACAGAATTGAAGCGGCAATGAGAGCGGCGTTGCGTCCCATGTGGCGCTCCAGGAGGTTCTGGACCAGTCCGCGGAAGTAAAGCTCCTCGGGGAGGGCCACAAAGAAGAGAGTGAAAATCCATGCTCCGGGAAATTCCAGAGGGTGTGCTTTTGCGCCCTGCCAATGCAGAAAACCCAGCAAAAATCCCAACGAGAGTACGAAAGGCGCGTAGAACAAAAATTCGCGCAGTCCGGTTTTCAGGTCAGAGAACCGGGGCGCCAGATCATAACCAATGCCATCGATCGGTTTGATGACGAGGTAACCATAGAGCGCAAGATTGGCCATCATCATCTTGGGAAATCCGCCAAGACCCGCGGGCCAGAGCAGATCCATGTGTGCCGAAGGGCCACGCAGTGCTGAGCAGTCCCAGATCTATCAAAAGGCCTACCAGCAGCAGAACGGCGAGATCAGCCCAGTTGGCCGGAGCAGGCCAATATTGCAGCGCGGCAGCCACGAGCACGCAAATCAAAATCAGAGTGGCGGCAAACGGCCAATTGAAGGTGCCACGCGGGATCGTCAACACGAAATACGGCACCGTGAGCAGGGCGGAACAGGCGATCCGGGAATAGTCAGGAAGAGCGCTTCGCAGTACGGACGCCAGTCCGAATCCGAAAAACCAATAAGGAGCGAACAGCAAGGCGAAGCTCAAGACGGTGGAGACGGGGAATTCGTTGAGGGCTTTCAGGTGAAAAAAGCGGGCTATCAGCCAGAATGTTCCAAGTAGTACGATGAAGACCGTAGCGGCAAGCCCGAGCCGATGCGCCGTGGGCGCGCCTGAAGTCGCTGGCCTGAAGCTGCTGGCCTGAAGACGGCTGGCCTGAAGCGGCTGGCCTGAAGGCGGCTGGGCTGAGGCACGCATAGGATTCGAGGGTCAGCATAGCACTTCAGTCGTCTACCAATCCGCCCTATCCAGGTTCCAGACTGGCTTCGAACACTTCTAGGCAGTTCACCTGAAGCTCTGGGCGTTTGAATTGGCAAGGCAGAGACACCGCGGTTTTTATATAATGTAAACAGTCCCCATCAATTCTCTGGAGAGCGTTCCCAAACATGATCCGTTTTCTGCAAAGCAATAACAGAGCCGCCAAATATCTGTTGGCCGGCTTCCTACTCATCATCTGCGCCAGCATGGTCACCTATCTGATTCCTGGTATTGGATCAGGCGCGGCGATTGGAACGCAGTGGCGTGGTCGCCACCGTGGCAGGCGAAGACATCCGCTCTGATGAAGTCAACCGCGCGGTACAGAACCAGATGAAGCAGCAGCGGGTTTCTCCGGAGATGGCCGCTTTCTATGCGCAATTCATCACCAAGCAGGTGGTGCAGCAGATGATCCAGCGGCTGGAGGTGAAGTACGCGGCCCATCAGATGGGACTCAAGGTCACCGACGAAGAGTTGCTTGACGAGATGCAGAATGGCCAGCTCAAGCAATACCTTTTCCCCAATGGCCAGTGGATTGGCCAGGACAAGTATGAGGAACTGCTGAAGGACAATGGCACCACGGTGGAAGAGTTTGAGAAAATCCACCCGTGAAGGAATGCTCACCCGAAAGTTTTTCAGCGTTGTGAGCGCCAGCGCCGGCGTAACGCCGTCAGAGATTGAGCAGGCTTACAAGGAAAAGAACCTAAAAGTTAAGTTCCAATATCGCGGTCCTGAACCTTGCCGACATTGCCAAGACGATCAAGCCGACTGACACCGAACTGACTGCGTTCTTCAACGCCAACAAGGCGCGTTACGCGAATTCAATCCCTGAAAAGCGGCAGGTCCGCTACTTTCGAGTTGACGGATAAAAGCGTCCAGAACGCCGTCACTGTGGATGACAGTGAAATCCAGCGCTACTACAACTTACATGCCGACCAGTACAAGATCCCGGAACGCGTGAAGGCCCGGCACATTCTGATCAACATGCCCAAGCCGGGGCCTGACGGTAAGGTGGATCCAAAAGCGGTGGATGAAGCCAAGGCCAAGGCGCAGGACATTATGAAGCAGGCGAAGGCGCCGGGCGCAAACTTTGCCGAATTGGCCAACAAGTATTCACAGGATCCCGGCAATAAGGACGCGAAAGGCGAAGGCCGCGGCGGTGAACTGGGATGGTTTAGCCACGGAGCCATGGTTGCCGGAATTCGAGAAAGCAGCGTTTGCGCTGTCACCGGGACAAATCAGTGATGTGGTGCAGACCCCGTATGGCTTCCACATTATCCAGGTGGAAGAAAAGGAAGCGGCCAAGACGAAGTCAGTGAGTGAAGTGAAGGCGGAAATTGAGCCGATCATCAAGGCCGAAAAAGTAAGCGCACAGCTCAGCAAGAATGCCAATGATGCGCAGGATATGGCGTCCAAGCAGGGAATTGACAAGGCGGCAGCAAAGTATGGCGCGCAGATCGTGCAGAGCAACCCCATCGGGCGTAGTGACGCATTGCCGGGTGTGGGGCCTGCTCCGGAAGTGATGACATCAATCTTCGGCAGCACGGAGAAATCCGGTCCGCAGGTAGCACGCTATCCGCAGGGCTATGTGGTTTTTGAAGTCACCAAGGTTGATCCTGCGCGCACCCCGTCACTGGAAGAAATCAAGGACAAGGTCACTACCGACTTCAAGAATGAACGGGCGCAGGAAATTTTCCGCCGCAAAACGCAGGAACTTGCCGACCGCGCCCACACTGAGCATGATCTGGCCAAGGCAGCCAAGGAAGTCGGCGCCACGGTAAAGACCAGCGAACTGGTGGATCGCCAGTCAGAATGTTCCGGATCTGGGCAATATGGCTGGACCGCTCGGCGCCGCCTTTAATTTGAAAAAGGGCGAAATCAGCGGTCCGTTGAATCTTGGCCAAAAAGGCGCTGTGGTGGAAATCCTGGAGCGGGTGGAGCCCTCAACCTCAGATGCCGCATTTGCCAGAGATCGTGATGAGTTGCGCGACCAGCTTTCACAGAAAAAGCGCGAAGAGGCCTTGCAGTTGTACTTGAGCAGTCTGGGTACCCGCATGGAAAAAGAAGGCAAAGTTAAGATCAACCAGGCTGAGATGAAGAACTTGGGCCAGGGCCGCGGTTAATCTGCATCAAAGGGAAGTATGCCGTTTGAGCGCTCCGCGGGAATTCTTCTCCATCCAACTTCGTCTGCCTTCCCTGGGCGGAATAGGAGACCTTGGCCCGGAGGCGTATGCCTTCGCCGATTTTCTCTTCCAGTGCCCGCCTGGGGCTGTGGCAGGTATTGCCTCTGTCACCGCCGGGTCTGGGGAACTCTCCGTATTCCGCTATTTCTGCCTTTGCCGGAAATCCGCTGTTGATCAGCCTGGAAAGGCTGGCTGACCGTGGCTGGATCGGCAAAGACCGTCTCAAAGGTCTGGCCGCACCAAAAGCCAGGGTGAACTTTGAACAAGGTCAATGCCACCAAGCTGCCGCTGCTGCGTGAAGCTGCGCAGAACTTTCTGGAAGGCCGGGCCGGTGATCTGAAACGCTTTGAGAATTTCAAGAAGGAACAGGCGTGGTGGCTGGAAGACTTTGTGCTGTTTGACGTAATGCGCCAGATCCACTCCGGAGCCACCTGGAGTTCATGGAAGCCGGGCCTGGCCCATCGCGAACCGCAGGCGCTGCATGAATTTGGCCTTGAGTATCAGGCTGAACTGGAAATCGAAGCGCGCCATCCAGTTTGCATTCTTTGAGCAGTGGCGCGCCTTGCGGCAATACTGCCATCAACGCGGTATCAAAATCGTGGGTGACGTCGCCATTTTCGTTAACTATGACAGCGCCGACGTATGGCGCAATCGCGACATCTTTTACCTGGATGAAGATCTTGCGCCCACGGTGGTTGCCGGCGTTCCGCCGGATGCGTTCAGCGTTACCGGCCAGCGATGGGGCAATCCGCTGTATCGCTGGGAATCATGCAAGGCGCAGAACTATGACTGGTGGGTCCACCGCATCACCTGGGCGCTGCAATGTTGTGACATACTCCGGCTTGACCACTTCCGCGGATTTGAAAGCTACTGGGAAATCCCGGCTTCAGAACCCACGGCCGTCCACGGGCGCTGGGTGAAAGGGCCGGAGGATGATCTGTTTCGCGTGTTGAAGGAACGGCTGGGCGATCTGCCTTTCATCGCGGAAGATCTGGGGCTGATTACGCCTGAAGTTCACGCTCTGCGGGAGCGCCTGGGCGTCCCGGGAATGAAAGTGCTGCAATTTGGTTTTGGCGATCCCGGAGCGCATATCTATCTTCCCGCATAAGTGCGAAGCCAATTCAGTGATTTACACCGGCACGCATGATAATGACACCACGCCGGGCTGGTGGAAGAACGCCGGGCGCGAAGAAAAACAACACGCGCTGGAATATTTTGGCGAGCCACAGGATGGAATGCACTGGGCATTTATCCGTGGAGCGTTTGCGGCAGTCTCCAAGCTGGCGATTGTGCCGCTTCAAGATGTGCTTGGATTGGGAAGTGAAGCGCGCATGAACACGCCTTCGCTCAGTGACGGTAATTGGGGCTGGCGGCTTACGCCCGGACTCCTCACCAAGGAATTAGTTGGGAAGCTGGCGGCCATCTCAACGGTGAGTGACCGTTTTCCGCAGACATCATCCGCCGATCAGCAGAGCCACCGGGAAATGCTGGAAGAGTTCGCGGCCTAGCAGCGTATGGTTGGGCGTGATCTTGATCTTCTCGCCGGTGAACACGTTATACATGAACTCCGGCGTGTTTGCCGGTACTGCCAGCTCAGTGTTTTCCCAAAGTTCATCTCAAGGGCGCGTCGCAACTGCCCTTTGGCCAGCGTGTAGCCGAACCGCGGTATGGCGATGATCGCCACCTGATTTTCGCGTTCCCGGGCAAATGCGACAACATGATCGCGTTTTGATCCCTGGGCCTGTAACGGCGTGTAGCGCCCGGCGTGAAAGAGTTCACGATGGTCGCGGCGCAAGCGCAAGGCCTGCGTGGTGGTCCAGAGCTTGATGCGGCCGTCTTGATAATTGTGCAGCAGCTCAACGCATAAGGCAGGCAGGTTGCCGCCTTCCGCGCGGTGATCAAGTTCTGACAGCAGACGTTCGCGAAGCTGATAATCTACCGGCCGCCGATTATCCGGATCAACCAGGCTGAAATCCCAGAGTTCAGTGCCGCGATAAATATCAGGATTGCCGGGAGCGGTGATCATCAGCAGCCGCTGCGCCAGTGAGTTGATGGCGCCGAAAAGATTGATGGCCGGCAGAAACGCCTGTATCTGTTCCAGAAATGCATTTGCCCTGCCGTGGGCGCCAGGAGAAAGAATTTTCTCCACGAACTGCTGCAACGCTTCCACGTAAGCAGGGTCATCATTGATCCAGCTTAGATTCACCTTGGCTTCATGCACGGCCTTGGTCATGTATTGCTTGATCCGCTCCGTGTAGTCTTTACGCGCATCGCTCTCGCCCGTGCCGGCGTCGGCAAGTTCAAATGGCCACGAGCCCACTAAAGTCTGATACAGCAGGTACTCTTCATTGAGGTCGGGAACGTTACGACCATCGGCAAGAAGACGCTTGCGGGTGCGATTCGTCTTACGCCATTTCAAGACCTGGGCAGACCAGGTTTTAGGCATTTCCGAAATCACGTCAAGCCGGGCGCGAACGTCTTCACTCCGCTTGGTGTCATGCGTGGAAGTAGCCAGCATGGAGTAAGGCCAGCACTCAGCGCGTTTGTGGTTGGCGTGATGAAATTCCTCCACGGAGACGCCGAACTGCTTTGGTGAACCGCCCACTTCGTTAACGGCGATAAAGCGGTTGTAAATGTAACACGCGGTATCTTCCAGGCCTTTGGCCATCACCGGTCCGGTGAGTTGCTGAAACTTGAGCGCGAAATACAATTTGCTGCGATAGTGGTCAGAGTGACCATTTTCACTCTCGCGGTTCTTGAGCAGGAGGATGTCACGAAGAAAATCGAAGCTGGCGGGCGCCTTGTCAGGATTGCGCCGTTTGGCCCGGGTAATTGCGTCATTGATGTGGGCGCGATCACGGTCAGTCATTTGTCCGCGCTCGTCAATGTATGTGCGATAGACCGGGAAGCAGGCAATGGTTTCAAGGATCACGTCACGCAGGGCCTTGCGGGTAAAGTCACGGGCGTAGCGGTCAGTGGATGAGATGGCGTCCAGCATGTGGGCCAGAACGTTTACTTCACTGGCCAGGGAAGCGCCCATGATGAGCTTTTTGCTGTTGTAGATCAGAGTGTCAACGTTATAAGAAGTACCGGTGAAGCGGTTGAACAGGTTGGTGAAAGCCCGCTCATTGCGGCGATCGATAAAAATTCCGTTGACCAGCGTGGTGAAGTCATATCCTGAGGTGCCGTCAACGGGCCATTCCGTGGGCAGGTCTTCACCGGGCTCAAGGATTTTTTCCACCACCGTATAGAGCGGAGGGCGATCTTTCATCCAGTCATGCTGGCCGAATATCTGCTGGACCTCCGCTTCAATGCCATTTTCCGCCAATGGCGGCCTTGGTGTTGCTCCAATGCACTGGCTGGCGGCAAAAAGCATCTGCAAACGAATGAGATATTGGCGAGGATTGAGCAGACCATCGCAATGATCAATGCGGATGCCCTGGATCAGGTCTTCGGCCAGAAGATGGCGCACGAGCTGGTGCGTGGCTGCAAAGACGCGCGGGTTCTCCATGCGCAGGCCGATCAGGTCATTGATATCAAAAAAGCGGCGATAATTAATCTCTTCCCCTGAAACGCGCCAGTTTGACAGCCGGTAAACCTGCGCTTCCAACAGGCGGTGAATGCAATCGAAGCTGCGGGGATCGCCTGGCGTCCGTTGCAACTCTCCACCGCCTTGGCCGCAAGATCGCGCGCAGCGGGAGAATTGGTGATCAAATTCTGCAAAGCAGCCATCATGGGCGGAATGGCCCGCCTTCTATGGCGGACCTGCTCGCCATCAGTGGCGTTATGCGGAGGCAGACTGCGAAGACCGTTCAATGTATTGCGCAACTCAGGATCGTGGATCTCACTGCTGAAAGGCTCGAAGATGGCTGGAATGGTCTGGGGGTCAATGGGGAGAATCTTGTCGTAATAGGCGATGTGGAAACCGTCTTCATCGGCCACCAGCTTAATGTGCCCCTGCTCGAGCTCAGCGCCATACTGGTCGCCCAGAATTGGGATCAGGAGCTTGTCACGCAACTCAGGCTTAAGCGGATACCAATCGAGATCAAAGAATTCGGCGAACTCTGAGGCGCGGCCATTGGCAAGAACGTCCTTCCACCAGGGATTGGCGCCGAAGCCGATGCCCATGTGGTTGGGAACAATGTCCAGCACCTGGCCCATGCCGTAATTACGCAGCTCACGGACGAGTTCCGTGAACTCCTCATAGCTGCCGACTTCGGGATTGAGCTGGTTGTGGTCAGTGATGTCATAGCCGTGCTGGCTGCCTTTGCGCGCCTTCAGTATCGGCGATGAGTAAACGTGCGAAACACCCAGAGCGTGCAGATAACCTACCAGTCGCCTGGCCTGCACAAACGTGAACTCAGAGTTGAACTGAAGGCGATAGGTGGAGAGCGGGCGGACTCCGCGCTTTTGTGCCGCCAGACGGTCCATGCACTCGGAGATGCCGCTGGTTTCGATGGTAAATACAGCAGGATTCGATCTCATAAGGGAACAAATAGGAAGCCGGGGAAGACGGAACTCTCCCTGTGAAACTTAGATGCAATTTGTGAGCGGCGCGCCATGCCACTTGAAACTGTGAGGGATGGCTTTACTAAACTGGCGGGAAAGCTGAGAATGAATGATTCGTACAAGGAGCAAGAATAAGCATGGTCGTAACTGGTGAACTGATTCGCATGATGAACTTTGTGGATGACATTGCCGCCACCCTTCGCCGCATACAGGCAGGCGTTTCCGGCATGAGCGTGGAAGAAAAAAAGCGGCTGGGAGATTACATGCGCAAGGCCGACCCGAACTATGTGTTGATCCTGGAAGCGCTGGAGAAAAGTTAGTCGCATGGCGGAGGTCCAGCCCCTGGCTGAAGGTAAAGACCATTGCGGTGATCGGCGCCGGAATTATGGGCCGTGGCATTGCCCATGTGGCTGCGCTGGGCGGCTATCGTACGATCCTGGAAGATATCCTTCCCGCCAGCCTGCGCAGAGCTGAAGATGAGATTCGCGGCAATCTGGATAAGGCCATTGAACTGGGGAAGGTTTCCAGGGCTGATGCAGATGCGGCACTGGGAAGGCTGGAATATGCATCCACGGTGGAGGATGCGGCCCGGGAAGCGGATCTGGTGATCGAAGCCGTCCCCGAGGAGATGGAATCAAAGATCGAGATATTCACGCTTCTCGATAAGATCTGCCGCCCTCATACCATCCTTGCTTCCAATACTTCCTCTCTCAGCGTTACTGAAATGGCCTCAGTCACTTATCGCGCGCGGAAAATTCTGGGCATGCATTTCTTCAATCCGGTGCACAAGATGAAGCTTCTTGAAATCGTGCGCGCACTGGAGACGGATGACGAAACCATTGCTGCCGGCGTTGAGGTTGGCCGGCGCATGGGCAAGGAAGTGGTGGTGATCAAGGAATCGCCAGGCTTCATCACCAGCCGCATCAATGCCATGATCGGCAATGAAGCCTTCTATATGCTGGAAGAGGGAATCGCCTCGGCGGCCGATATTGACAAAGCCCTCAAGCTCGGCCTGAACCATCCCATGGGTCCGTTTGAAATGGTGGATCTGGTAGGCCTGGATACTCGCCTGCACATTCTGGAATACCTGCACAAATCGCTGGGAGAAAAATTTCGTCCCGCGCCGTTGCTGGTTCAGTACGTGAAGGAAGGACGTCTTGGACGCAAGTCCGGCAAAGGCGTATTCGACTACCCTGAACGAGCGACTTCCGCGAACAAAGCCTGAAGCAGCCTCAGCGCTGAATCCTTGCTGGCTCAATCCAAGCCCAAAAACTCAATGGTTCCCGAGGGTCAGTTCGGGAACCACTGTTTCGTGCGGGATGAAAAAGGGGAGGGTGCCTGAAAAATTGATTACAAATTAGCTGATCTTTGTGTCGCCGCCGGCGGGACCTTCGTCCTTCACCGCATCTTTAAACTGGCGAATACCATCACCCAGGCCTTTGCCCAAACCTGCCAATTTGGAAGGACCGAAGAACAAGAGAGCGATGACCAGAATCACAACCAGGTGCATGGGTTGCATAATGCCTTCAAACATTGAAATTCCTCCGCGTTACGTCAACTCGACTGAGATTGTCCGGCCTTTGCCCCTCTCCGGACGCAAAGTGAGTATCGCGGAGTTTTCTTATGCGTACATTAGAGCCGAATTAGAATTGCTAATGCGGCCTGAAAACAAAGGAGCACGGACCTGGCGATCTTCAGCCAATCCATGCTCCTTTGGAATCAACTACTTAGACGCTAACGGTTGACGGCGCCCGCCGCCCGCGGTGACATCGGCATGGGCAGCCTGCCATCGGCGCCACTGGTTAAAGCTAGAAAATCCTTATCCTGGATGAGCGAAGCGAAGACGGCATCTACACGCGCCTCCATCATCTCCTTGGTCCGAACCGCCTCATACCGCTCATAGGTGAAGAAGTGACGCTTGAGCAGGTCGAGGGCTTTCTGTTTCTGGCCAGCCTGAGCGTAGATGGCAGCCAGGTTGTAGGAAGCAGGCAACAGCTTTTCGTTTTCCCGGGCGATCTTCAAGGCTTCTTCAGCGTGTCCATTGCCGGCCATAAACGCCGCGGCAAAGATCAGGTTGTAAGGCTCGGTCGGATCAAGTTTCAGGGCCTCCTGCGTGTATTGATTGGCCTTGGCGCTATCGCCTTCACTGTTCCAGTAAACCGCCAGATTGCGATACGCCAGCGCCAGCGGATACTCGCTGACGGAAGCTTCCATCAGTCCCAGGCCTTTTTTAAAGTCGCCTTCATGGATGGTCATCTTGCCCAGCCCGTGCAGTGCCACTGCGCGCGACATCGGGTCAGCCGGCATGGCCAGAATAGCGTCAAAAGTCTGCCGAGCTTTTGCCCAGTCGCCAATGTGGTGGCGATAGAGTTCTCCCAGGAAGCGCAGCGGCGTGGGATCAGCGGGATCAATCTGATGCGCCGCCTTGATAGAACGCTCGGCCTCAGTGAAGTGGTAGGCGTTTTCCGCCTTCAGGCCGGCGCGCATTGTCTTTTCGATTTTTGCAGTCACCGCCGGATCAAAATTGGGAGCGTCCGGAACTTCCGCCACTTCCACGCCCAGCTTCTTCAACTCTTTTTGCGCATCTTTGGCGCGCTTGGGGAAAAGGCATTTCTGCTCATACACTGAACGATACTCCGCGATGGCGCCGTCATTGTCACCGGCCTTGGCCTTGCTCTTGGCGCTCTCCAGCTTTTCTTTGAGCGAGTCTTCCATCTTCTTCATCTGGTTATCGACCAGCTTTTCCAGATCGCCCACGCGCAGCTTGCCGTCTTTGGAATCAAGCTTGCCCACCACCGTGCCATCCGGCTGGACCATCACCACGGCAGGTACCTTGCCATCCGGGACATACTTCTGGCCAATCGCCGAGCGCGCATCCACCAGTCCCATGCTCACGCACTGCTGCGAATACATCTGCAAGGTACGCGATTCGCGCAGGCTGGACTTGTTCACTCTCATCCGGCCCGGTGGGATCCAGTAAACTGCCAGCCCTGCTTGATCGGGGCGTCTTCGGCCTTCACCAGCTTCCATGGCACCATGTAAACCTGCTGGGCTGACCTGCCGCCACCACCAGACATTCCGCCCATGCCGCCGCCACCGCCGCCTCCGCAGGTGGCCCACACTTGCGAAGCCAGAAAAACGGTGATGAGGCCCAGGGAAAGAGAGCGTTGGAGGAGAGTTGGTTTCATGGGTGAGATTATAGCGCGGGATTTAGCCGCGAATGAACGCGAATAAAGGCTGATTTCAAGCCAATCCCCGACCACAAAGCGACACCAGGGAACAGGAAGATTCGAGCAAAAGCGTCCTTAGTGCTGCTTTGTGCCTTTGCGCTTTTAATGGGGTTTTGCTTTTAGATCAGCGTTCATCCGCGTCAATCTGCGGCAAGTTTTGGTTTATTCGCGTGAATTCGCGGCTAAAGGTTTTGCCATCAGCTCCCGCATTGCCTCAATCACCGCCTGCGGCTGCTCCAGTGAACTGGAATGTCCGCATGCCGGGATACGGACCAGACGAGCATTCGGAATAACCTGGGCCATGTGCTCTGAGCGGAAGGGCGGCAGCGCGGTGTCATCATCGCCGGTAATGATCAGCGTGGGACATTGAATGGCCGCCAGTTCTTTGTCTGAAAATTCCGGGCGATTCATCACGCCCAGCAATGCCTTGGCCATGTTCTTCGGTCGCGACGCCAGCTTTTCTGTCCAGAGCTTTGAGCATGGCCTGTTTTGCCGGATCGCCGGAAGCCGCGTGTGATTTTCCAAACAGCTCCTTCACCGCGATGGATGTAAAAGGCCGCGTTCCCACCATCTTTACCAGTTGCGCGAGAAAGTTATAGCGCACACGTCCAGACATTGGCTCGCGGTCCGGCGCCGGTGTTCATCAGAGTGAGCGTGCGGATGAGCTCGGGACGCCGGCAGCAAGCCGCATGCCGGCAAAACCACCCATCGAGAGCCCGGCAAAATGACACGGCGCAGCGTTCAATGCCTGGATCAGCGCAGCCGCATCTTCAGCCGACGTATCCATGTCATATCCGGAGTTGGCATCAGGTGACGCCCCCTGGCCGCGATGATCATAGACGATCACGCGATAGCTCGAGCAAACGCCGCCTGCTGTGCGGCAAACATGGTGTGGTCCATCAAAAGCCCGTGGGCGAAGACGATCGTCTCCGGCCCGCTGCCGGACTCTTCATAGTACAGTTCCGTGTTGTTGACCTTGATAGTGGGCATTTGGCTCCTTTTATGCCTTCATGACCCAGACCAGCACGGCGATCCCGACCACAATCCGGTAAATGGCAAACGGAGTAAAGCCGCGTTGCCGCACCCAGTTCATGAACCACGCCACCACGCCCAGAGCCACCACAAACGAGACCACAAATCCTATGACCAGCACCATCCACTGATGTGCATCGGCCGGCATGGTACCCAGCGGCGTGCCGTGTTTGGGACGCAATGTGCGCAGCAGGTCGTAACCTGTTGCGGCCACCATGGTCGGAATGGAAAGAAAGAAGGAAAACTCCAGCGCCGAGGTGCGCGACATGCCTGCCAGTTGTCCAGCCGCAATCGTGGACATGGAGCGCGACGTTCCCGGAAACACCGCTGAAGCAATTCTGGCATATTCCGATCCAGACCGCTTGCGGAACTGACATTTCTTCCACGCGCTCAGTCGCGTGGCGGCCAATGGTCCGCGTGGATCCGTACAGTGCGTCCACAATCCACATCATGATGCCGCCGAGCAAGAGCGCCCAGCCCATGATCACCAGGCTCTCCAGGTGCTTGCCAATGATTTTGGTCAACAGAAATGCAGGACCCGCCGTGCAGACAAAAGCGATCATCACCAGCGTAAGAGGATGATTGGCGGCTGTGCGGTCGCCGCGTTCGCCATGGGGGAAAGTGCTGATGAACTTGGCGATGCGTGAGCGAAAGTAAATTGGCAGGCACAGAATGGCGCCAAGCTGGATCACGATGGAGTACATCTTCCAGTAGCCATCGCCCAGGTCCAGGCCCAGATAACTTTTCGCATATGCGCAGATGCGCCGTGGAACTTACCGGAAGAAATTCCGTAAGGCCTTCAACAATGCCTAGAAACACTGATAGCAGATATTCGTTCAACTACTTCCCCCGGTTGTGATGGTATGAAGCAATCAGCAAAATGCTGGTCAGGCTTGTGGAGCTATCGGCTTGATTTCTCGGCCGTGTACGTGGTCAATCCCTGTTGCAATGCGTAGATCAATTGTGCGGCACGCGGCTTCCAGTCACCATCAGGATATTTACCTGAGATTACCTGGGCAATTTCAATGGCCTTGCGCTTTGCCTTCTCGGCTTTGTCGCCCTGGCGCTGATCTTTGTAGATGTCCACCAGCGCAGCCTGTCGCCAGGCCGCGTTGTACAGAGCTTCTGCCGCTTTGGGCGACTGCGGATGCTCATGCGCGTAATGCTCGTACAACTCAGATTCTTTTTCCGGACACTTGGGCTCGCCCTTCCAGTTTCCGCAAATCTTGTTGTCCAGCAGGTTGTATGCCGCCATGTCAGACCACTTGGTACGCGGAAATTTCTTTTCCACTTCTTTCATCAGGTCTTCGTCAATCTCGCTGCGCGCGTCCGGGCTCATTTCACTGGCTGAAGGCCGTGAGAAGACGCCGGCCTTTTCCAGTTGCCAGCGCAAATCAGCCGCATGCCAGAGAGCTTCGCCTGCCAGTGGCGATGTGGGAAAGTATTCATACAGCCGGTAATAAAGCCGCGCCGCATCTTCTCCCGCATGCCTGCGTCCGTTGCGATCTTCCGAAGCGCGTTCCGAATCCTGCGCTTCGCCAAAGATGATCTGGTCGCCGTTCGCGATGGATGGAGTGATTACGAATCGTCCATCCACCCAGCCGCTTACCTGTTTAGGATAAACAAGCCCTTCCTGAATCGTGACCAGCACGTGTGCCCAGGGTTTACCGTCAATGCTGGAACGCTCCATCAGGAATGTGTCCAGACCGCGGGTGGCTGTGCCTACGCGCGATGCCCTCAGATCTGGTGAGACATAGATAGGCGATTCCTGCACCAGCGTTCCGTGTTCTTTGTCGGCCGCAACGCAGGCGCTCGCGGTGATCACCAGCATTGCCAGCGCAACGAAAATCGTTTTTGTGCTCACCATTCTCATCATAAGCAATTACTGCTCAGTCTGTTCCTGCTCCAGCCCATATAAAGCAATGTTCTGTTGGAGTTTGTAAAGCAAGTCTGCGCCTCGAGCCTTCCATTCAGAAGCGTTTTCATTGGCCAACTCCTGCGCCAGGGCCAGCGCCTTTTTCTTCGCTGCCGCGCTGCGGTCCTTGTCCGCCCGTACGCGGTAAATGTCCGCCAGTAAGCCGGTCTGCTGGGCAGCGTTGTACAGTGCCTCCGGCGCCCTGGCTGCCTGCGGATGCTGGCGCGCATATTGCTCATACACGCCGGCGTTCTTCTCCGCGCAGGAAGCTTGCGCCGCGGGATCCGCGCAAAGCTGATTTTCAATCATCTCGTACGCCGCCAGGTCAGACCACTTTGTGTTGGGATACTTCGCTATCACTTCTTTCATCGCCGGATTCATCGATGGGCTTCCTGCCTCGCGCCCGGGCGATTTGCCAATCAATGTCCGCCGCCCGCCACAAGGCTTCACCTGCCAGAGGCGTCCCGGGAAAAGTTTCGGCTGTCCAGTGATACAGGCGTGCGGCATCTTCGGCGGCGCTGCGGCGGCCTGAACGCTTTTCCGCTTCATGCTCAGAGTTTACGGCTTCGCCGTAAGCAATCTCTTCCGCGTTCTGAGTTGAGGCGGTGACCAGGGCGTTGCTCTGCACCCAGCCTTCGCGTGCCGGCTCGCCCTGTTTTCCGGCTACCATCACTTTCAACCACAGGTTGTCCGGCGGCCCGTTTCGTTCCGTCACAGTGAGGTCACTGCCGCGCGGCAGCGGCGCTACCTGATCAGATCCGCTGCTCGGTTTGCTGTAGAGAGTTCCTTCGCGAATCAACGTTGCGCGCTCTTTTTCCGCAGAGGCGTTGGGCGCGATGACGGCAAGCGCGGCCGTGGCAAGAAACATCAGCAGAGCGATGTATGACCATTTCATGGCTGTTTAGATAGTACCTTGAAGAATGTCAGTGAAGAGCTTTGGCTCCACATTTCCGCCGCTTACGATGGCGATGACCGGCCCCGATCCTTCCAGTTCATCAGCATGAAACATGGCAGCAGCGGTGGTCACGGCGCCGCTGGGCTCAGCCAGAATGCGGGCGGAAAACAAAAGCTGGCGCATCGCCTTCTTGATCTCGTCATCGGTCACTGTGATGAAGCCGTCAACGTACTTCTGTATGTGCTCAAAGTTAATGGCGCCCACGCTCACTGAACGCAAACCATCGGCAATGGTCCTGGATGCCGTAGCGCCATCCACTGACTGGATTTTGCCGCTTTTGAAGCTGGCCGTGGCATCGGAGGCAAATTCCGGTTCCACGCCAATCACCTTCACCCGTGAATTAGCTTCTTTGATCGCCGTGGCCACGCCGCTGATCAGCCCGCCACCGCCAACCGGCACCAGCACCACGTCAGGGAACGGCATCTCGTCCATGATTTCCATGCCAATGGTTCCTTGACCGGCAATGATCTTCTCGTCGTTATATGGCGGGACCGGCACCAGGCCGCGTTCCTTTTCCAGCTCTTCCGCTTTCTGAATTCGCTCCGCGCTCGCCGGACCGACCATCACGATCTCGGCCCCCAGGTTGCGCGTGGCATCCAGTTTCACCCTGGGCGCGTTGCTTGGCATTACGATGGTGGCTTTCACGCCCAGAGCCCGCGCCGCAAAGGCCACTCCCTGCGCGTGATTGCCGCTGGAATGCGCCACCACGCCGCGTTCGCGCTCTTCATTCGTCAGCGAAGAAATCTTGTTGTACGCTCCGCGCAGCTTGAATGAGCCGATCGGCTGAAGGTTCTCCGGCTTCACAAAGAAGCGGCGCTGGATGGGCAATTCAGCCGCTACCAGCGGCGTGCGCACAGCAATGCCATAAAGCAGCTTGCGTGCCTGTTCAATGTCCTGGATTGTCACCATAGAAAGTTTGAAAGTCTCAGAGACTATGTTAACTGACTTTCAGCCGCCAACTGTTTTTCGGCACGGCAGGCCCTTCCACACATTTCTCTCCTTCAATCCGGCGATTTTGACAGTTTTGGCAATTCCGTCAATTTTGGCAATCTGCCAGCCCTCCCCCTTCATCCCAAGATCTAAAAGACTTAGCAGAAACATCCCACTCGATCCACCGTTCTGTCACAGCTCACCAGATCGCTCCATCCCACTCGAAACTCGTGTGGCACAGCCGCCCTCGGCTGTGAGCTTGGTTCTCCCGGGAGCTAGCAGCCAGTAGTTAGTAGACAAATTCAAATAACAAATGGGACTACCTGCCGCACCTTAGCGCATTCTCGGCAGCCAGGCAAATAATCTAAAGTTTTCGACTGGAAATAAATGTTGCGCTCCTCCTATAAAAGTAGTAGCGTTACAAACACTTGTAGTAGATGAATGGAAGATCAGATGACACAACCCAAACTCAGCAAGCTCGAACTGCAGATCATGGACGCTCTCTGGACCCGCAGCAGCGCATCCATCCGGGAAATTCAGGAAGCCTTCCCGGAAGAAGACCGTCCAGCCTATACCACCATTCAGACCACCGTCTATCGCATGGAAACCAAGAAAGCGGTAAAGCGTGTACGTAAAGTTGGTAACTTTCACATCTTTGAAGCCGGCGGTGTCACGCAACTGCGGCACAGCGCCGGCTGATTGATGACATGCTGGCCCTCTTTGGCGGACGCACCCAGCCCGTCATGGCCCATCTCATCGAATCCGGCAAGCTCACGCTGGAAGACGTCAAAGACGCCGAAAAGCTTCTCCGCAAGCTGGAGAAGAAGGAGAAATCCAAATGATCGCCCAAATCCTATCCGACCTTTGGAAGTCCATGGCGCCTCCTCTGGGCAAATCATCTGTGGCAATCCACTCTCTTTGCCGCTGTGGCGGGACTGCTGACGTTGCTGCTGCGCAAGAATTCCGCGCGGTACGCGTTATTGGCTATGGATGGCTGCATCCCTCAAATTCCTGCTGCCCTTCTCTCTGCTCGTGACGATCGGAAGCTACGCCTCCCGCAGACATAGCGTAGCCAACTCAACCGGCGATTTTTATTCAGTCATGGATTCTGTGAGCCAGCCCTTCTCACAGCGGATCGGCGTCCGTTGCCGCTCACGCCAGCGTCTTAGCGAACCTCACGCAGATGCTTCCCGCGATTCTTGCCGCCGTTTGGCTCTGCGGATTTGTGGCTGTCCTCTATCACCTGGCTCGCACGCTGGCGGCGGATCTCATCGCCATGCGCGCAGCCGTGCCAGTTCAGGAAGGCCGGGAAGTGGATACGTTGCGCAGGCTTGAACAGGCAGGTGGAATTCGCCGGCGTATTTCTCTTCTTCTCTCGCGCAGTTCTCTTGAGCCGGGCATCTTTGGCATTGCGCGTCCTGTGCTCGTCTGGCCGGAAGGAATTTCTGATCGTCTGGAAGACGCTCACCTCGAAGCCATTCTGGCCCACGAAGTCTGGCATGTCCGCCGTCGCGACAATCTTGCCGCCGCCTTTCACATGCTGGTGGAAGCCATTTTCTGGTTTCATCCCCTGGTGTGGTGGCTGGGCGGGCGACTGGTGGAAGAACGTGAACGCGCCTGCGACGAACAAGTCTTGCAACTAGGAAATCATCCCCAGGTGTACGCCGAAAGCATTTTGAAGATTTGTGAATTTTGTGTCGGATCGCCGCTGGCTTGCGTTTCCGGAGTCACGGGCGCCGATCTCAAGCAAAGGATAGTAAACATCATGAACGAACGTATTACTCGCAAACTTGATTTCACCCGCAAATTGTTACTTACGTCCGCGGGCCCATCGCCATCGCCATGCCTGTCATCTTTGGTCTGCTCAGGCCAGCCGCGTCGCGTGCGCAGAACACAGCGGGAGCCTCGAGCCCGGTCACCCCGGGCTTTGATCAGTGTTTCCATCAAGCCTGGTGTTGTCGTAAAACCTGGAGATACAAAGACAGTTGTTCTCGAGCAGCTTGCTCTACCGCAATGATGAGATATGTCAGCCACGAATGTTACGTTGCAAGGACCTATTGCGACAGGCTTACGGGTTGGAAAAGACTTCAGATTGTCGGAGTGCCCGATTGGGTCCAGTCGGAAATGTTTGACATTGAAGCCAAGGTAGATCGCTGCCATGCGCGATGCACGCAAGAAGCTCTCTACCAGAGCAGAGTCAAGCTCGAAAGGCAGCGCATATTTCAGGCGTTTTGGCAGACCGGTTTCAATTGGTTGTTCATCAGGAAACCGGGAGATTCCTGGATACTCGCTGGTCATCGCCAAGAACGGACCCAAGCTTGCAAAAGGCAAAACCCGGTGACACATATCGCCGATGGTACTCGAAGGCTATGCCGGGGATCGGATAAGGGTCCCGCTGGACCGCACAGAATGGTGTTCGGGTACGGAGGGGACAACATAATGAGGGTCATGAGAACTGATTGCCAAGTCATACCCAGCATCTTCGCTAAGAGCTCTATCGGCGCGTTTAGCCAAACCGTCATGGACAATACCGGATTTAGCAGGTGACTTCGACTTCAAGCTGCAGTGGACGCCGGCTCCCGGCGAATTTCCGGACCACAAAGCTGGCTGCCGGGTGACCGGGTACCAGATGCCTTCGGGCCCGTCACTTACCTGCAGCGATCGAAGAGCAACTCGGGCTGCGATTCGATCCACAAACAGCGCCTACCCAAGTTGTTGTCATTGATCGCGCTGAGAAACCACAATTCAAACTAATTCTCAGCCATACAATGGCGGAGGCGCCCCCAGCGTCCTCCGCATTGTTTTTTCAGATCGCCCGATTCGCGTTCATTCGCGGCTGATCACCGCAGGCCGTCTGCCGCATCCAGCACCTTGGCCATGAAATCCACCAGCGCCCATTCATCGCAAAAAGTCACTTTCTTGTCCATATCCACATGAACCAGCGCCGGACTGATCAGCACGGCGCGAAGATCGTCATGCGGAACGTCCTGGGCCAGCCACAACGATTCAGAAGGCGGAATTACGCTGTCGCCCGCTCCATGCAGCAAATAAACCGGAACATGCAGACCAGACATTTTGCCGCCGGGCGAAACCGCATCCATCTCCTTGCTGTGCCGATCGATCTCCTGCAACATGGCCTGTTTCCATGCGCTCACGATGGTTTACCAGCAGGTCCATCTCGCCTGTCCTTGTGCGCTCATCGAGTCGAAAAGCGTCTGCGGCGGCGGGCTGTTCCCATAAGCGGCGGCGAAGAGTGTCATGCGCAGGCCGTAAGTCATCGAGGTTGAAAAAAATCTTCCAGGTGTGAATAGGCCAGGATCAGCAGCCCGTATTCATGTGACTGAAAATGTTCCTGCTTGCCATCTGGAAGTTCCAGTACGTTGCTGGCAAAAAATTTTGCCACGCGGCGCATGCTGTCATGCGCGCCCACGGCGAGCACAAAACCCATGGATTTCGCGTACTCCGGCCGCGAGGCGGCAATCAATGCCAGGCCTCCGGCAAAGCTCACTCCGATCACGCCAACTTTCTGCCCGATATTTTTGTGACATGAAAGTTGCCGCGTCTCCGATCTGGTCCACCGTCTCCGGCGTTACGTGATATTCCGTCAGGTCCTTGAGTTCAGGCGTCATGATCCTCACGCCAGTCATGGACATGGCCCGGGCCAGCCCGATTAATCGCGGATCGTCCATTCCCAGATGATGAACGCCATGCAGCAGAAGCAGTGACGGAGGACCGTCCACGTCAGTGGGCGTGAACATGCGGTACCGCATCACTCCATGTGGAGTCTGCACGGTCGTAATTTCTTCCGTCAGGGGATGGCTGGCAAAGCTGGTGGCCAGTCCGTGGGCATGCGGATCAGAAAAGCGCAGCAGCAGAGAAAGAGCGCGAAGATGGCTATCGGCCAGGTACCGGGCGCCCAATCCTCCCAGCAGCAACACTGGTATCAGAACGAAGTAGGTAGCACGGCGCGAAGTTCGCGGAGCAGGCAATGCTAGATCTCCAGAATCACCGGCATGATCAACGGCCGCCGCGCAGTCGTTTTCACAATAAATCTTTTCAGGTCAGCGCGAATTTTTTCCTTGATCACGCCGTAGTCGGCTTTTTCTTCCGCCGTGGAATTTTCCAGCGTGCTGGAGACAATGCGCCGCGCCTCCTGCACAAATCCGTTCTCACTGCCGGCGGCAAAGCCGCGCATTACGATCTCCGGAATCGACTCCACCGTCCCGTTCAGCTTGTTGATGGCGATGATCGGCAGCACAAAGCCGTCTTCACTCAGATGGCGGCGGTCTTTGATGATCAGGTCTTCCACCACGTCACCGCGGGAGCCGGAGTCAATGCAGATCCGGCCAACCGGCACTTTATCAATCTTGCGCGCGCCCAGTTCGTCAAACTCCATCACGTCGCCGCTCTCCATCATCATTACTTGTCCAACGGAGCCGCGCATGGACCGGGCCAGATCGGCATGTACGCGAAGCTGGCGGTACTCACCGTGCACCGGGATAAAATATTTCGGCTTGACCAGGTTCATGATCAGCTTGAGCTCGTCCTGGCTGGCGTGTCCGCTCACGTGGACCGGCGGAGTTGGAACCATCGTCATAGATCACGTCAGCTTCGCGACGGTAAAGATGGTCGATCATCCGGTAAATGCCTTTTTCATTGCCGGGAATGATGCGCGAGGAAAGCACCACGGTATCGCCGCGTTCGATCTTGGCATGCTTGTGGTTGTCCACGGCGGCGCGTGACAGCGCGGACATCGGCTCACCCTGCGTCCCGCTGATCAGCACGCAGACCTGTTGCGGAGCATAATCTTTGATCTGGCCGGGATGGATCAGCAGCGCCTTCAGGAACATCCAGATAGCCCAGGTCCATGGCGATTTCCGCCGCTTCCGTAATCGACCGCCCGACACAGCGAAACTTTGCGCTTGTACTGGCGGGCCATGTCAAAGACCAGCTTGATGCGATGGATTGACGACGAGAAGCACGAGACGAACAGCCGCCGGTCAGTGCGGGCAAAGATCTCATCGAAGCGGGGATGCACGGCGCGTTCGCTGGGCGTGTAACCGCGCCGCTCAGCGTTGGTGGAGTCCTGCAAGCAGCGCCAGTACGTTGCCGTCTTTGCCGTATTCGGCGAATGCATGCAGATCGAACAGACGATTGTCTGTTGGCGTGGGATCAACCTTGAAGTCGCCAGTATGGATGATCACGCCCAGAGGCGTATGGATCCCCAGGGCCACGCAATCCACCAGGCTATGCGTTACCCGAATGGGATTGATGGTGAACGGGCCCATGGTGAAGCGCTCACCGGGCGCGGATCTCGCGCAGGTCGGCGTTATCGAGCAGGCCATGCTCGTCCAGCTTGTTTTCCACCAGCGCCAGCGTGAACTCAGTGCCATAAACCGGCACGTTCAGCTCGTTCAAGATCCAGGGCAGGCCGCCAATGTGGTCTTCATGCCCGTGCGTCAGCACGATCCCGCGGACTTTCTCGCGGTTCTGGATCAGGTAGGTGATGTCGGGGACAACAATGTCAACGCCCAGCAGTTCTGATTCGGGGAACATGAGTCCGGCGTCGATGACGATAATATCTTCGCCCCAGCGTACGGCCATGCAGTTCATACCGAACTCGCCCAGACCGCCCAGAGGTACTAAATGTAATTTTCCAGCAGGCATGTAGTTATAACGATGCTATCAGTAGAAAGGCCAATAGGGAAAAATGTTCCCGCGGAAGAAAAAACGATGGTACCGTCCAGCCGCTGGTTACGTTTTAGAACAAAACGTCAAAATCCAGCCGGAAGCGGCGGCCATAGCTGCCGAAGAAATTCCCAAACTGCGGATCAGCAATGTTCGGGTGCACGGCCAGAGCGTTGAAATGGTTGCTCAGGTTGAGTCCCCGGATGGTGAAACGTCCGGCGTATTTCGGGTTGATCTGCACGTCTTTAATCAATTGCGTATCCAGAGAAAAGTACGAAGGGAAGCGGTTGCTGTTCGGCAGGCCCACAAAGTTCTGATAAGCGTCCACCTGGGAATAAGGGAGGCCGGTCCGGTATTCCACCATGGGCGCAATCTTCATCTTCCATTTCAGCGGAGTCTCACCCCAGACCAGAATGCGATCTGGCGTGTCAATGGCCAGGTTGGTATAAAACCGCCTGCGCACGATGGGGAAGCTTACGTCGCCCAGGTAGGTGCTGAGGGCGTCCACGCTGCCCAGCGCTTTACTGTGCACGTAGGAGACAAAAAGTTTGCTCTTGCGGTCTTCGGCAATGCGGGCTGTGAACTGGAAGTCTCGATATTGTGAGCTGCCGGAATCGCGCATCAGCAGCGCATCGTCCCCATCGGCAAAGTGCCTGGGCGCAACGGTAATTAGTCCGTGAGAAGCGCGATAACTGAATTTGAATTGCAGCAGTACCAGGCGCGAAGCACGCTGCTCCAACTCCAGGGCAGTGGCCACGCTGTAAGGAGCGAAGTCGCCGGGGCGCGTCGCCGGGCTATGTCGCGCTCACCAGCCACAAGCGGCTGCCGGTGATATCGATAAGGTTCTGAAAGAGCCGTGGCCCGTCCAGCAGGTTGCCGTTGGCGTCATACGTGGTCACCAGTTGCTGCGGATAATGCTCAAACGCGTAAACATTGAGTGGAACATGATCAAAGAAAACTCCGGCGCCACCGCGAATGATGGTGCTCTTGTCCTTAAATGGCGTAAGAGCAAAACCGGTTCGCGGAGCGAAGCGGACGGTGTCCGTAATGTTCTGCCGGTCCATGCGCACGCCGGCGTCAAAGGCCAGCTTGGTGTTCAGTGTCCAGTGGTCCTGGGCGAAGGCGGCAAACTCAAAATCTGATTTGCTGAATTTATCTCCGCCTACAAACTGAATGCGCTTCAGCAGAGTGCCGCTTGTGCTCTCAATGTTTACGTCACGAGCGTTGAACGTGCCATGGTCTCCGGTGAAGGTTGCGCTGGTGCCAAACTGGAAATTATGTGCGCCCAGGAATTGTTGCGCTTTGGGGGAGAAGTTTTCACCCCAGACAATTCGGCCTGACTGGCGATCATGGCTGCCAAAATAGTTGCCGGTATTGCCCACCGGGGTCAGCACCATGCTGGAAAGACCCTGGGGAGCAACGTCCACCTCAAAAGCCTGCCTGGCCAGCGTGCTTTGCAGAATGCCGCCGGCCACGCTCAGCCGATCAGTAAAGGCCACGGCTGTGGCCATTCCATTTACGTTCGGGGTAACCGGCTGGGGATTGAAGAAATCAAGGTTGGCGAAGGTTGTGTCTTGCGGGTTGATCTGCAATGTTCCGGTCAATGTGTGTTCGGGAGAGAAAACATAATCGGCCTGGCTGAAGAAATTCCCAATCAGCGTGCGCGATTCATTCAACGGAAACGGCAGCGTGAGCACCGGGTTCTTTTGCAGGAAGAGCTGGCCTGTCTGATGGAAATAAAGTTTCTGGTCAATCACCGGACCGCCAAAGCTTACATTCGGCGTGGCAGAGCGCAGGCCTTGCAGGTGTCCGCTGCGAATGCGAAATTCAGGGAAGGGATCGTTCAGCGCGAAGTTCCATTTTTCGCCGCCGCGGCGCGTGTCTGCTGAGACCACGCCGGCAGTAAAGTTTCCGTACTGCGCCTGAAATGGCGTTGCCGCCACGCTCAGCGTCTCCACGCTGTCCACGGGAACCAGCAGGCCGAACTGTCCGGTTGCAGGATCGGTGGAGTCCACAGAATTTACGATCAGCGCATTGTGCTTTTCATCACCGCCGGCAATGGCAATGCCATCGGGCGTGCGAAGAACGCCCGGAGTGAGAGCGAGAGCGTCGGCTACGTTTGCCGGCCGGTTTGTCATCTCCTTGATGCTGTCATGACCCAGGGTCTCTACCGTTGACGCGCTCGGCGAGTCACCTGACTGGACTGAAACGGTTTCCCTGGCTTCGATCCGGGGGATCATCGTGATCTCAATGTCAGTAGTCAGGCTGTCCAGCGCAATCTTCCTCGAGATTGGCTCAAGGCCGTCCTTCTTCACGCTGATTTCAACATCGGCAGCAACTGGAAATGAAAGCGTGGCGTTACCTTCCGAATTGGTCTTTGATGAGGCCACCACCCCGGAATGCGCATTTACGGTGATCTTTGCTCCGGCGATAGGCTGGTTTGCGCTATCGCGAACCCTCACCATCATCGATTGAAATGGCGACTGCTTGGGTGACTGGGGTGGCTTATCCTGAGCAAGCGCCAGAAAAGCGCATAGGCAGAAGCCCGCCCATACAGAGAGGTGCATGAGCCGTCGCCGCCGCGAGCCTGATAACCCCAGCTTTTGAACCATGGGACAAACGAGAGTACCCGGTATTGTAGCCCAGCTATCTTTTCGATTCTTAACAATTCTGACTTAAAAGTACTCATCTTGACCCCTTGTCAATGAAGCGGACAAGGTCACGAATTTAGCTTTGATGTGTATTGGCCTCACCTGGAAATAAATAAGGCCGCACCTTGCGATGCGGCCTTCGCACACCAACTCGGGGCCCGGCTGCGCTGGAAGGAGTGGCTCCAACTCAGCCAGCCCGGAGTTCCCACCAGGAGAAACATCCCTCTGTCCGATAGATCGTGCGGTGTTTTATTTCTTGCAAAATTTTTTATGGCTGGAAAATAACTTTCCCGTTGCGTGCGGCGACTACAAAGAAGAGCGTCATACATTTCCGCATAGCGCTCAGCCATGCGGTTGCTGCTGAAATTTTGTTGAGCATGCTTCCGGCAGGCCTCGGGGCTGATCCGGCTCATTGCGCCGATTGCCTCGGCAGCTTCAGATGCGTTATTGACTACAAATCCGGTCAGACCGTTCCGCACCACCTCAGGCAGCGCGCCGCGATCCAGGGCGATGACGGGTGTGCCGCACGCAGCCGCCTCCATGGCAACCAGTGAGCTGGTTTCATCAACCTGGCTGGTGATGAGCAAAGCTTTCGCACTCCGCAAGCAGGCGCAACTTTTCACTGAACGATGGCGACTCCACCCAGCGGGCATTCGCCATCATTTGTAAGCGCGGTGAGATCTCACGTTCAAAATATTGTTGATGATAGGAAAACGGATAAACCTGTCCGGCCAGCGTGATGCCAAGTCCGGCGCGCTTGGCGATATCCAGAGCAAGGTGCGGAGCTTTTTCTTCGCAGATCCGGCCCAGCCACAAAAGAGCGGAGCGGGGCACAGCCAATTCTTCCTCATCCCCTGTGAATCGCTCCAGTGCAATTCCGTTTGGCACAACGCCCAGCATACGCGGAACGTCACGGAAACCATTTGCCTGCGACCTGGAAACGCAGTTGAAGCTTACGTTTTCAGGGATGCCCTCAAACAAGCAATCAGAATAGAAATGCCTGGGCAGATGGAGCGTCGCCAGCACCGGCACATCAAGTTCGCATGCGCGCGTCCAAAAGCTCCCGGACTTGTCATGAATCAGGTCAAAAGCCCGGCCTTCGCGGCTGCGCTGATGCACCAACGCAACCACCCGGTCCTGATGTTCCTGGTTGCGCCGCTCAAAATCGTCTGGCTGAGAACAGGGTTCGCCGGTAATAAACAGTTCGCCGCTGACTCGCGAACCCGCGGACGCAGCTACGGTTGTCGCCAGCCCGCGCCTTGACATTTCACGCTCAAGGACCCAGAGCATCTGCTCGGCGCCGCCGGCGCTGTCCTCAGAGACAGTCAGCAGCGGATAGGAAACGTACAGAACGCGAAGAGGGAATGTGGCCATGATCTCTTACTGACTTTGGGTGCAAAACCGGCAACTCAGGTTTGCCGAGCTTGGTAAAAGAGGCCGGGAGAACGAGTAACAGCTCACCGCCGCCAAGCCGCTCGCAGCCGGACTCTGCCGCTCAGGCCTGGTGGTCCGCGGAAAGTGCGGAGATCAACCTGGCGAACGCACCGGCAACCTCTTCGCCACTCATCGGCCACTGCCAGAGTTCATAATTCAGCTTCCAGGGTGTGGGACGCCGGGTAAAATCGTATTCCGCCATGGGCCGAAACTGCTCCACCTCCGGACGAAAACCGCCGAGCACCAGCTTTTGCGAAACATAGGTGTGGAACATCTGCATCTTTTTCTCCAGCGCCTCGCCTTCCACCTGCGTGACGATCTCCTGCCCGGTCAGCGCGACAAATTTTTGCGCGACACCTGCCGCGTTATGGTCGCGATAATAAAGAGGCGCCTCCCAGATCGGCACCCCCATTCGCCTGGCGCAGTTGGAAGCGAGGAAGCACGCGGAATCATGGTCCGGATGGCCGCCTTCGTATGCCAGGGTAAGCACCGCGTCGGGGCGCTCCTGAGCCATCACCTTGCCCAGAGCTTCGAATGCCTGGGGAAGGTTGCGGAACAATTCCTGGTCCACCAGGCTGCCGCGCACAAAGTCAGACAGGAAGATGGGCCGCGCACCCACAATGCTGAGCGCTTTGTGCGCTTCTTCGCGACGTACCTGGGCATAGGCTTCGCGCGATCCGTAATCTTTCCAGAAATAATCGTCCCGGGGCGCGCCATCTGTGGCAAAGACAACCACCGCGTCGCGCATGCGTTGCATGATCGCGCCAAAGGCAATCACTTCATCATCGGGATGAGCCACCACCATTAAGGTTTTGTTCAGCAAAGGCTGTAGCTGTTCCATCGATCGTTTGGATGCAGTTCACCGCGTGAACGCCGGGAGCCTCGGCATGCTTTTCCGGCGTATGCTCAGAACTGGGGGCCAATTCCAGGCTTGGCCCTTGAAAGGCTGCACAGTTATACTCCCCGAGCGTTGCTGAAATTCATGAACGCGCGACCCGGATTCGGCGGCGGGGGGACAATAAGAGGCGAATGCATATACTTCAGAGCGATATCGAGAAATTCTATTCCCAGCCCCCAACCTCGCCTGAGCAGGCAAAACAGGCGCTCAGCGTCTTTCAGGAATTCCGGGCGGCCCTGACCCGCGGTGAAATCCGCGCGGCGGAAAACAAGAGCGGACAGTGGATGGTAAATACCTGGGTGAAGCAGGGCATTCTGCTTGGCTTTCGTCTGGGCGAATTGCAGGACATGAGCGGAGCAGGCGCGCTTTCCTTTGTTGATAAAAGCACCTTTCCGGCCCGCCAATTCAAAGTCCATGACCGGATAAGGGTGGTTCCCGGCGGATCGTCCGTGCGCCAGGGCGCCTATCTTGCCGAGGGCGTGATCTGCATGCCGCCGATGTATGTAAACGTTGGCGCTTATGTTGACGAAGGCACGCTGATTGATTCGCACGCTCTGGTTGGTTCCTGCGCCCAGATTGGCAAGCGCGTGCACCTGAGCGCGGCGGCGCAGATTGGCGGAGTACTTGAACCGGTGAATGCCTCTCCTGTGATCATTGAAGATGATGTGCTGGTCGGCGGCAATTGCGGTGTCTATGAAGGGACGCAGGTGCGCAGCGGGGCCGTGCTGGGCTCAGGCACAATACTTACCCGCGGAACTCCCGTCTATGACGTGGTGCATGGCCAGATTTATCGCTCCACGGCTGATACGCCACTGATCATCCCGGAAAACGCGGTGGTGGTGCCCGGTTCGCGGGCCGTGAGCAAAGGCAAGGGAGCGGAGTGGGGATTATCACTCTATACGCCGGTGATCGTGAAATATCGTGACGCGAAAACAGCAACGTCCATTGAACTTGAGGACCTTTTGCGATGATCAAGCCAGCGTCTCAAAACAAATTTCTATTTACGTTTCTGGCTTTAGCGGCGATCGCGACCATTCTGTGGTCCGTCGGGCATTATTCAGGTGCGGTCATTTCGCCGGGACTGATGATGATGGTCCGCTGGGCTGCGCTGGTTGCGGTGTGCGGATACGCTTGGGCGCGGCGCTCACTCACAGCGTGGATCTTTGCCGGCATGTTGATTGGCGCGGAAATCGGACATGACTGGCCCCGGCAGGCAGCCAATCTTCAGGTACTCAGCACCATCTTTCTGCGCCTGGTCAAAACGATTGTTGCGCCGCTGATCTTTGGCACGCTCGTGGTGGGCATTGCCGGGCACTCCAACCTGAAACAGGTTGGACGCATGGGTATGAAAGCGCTGGTCTATTTTGAAGTGATCACTACCTTTGCGCTGCTGATTGGATTGCTGGCCATCAATCTCTCGCAGGCAGGCGCGGGCGTTACACCCCCGGTGAACGCCGCAGCCGCACAGGTCAACGCGCAACCGCAGAAAGCGTCAGAGATTCTTCTGCACGCCTTTCCGGAAAACATTGCCAAATCGGTGGCCGAAGGCCAGGTGTTGCAGGTGGTGGTCTTCAGCATCATCTTCGCCATTGCCCTGGCCATGCTGGGTGAGGAGAAACGCAGGCCGATGCTGGCTTTTTGTGAAAGCCTTTCAGAGACCATGTTCAAGTTCACCAACATAGTCATGCTCTTTGCGCCCGTCGGCGTGGCGGGCGCGATTGCATACACGGTGGGCACCATGGGATTTGGCGTTCTGGTGAATCTCTTCAAACTGCTGGCTACGTTGTACGCTGCCCTGGTTGTTTTTCTCACCTGCGTTCTGCTGCCAGTGGCGCTGATTGCGCGGCTGCCGATCCGGCGTTTTGTGAAGGCGGTTGCCGAGCCTGTGTCCATTGCATTTGCCACCGCAAGTTCAGAAGCGGCCCTGCCTCGCGCCATGGAATCCATGGAAGGGCTCGGCGTGCCACGGCAGATCGTGGCCTTTGTGATACCGACCGGCTACAGTTTCAATCTGGATGGCACCACGGTGTATCTGACGCTGGCATCCATGTTCGTCGCCCAGGCAGCCGGTATTCATTTGAGTATTACTCAGCAACTCGTGATGGTTTTCACTCTCATGCTCACCAGCAAGGGCGTTGCCGGCGTTCCCCGCGCCAGTCTGGTGATTCTGCTGGGAACGGCGGAATCATTTCATCTTCCCGCATGGCCAATCCTGATCATCATGGGAATTGATCAGCTCATGGACATGGCCCGCACGGCCACGAACGTTCTGGGTAATTGCCTTGCCACTGCGGTCGTGGCGCGCTGGGAAGGAGAGTTTGGCAAGGAAACGCCTTCGCCGGTGGTGATGGAAGCCATGGCGGAGTAGCGGCAAAATCCGCGGCCATGCACCAGGACGTAACAAGTTCCGTCTATGACCTGGATTATCGGCCACGAACATTTTCGGCACGATAGGGATCCCTCGTTGCACTCGGGACAAAAAACAGGAACAAAAAAGGCCCGATCTCTCGGGCCTTTCATTTTCAAACATACTAATTCTCTTACCGCCGGTCGTGCTCGCGGTCCTGTTTTGAATCGTTCTTCGCGGGCGGAGGACTCTGTCTGGAATTTCCATGCGATGGGACTTCGCGGTCCTGGCGTGGACCGGCTGCCTGGCCGCGACGAATGTTTTCCACCTGCTGCGGTTCCAGAGGACGACCCGGGTGATCCTGCATCGCGGGCTGCCGCTGTGAGAACGGCGGGTTCTGCGGCGGAGGCGGGTTTCTGTTGACCAATGGACGACGCTCCTGCGGCGGTCCGCTGTCCGGGACTCGATTCACTTGCGATACTACCGCTGGTTGCGCGCTATCGTGAACAGGCACAATAGCAGGCTGCGGCCTATCGTGAACAATCTGCTGCACAACAGCGGGCTGCGGGTTCTCATGAACAGTTTGTGGCACAACAGCGGGCTGCGGCCGGTATGGACCTCCCACGGTTTCACGTCCGCGGACGTCGCGGTTATCTGTATTGGGTGGCGGGTTATCGCGACCAGGAAGATTGCGATTTCCCAGCTCAGGAGCGCCTGCGTGACGATTGCGGTCATCGCCTGGATGCTCCTGACGCTGATCTCCTCCCGGATTGCCGGCCTCACCATGATGATCGTTAATAGGACGATCATTGTTGGCACGAGGGTTCGGGTATCCTCCCGGATTGCCGGCTTCACCGTGATGATCGTTAATAGGCCGGTCATTAATAGGCCGGTCATTAATAGGACGGTCATTGACTTGCCGATTACCAACTGTGCCGCGATCGTCGCCGCGGTCATGATCATTGCGAGGTTCAGGACGCGCGTTGACAATACGATTGTCAATTCCACGATTCTCTATATGCGGCCTGATGCGCTCTACCGGAGGATGCTCCTCCTGCCTGCCGGCGTGTATGGAGCGTTCGTCGGGACGGATTTCAGGATGCGGAATTACGCGCGCCCTGCCAATATCGTACGCGTTCACCCGCACAAGCTCACGACCCACCGGCCGGGATCCGCGGAACGTTTCCGTGTTGCAGGCCGTGGGAGCAATGCGCTGGTACGTATAGCGTATGTTCTCCACCCTGACGTTGGTCACGTTCACAATGTTGATTTCGCGAACGTTGGTCACGTTCACCTGGCGGCGATACACATCCGAGTGGTGATACCACGGCAAATAAGGATCGCGTGGACCCAGCGGGAACCACACTTGAATGTCAGCATTTGGGCCGCCTACGAAGGCCACCAGCGCCGGAGCATAAACCGGCCGCACGGTTACAACCGGTCCGGGTACCCAGCCCCAGCGCCGTCCAACCAAGACCCAGCGGCCATAGTGAAATGGGGCAAATCCCCACGGTTCCTCTTCCACCCAGGTCCAGCCCCATGGCTCAACCCAGACCCAGCGCCCGTTACGATAAGGCACCCAGTCTGCCGATACCTGTGCGGGATACCAGACGCGCCCGTATTCGCGAGCATTGTCCCAGCTTCCGTACTCATCCAGATCGGCGTAGCCGGGCGTGTAATCGCTCACGTACCGGCGGGAATTGGAATTCATGAACCTGCGGTCGCGGTCACCACACCATTGATCAAAGTCATCGCGATCGGGAATGGAAATCCAGTCCATGCGGACATCATCCGTGCCCTTCAGCTTTACCGCTTCGCCGGCGTGCAGGGTGCGGTTGATACCGGCGCCGCTGATCTCCAGATCACCTTCATTCACGGCCACCAGAGTTGTGTTGCCGTCAGGATAGGTCTCCACGCGATAGCTGCCGGCGCGCAACAATGTAAGCGCCGCGCTGGGCGTATCAATCTCAATGGAATTTCCCGCGGCAATGTCATACGCGCGCACGCGCAATGTGCCCTGGGCCAGGCCAAGCTGGACCAGTCGGTCACTCAATGTGGTGGTGCTTAAGTCAGTGTTCGGGGGCCATGCGTATGGCGATGTTTCCCGTTTCCAGTTCCGCGCGGCCATCATTGTCCGTATATAACCTGTCACCCGTGGTCATGGGATAATTGGGTGACGCCTGGCTCCACTGGTCTTCACCGGAAGGCTCAAATGACACTTTGCCGGTGATGTAACTCAACCGTGCCACGCGGCTTGGCGGATCGCCTTCTTCGGCGGATGCCGGCCGGGCAAAATCCGCCTATTGCATATCAAATGTCTCAGCACGAACCAAAATCCTGCGCATTGAGGTACACAATCCTTTGTCCGTTACGCGGCAGCAGTATCTTTAGATCGTTGCGCGCCTACGGAAATCCCACTGTGGGGTGCAAACACTTTGCTATAGGGTTAGTTTCGTGAGCTGGATTAAGCTTGGCAACCATCTTCTTACTTCTTTACGCACGGAGGTGCAGCGCACTTCCGCGACACAGCGAAAAAAATCACGGCGAACACCTTAAGACACTGAATTCTTCCGGCGGGGATTGACTGCGAGATGATCTCGAGAGCCCTGACTAATGCTTTGGGCGTGATTGAAAGGTTTCGGTTGGTTGGCCAAGCTGTTTCACCATCTCATTGACCGTCCTCACGTATTCTCCCAGGGGAGCATATTCCAGATATTTGTTCAAAGCTTCGAGCGTGCCGGGCGGCGTCACGTATTTTCCGTGTTCCATACGTCCCTGCCAAACAAGATTGCGCCCTTGATGTAGTATGCCTCCGCCATTTTGGGATCGTAAGTGATGGCTAGATCGCAGGCTGAGACAGCTTCCTCTCCGCGCTTGAGATTGTAGTAGATGGTGCACAGGTTGAAATAGGGCATGGCAGGATACGCGCCCAAAGTTGCGCTCTGCAAAAACGCGCCGATCGCGCCGTCATAATCTTTCTGCTGCAAAAGGAGATTCCCCTCAGAGTTGAACATCTGCCCCAGGGCTATCTTTGCTGGTCCGGAATCCGGCTTTTCCGAAAGGACCTTTTGTGCCACGGCAACTCCTCTTCTGTAAGCATCCAGAGCTTGTTTCTGTTTGCCTGCCGCGGTGAAGATTCCGGCAAGCATCTGATAAGGGCCCCATTGTGTGGGATCGTCGGCAATGGCCTGATTGCACTTTTCAACCGCCTCATCACTCTTGCCAAGATTATTGAGCGCGCTGCATGCGCGATAGCGGGCCATGTATGGGTGAGGATAGACTGCGGCTGCCTTGTTATAGAGAGCGACCGCATCATCGATTTTTTCCATCCTCAGGTAACAGTCGGCCTCGGCCAGCAAAAGGTCGCCCAAGGTTGTAAGCGCGTGGTCAGTGTCTGACGGATTGGCGAGAATCTTTTGCGCCTCTTCCGCTCCCCTGGCGTAACTCTTCGCGGCTTCCTCATTCAGACCCTGGTTCGCCTGGAGTGTTCCCAGATTCTGGTAAAACTCCCAGCGGTGCGGATCAATGGCAATCAATTGTTTCAATTGGCCCATGGCGTTCGGCCAGTCCTCCGCGGCCAATGAGGCATGGTATTGATAGACCAGGCGGTTGATCTTTGCCGCGCGGGCATTCTCCTGACGGATCAACTCCTGCTGATCTTTTGTTTTCTTGCCACCCGCGAGATTGGTGCCATTGCCGGGTTCCACCGGGAGCCTTGATCGCCAATGACAGATCAACGTTCAGTATGTTTTGCGAACCGGGATCGTCGTCACGACCGATGGTTTTCCTGCCCGAATAAACGTGAACTCCGTCCGGGCCGGTAATCTCAATTTGATAGACACCAAAGTCCAGACCTGCCAGGACGAAAGCGCCTTTTCTATCCGTTTTGGTGTGATAAACGCGGCCTGTCCCCTCAGTCATTTCAGGGTTTTCCGTCCGCATGCCGCCATCGGCGCGGTATTCACGGTTGTATCGGCCTATGTTCTTATAGGTGATCTGCGCGCCGGCCAGCGGCTTGCCTTCCTGGTCCAGGATCCGTCCTGAAACAGTGGCCACAGATACGTTTTGTATCGCCAACAGAAGGCTGAACAGAACAATCCAGCAGCTATGCATGTGCGCCTTGTTTATCTTCTTATCTTCGGCAATCGCGATCTCTGACAATTGATGCGGACGTTGTAGAGAGACACCGCGGGCTGGCAATAGTTCCAGTTTTCGAGAGCCACCGAAAAATTTAAAGATCAGAAACGGCGGCTGTGACCGGCTCCAGCAATCCGACTTCGGAGGCGATCTGATGGAGTTTGCCGCGTGTCTCGCGTTTCATCGGCAGCATCGGCAGGCGATAAACCTCTTCAATCCTTCCCATCATCGCCAGCACGGCTTTTACGGGCATGGGATTGGACTCAATGAAATTGGCCTGCATCAGCGGCAGAAATTTGCGATGAATACGGCGCGCCTTCTTCCAGTCATTGTCCAGCGCGGCCTGCGTCAGCTCTGCCATCTCGCGGGGAATTTCATTGGAAGCCACGGAGATGATTCCAACGCCGCCGAGCGAAACCACCGGCAGAGTAACGGCGTCGTCACCGGAGAAGACCAGAAAACTTTCCGGCACGTGATTGAATACTTCGGCAATCTGGCTGATGTTCCCGCTGGCTTCTTTCACGGCGATGATGTTGGGGATCTTGGCCAGCCGTCCCAGGGTGCTGGGTTCAATGTTCGCGGCCGTGCGGCCGGGCACGTTGTACAGCACCAGCGGCTTGTCCACGGCTTCCGCAATGGCCTTGAAGTGCTGGTACTGGCCCTCCTGTGTAGGCTTGTTGTAATAAGGCGAAGCCGTGAGGATGGCGTCCACGCCTTTGCGCTTGCTCAACTCCCGCGCCTTTTCCACCGCTTCCGCGGTGTAGTTGGAAGTTGCTCCGGCCACAATTGGAACTTTGCCGCCGGCAACTTCAATGGTGATGTCAATCACGCGCAGCCATTCTTCCTTGCTCAGTGCAGGCGTCTCACCGGTGGTGCCGCAGGGAACCAGAAAATGGATTCCCGATTCAACCTGCCACTCGACTAAACGTCCGAGCGCATCTTGATCAATGGTCTGGTCCTGCTTGAAGGGAGTAACGAGGGCTGTGCCGCAACCGTGGAGTTTCATAGTCGCCTCTTAGGATAACGACTTTTTCTCTGGAAGTCAGCAGGTTTCGACTTGGTTTTGTCGGGGGTTTTCAATTACTCAATTACCCGATTACCAATTTATCTACAGTTGATCAACAATTTCCGGAAACTCGTAAAACCCGGTCTTGCCCTGGATCCACTCTGCCGCTCTGACCGCGCCTTCGGCAAAGCCCAAGCGGTTCTTGGCGTCATGGGTAAAGAGAATCACGTCATCGGCGGAGTCGAACATCACAAGGTGCATGCCCACGGTCTCACCTTCGCGGACAGACGCCACTTCCACGTGCGCGCCCGTGCCGGCCTCAAGAATATTCTTCAACTTCACTGCCGTCCCGGACGGCTGGTCTTTTTTGTGGACGTGGTGGCGCTCCACGATGTTGCCGAGATAATTGCCTTTCAAAATCGGAGCCATCGCCTGAACGGCCTTGAAAAAGAAATTCATGCCGATGGAAAAGTTTGATCCGTACAGCAGGGCGGCTTTGCGTTCGGTCACCAGTTCGCGAACTTTATCCATATGCTGGTACCAGCCGGTGGTGCCAACAATCATGGGGACCCGCGCTTCAGCGCAGCGAATGATATTGGGAATGGCGGCGTGCGGCGTGGTGAAGTCAATCACCACGTCAGACTGTTGCAGTACTTCCAGGGTAAGGCCGCGTCCGTCCTGATTGTCTTTGCTGCGCAGTGAGCGCACTTCATGGCCGCGTTGACGGGCCACGTCGGCCACCAGAGATCCGGTCTTGCCCTGTCCCAGCAAAAGAACTTTCACGCAAACACCTCAGGATCAATTTCGGAGAAAAACACCTGATGCAATCGCGACACTACTTTAGGCACGTCCGGCTCGTCAATGACAAAGCTGATATTGATCTCGGATGCGCCCTGGGAAATCATCTGGATATTCACGTCAGCAATGGCGCTGAACACCTTGGCGGCAATGCCCGGGGTGTTGCGGATGTTTTCGCCCACCAGGCACACAATGGCTTTTCTGCCTTCATACTTCACGTCCGCCAGCTTGCCCAGATCGGCCGCGATGGCGGCGATGGATTCGTTCGAATCCACGGTGACTGAGACGCTGACCTCGGAGGTGGAAACCATGTCCACAGGGCAGCGATGGTCGGCGAAGACCTCGAAAATACTTTTCAGGAAACCGTGCGCCATCAACATGCGCGTGGCCACCACGTCCACAATGGTGATGCGCTTTTTGGCCGCGATCGCCTTGAATACGCTTTTGCTTTTCGGCGCGGTGGCCGTAATGCGTGTGCCTTCGCAGCCTGGATTGCTGGAATTCAGAATGAGCACGGGAATGTTCTTCTGGATGGCCGGAAGCAAAGTGGCCGGATGCAGAACTTTGGCTCCAAAGTAGGCCAATTCCGCGGCCTCCTCAAAGCTGATGGTCTTGATGCGGCGCGCGTCCGGACACATATTGGGGTCCGTGGTCATCATGCCATCCACGTCCGTCCAGATTTCAATGCGGGTTGCGCCCAGGCCCGCACCCACAATGGCCGCGCTGAAATCTGAACCACCACGGCCCAGAGTGGTGGCGATGCCTTCACGAGTGGAGCCGATAAAGCCGCCCATGACGGGAACGCGGCCGCGATCAAGCAACGGTTTTACAATCTCAATCAGCCGGGCATTGGTTTCTTCGAATTGAGGGACAGCCTTGCCGAAATTTGCATCCGTGACAACGCACTGGCGGGAATCAACGTGCGCGGCGTCAATGCCTCTCTGGGCGAATGCGGCGGCAGCGATCTTGCTGGAGACCCGTTCGCCGAAACCGGAGATGGTGTCAGTGGTGCGCGGCGGTGAGTTCGCCCACGGCAACCACGCCGCGCAAAAGATCTTCCAGTCCGTTGAATTCGGCTTCCAGCACGGGTGCAAGCGGGGCAAAAGCGCTTTTCACCCAGCAGGTCACTGGCGGTGGCGTAATGGCGTTCACGCGCCGCGCGGCATAAATCCAGGGCTTTGGCGCGATCGCCGGCTTCAGCGGCCGCGGCCATGGCGAGAAGCTGATCAGTGATTTTGGCCAGCGCGCTTACAACCACCACGGGTTTTTCCGCCAGACGATCGCGGACGATCTTCGCGATACGGTCAATGGCCTGCGCGTCCTGTACGGAGGTGCCGCCGAATTTCATCACGATCACGGCAGCACCGCCAAAGACTTGATTGTTCACTCATCAGCGACTGTTCGCTCATCAACTGATGTATCCCTGCGCTTTGAGCAACTCGCCGTTCAGGATGGCCGCGCCAGCCGCGCCGCGGATCGTGTTGTGCGAAAGCACGGTGAAACGCCAGTCAAAGATATTGCAGGGACGGAGCCGTCCGACCACCGCTGACATGCCACGGCCGCGATCGCGATCCAGTCGCGGTTGCGGACGGTCCGGCGCGGGATCATAGATCACCGGCTCTTCCGGCGCGGAAGGCAGCTTGAGCTTTTGCGGCAGACAACGGAATTCTTTCCACGTATCAATGATCTCGGCCGCGGTGGCCGGCTTTGAAAGCTTGAGAGAAACCGATTCTGTGTGTCCATCTTCCACAGCCACGCGGTTGCAATGCGCGCTCAGGACGATGTCCGCGTCCTGTACCCGGCTGCCGTTCAGTGCGCCAAGGAGTTTGCGCGACTCTGCTTCCATCTTTTCTTCTTCGCTGGCGATGTAGGGAATCACGTTGCCCAGTATGTCCAGTGAAGGCACGCCCGGATAACCCGCGCCGCTCACCGCCTGCATGGTGCTGACAAAAACTTTTTCCACGCCAAAGCGACGATGCAAAGGGGCGAGTGCCATGACCAAGCCAATCGCCGAGCAATTGGGATTGGTCACCATGAAGCCGCCATTCTTCTGGTACCACTTTTGCGATTTCAGGAGCGGCACATGATCGCCATTGACTTCCGGAATCACCAGAGGAACGTCTTCCGCCATGCGAAATGCGCTGGAGTTGGATACCACGGCGCAGCCCGCATCGGCGAAGGCGGGTTCAATCTCGCGAGCAGCCGTAGAGTCCAGCGCGGCGAAAATCAGTTTCGGCGTGTCTTTGGCAGGCGTGGCGGCGTTCACCGTCATTGCCGCCACCTTCTCAGGAAGCGGCAGTGGCCAGACGCCAGGTGCAAGCTTCAGAATACTTCTTGCCCGCGGAGCGGTCTGAAGCTGACAGCCAGCTCACTTCAAACCAGGGATGGTTTTCCAGTAATTGTATGAAGCGCTGCCCTACGGTGCCGGTAGCGCCGACAATGCCGACTTTGATTTTGCTCGTCATTAACTCTTGATTGCTGAAATGTAGGATGAAAAATTGATTTTAGCATCTGCAATCGGAGATTCGACTTGTCAGTCGCCCGAGGCAGCCAGGCTTTTCTTCTGCACCAGATATTCTTCCGCCAGAACCAGGACCAGGGCGGCCGTGGGAACGGAAACCAGAGCGCCAAGCACTCCGGCCAGTGATCCGCCAATGGACAATGCAATGATCACCGCCACCGGCGAGAGATTCAGCGTGGAGCGCATGATGCGGGGTGAAAAATATCCAGCTTCAAACTGGGCGTACACGGCATGAAAAATCACCACGCCCAGGACCTTTTGCGGGGAATCCATGGCCGCAACCGTGCCGGCGAGTATCAGCGCGCTGACTGGGCCGGCGATGGGGATGATGTCCGCAATGCCCGCAAACATGGCCAGTATGTAGAAATACTTGAGTCCCAGGGCGTAATAAACGGCCAGGCTGCACAGACCCATGCAGCCCATCATGATGGTCTGGCCCATCAACCAATTGCGCATTCGCCTTTCCGCCCGCATCAGGGTGGAACTCAGCCGCTGTTGCTGATTGATGGGAAATAGAGAGACCGCCCACTGGAACGCGCGCTCTCCATCGATAATGAAATACGCAGTCAGGATGATGGCGGTAAAGATGCCAAAAATTCCGCCGGCAATATTCAGGAAAAGGCCGCCTGCGCCTCCCGCAATCTCTGACGCGTACTTTTGCAACTCGGCGGGATCAATCTTCTGGCCAAAAGGAAGATGCTTCATCTCTTCGGTGAGCGCGGTGAGGCGCTGTGGCCATTCCGCGGAGAAAGTCCGCGCATCGTGGTAGATTGGCGGAAAAGCAAAGACCATGAACAGGGTCCCGGCCAGCGCGAGCATGAGTATAAGAAAGAGGATGGCGAATCCGCGTCCGGGCCGCCAGCCGCCGACGCTCAATTTGCGAATCACCCCAATAGCAGGCGAGAGCACCACCGCGAATAACGCACTCACGTACATCAGTATGAGGACGTCGCGCACGGTATAGGCCGTCCACAACGCCAGTATTACGCCGAAGAAGAAAAGAATGTCTGAGCGATGGTTCTTCGCCATGAGTACAAGCCTGATTTGGGGGAGTTAACGAAGTGTAGCGCAGCAGAGGCGTATTTCCATCCTGCCGGAAGTATCAGCCCTCTCACCGTCAGCCCTGAAGACCACTGCTGCTAGTCGCGCACGACCTCAATGTTTGTGGCGGGGACCGACATCTTCAGGACCTTGTAATCTTCTCCCACCCAGAGCAGCCAGATAACACCGTCAGAATCAAGCTTCAGCTTGTTGACTTGCTTCTCCTGGCCTTTGAAGGTGAGCTTTTCCGGCCCAACAATTTCCATTACCGCGCTGCCCGCGGTGTGCTGGCGTGGAATTAGAACGCCGAAATGGCTTGGGCCGCATGCCAGTCCCTGAGGCATCGCGCGTACAGCCGGTGGTTAGGTATCGCCATACCAGCAGTTCGCGCTGGGAAAAGAAGTAGTCATCCAGAATCACCGTAGAAACAGGCAGCACGTGGGGAACGTCTATCTTCTTCTGGTCGGACGGGCGTTACGTGTTCCACCAGAAGCTGTTCCTTGGGCTCAACGCTGGATTCTGCTTTTTGCGGCGAAATGCGCCCGCCACAGGTAGGACTGCAACTCGCCCTTGGGTGTCACATGCATCTCGGCAGTCTGATCGGCCTTGTTGCTGCCATCTTCAACTTTGATTTCAGATGTGGCTACGCTGAAATCGCCGCGCGATTCAATGTTGAACTTCTCCGTGCCAATTCGTTTGCCCTCATGGAAAATCCCGAAGCTGCCGCGGTCCCAGACCTGATTGCCGGCGCCTTTTTGGCCTTCTGGTCAGAACCGTTGGCGCTGCCGAACAAGGTAATGGCGAGCGTAGCCATTAGGATCGTACGGATTGTTGCTTTCACTTTCTTACCTCCGGCATTGCTTCGGCGAGAATTCTCGCCACTTCCTGCGCCACTTCGTCAACTGTCTTGCCTGACGTTTCCACACGCTGCTTGGCCAGCGAATATGCCGGCTGCCTTTGCTGAAACAGCTCGGCAAACCCTGCTTCCTGCAAGGCCAGCGGACGGACCGTTGCAGTCATTCGCGCAGCGGCGCTGCAATTCATGCAGCGGAGCTTCCAGCAATACGGTCATTGCACCGGCCTTCAGCAGCGCGTCGCGATTGGCCGCCTGGGCAAATGTTCCTCCACCCAGCGCTACCACCAGATCGTTCCGGCGAACCGCTCGCCTTGCAGCAGTTGCTGTAAGAGCAGCGCTTTCCACGGCGCGAAATCCTGGTTCACCCAGTTCGGCGAAAATTTCTGCCACGCGTTTTCTGTTCTCGCGCTTCGATCACGCGATCCAGATCGCAGAAATTCCAACCCAATTTGCGGGCCAGCGCCTGGCCGACGCTTGTCTTTCCGGCGCCCATGAATCCAATCAGAAACACGCGCCGGTTTGATTCGCCTCGGGCCATGGAAATAAGTTTTTGGGAAACGCTGCTTGAGCGCTTTTATTGCTTCTTCACGCGGATTCTACCACTGAATGACTGGAGCTGGACTGAGGATGCACCGGAGTTGGAGGTGCCTGCGAAGGAACGTCCTGTCTGGGGGACAAAGGACGTGTGGGTCTTCTGGCTGAGAGGGAAGTCGTTCTGCACGTCGCCGGAGACGGAACGTGCTGTGATGTCAACAGATGCGGTCTGCGGCAGGCTCATGTCAATGGTCCCGCTGTGCGTGGTCAATACGTAGTTGCCCATGCCGGAACAATCACCGGTGTAGGTGATGTTTCCACTGCCGGTTCCGATCTTCACCTTAGGGCCGTTGACGTTCGCCAACTGGACGGCGCCGGCGCTGGAGGTGACTTCAACATGGCCGCCATTGATATTGCTCAGACTTACCGGCGCCGGTTACGGTACGCACGTGCAGATTCGATTTGGCCATGTCATGGACCGTGATCTGGCCTGTATCAGAGGAAAGGCTTATATCGCCGCTGAGGTTCTCCGCGGTGATGGTCGCGGTGGCCGTGTTTACCGTTACGGAAACGCCGGCGGGAAGGGAAATATCAAAGTCAACGCGGGCTTCATCGCGTGGTTGGTTTCTGGTCAGGAAGCGCGTGCGTGGTGATTTCTATTCTGCGACTGGTCGGTGGTGACTGGACTGGTCCACTTCAACTTTGTTGCTCTGCGCCGTATAGGCGACGAATCACCTGATGTCCGGTGCTGGCCTTGAGACTGACTGAGCCTGCGCTGTTGGTGAGCGTAACCGCCCCGCCGGCGGCAATGTCGAGACGAAATTCCTTGCGCGCCTCCAGCGCAATAGGCGCTGGAGCAGATGAAAGCAGCGCGGTAACTCCCAGTGCGGCGACATAGCGAATCCCATTCCTGGCAGAAAGTCTCATGGCGGTCAGTCCTTTCTCATTCACCGGTCTACAGAAGATCAGATCCGAGCAGAGATCAGGGCAACGAACGGGCAGTCGCCATCTGATACAGCATTTCCTTCTGCTGATACGCTTCCAGCAGTTGCTGCTGCGCCATGGGATCCTGCGGATCGCGATTCACGGCCTGTTGTGCATCCGTGATGTACGCATTGGCCTCTTTCAGGCCGGTCTGGTACGCGCGTCCAACAACCGGGTCCTGCTTTGACAGCGTGCTGACCAACTGCTGGTCGTCGTCTTCAATGATTTGAGCGGATTGAGCGCCACCATTTTGCGCCGAAGCTGGCTGATCCAGGCAAGTGTGGTTGATAGTTAATGACCGCGTTGGTGAACACCATTGTTGCCGCCAGGGCCATGATCCAGCCTAGCGGTGTCCAGCTTTTGGTTTGTGCGGTCGAGTAGTTCTTTATATGTCCCGGGGGGGACAATCGACCCTCCGTGAGCATGCCTTCGCGTTGCAAAGACTGCTCAATGTTAGTCCAGACCTGGGGGCCTGGGTTCGCGCATGGGTAGCAGGAGTTTTGCCTGCTCCGCAATATAGCGCAGATCGCGGACCAGTTCGGCGCAGGCCGAGCAGGTCCGCAAATGCTCTTCTTCAGCTTCGTTCCCGCCGCTCTCAATGATGTACGGCAGTACTTCCTGAAATTCCTGGCAATTCATGGTTGATTTATCCTCTCCCTGCATGCTGCGGGAACCTGAACATTCGTTCCCGGTTCCAGCCGCGCCTCTAGTCCCGGCTGGAATTCCCGCGCATTGCCTTGCTCCAACGCTCAGCCGCTTAGTGGCGGGCGGCCTTTTCGGCTCTGCTGAGCTTTAACAGATCGCGCAATTTCATGCGCGCCTTGTGTAACTGTGACTTGCTGTTGCCGATCGAGCACCCCATCATTTCGGCGATCTCGTTGTGCTCGTATCCTTCCACGTCATGTAAGACAAAAATGATTCTGTACCCCGGCGGTAGGCTTTCAATCGCCCGCTCCAGATTGACGCGGTCAATGGATCCGGCCAGCACGTTGTCGCGCGCGCCAATGTCCTTCTTCGGTCCGTCTTCATGCTGCGGCTCCAGGGCCTCATCCAGCGAAATCTCCGGCAGGCCCTTCTTGCGCAGATGCATCAGGACCACGTTCACCGCCAGCCGATGCAGCCAGGTGGAAAACGCCGATTCGCCGCGGAAAGTCGCAATCTTGCGATAGAGCTGAAGAAGGCTTCCTGCGTCAGATCTTCCGCCTCAGCGGTGTTGCCGGTCATGCGCAGGCACAACGAATAGACGCGGCGCTTGTGCAGGCCATACAGGCCTTCAAACGACTCCGCGTCGCCCGCCTTGGCACGCTCAATCGCCTCTGCTTCGGACATTCCGGATGCGACTATTTTCTTTGTTTGTGTCAATTTGACCTTTACGGGCCGCTCAGAATTCTGATGCGGCTGAGTAGCTGCCATGTTGTATGCCGACGTGTTAATGTGACAAATGTCCCACCATTCGTTTATGCCGATTCACTTGTGAGACATAATGGAACCACTTTCAGGGAACTTTGGTTGCCTGAGGTCAATTTTGATCTTATACTAACTCTTATCGCACTTAAAGTTCATCGCGCCATTTCGACTGACTGGCCTGAGTTGAACACCAAAAATACGATTTTAAAAGAGAGCGTGTCCCAGTGATGGGGACCCGACCCTTGCAGTTAATGGCTGAACGGCCAGCTCGCTTTTCTCTTTTTGCTGCGCCGCGCCAGTAGAGAATCAATCCTGTTCCGATAAATGCCGCTGTCCACCCACTTTCGCTTCAAACATGCTTTGCTGCGGACTCCGCCAGGAGGGATGGCTGCCAGCACCATGGATCCAGCTGTGATCAGAAAACCCAGCGTTCCGTTATCCAGATGCCAATTTGCCGCCCGGAACAAGAACTGCCTGATCGCCGCCGGTTCGGTCTTTCCGATACGAAAGTTTGATGGCCGCGGCGTACATGTAGAGGAATGGGATGAAATAAAGGATCACCGCCATATCCACCAGAAACTGATAAGCCTCAACCACCGTGGCATTGATCTGCGAGAAAACCAGAATCACTCCGGAGATTCCGGCCTGAATCAGAATGGAAACGTAAGGCGTTTTCCATTTGGGTGGATCTTGCCAAAGAATGCAGGCAGGTAACTGTCAATGCCAGCAACGAACGGAACTCGCGCTACTCCCGCCACCGTTGCGCCCACACCGCCGGCATTTCCAACCGTGACTAACAAAGCCGCAACCACTCCGAACCATGCTATGCCCAGCAGGGCAGAACTGCCGCTGATGCCCTGAAAGACTCCATTACGTACGTCGATCTTGTCGGCCGGCAGCAAGCGCCAACAGGGCCACCGTCGCGACGATGTAGATCACGGCGATCATTACGGCCGAAGCATAGATCGCGCGCGGGAAGGTCTTTTTGGGGATCGCGGACCTCTTCACTCATCGCGCAGACCAGTTCCATGCCAGTGAAGGCGAAGGCAATGTTCGACCAGAAGTTCACCGTGTCCAGATTCCACACCGGCAGGGAACTCTTCCAGTCAAAATGGCTGGCGCTGCCATGATGGACTGCAATGTACCATCCAATTCCAATCAGCATCAGCAGCGGCGCATACGTGGAGACTCCACCGGCGTTCTGAAGCCATTTGCCGATATTGAGACCGATCAGATTCATTACCACGGCAACGGCCAACAAGCCGAGTGAAGCCCACAAGAAGATAGTGCGGGTTGGTGGCCAGCGGAGCGAATTTTGGTCCGCCGATGAACACAGACATGGCGACACTTGCGGTGAGCAGTCCCGGAAAATAGAAGAACGTATATATCCAGTAAGACCATCCGGCGATGAATCCATGAAAATCTCCGAACGCCTCTTTGCTCCACACGTACAAGCCGCCTTCAGCAGGGAAGCGCGTTGAGAGTTCAATGATGATCAGCGAAGTCGGCAGGAAGAACAGCACGGCGGCCAGCACCCACAAACTGATGGACGACGTTCCGTTGTGGGCGGCCGCGGCTATCCACCGCGGACCCAGGACGGCAGCGATGTTGAACAGCAGCACGTCCCAGAAACCCATGGCCCGGCGAATCTGCGATTTTTGATTTGTGTTTTCTTCCGTCATGAAGTGGCTGCTCGCGGGAAACGTGATCGCGCGAAATGTATGGCACGATCTAGTTCCCAAAATCCTGGATTTGCTCCCGCTAAATCCGCACTATTGTATCCTGCGGGCAAAAATCCACCCCACAAACAAGATATTCACGTCATCCCGAAGGTCGGTGCGACGCGAGCGTTTTCTTCAGTTCGCTAGCCGACCTGAGGGATCTTGGGCTTCGTCGCCGCAAGCAAGAGCAAGATCCTCCCTGCTGCGCAAGCGCTGATGAAAGTGCGCGTTCGTCTTACGTTCAGACGGGATGACGATCGTAAGTTTAAATGTGGCAAGACTCATTTTATGCGGCGGCACCCGGGCCGAACACAGCCGGGGCGAAGATTGATTTCGGAAGTCGAGAGGGTACTCCTCGCTACGCTCGGGATGAAAAAGCAGTCCTTGTGGCAAAGTCTATTTCGATGGGCTCTGGTTCAGCTTCTTCATCTGAAGATTGTCATTGATGCGTTGAGCATCGGCGTTGGTGTAAGTCCGCCTGGCTTTTCTCTGCGACGTTTTCAACCTGTCCGCCACTTCAGCCAGCGTTGGCGAGCCTGCCACGGGTTTCGCGGTTCCACCAACCGGCCCTTCGCCTACGAAACGAGTTTCCCCAATCACGCCGCTTGGCAATGGGCGCACCTGTCCCGCTCGACTGGTTGACATTGTTTGCATCCGGCACGTTGGCTTGATCCCAGCGCGGCTCCGTTATAAGGAGCGGTACCGTTGGCAACCGCGCTTCCGTTGTAAAGCGCGCCACCCGAACCTATGGTTGCAACCTCAGTGGTGTCCGCGGAATTGTTGCTGATGCCTGTACGATCGGCAAGCGAAATCCCGGCTTTCGGCGGCGCGGGCGCGGCAGGCAATGCCATGGCCGGTGAGTTCAACAGAATCACGCCTCCATCCGGACCGAGGGTTGCGTACTGCGCTGAGGCGCTTGGTGAAGTTGTAAGCAGTAAAGTCAGAACGAAAGTTGTGAGAATGAGAACGAACCGGAAACTGCGTAGCATGACCACACCCCAAATACCCACGAAGACTTATCCAGCTAAATTGGAGTGTCACTGCTTGGGAGAGGATGCCACGGAACTAAGGGAAATCGCCGAGGGGCCTACGCCGGTCGGGGAGCGTTAGCTGCCCACAAACCGCGCATACAGGCTGCGCGCCACGGCGGTGTCGCCGTGCCTTTGATGATGGCGCGGCCGTCGGGAAACAGCGTCATTTCGTAGGGATCGCGCCAGAACTTCAGGACAAAGTCGTTGTGGCGCACCTTGCCGTGCGGCTTCAGGCGGGCTCATCTCGCCAAAGTCCACCGGCCGGCTGCGCTCGTGGATCTGCACGGAGTTTCTCCCGCACAGCGTGATATGCGGCCGGCCTTTCCCCGGCCAGATGAGGAAACTCGCGTGCCGCAGGTCGGGCATCCCGGCCGTGGTTTATCCGCAGCCACCTCGGCGCGTTCGTTGCTCCACACGTCGAAGGAAAGAGCGTCCGCCGCAGTTGACGTGCGCGCCCACCAGAAACTTGATCGCCTCCGTCGCCTGGATCGACGCCACCAGATTCACGGCGCTGTTCAGGATGCCGGCCGTTCGCAGGTCTCTACCATCCCTCGGGCGGCGCGGGGAAATGCAGCTCAGGCACGCGGTTTTGCCGGAGATCACATTCATGGTCACCGCGTAGGACGCCACGGCAGCCGCTAAATCCAGGGCATGCCTTGCTGCACGGCGAAGTCGTTGATCAGGTAACGGGTTTCGAAATTGTCAGTGCCGTCCAGGATCAGGTCAACCCACTCCAGAAGGCCAGCAATGTTCCCGGGGTCAGATCGGCGACCTCCGGCTCTGACATTGACTTCGGAATTGAAAGCGGCGATCTTTCTGGCGGCGGCGATCGCCTTGGGTAGTGATTCCGCGCATCCGCTTCGTCGAACAACGTCTGCCGCTGCAGGTTGCTGGGTTCAACGTAGTCGCGGTCGAGAATGAGCAGCTTGCCCACGCCGGCACGGGCCAGCAGCGATGCGACGCAGGTCCGGTGGCGCCGCAGCCGACGATGGCGATCCGTGCCCGCCGCCAGCCGTTGTTGGCCGGCCGCGCCTATTCCCGGGAAGAGCACCTGCCGCGAATATCGATCATGGAATCGCATGCCTTCTTTTATTATATGGTTAGCAGGAAAGGGTTAGAGTTCCAGAACCGGCGGGAAGAGTACGGCCTGCGCAGCTCTCATGAGCAACAAGCGTGCGAGTTGCTGCCATCAAAGTAGTCAGAGAAAACTCTACAATAAGGGGCTTGGATTGCCGCGTTTCGTTCCAGCATGTCTGGCGATGGTGTTATGTGTGTGCGTTTGCGCTCACTGCTCCCGCTCAGAACACCACATCCGCGCCTCCTTCGCCGGCACCTCCTGCTGCTGCCAAGCCCATCGCCAACCGGCCGCACCATCCGTGGAGCCAGACCGTGGCCTCCGCGGCGCCAGCTGCGGTGCCAAATCTAAACAGCTTGCAGGGACTTACGGTTAGCCACATCGAAATCAAGAGTCCCGCCGTGGAGCATTCTGATTGGCTGGAGCCGTTGCTTCCGCAAAAGTCGCATCAGCCTCTGGACAAGTACAAAGTCCGGCAATCCGTCCAGGTCCTTTACAACACCGGGCGTTTTTCTGAAATTCAGGTGGAAGCGCAAAAGACGCCGCAAAATGAAGTGGTGCTTACGTTTTCCGCGCGCGAAAACTACTTCTTTGGTTCTCTCCGCGTGGAAGGCTCACCCTCGCCTCCTTCGGATAATCAACTGATCAATTCCAGCAAAATCGCTCTGGGTGAACAATTCGAGGACGAAAAAATTGACGCCGGCATCCAGGGCATGCAGCGTACGCTGCAGGAAAACGGCTACTACCAGGCAACGATCAAGCCGTTCTATGAGTGGGACTCACGCAACCAGCAGGTAAAAGTTCTGTTCGTGGTGACGCAGGGTGCGCCTGCTCACGTAGGCGTTATCACTGTTAACGGCAAGGCCGGAAACCACGATCGACGAAGTCATGGAGATCGCCCGCCTTCATCCGGGAGACCGTGTTACCTCCGCGCATCTCACCCGCGCATTGCAGAAGCTGCGACGTCATTTTCAGCGTGAGGAACGCCTGGAAGCGCAAGTGACTCTGACCAACGTGAATACCATCGTGAGTCCAATACGCTGGATTACACCTTTGCCATATCCCGCGGGCCCGGCAGTGGACGTTAGAGTGGACGGCGTGAAAATGCGTCGTGGCGTTATCAAGAAGTTGTCCCGATTTATGAAGAAAACGCGATGGATGATGACCTGATGAATGAAGGCGCGCGCAACCTGCGGGACTATTTTCAGACCAAGGGCTACTTTGACGTTCAAGTCACCAGACCCGGTCCAGTCCCGGCGACGGGCAGCGGCGCGAGGTGGTTTACAACGTTGACCGCCGCGCAGCGCCACAAGTTTGTGGATCTTGCGATTGCCGGCAACAAATATTTCAGCCGCGAAGAAATTCGTGAGCGCATGGGCATGCAGCCTGCCGGCGGACTTCTGCTTGTACGGCCTGTTCAGCCAGTCAATTCTGGCCCGTGACATCCAGTCCATCCAGAACCTTTATATGAACAACGGGTTTCTTCAAGTGAAGGTGAGCTCACAACGTCAAAGACGATTTTGAAGGCAAAAAAGGGACGGATGCAGGTTGCGCTCAACATTGTGGAAGGGCCGCAGACCACCGTGGGATCACTCACCATTGAAGGGAACTACGCGCTCACGCACGGATGAGATCAAGGCCGTTGTGTCCGCCGGAGAAGGCCAGCCCTACTCTGATTCCACCGTGGTCAATGATCAAACCCAGGTCATGGACGCCTATTTCAATCGCGGATTTCCCAATGCTAAGTTTGAGTATTCCAGCACGCCTGATCCGAATGATCCCATTAAGATCAACATCACCTATAAAATCACGGAAGGGCCGGAAATTTTCGTAGACAAGGTCCTGATCTCCGGCCTGAATTACACGCGCCCGTTTATTGTGGAGCGTGAAATGAAGGTCCAGACCGGTGAACCGCTTGAGCCAGCAGAAGATGTTGAATACGCAAAGCCGGCTTTATGACATGGGCATCTTCAATGAAGTGAACATGGCGGTGCAGAATCCTGACGGCGACGCCACCCGCAAGAACGTCAATTACCAGTTGAGTGAAGCCAAGCGATACACCTTCAACTACGGTGTTGGGCTTGAAGTCCAGACCGGGCAGCCTTCCGGCACCACCAATCCCAGGGATCCACCGGCGTTAGCCCGCGGGTCTCCTTTGACATTACGCGTTTGAATTTCCGTGGTCGCGATCACACGGTTACGCTGAAGACACGTTTCGGCAATCTGGAAAAGCTGGCGCTGCTCGGCTATGAAGATCCGCGCTTGTTTGATTCTGAGAATCTCTCGCTGAACCTGACCACGTTCTACGAGCAGACCAATGATGTAAAGACTTTCACCGCCAAACGGCTGGAAGGCGCGGCCGAAATCAAGCAGATTTACAGCAAAGCCAGCACGTTGCTTTACCGGTTTATCTACCGGCGTGTGAGCACGGACAATCTGGTGATTGATCCAAACAATATTCCGCTGTTCTCCCAACCGGTACGCGTGGGTCTGCCCGACTTCAGTTACATCCGCGATACGCGCGATAATCCGATTGAATCGCGAAAAGGCTCTTTCAATACCTTTGACACCGGCGTAGCTTCCGGGTATTTTTGGATCGCAGGCCAGCTTTGGCCGGGTGGTGGTGCAGAACTCAACTTACTACCAGTTTCATAAGCGCCGCTGGGTCTTTGCCCGCTCCACTCGCATTGGCGTGGAAGAGCCGTTTGGGCAGACAAACCTGATTCCGCTGCCGGAGCGGTTCTTTGCCGGTGGCAGTACCTCACACCGGGGTTTCGGAATCAATCAGGCCGGCCCGCGCGATCTCTCCACCGGATTCCCGCTGGGTGGCGACGCGCTGTTTATCAACAATCTTGAGTTACGCACACCTCCGCTGCCGTTTCCTTTTGTCGGCGACAACCTGAGCGCGGCGTTTTTTCATGACATGGGCAACGTGTTTGCCACCAGCGGTGACATGGTGAACAGCATCTTCAAGTTCGCGCAGCCCAACCGCTCAACGCTGCCTGAATCCCGCCGGGCCAGAATTGCAATTTCAATTACAACTCGCAGGCCGTGGGCGCGGGCATTCGTTATCGCACGCCGGTCGGTCCGGTGAGCATTGATCTGGGTTATAACCTGAATCCGCCGGCTTTTCCGATTGGCGCGCCGCCCCTCTCCGGGACACCGCCTGTGGCTCCGCCGCCTCTTCACAAGTGCTTAAACACTTCAATTTCTTCTTCAACATAGGTCAGACTTTCTGATGCGTCGTGCTCTCCAATACGCGCTGGTTGTGCTTGCCATCTCCGCCGCAACGCCCAGGTGGTTGATCGTATGGTGGCCGTGGTGAACAAGCGCGTGATTCTGGAGAGTGAACTTGATCAGGCAGTCCGGGTGGAGTACATGATGCAGGGCAAGCCGCTGGGTAAAGTAACTCCGGCGGATTCTTTTTCCGTGCTGGATCGTCTGGTTGATCGCGCGTTGCTGGACCAGCAGATTCTGCATCGGAGATGCTTGACCCCACGGCCGGAGGAATTGGCTGATCGCGTGAAGGAGGTTCGTCAGCAACTTCCCGGAGCGGCGAACTGATTCAGGCTGGAAATCGCTTCTTGCCACCTATGACCTGACGCAGCAGGACGTTGAGGACTACTGATCTCCGAGGTTCGCGCGTTCGTTTTGTCGACCTGCGTTTCCGCGGGCTGGTCCGCGTCGATAAAAATGAGATCAATACCTATTACCAGCAGAAGCTTCTGCCCCAATTGCGCAGCCAGGGAGCGCCGCAGCCTCCTTTGGCGGATGTATCCGGCCAGATCGAGAAAATACTGGTTGAACAAAGCATTGACCGACATGCTGAACCGCTGGCTGGAAACCCTGCATGCGCAGGCGCATATAGAAAAGATGATCCCTGTTCCGGCCGGGGCCTCCAGCGGGTCTAAGCCATGAGCACCATTGTGGCCCCAACACCCGTAAAAACCAAAGCGTCGGCGCAAGGTGCTATCTGATTGCTGCATTCTCATTCTCTTTGTGTTAGTCGCCAGCGTGCTCTTTATCTGAACAGCTCGGCATTTCAGGAGTCGGTCCGCAGACGGGTGGTTGTGGAACTTGAGCACATGACTGGGCGGCAAGGTGGAGATTGAGTCGTTCACCTGGAAGCTTTCTGACGATGCAGATCGAAATCCGCGGCCTGACCATCCACGGTCTGGAGGCCGCCAACGAAGCGCCCTACGCTCATGTGGACCGAATCGATATCGCGGTAAAGATACTGTCCTTCTTTTCGCCCAAGGTTGCGCTCAGCAACGTCTACGATTGACCACGTGACTGTTCACCTGATTATCTATCCGAACGGGACTACCAATCAGCCTGCGCCAATCGAAAAAGCTGAATCGGCAGCCAAAGGAAAAGCCCGTCAGCAGTTGGTGGATCTCTCCGTGAATCAGATGGAGATCACCAACGGCACGCTCATTCTGAATGAAGAGCAGATTCCATTTTCCATCGCGGGAGAGCGTCTGGACGCCGGCATCTCGTACTCCAGCGCAGGACCACGGGTATGAAAGCAACATTTCCATGTCACTGTTGTCTAGCGCGGTGGCGGGACATTGCTCCTCAGCGCGGCGATATCGCCCTGCAACTCCTGTTGCGGAGCAATGAAGCGCTGATCAAGTCTCTTCGAGTGGACGCTGCACGTTCGACCCTTCGGCCAGCGGAACTCTGCGCAACTTCAGCCATCCTGATCTGCAATTGCAATATCAGGCATCGCTTGATTTGCTGGAGTATTGCAAAGCTGGCTAAGATTTCTGAAATTCGCGGCGGCCACGGTGACATAAAGGGTTTCTTCCGCTATCAGGACAATCGTTTTTCTTCCCAGGGAAACGTCTCGGCGCGAAACGGCGATTGGCAGGACGACCTTCTGCACATCCCTGATATCTCGGCGATCTCGCCCTTTTCCATCTCGCCGGAGAAAATCAGCTTTTCCAAGATTGACGGCCATGCCTTCGGCGGCAATGTTCAGGGCGACTTCCAGCTTTTTAACTGGGTCACGCAGGCGCAAAGCGTGATCAACAGGACTAAATCGAAGTCGCCGCTCAAGGAGACCGCCAACCTACAACTGTCCGGCCTTGAAGTTGGAAAAGTTGCGGTAGCGTTTTACAAGCAAACCTTGCCGCTGGAAAAAGTGCCGCTGGTGGGAAGGACTTCCGGCACCATTACAACTTCATGGACGGGTTCACCGAAGAATGTCGTTGCCAATTTCAACCTTGAAGTGGATGCTCCGCAGAACGCCACGCCTGAGCAAGTACCTGTAACGGCGCATCTTCAGGCCACCTATCATGGGGACGCGCGAGTTTTTGACGTGCCTGTTCTCAATGCCGCGACGCGCGCGATCCGGTTGAATGCCACGGGCCAGATTGGTTCCGAAAAGGCCCAGGCAAGAATCTCAGTGAACTCCACTGATTTGCATGAACTGCGCCCTGCGCTGGCTGCGTTGAGTCCCGGGACGCGCATCCCCGTTTTGCTCGAAGGACGCGCGTCGTATAACGGTTCGGTCTCCGGCAAGCTTGACGCTCTTTCCACGCACGGCCGGCTTGAGCTCGAGAATTTTGATACGGAACTTACGCATCTTCAAATTTCGGCGCAGCCACCGCAGCCAGGCCGCGCGGCAAAAGAAGAGCGGATCCACTGGGATGCACTGGTGGGCGATCTTTCCTATTCGCCTAACCTGATCAGCTTGCAGCACAGTACTTTGCGTCGGGGCAAAGCGGCAGTTGATTTTTCCACCAGCGCCACACTGCAAAAGGGCGTGTTTGACGATCATCTGAGCCAGGTGAATGTGAACCTTCATGTTCAGGACGCTGACGTGGCTGACGTGCAGACGCTTCTCGCCGTGAGGTATCCGATTCAAGGAGTGATGGGCGCTGACATCAAAGCTTCAGGAACGGCCGTGAATCTCCACGGAACAGGAAACGTCCAGATGGCCAGGCTGACAGCCTGGGGCGAACCATTCCGCCAGCTCAAAACGCAGGTTGATTTCAGCGGACACGATCTCCAGCTCAGCAACATCTTTCTGGCCCACAACGGCGCGCAGCTTAACGGACTTTTCGGCTACAACTTTGACGACAGCCATTTCCGTTTTGACCTGACGGCCGTAAACATTGACCTCGCCACCATGCAGCGCGTTCAATTGCCGCGTCTGGCAGTGGAAGGAAGCGCCGGCTTTCATGTTACCGGTTCCGGCACGGCGGATGACCCGCAGATCGCCGGACAGGTTCAGTTTCGTAAATTGGTTTTGAACCATGAGCTGGTCGGCGACTCAGATCATCAACGCGGAGACGCGGGGCGCTGATCTGGTACTGCGCGGCCGGTCAAACTTCGATAATGCCAACCTGGATATGGACGGCACAGTGCAGATGCGCGGTGACTGGCCGGGGCAGGTGAAACTCAAGTTCACTCACCTTGACTTTGATCCGTTGATCCACGCGTATCTGGAAGGCCGTGTTACGGGGCACTCCTCGGTTGCCGGGACCATTGATATTCGCGGCCCATTTCTCCGTCCACGGGACCTGATCATCACGGGTGTGGCAAACCAGCTCTCCGCTGAACTGGAAAACGTAAAGTTACAGAATGACGGACCGGTCCACTTTTCCATGGACAGCGAATTTGCCCGCCTCAATCAATTTCACCTGGTGGGCGAAAACACAGATGTCTACGTTGTGGGCGGCATCGGCGTTTCCGGCGATCACATGCTTGAATTGAAGTCGAACGGACGCGTGAACCTTAAGTTGCTGCAGGGTTATAACCCTGACATCATCGCCTACGGTCCTGGCTTCATTTACGGTCAACGTTGGCGGCAACATGGCGCACCCACAATTAAGTGGCCGCATTGACCTGGCTGACGCGGGCATTTCCATTGTTGATTTACCCAATGGACTGAGCCACATCAACGGTTCCCTGGTGTTTGCCCAGGACCGCATGCAGATTGAAAAACTCAGCGCTCAAACCGGCGGCGGTGAGGTGAACGTGGGAGGCTTCCTTGCTTATCGCAACGGTCTGTACTTTGACCTGACTGCCAGTGGAAAGGACATCCGGTTGCGCTATCCACCGGGCGTAAGCTCGTCCGCGGACGCAAGCCTGCGCTTCAGCGGATCTGAAAGAAGCTCATTGCTGAGCGGCGACATTACGGTCACTCGCTTCGGCATGAACCCGCGTTTTGATTTTGCGCAATATCTGGCCCAGTCGAGAAAATCGCAGACTGTTCCTACTCTCAATCCATTTCTCGATAATATGCGGCTGATGTGCACATCAACTCGACGCCTGAGCTGCAGGTGGAAACGTCACTGGCCAGACTTTCCGGCGATCTTGATCTGCATGTGCGCGGCACAGCGTCGCGTCCGGCTGTGCTGGGTCGAGTCAACATTGCTGAAGGCGACGTATTTTTCAATGGCACCAAATACCGGCT
>CAWGRA010000047.1:0-63340 GCA_963824835.1 Terriglobia bacterium | reverse complement strand
GGTATTGCCATCCAGACAGTCGTGCTGGTGGTGCTTGACTTTGCTCTGCCCGGCGAACGACCGATCACCTACCGCGCGGCATCGCTCTCATTGGTGTTGGAGGCAACGCTTGTCATCGTGGTGCTCGCGATCTCTATCATGGGAACGCGTTTGGCGCCCAGCCTGGTGTTCTTCCGTGTAACTCCGCAGAATCTGGCTATTGCGCTGGCCTGGCTCGGAGGAATCTATCTACTGAAGAGGGTTGGACAAAAGCTGCCATGGCAATCCGAGGGTCGAGCACCGGACTCCCAGGCCGAACCCGCAGGTCATGCCCAGGCAAAAAAGGATCAACATGCGGGCAGCACCACAAAGGTGCTGCTCACTTTTGGCGCCGCCTGCCTTCTCACTCTTGGCGCTGGTGTCGCGCTGGAGCTTGCTGGGGACCAAATCGCTCGCCACATGGGAATGAGCGGTGTTCTGTTCGGAGCTACGTTCCTGGCAGCTTCAACGTCCATTCCCGAGGTCTCGACCGGCATAACATCCATACGTATGGGAGACTATCAGCTCGCCATCAGCGACATTTTTGGAGGCAATGCCTTTTTGCCTGTTCTGTTCCTTCTGGCCAGCCTACTCTCCGGACAGTCGGTGCTGCCGTATGCGCAGAACACTGACGTTTACCTCGCCAGCCTTGGGATCATGCTGACGTCTATCTACATCTTCGGATTGATTACGCGACCTTCAAGGCGTGCGGCCCGCCTGGGGATTGACTCGTGGCTCGTACTCTTAGCTTACATAGTAGGGGTCGCAGGTCTCTTTTTCGTCCACAACCACGGAAGCTAAGCGACGTGGGATGTACAAATGGTTGAGAGTTCTGGGCGGGGGAATCTGGCGGAGAGGGAGGGATTTGAACCCCCGATACCCGTTAAGGTATGGCCGCTTTCGAGGCGGCTCGTTTCAACCACTCACGCACCTCTCCGCGCCGTGAAAATTCGTGGTCTGCAAGTATTTTATCAGGTGCGCCACTAGGTCACGGCACGTGGTGCATTGCATCAGCATTCGTATTCAGGCAATGTTATTGTTGTCGCAACGCTTCCATGGGGTCCACTTTCATCGCCTTGCGCGCCGGCACGTAGCATGCAAACAGCGCAACCAGTGACAGCAGTAGATGAGACGGAGACAAAGGTCGCCGGATCGAATGGCTTTACCCCGAAAAGCATACTGGCCATCAGGCGCGTAAGCCCCATAGCCGCCGCGACGCCAACGCCAATGCCAATCACCGTCATCCGCGCGCCGTCCTGCAGCACCATGCGCAACACGTCAACGCGCTGCGCTCCGAGCGCCATGCGCACGCCAATCTCCCGTGTCCGCTGGCCCACCATATAAGAAAGGACGCCATAGATCCCGATGCTGGCCAGCAGCAGCGCCAGCAGGGCGAATACGCCGAGCAAGGCCATGGTGAAACGCTTGTCTTCAATGGAATCAGCCACAGTCTTTTCATGTCTTCAGGATCGTGGATGACCAGCTCAGAATTGAATTCATGGATGCGGTTACGGATGCGCGGCCAGGTTCGGCTGCGCCCTGCGCTTTGTGCCGGAAAAATACGCTCCGCTTAAACCCACGCATCTGCAGATCTTTGTCCGGATCTGGGCAAAGGGCAGGTATAGCTGAGCGTGCAATGGGCTTGTGCGCGTCGCTATCAAGGCCCCACTGATTCACGTGGCCCACCACGCCGATGATCTGCGGGTTCGGGACTTTATCGGGATCGGCAGGATTGGTGTTCATGTCCAGGTACTGGCCGATGGGATCGCTGACCGGGAAAATATTTCGCCGCGAAGCTTTCATCAATCACAGCCACGGCGGCCGAGTGCTCATTGTCTGCGGCGGTGAAAAATCGTCCGCGTTTCAGTGGAATCTGCATCACCCGCAGATAGTCTGGCTCCACGACATAAAGGATTGTCATGGGCAGATCGCTCTGGTGGGCCGGCTTGGGCCGGTCAACGTACCAGAAATATTCTTCATCATCGCTGCCCATGGGTGTGGCGCCCCAATTGAATGATACGGCTTCAACTCCGGGCGCGGAAGCAAGCTTATCGTGGATCTGCCGGTACGCCGCGCGAATCGTCGCGGCAGGTTGTTTGGTATAGGAATCCGGACCTGAAAGTTCAAACGTCAGTTGACCTTTTGCGGATTAAATCCCGGATCGAGTCCCCACAGTTGGAACAGCGTGCGAATCATCAGTCCGGCGCCAACCAGCAACACCAGCGCCATGGCCATTTCACCGATCACAAATAACGCCTGCGCTCCACCCCGCTTGCCCGCCAGCCCGCGGCCACTCTCACTCAAGTTTTTCCCACCGCGCCTCGCGTGGCCTTCCATGCAGGAGCCAGTCCAAAGATGATGCCGGCCACAACTGAAATCAGGAAAGAAAACAAAAGCACAGTCACGTCAAGACCAATATCGTTGGCGCGCGGCATGCCTTCAGGAATCGAAGCCAGAGCTGCCCGGGTGCCCAGCTTCGCCAATCCCAATCCCAGCACACCTCCGATCAGTCCCAGAAGAATGCTCTCAGTCAACAATTGGCGAATCACCCGGCTGTGTTCAGCTCCAAGAGCAATACGAATCGCGAACTCCTGTTGTCGTGAAGTGGACCGGGCAAGCAACAGATTGGCAACGTTGCCACACGAGATCAGCAGAACAAATACCACCGCCACCAACAGGACAATCAGGATCGGCCGCATGTCTCCCACCATTTCATCCTTGAGTGAAATCAGGTAGGCTTTGCGGCCCGAATCGATATCCGGATAAGCAATGGCCAATTCATGAGACACGCGCGCCATATCTTCGCGCGCCTGTTGCAGAGTCACGCCGGGCTTGAGTCTTCCAATTCCGTCCAGGCCCCAGCCGGCACCGCGCTCGTTGTAAAACTTGGGCTCGTTGTACTCGCCGACGGGTACGTAGACGTCATTCATGCCGCCGCCGCGTTGAAAGTTCTGTATTCGCAAATGAAAAGTTGACGGTATAACGCCCGACAACCGTGCGGCCCACGCCGTCCAGGATCATGCGCTGTCCGATGATGTCTTTGCGTGATCCGTATTTGCCTCTCCACAGTCCTTCCGTGATCATTACTGTGGGATTGGCGCCCAGGCGGTCTTCATCCGCGGTGAAATTCCGTCCCAGAATGGGATTGACGCCAAGGATGTCGAAAAAGCTGGCTGAAATCATCTCCCCGTGCAGCCGATCCGGCTCGCCGTTGCCAGACAGATTGAAGCCTACGGACCGGTAGGCCGCCATGTCCACTAACGTCCGATTCATCTGCCGCCAGTCTTTGAAATTGGGATAGGAGATGGAGCCGTTCTTGAAGTTGGGAATCTCTTCAAAGAGAGAAACCAACTGGTCCTGATCATGAAACGGCAAGGGCTTCAGCAAGACGCCGTTAACCACGGAGAAGATCGCGGTGTTCGCTCCAATGCCAAGCGCAAGCGTAAAGATGGCGATCAATGAAAATACCGGCGCTTTGGCCAGGATGCGAATGCCATAGCGCAGGTCTTGGGACGCGGCGGCAAACACTTTACCAGACATACTTCCTTTGACTAAATGTTCGCTGGCTGGTTAGCCGCGAAGTGCCAAAATTTCGCGCCGCGGATGGTTGCCAGCCGCGGCTTTTGACCCATGACATTTAAGTAAGATCGCGTAAGTAAGATCGCGCATCACGCATAGCTAAGGCCGCGCACATATTGATAAGTAAGCGCGCGCACAGACACATATTAGTCAGTCCTCGGTGGTCTGTCTTTTCCGGCGAAAGAATTCCTGAAGTATTTCCGAACAGCGGTCTTCCAGCACGCCAGAGACAACTTCCATTTTGTGGTTCAAACGCGGATGATTAATGACCTCGAGGATGGAACCGGCAGCTCCGGCCTTCATGTCCCTGGCGCCATAAACCAGCCTTGAAATTCGAGCATGGACCATAGCGCCGGCGCACATCGCGCAGGGCTCAATCGTGGCATACAGCACAGATCCCGTCAGGCGATGGTTGCCCAGATGCTTCGCTGCCTGGCGCAGTGCCACAATCTCAGCATGCGCGGTGGGATCATGGTCTCGCAGATTACGATTACCTGCTCTGCCAATGATTTCGCCATTGTTGATAACCAAAGCGCCAACAGGTACTTCGCCCGCATCCGCAGCCATGCTCGCCTCGGCCAGCGCAACTTCCATCCATGTAAGGTCGTCAGGAAGCCACGCAGAGTCTCTGGATAATGAGATTTGGTTAACCATTGGGAGCGAAGAAGGTTGCTTCTAAAGTTTAGCAGAGCAGCTCTGGTTTAATCACTCTAACTCGGTCAACCCGCCGGTGTTAACTAGTCTCTAATGTTAGATCACTGACTAATTTGCGCACGGAAGCGCAGGGGCCTCGACAACCCAAGGACAGTGAAACTTCGAAGGAGCAACAGACATGAACAGGAAATTGATTTTGGCAATGATGCTGGCTTCGGGCATGGCATTTGCGCAGGTCGGCGGCAGCGGAGCCGGTTCCAGCGGTAGCGCCGGGAACACAGGCCCTGGCGGCAGTGCAGCCAGCCCAACAGGTTCAACAGCCACAGGCGCGGCGAATGATGCTCAGCAGAATCCAAACCAGAGCACCAGTCCCAGCAGCACGCAAAGCACGACCACCCCAAGCAGCCAAAGCACCACCCCGAGCACGACTAGCCCGAGCACGACCACCCCAAGCCAAAGCAGCACAACGAGCACTACCGACACGACTTCTACCAGCTCGTCACAGAATTCAATGACGGGATGCCTTAAGCAGTCAGGCGGTAACTGGGTGCTAACCTCTGATAGCGGCCAGACTGTAAACCTTACCGGCGATCAATCTTCAATCAAGCCATATGACGGACAGAAGGTCCAGGTACAGGGCTCTCAGGCGAGCGATGGTTCTTTCCAGGTAACTTCAGTCAACAAAATCTCTGACACCTGCACCAATCAGCAGGCTTCAGCTTCAGGTTCCATGGGCGGCGCGTCAGCCCAGGCAGGCGCTGGCGGCGCATCCGCACAGGTTAATAGCCCGTCCGCGGAAGCTACTGGCTCAAGTAACAGTGCCAATGCCGGCGCTACCGGACAGGCCACTGGTACTACCCCAAGCACCGCTGACCAGACTGCCAGCCAGACGGCGGGACAATCGGCAACTACTCCTCCGGTAAGCGGCCAGACGCCTTCCAGCACGGTTGGCTCCGGTGGAGCGGCAACGTCAGCCGGCGCGACGCCGACTGATCAGGCGCCTGCTTCCAGCACGGCGCCAAGCTCAGCAACTACCACGCAGACTGCCGATCAGAATGCACAGAGCAGCACGGCTAATCCCCCTGCTTCCAGCACGACCACAACGGGCCAAAGCGCTACTGATCAGAGCACGTCAAGCACGACCACTCCTTCCACTCCGAGCGCGACCACTCCGAGCACCTCTGACCAGAACGCTGCCGCTGCACCCAGCGCCACCACCACCACGCCAAGCACCTCTGACCAGAACGCGCCAAGCTCCGCTGCCGGCCAGAGTGCAACCTCCAGTGATCAGAGCGCAAGTGCAACCAGCTCTGACCAGAAAGCGGATTCAGGCCAGAAGCTGCCACAAACCGCTTCTCCGCTTCCACTTCTCGGACTTCTGGGCATGGGCTCATTGGTCTCTGGTTTCATCGCTCGCAAGCGTAAATAGCTTTTAACGCCAAACAAAAACTGCCCGGAAGATAACCTTTCGGGCAGTTTTATTTTTGCAGCCAAAATTGCCGTGGCAAATTCGCGCAGCTACGCTGCCAGCAGTCTGCGGGTTCCACGTCTCACTAGTTCGATTGTCACGCCATAAACCATATGTGCTGTAAAGCCCAGCACGTGGCTTGATAGCGGAACTTCATTCGCTTTCGCACTCAGGCCTGCCAGTGGTACGGCGATCTCATCCGCCCCCAAAAACAACGTGGTGGCGTAAGCCGAGCCGAATCCAGCTTTGGTCTGTGGAACATATTCTGATAATCCGCCGTACACACCGCCCATGACAGTCCCAAAGCCATAATGCACAATTGCTTCAGCCGCCTGTACGTTCTCATCCGAGATCTCACGATGCAGCAATTCACGCGAGAGTCTCTTCGCCAGCTTCAATGTTGCCGGGTCACTTTGTTCGCCTTTTTTCGCCGACTGTTCCGGTTGCTGTTGATTTTCATTGATCTTGCTCCATATCGTGAAAACCTGGTTCATGGTCCATGAAGCTACCAATCCACCCAGCAGCCCAGCCAGCACGCCCTTCCACAACTCGTGTGAAGCCCCACCATAATTTTCCGCTTCCATCTCAATCTCCTCGGAGTTTTTTAGAACCTTCAGCTCGATAAGAAGCTGATGAATCCTCGCGGGAGGTCTTGCCAGCTCAAGGCACGTGTTGCAACGCTCTTGTGAATTTCAGTGACTGGGGCTACGATTTATCCGCAATCGCACGCCAGGAGCCGAGAGATATGTCGAACCCCATGGATGCCGTCAAATTTGATATATGCTGCGCCGCCCGGGCGCTGTTTCGCGCGGGGCTAAGCGCCGGAATCGCGGGGCACCTCAGTGTAGCCGTAGATGAGAACAGAATGCTGATGAATCGTTTCGGCCCGTCATTCGGCGCCTTGCGTCCCATGGACATATGCACCTTTGACTTCCACGGAAATGTGGTTGAGCACGATCCCACGGTCGATCCTTACGTGAATGACACAATCGCTCTGCATGCGGTGATTCATCGCCACAACCCGCGGATCATGGCACTGGCGCATACGCACCCTCCCGCTGCCGTGACCTGGGGAACGTTTCGCAGGATTCCTGAAATTTATGATCAGGAGAGCTGCATTCTCGCTGGCGACGTCGGCATTGTGGACGAAGATTACACCGGCTTGGCCGCAACCGAAGATCGCGTAAAGCCTTTTGCCGAGGCGGTCGGCAAATTTCCCGCCGTCATTCTTCCCAACCACGGAGCCATCACCTCCGGCCCGAATATCCAGGTGGCGCTCACGCGCATGCTGCTGCTGGAGGGCATGTGTGCGCGCAACATTTCAGTTGCCGTAGCCGCTCAAGCCACAGGCTACAAGCCGCACGCCATCAAGATGGAAGATGCGCTTACCACGAAGCGCGAGATATCTGAAATCCCTGCCATTCCGGCAGTCTGGAAAGACATCCTGATACGCTTGCAGCACACTGACCCTGAACTGTTTGAATACCGGCCCCAGGTAGCTGCTGCATAACAAGACCAGCGGCTGCATGAGAGACCGCAGCCTGCATAAAAAAACGGCGGCTGCGTGATTGCGAATTTGTGAAGTTGAAGTTCAGCAGCCCTGAATTTCAGGCGCAGGTTTGCTTTTAGAGGACGACGCTGCAATGAGAACACTGATTTCGCATGCAAGAAATCCGCTGATGGGCTGGGACATTAACGTGAATGTCACGGCGGATGCCACACAAAAGATCGCCTACGTTGAGATTCGCGTGAATGATTTTCAGGAGGTGGATGATACGCCGGACAATCCGCTCGACTCCTGGGATGACACCCTGACGCAAAAAGGCGTCTATCCGGGCGCTAACAAAGTGGACGTTCTGGTCAGAGATCAGAATGGCAAGGACTATCGCGCTGAACACAAATGGTAGTCTTTTTTTTGGAGCGAAGCGACAAAACTAAAGTGGTTGTTGCTGGGTCGCGCAGTGGATGGCGCCCAGGCCCCATATGAAATCGCCGCAATAGATCCCCACGACTTCATGTTTGGGTAGAACCTCCGCCAGGATGTTCATCGCCAGACGATCATTCGGATCATTGAATGTGGGAACCAGAACCAGATTGTTGGCGATATAGAAATTGGCGTAGCTCGCCGGCAGCCGCTGCTTCTTGAAAACCACGGGGCGGGGAAGAGGCAGCTCCACAATCCTCAATTTACGGCCTGCAATGTCAGTGGAAGCGCGCAGACGCTTTAGGTTCTCCTGCAACGGTTCGTAATTCGCATCGCCACGATTTCTCTCCACCGCAGTCACAATTACATCCGGCGCAACAAATCGAGAGATGTCATCCACATGCCCGTGCGTGTCATCGCCGGCAATCCCACGGCCAAGCCATATTACTTTTTCCACGCCAAGATAATCGGAGAAAATCTGTTCCAGATCGTTCCTTGTCAGCCCGGGATTGCGCTGCTGCACCTTGCTGAGCAGGCATTCTTCCGTGGTGAGCATCAGCCCCTTGCCATTCACATCAATGCTGCCGCCTTCCAGCACTACGCGATAAGGCTTTCCCGGAGCGCTCAGTCATCGGCGTGAATTCCTTCAGCTTAAGCAGTCTGGCCACGCGATTGGGAAGCTGATCGTCCAGCTTGCAATCGGGATACTTGGCCCAGCCATTGAATCGCCAGTTGGTGATGGCGACCTGGTCTGTCACGGAGTTGCGTCGTATAAAAATGGGTCCGGAATCGCGGGTCCACACGCGATTCATTTGCCACGCATGAAAATTCACGCGCTTCAGGTCAGCGCCGCAGCGCGTCAGCATATCGCGCGCCTGGGCTTTTGCCGCGGCATTGCGCACCGCAATGTTTACATCCTCAACCCGGCTCAGGTAACGGACGATCTCAGCATAGACCCATGGAATGGGCTCAAATTTGCCTGGCCAGTCAGTGCGATTATGTGGCCAGCCCAGCCACGTGGCGCGATGAGGCTCCCACTCGGCGGGCATGCGATAGCCAAGAGATTGTGGCGTGGATTCCATCCCATGCAACGCTGGTTTCAGAGTGATCTTCGATCTTCCAGCGCCCATCAATCGATGAACCTTTGCGTGATGCCCACGTAGCTTTCGATACGACGGTCGCGGAGAAACGGCCAGTTGCGGCGTGTTTCTTCAATCAGCTTCAAATCGCACGTGCCGATCAGAATTTCTTCTTTATCATGCGACGCCTCGGCAATTACGCGTCCGAACGGATCACACAAAAACGATCCGCCCCAGAATTCCAGGCCTTTACCCGCGGCGCGATTGCCACGTATATCGCCGAACTCATGGCCAACGCGGTTGACCACCGCAACGAACACGCCATTGGCGATGGCATGCGCCCGCTGGATGGTTCGCCATGCGTCATGCTGCGCTACGCCGAACTCGGCCTTCTCGTCAGGATGCCAGCCGATCGCCGTCGGATAAAAAAGGACGTTCGCGCCTTGCAGAGCCGTAAGCCGCGCTCCCTCCGGATACCACTGGTCCCAGCAGACGAGCGTTCCCATGCGCGTCACGCCAGTGTCAAAGGCCTTAAAGCCCAAATCGCCCGGCGTAAAGTAATACTTTTCGTAATAAAGAGGATCATCCGGGATATGCATCTTGCGGTACAGGCCCTTGATGCTGCCATCGTTTTCGATGACCGCCGCCGTGTTGTGATACAGGCCGCGCGCGCGCTTCTCAAATATTGAAGCCACAATCACAATCTTGAGTTCCCGGGCAATAGCGGACAGTGCTTCACTGCTCGGGCCCGGGATAGGCTCAGCCAGATCGAACAATGCGGTGTCCTCTCGCTGGCAGAAATACTGTGCGCGGAATAACTCCGGTAGGCAGACGAGTTGGGCTCCGCTCCTCGCTGCCTCGCGGACCTTATCGCAAGCACGACGCAGGTTCTCATCCGGATCAGGCGAGCACGACATCTGAATCAGTCCAACAGTGAATTGGTCGTTGTTCAATTGCGAATCCGGCAATGGCTTTTTCTTCTCGACGTCTAGATTATCACTCTGGAGAATCTTCCGGCTTGTCATGCGTACTGCAAGTCGCGCGTGCTGGATTTGTTTTGCCGCGACCGCCGTTTGTTCTCGCTATCTTGATCACCAGCTTGCCGCGAACGTGGCCCTTTTCGCTTCCGCGATGCGCGTCGGCGATTTGCTCCAGCGGATAGACTCTTCCTATCACCGGCCGTAATTTCCCGGCCTCAACCAGGGCATTCACTTTTTCCAGGTCGCCGCCGCGAGGTTTTACGGTCATAAATCCGAATCGCTTGCCACGGAGCAGCGCCCGGACTGTGGTGGAGCCCAACGCCCCACCTACCGTGGTGAAAAATTTCAATTTTCCACTTGGCTGGGGTGGTAACGGAGGGGAGAGTGTTATCAACCGTCCGCCGGGTTTAAGAACTTTGAGTGAACTTGACCAGACTTGCTCGCCTACACCATCAAGCACAAAATCATAATCGGAAAGCCTGTCCCCAATTTTTTCCCGCGAGTAGTCAATGGGGAGATCAACACCAAGTTGACGGAGAAAGTCCTGATTCCCGGCGCTGGCAGTTCCGGCGACATACGCTCCCAAGGCCTTTGCGATCTGTACCGCAAAAGTACCCACTCCGCCCGCAGCGGCATGGATCAACACTCGGCTTCCGGACTTGATGCTGCCTTGATCCACCAGCGCCTGCCATGCAGTAACCGCGGCCACCGGCATTGCGGCCGCCTCTTCGTGACTCAAGCTTTTGGGTTTGCGGGCCAACGTGCTTTCAGGAGCCACGGCATATTCAGCGTATGTTCCGCGAAATGTTTGCGCGACTCTGCCTTCTTTGAAGCCGTGGACCTCGTCGCCAGGTTTGAACAATGTAATCGCGGGCCCCACTTCTTCCACCACGCCGGAAAAGTCAGCGCCCAGGATCACGGGAAACCGCAGCTTCCATAGCGGAGCCATATACCCGGCACGCAGCTTCCAGTCCAGTGGGTTTACGCTGCTGGCATGAACGCGTATCAATACGCCGTTAGGGCCCGGGTGCGGGATGGGAATATCGTCCGCCAGTTCCAGGACTTCAGGTCCACCGTATTGTTCGCATATCACAGCGCGCATAAGAGCAAATAGCAATTAGCAAATGGCAAATAGCATCAGATCAGCCGCAACACTATAAATTTTTGCCGTTTTTAGAGTGCGTTAGGATCGGACGCAAAGCCGAATAGCCTGAATGCTAATTACCAATTGCCATTTGCCAATCGCCATATTGCCAATTGCCAATTGCTCTATTCTGCTCAGCGGCTAAAATAGACCCGCCCATGGATTTTGACCAGCTAGAGACCTTTCTTGAGGTCGCAAAATATACCAGCTTCTCGCGCGCGGCAGAGAAGCGCTTTCGCACGCAGCCGGCCATCTCCTCACAGATCCGCGCTCTGGAGGAAGAAGTGGGCGCCAAGCTTTTTGACCGCAGCGGCGGCAAAGTGGGCCTCACCGGCGCGGGCAAAGTCTTCCAGCAGTATGCGGAAAGCACCCTCGAGTCCCGCAAAACGATGCTGGTGACCGTAGCGGAAATGGAACGCGTACCGCGGGGTGAGATTGTGGTGGGCGCGAATGAAGGCACTTGCCTGCACATCCTGCCTGAAGTGTTCGCGGATTTTAAGCGTGCTTATCCTGAAGTGGGCGTGCAGATCAGCCGCATGGAGCGGGCAAAGATTTTGGAATCCATCATCGACAATTCCGTTGATTTCGGCGTGGTGTCCGCTCCCGTGGATGACAAGCGTATGACAGTGGTGAACATTCATCGCGACGAGCTGGTGATCATCGTACCGCCGCAGCATCCGCTAAGCGGGCAGAAGCAGGCGACGGCCGCTGAAGTTGCACAATATCCTCTATTGCTGCCCAAGCTAGGTCGCACCCGGGACACGCTGGCCAACATGTTTCATGAACGCCGCCTGAAACCGAAGATCGCCATGGAGTTGGATTCCAGTGAGCTTCTCAAACGCTTTGTGGCCGCCGATGTCGGCATCGGTTTCATCGCCCGATCCAACGTGATCGAAGACGTGAAAGCAGGAGTTCTGGCCACTCTTGCCATGGCCGACGCATCCATCCGCCGTGACCTGGCGCTTGTTTTCCGCAAAGACAAGGCCCTCAGCCGCGCAGCGCTGGCGTTCATTGAAATCGCAGTGAAGACGAATGAAGCCATTTCCGCGCGGGTGTGACTGTGCCGCGAATCAACACAGTGCTTATTTCATCGCCACCGCCAGCGTGTCATGGTGTTCGCGAATAAAGCGGCGCAAATACGGTCCAATCTCACTGGCAGCACTGAAGCCCGCGGCCTTGGCTGCGGCCTGCTGGTCCGCTGCGGGAACGTCAGCGCTTTCAGCGTAGTGTTTCAGGTCGCGGAATACGCCGATGGTGAAAATGTCCCAGGCTGCACCCTGATCGCGAACAAAGATAAAATTCTCCGGCTCTTTGATCGCCTTCGCGTACGTATTCTCCATCTCGCGTTCCTTGTAGAGATCGGCAAACATTCCGGGTAGCGCCACGAACATCTCCACGTGGAAGAAGCCTCCATTGGCGAAGGCTTTCCTCAAGTCGCCCAATATCGGCCCGTAAGAAAACAGGTCTTCCTGCCACGCGATGTCGGCCTTGAACTTTTCCGCTGACATGTCAATGATCTTGTTGCGCTTGGCTACGCGCTCAGGCAGGTAAAAAATGGAGTAACTTTCCATCGGCGTCAGGATCATCAGGTCCCAATGGTCGCCCTGGCTGTGGCGCATCCACAGTGGTAGTTCATCACCCACCGCAGTTAGGGCCGTGCTGCGCTGCTTATATAAATCGATGAGTTCCGGCAGCTTTCCCGGCGCAGCCTGCACCAGTGAAACCTTCCAGAGATATTGATTTTCCGCCCCGTGGAGGGAAGCCGGCAGCAAAAGGACCACGAACAAACTGAAAAGCAGCGCGATGCGCGTCATAGGGTGGCTCTCATTGAAACAATAGATTGTAAGCTTTTGAGGGATGGGAAACGAGTGTTTCTGATCGACCTGGAACCGTGTGACGGAAATGCTCAGCCCCGAGATGAAACGGCACCGGTATGCGATAGGGCGTATGATTGAAGTGATATGTCAGAATCCACCAAACCCAAGACCAACCTATGCCCCAGATGTCAGGGGTCCGGCATTAAAGATGGAATGCGCTGTACTCCCTGCAACGGCACTGGCGAGGTCCAAAAACCTCCGGTCCAGAAATAGGCGTTCACCAACACTCAGCCGCCTGATTCACCATTCGGTGCAAATTGCGCAGCCTCCGCGCCGGATGGTACCTTAATAAGTTTGCATGATGCGTGTAATCAAACCGTGGAGGAACCATGGCGTCTTCATATAACGGCAGTGCGCTGCCGCCGGGCGGAAGCCCGATTACTTTTAAGGATGGAAAGCTTCAAATTCCTGATAATCCAATCATCCCTTACATAGAAGGCGATGGCACCGGCCGAGACATCTGGGCGGCATCAGTGCGCGTCTTTGACGCGGCCGTGGAGAGGGCCTATGGCGGCAAGCGGAAGCTGCACTGGTACGAAGTGTTTGCCGGTGAGAAGGCGTTTACCAGGTTCAATGACTGGCTTCCACAAGGCACCGTGGACGCCATCAAAGACCTGCATGTGGCCATCAAAGGGCCGCTGACTACGCCCGTGGGCGGCGGTATCCGTTCACTCAACGTGGCACTGCGCCAGATTCTTGATCTCTATTCGTGCATTCGCCCGGTGAAGTATTACTCCGGCGTGCCTTCTCCGGTAAAACATCCAGAGCAGCTCAATGTCGTGATCTTCCGTGAAAATACGGAAGATGTTTACATTGGCATCGAATGGAAACAGGGAACAGCGGAAGTGAAGAAGCTGATCGATTTCCTGAACAACACCATGCTGGCGGGCACCAAGAAGCATATTCGCGAAGATTCCGGCATAGGCATCAAGCCGATCTCCATATTCGGAACCAAGCGCCTGGTGCGCATGGCCATCCAGCATGCCGTGAAGAATAATCGCCGCTCGGTAACGCTGGTGCACAAAGGCAATATCCAGAAGTTTACGGAAGGCGCTTTCCGTGAATGGGGCTATGAAGTCGCCCGCGATGAATTCCGTGACCAGATCGTCACCGAGCGCGAGAGCTGGATCCTCGATAACAAGGATAAAAACCCGAACCTTACAGTTGAGAACAACGCTGCCATGGTCGAGCCCGGCATGGAGTTTGCGCCGGAGAGCTTCCGCAAAGAGATTTACGCGGAAGTGAAAGGCGTGCTTGATTCCATTGGCAAGACGCACGGCAATGGCGCGTGGAAGAAGAAGATCATGGTGAATGATCGCATTGCCGATTCCATCTTCCAGCAGGTAATCATCCGTCCTGCCGAGTATGACGTTCTGGCCACGCCCAACCTGAATGGCGACTACATCTCTGACGCCTGCGCCGCGCAGGTGGGCGGCCTGGGAATAGCCCCGGGCGCTAACGTGGGCGACCAGCACGCCATCTTTGAAGCCACCCACGGCACTGCCCCCAAGTATGCTGACAAGGACGTTATCAATCCCGGATCGGTCATTCTCTCCGGCGTGATGATGCTCGACTACATGGGATGGGTGGAAGCGGCCCGCATGATCGAAACCTCACTCGAAGCCACCATCGCCCAAAAGCTTGTCACGTACGATTTTGAGCGCCAGATGCCGGGCTCAACCAAGGTAAAGACCAGTGAGTTTGCCGGACACATGATTGACAACATGGTGGACCGGCGCAAGAAGACCGCAGTCTAAACAATTCTGTTCATACACGGGAAGGATTTCCATGCGCAAGAAAGTAACAATTGTAGGAGCAGGCAACGTGGGCGCCACGGCCGCCCACTGGATCGCGTCAAAAGAGCTGGCCAACGTGGTGTTGATTGACGTCCTTGACGGCGTGCCGCAGGGCAAAGGCCTTGATCTGCTTGAAGCCATGCCAGTGGAGAAGCGCGACTCGTTCGTGCTGGGCACCAATGACTATGCTGATACCGCGAATTCTGACATCGTGGTGATTACCGCGGGTATTGCCCGCAAGCCGGGCATGAGCCGTGATGATCTGTTGAACACCAATTACAAGATCATGCAGGACGTGGTGGCCAAGATCACGGCCAATTCGCCCAATGCAATTCTGATCGTGGTATCAAACCCGCTGGATGCCATGGCCCAGGCAGCTTACAAACTGAGCAAGTTTTCCCGCAATCGCGTGCTGGGAATGGCCGGCGTGCTGGATTCTTCCCGCTTCCGCACCTTCATCTCCCAGGAATTGAATGTCAGCGTGGAGAACGTGACTGCCTTCGTGCTTGGCGGCCATGGTGACACCATGGTGCCCTTGCCGCGGTACTCGACCGTGGCGGGAATTCCCATCACGGAGCTGATTGCCAAAGATCGCCTGGATGCGATTGTCCAGCGCACAAGAGATGGCGGCGCCGAGATCGTGAAATATCTCAAGACCGGCAGCGCTTATTATGCGCCATCCGCCGCAGCCACGGAGATGGTGGAAGCCATCCTGAAAGACAAGAAAAAGATCCTGCCTTGCGCGGTTTACCTCCAGGGTGAGTACGGGATCAAAGACTTGTTCGTCGGCGTGCCGTGCAAGCTGGGCGCCAATGGCCTGGAACAGATCATCGAGATCAAGCTGACCTCTGACGAACAGGCAGCATTGCAGAAGAGCGCGGACTCGGTGGCCGAACTGGTGAAGGTGATCGGACTTTAGGAAGCACATGAAAACTCAAATATGGGTAAGCTGACGCGAGGTGATTTGCAGGAACTCGCCAGAGTGCGATTGGGGGAAGCCCGATTGCTACTCGATGGCAAGAGCTTTTCTGGCGCGTATTATCTGACCGGTCTGGCGATTGAATGTGCGCTTAAAGCTTGTATTGCCCGTTCAACCGATCAATACGAATTTCCGGATCTGCGAAGAGTACAAGACAGCTGGAACCACAATCTCGACCATCTTCTTGGCACCGCGGGTCTTACGGAGCAACGTGCCAGGAAAACTGACATCGATAAGCAATTTGAGGCAAATTGGCGTACCGTGGAAACACTGGAAGGTAGACAGCCGATACGAGCGTCGTTCAGAGCAGCAAGCGCTGGACATCCACGGTGCTGCCACTGATCCCGCGCACGGAATTATGGTTTGGATTGAGGGACACTGGTAATGCCGTACGTTACAACACTTACCGAGTCTGATCTCGACTTTGGCCTGCGAATCACTAAACAATTGCAAACTGCCAACTTTCCGTTTAGTGGCAGTTTCTGGCTTTTTGACGACAATGCCAGTGATTGGCAGTTGATAGTGGCCACCGAGTCCGTAGATAAGATCGGTCCATGTGGCACCTATCTGAAATTGGGTGAGGCCATTTCGAACGTCGGCGGCACTGATTTTCAACGGCTCAGATTAACCGTAATGAGCCCGCAAGAGCCACTTTACCAGGCGCTCCGCAAAGTATTCGGGACAACAAAGAGCGTTGAAGGCGCAAGATTGCAGAACACGACGTTGAGCGGCAATGTTGTTCCCGATGCGTATCTGTATCGCATACGATAGATCATGCGCGTGGAACCGTCGCCGCTCGAGCAACCGCGCCGCGCGAGCAACCTCGCGGGGCGTTTCAGGGCGTGACTACATAATAGGCATCGGTCCTTTTTCCTCTTTCTGTTCGAGGCCTGTTTCCAAAGCTCGCATCTGTTCGTCCATCAAAGTTTGCAGGATCGTGGCAAGGTTCCATTCGCGAACAATCACGGTGTAGTGGTCAAGATAGAGTGAATCAAACTCTGAGCGGTTCATGAAGTCGCGCAGCCCGGCAGGAGTGGCCACTAGGTACTCAATTTCCCAGACATTCGAACTCTCGGGATATTGATAGACAATCGTGAGATGGTCACAAAAGCTTGTGCGGTCGGGCGGGCCGTCCACCAGGTCAATTTGCCGGAAGTAGTAGTTCACGTAGTACGGACGATTGAAGCGTCCTTTTTCGTCGAGCTTCACCGGAGGCGCCGCAAAAGGAAACGGAATTTCTGCCCCGGTAAGTGCCTGTTTCATGGCTGAACGCTTCTCAATATCGCTGAGATTTTCCGGCAGCCGTGTGCCTACAGCCGCAGGCTGCACATAAATCTTGTATTCAGGATTGTGGTTCTCGGGGTCGGGAATCGGTAACTCGCTGGCGTGGACTTCTGCCCGGGAGGACAGCAATCTCCCGAGCAGCAAGAGCAATAGAAAAGCGACGATGAAAATTACGATTTTGACAGGTTCCATCGTCTCCCCGGGTTAGTCTCTTTACGATTAGCTTACGCGATCAATCGTAACCGAATTGATTGTGATCTGCGTGACTGGACGGTCCTGCGCGCCTTTTTTTACTTTAGAAATTTTATCCGCCACGTCCTGACCTTCGATGACTTCGCCGAAGATGGTGTGATTGCCGGTGAGCCATGGCGTGGGCGCCACGGTGATGAAGAATTGTGAGCCGTTGGTGCCAGGGCCTGCATTCGCCATGGCCAGTTTTCCCGCCTTGTCGAACTTGTGTGGCGAGCCCTTGGTTTCATCGCCAAATTTGTAGCCCGGCCCGCCCATGCCAGTGCCGCTGGGGTCACCACCCTGGATCATGAAGTCAGGGATCACGCGATGGAAGATGGTGCCGCTATAGAGCGGGCCATCGCCACCCTTGCCGCTGACGGAATCCTTCCAACTGCGTTTCCCTTCCGCAAGATCAGTAAAATTCTTTACCGTGATGGGTGCTTCCGCTTCAAAAAGCCGGCAGACGATCTTGCCTTCGGTTGTGTCAAATGTTGCGTATGTTCCTGGCTGGCGGGACATGAAACTCCTTCTTTCCTTTGAATGATTATTGTTTGGACGCGGGTTTCTTTTTGCTGGTTGCGGCCGGGTGTTTTTTGGGAGCGGTTGAATCCGCGCCAGGAGCGTTCTTGATCTCAATGTGCTTAATTTGCACCGGATCATCAGGCTTGCTGTTGCTGTTTGAGCAGGCGCCACCGCCGCACGGGCCTTGCTCGATTTTTTTGACCAGCGCCACGGATGCATCATCACACTGCCCAAAGAGGCTGTAGTGGCCATTGAGAAACGGTGTCGGAACGTCGGTGATGAAAAATTGTGATCCGTTGGTATTGGGGCCGGAATTCGCCATGGCAAGGCGGCCGGGACGATCAAACGTGAGACTGGGATCTACTTCGTCATCAATCTTGTAGCCAGGACCTCCGAAGCCCTGCCCCATCGGATCGCCGCCCTGAATCATAAAATTGGGAATCACGCGATGAAAGATGGTGCCATCATAGAGTGGCTTGCCATGCATGGCCTTGTTATCGCGAGGATTGGTCCAATCCTTCGTGCCTGTGCTGAGTCCAATAAAGTTTTCCACGGTCTTGGGCGCCTTGTCGGGAAAGAGTTGGCATTTAAGATCGCCCACTGAGGTGTGGAATATGGCCTCAGGCGCGGCGGCGGGTGCGGCGCCTGACGCGGCGGGCTTGGAACTCTTGGTCGTCTGGGCCGCTACCATCAGACTCAAACACAACACAAGCAAAAGGCTACGCTGCAACATTCATCTCTCCTGTGAGGGAAGTAACGTTCTATTAAAAATGGATCGTGATTAGAAGTAAAGTCAATGTTCCCTGAAGCTTACCCGCTTTTCCGCGACGGAAAATTTATCCTGTAACCTTCTCCGCCAGTAGCGGTAATCATCTTTGTAAGTCGAATCACACAGCAGGCGTTTACCGGAAAGTGCCATAGTGAGAATAAGCGGTAGAGAATCGAAGTGGAAGGACAAGCAACGGCCCTGAAACGTCCTGAATTGGCGAAGATGAATTCGATGTCAGACGAGGAGTTGATGGCCCAGGTGCGCAGCGGCGTGGGTGAAATGCTGGGCGTGTTGTTTGAGCGCTACCAGGTTCCGTTGTTCAACTTCTACTTGAAGTTATGTGGGGACCGCGCTGTGAGCGAAGATCTGGTGCAGGAAGTGTTCTTCCGGATATTGAAGTACCGGCAGAGCTACCGTCCAGAAACCGGCTTCCGTGCGTGGATGTACCAGATTGCCCGCAACACCCGGGCGGATCACTGGCGCAAGCAGAAGCCGGAGACAAGCTGGGAACCGGAGATGTCACCGGCCATTGTGCCCAGAGACACGGCGCAGCAGAAGCAGGAAACGGCTTTACTGCACAACGCGTTAATGGAGTTGCCGGAAGAGAAACGTGAAGTGCTGATCCTGAGCCGGTATCAGGACCTGAAGTACGAGGAGATTGCGCAGATGATGGATTGCGAAGTGAACACGATCAAAGTGAGGGTCCATCGGGCTTTGCAGGAATTGCGCGAAATCTTTCATGCCCTGGAAAGCGGCAAGCTGGTTCGCAGGCAGGGAACAAGAGGAACGGGAGCATGGCCCAGTTCCGGGAGTTTGCAATGACACAGAAGTTCGAAGAAATGAAATGCGAACAAATCGCCGGATTGCTGCCAGACTATCTGCATGGCAAGCTACAGCCCGAGCAAACGACCGTGGTTAAAGCTCACCTTGAGCAATGCGCCTCATGTGCCGAAGAAGCAGCGCTGTGGCAAAAGCTGGGCGCGGTGCCTGACGAACAGCCCAGTCCTGCTTTAGCCTCACGCTTCAATGCCATGCTGGAAAGCTACCAGGAAGGACGATGGGAAAAGACAGCCTCCAGAACGAACGCAATCGTTTTCTGGATTTTGGAGCCATCGTGGCCTGGACGAGAACTCCGGCCCTGAGCATGGGATGGGCAGTGGTCCTCTTGGTTGCAGGATTCTTCGGCGGCCGTTATATCGATCGCGACACCAGACAGACCAGCGAACTGGCGGCCGTCCAGCAGGAACTGGTCAACATGCGCGAGCTGGTTGTTGTCTCCATGCTGAAGCAGCAATCGCCCAGTGAGAGATTGCAAGGCGTGAGTTTCAGCATGGACCAGAAACAGCCTGATGGCAAAGTGCTGGAAGCTTTGCTGCATACCCTGCGCTATGACAATAGCGTTGACGTTCGCTTGGCCGCGCTGGATGCACTCAGCCGTTACAGCAGCCGGCCGGACATTCGCCAGGGGCTGAAAGATTCATTGCAACCACAACAGTCACCCATGGTGCAGGTTGCGCTGATCGATGCATTGGTTGAAATGCACGATGCAAGTATCGTGCCCCAGTTGAAGCAGTTTCAAGCCGATCCAAAGATTGACCCCACCGTGCGTAAGCGGGCGGATTGGGGAATACAACAACTCAGTTAAACCGAGAGAAAGACGAATAAGCCCCTGAGAAATCAAGGAAGGAGAACTATGCCTAAAATCAGGATATTCATGTTGCTGGTAATCATGGTGATCCTGGCGGTCATGCTGATCACGCATCGTGGAACGGCGGCGGTAATCGCCTCCACAGATCTGGCCGGCGCAGCCGGACACCGCCACGACGATTCCGATGCGGACATGCCGCTGAAGGAGCAGGAGACCATCCGCAAGACGTTCACTCTGAGCGCGGATCATCGCACGCTGGAAGTGGACAACATCAATGGGTCAATTGAAGTGGTGGCGACAGACGGCAACCAGGTGCAGATGGTGGTGAACAAGACCATTCATGCAGAATCCAAAGACAAACTGGAAGCCGCAAAAAAAGAAGTGAAGCTGGATATTACCGAACAGCCGGATCTGTTAAAGCTTTACGTGAACGGCCCATTCCGCTGCAACTGTAACGACGGCTGTGATGGCTGGCACGGCGACCGTGGCTATTCGGTGGACATGGATTTTCAATTACAAGTCCCACGTTCGCTTGACCTGCGGCTCAAGACAGTAAATGGGGGGCATGTGAATGTTCGTGGCGTGAGTGGGACCTTCTCTGTGCACAACGTGAACGGCGGAATTGAGATGCATGATATCGCCGGTTCCGGCCATGCAAGTACGGTAAACGGCGGAGTGAAGGCCGGCTTCCGTGAAAATCCGAAACAGGCGTCGGATTTCAAGACCGTGAACGGAAATGTGGAGTTGACCTTCGTGCGCGGTCTGGCGGCGGACTTCCGCCTGAAGACCTTCAACGGCTCGGTGTTCAGCGATTTTGAAATGACCTCACTGCCATCCCGGCCGGTGAGCGGTGAGCAACGGAACGGTAAATTCGTTTTTCACTCTGATCGATTCATAGGTGGTCGCGTGGGAAACGGTGGTCCGGAACTGAAAGCAGAAAATTTAAACGGAGACATTCGTATTCTTGAAGGCCATGAGTAAATCCATGAAACAGCAAAACTATTTCTTATATCCAATCACGTTTGTGCTTGCGGTTCTAATCAGTGCAGCGGCGGCAAACGCTCAGAATGACAATCGCATTGCAGTGCCGCTGGCCGATCCCGCGCGTCCGGCCTCGGTGAGAGCGCACTTGCTCAACGGCAGCCTCACAGTGAAAGGGGCTGATGTAAAGGAAATCCTGGTGGAAGCGCATGTGCGAGATGAAGGCCGGGGTGAACGCGGAGAGGGCCGCGGCGAAGGGCGCGGTGAAGGCCGTGGACCATCGGCTGGCATGAAGCGTATCCCCATGACTTCGACCGGACTCAATGTCGAAGCGGAAAACAACCAGGTCCGCATCAGCACAGATGCCTTCCAGCGCACGGTGGATGTGACGGTGATTGTGCCGGTGCATACGTCGCTCTCGCTGAAAACTGTGAATGACGGCAACATTCTTGTGACCGGCGTTGACGGAGAACTCGACATTGATAACGTGAACGGCGATGTTGCCTTAAAGAACGTTTCCGGAAGCGTGGTTGCCCATGCGCTCAATGGAAAGGTGCTGGCTACTTTCAATCGAGTTGATCCACAAAAGCCCATGGCATTCAGCTCACTCAACGGAGACATTGATGTGACTTTTCCAGCCGATCTCAAAGCCAACGTGAATATGCGCACAGATAACGGCGAAGTCTACAGTGACTTTGACGTGCAGTTGACGGCAGTCGCTCCGCAACAGGAGGTGGAAGATGGCCGTAGCCAGGGTGGCAAGTACCGCGTGAAGGTGGATAAGACGGTGCGTGGCAAGATCAATGGTGGGGGCGCGGAAATCCAATTCAAGGACTTCAACGGCAACATCTACATCCGCAAAACTGGTGCCAGATAGCAGGTAGGAGATAAGTACAATTTTGCGCTGAGCGAGTCACTGCCTATTACGCACTCCGCGGCGGTTTGCAGCAGAACCGCCGCCGATTTCTTAAGGGCCGCCCACAGTGCTGGCTGCATGAGGGGGATTCCAGAATCTGATGAAGCGAATTGCCGGCTAAGTAAACTGTTTCATTATCCTTTGGAACTAAGGGTATTTTGATTGGAGTAAGTCACCATATTCAGGTGTCGCTGGGAGAGTACACTTACCCACGCTAAGTTCCTTCCTTGAGGAGAATCTCCTAAATGAAAGCTTCCGTACGTTGTAACTTTGCCCTTGTCACAGTGGTAACGGCCCTCACCTTCCTTGCTGGCACTAGCTGCGCGCAGGTGTCACATCAAATTAATATCGCGGGAACAACGCGATTTTATGTTCAGGCAGCAACGCCTCAACAAGCGCCGACTACCCTCAAACTGCAACGCGTCGGCTCCAGTTCGTTCGCCTCAGCTCCCATGGCGACCGACATTTCCGGGCTGCCTGACGAGATCGACGCCGCCGTGAACGGCGGTGATTCCGATGGCGGCGACAACGGCGGCCCCGGTATCGGGATTAACCGATCGCTACCCGGCACCACGACCGGAAGTGGCAGGATTGTTAGTTCCAAGCCGAAGTCTAATCCGACGCTGGGCGCGAATTTCCAGGGACTGAACTTCCATGACCAGCGGTTCGCCAACGGTGGCAATCAGTTCTCCGTTGAGCCGCCCGATCAGGCGCTTTGCGCCGGCAATGGCTTTGTCGTCGAGTCCGTGAATGACGTGTTGCAGGTCTATGATGCTGCCGCGGGAACGCACTCCTGAATGGCGGCCAGGCGGTTGACCTCAACACCTTCTACGGATATCCGCCGGCAATTGTGCGCTCAGGTCCTCATGCGGGCGAGCGCGGTCCGTCTCCATCACGGACCCGGTCTGCTTGTTCGATCAAGCCATTGGGCGTTTCGTGCATGTGGTATTGACGCTCGACCATGTTGGCTTAACCGCATCACTCAATGGCAACGATCATCTGGATATCGCCGTGAGTGACACGGGTAACCCGACTGGCACCTGGACGATCTTCAAGCTTCCGGTGCAGAACAACGGCACTGGGGGAACCCCGAACCACCACTGCACCAACGGGTTCTGCCTGGGTGACTATCCGCACATTGGCGCCGACGCCAACGGGATTTACCTCACAACAAATGAATTCGCGGTTTTTGGAGCCGGCTTCTTCGGTGCGCAGGTTTATGGCATCGGGAATAACCTCCTGACCGGTGGCACCGGCAGCGTCGTCCTCTTCAACACCCTGGGCGCCGGTCCGGATGGCGCCGGCTTCACCGTTTGGCCGGCACAATCTCCCGGCAATCAGTTCGACACCGATAACGGCGGCACTGAGTTCTTCCTCAGCTCCAACGCGGTGTTCTCAGATGATGGCACCAGCAAGACCATCCTGGTGTGGAGCATGTTGAACACCTCGTCGCTTAACACTGCCTCACCGGCGCCGACGCTAAGCCTGTCGACGGTCGCTGTTGACACGTATGCGGTTCCGCCGCGGGCCAAACAGCCGGCCGGCAATCGTCCGCTGTCGCAATGCATCGCAGACACGGTTATTCTCCCCAATTGCAATACAACCGTCGCCGGCGTGAATAGCCACAACAATGCCACCTTTGGCCCACCCAACGGCGGCCTGAATGCCAATGACTCGCGCATGCAGCAGGTCGCATTCGCCAATGGCAGATTATGGGGCGCTCTGGATACAGCAGTGAATGTTGGTGGCCAGGACCGCGCCGGCATTGCCTTCTATGTCATTAACCCAAACTCCAAAAAGATTGTCGTTCAAGGGCAGGCAGGCATTGCGCATACTGACCTGACGTATCCCGCTGTTGGGGTGACGCAAAGCGGACGCGGCGTGATTGCCTTCACTTTGACTGGCGATAATAACTTCCCGAGCGCCGCGCTAGCGGGGCTGGATGCCATAGCAGGCATGGGAAGCGTCCAGGAAGCCGCAGCCGGCGTCGGCGCCTGGGATGGATTCACCTCCTACGTCGTCTTCGGCAGCGGACGCCCGCGCTGGGGGGATTATGGCGCAGCGGCGGTGGATGGCAATGACATCTGGGTTGCATCGGAGTACATTGCCCAGACTTGTACCTACGCAGAGTACCTGTTGTCCCCGGTTGGTCAATGCGGTGGTACACGTGGCGCGCTGAGCAACTGGTCAACGCACGTCAGCAAAGTCACACCGTAAATAATGGATAGTAAATAAGAAGCTAGAAATGTTATTCATGCGGCCGGAAGGCGACTTCCGGCCGTTGATGACTGCACCGCCCGCATCCTTCACTCACTCAACCGGTTTGACAGGGCTGGAGTAAAATCCGGCCCTTATCAATTTCTGATTATTCGGCACCCGGCCAGTGCTCCGCACCGGCACTTGACGCCGTTGCCGTCCTCTATTTCTAATGGCCTACTATGCGCGTAGCCTTCTTAGGTTTAGGAATCATGGGCCAGGGTATGGCCGCCAACCTTGTGAAAGCCGGACATGAAGTTTCTGTCTGGAATCGCACCCCTAAAGACATTGCGGGCGCAACCACGGCACCTACGCCGGCTGAAGCCGTTAAAGGCAAAGAAGCGGTCTGGATGTGCGTGTCAGATACCAAAGCAGTTCAGTCCGTTCTGTTTGGTCCCGAAGGCGTCAGCCAGGGCATCAGCAGCGGTACTGTTGTGGTTGACTCCAGTACCATCTCTCCTTCGGCAAGCCTGCTCTGCATGGAAGCCTTACAGGAAAAGGGCTGTGATTTTCTTGACGCTCCCGTCACCGGCTCCAAGGTAGCCGCTGAAGGGGGAAGCCTGATTTTCATGGTGGGAGGTAATCCCAACACCATCGGCAAGGTGGAACCACTTTTCCGCGCCATGGGAAAAACCGTGATCCACATGGGCGACAACGGCAAGGGCCTGGCCGCCAAGCTTGCCCAAAACATGAACATCGCTTTTATCTATGAAGGCCTCTGTGAGAGCCTTACGCTGGCAAAGAAGCTGGGCGTGAAGCCGGAAAAGATGTTTGAGCTGATCAGCGCATCCATGATCCGTTCCGGCGTGGCCGAATACAAACAGCCGTTCATTCTCAACCAGGATTTCACCCCCAACTTTCCTCTCCGGCTCATGCACAAGGATATTCATCTGATGCTGGACGCAGGCAGGGAAAATGACGTGAAGCTTCCCGGCTTGACAAAGATCGACGAGATCTATGAAGAAGCCAGCAAGGCAGGCTTTGATGAGCTGGATTACGCCTCCACCATCATGCTGCTGGAAGAATGGGCCAACCTGCGGACGCGCGGAAAACCATCCTAGGGAACGGCGATTTCTCAGATTGAACCAGGTCATCGCTCAGCGATGGCCATTTTATTTGTACTCGCTTTATTTCTTATCTTCTGGTTCCGGTACGAATTGGTAACCCAGCCCGCGCACGGTGATCAGGTGCTTCGGTTTGGTCGCGTCGGCTTCGATGTAGCGCCTGAGCCTGACCACAAAATTATCAATCGCGCGCGTGTCCGTGTCTTCGGCCAGGTTCCAGACTTTTTGCAGAATTTCCTTGCGCGCCAACAGGCCTTCCGCTGTTGCGGATGAGGTAACGCAAAAGCTCCATCTCCATTAGCGTGAGTTGAAATGATTGTGCGCCGTTGCTGAGCAGAAGCTTGTCAAAATCCACGGTCTTTCCCGCGAAGGGGAAGGTATCACCCGAGAACGTAGGCTCCTGAGGAGCAACTGGCTGCGCTTGCAGCCACTTCTTTCGCCGCAGCAGTCCGCCGATTCTCGCCAGCAGAATGTCCAGGCTGAACGGCTTGGGCAGATAATCATCCGCACCGGCTTCAAAGCCTTTGATCACGTCTTCCGGCCGGCCCCTTGCGGTAAGCATCAGCAGAGGAATAAAGTTCTGTGCGCGGCGCAGCTCACTGGCCACGGTGAAACCATCCATCCCGGGCAACATCACGTCCAGCACCAGCAGGTCAAAATCATTGCCATTTTTCAGCAGCCGCTGCACCGCCTCTTCACCTGTTTCCATCACCTCGACTTTGTAGCCTTCCGCCTCCAGGTTAAAACGCAGTCCCTGGGCAATATGCTTTTCGTCTTCGACCACCAGAAGTCGTTTCATACGTGGTAAACCCTCGGCAGACGGAGAGTGAATGTGCTGCCCTGTCCGGGACCTTCGCTCTCGGCGTAGGCGTCACCACCATGCGAGCGCGCGATGGAGCGCACGATGAAAAGGCCCAATCCGGTGCCTTTTACTTTCCCGGTGCCGCGTCCGTGCACGCGATAAAAACGCTTGAAGATGCGTTTCACCTCAGACTTCTCCAGCCCAATTCCGTTATCGCGCACCTGAAGGCAAACGGTGTCCACGTCCGGCGTGAGCAATTCCACGGCAATCTTACGCGGCTCTTTGGTGTATTTCACCGCATTCTCCAGCAAATTACCCACGGCTGTCCTCAACTCTTCAGGGCTCCCCATGAGTGTGATCTGTCCTGGCGGTTCGGAGGCAAAAAAAAGCTGTTCGTGGGAAAGGCCATGACGTAGCCGGGCCAGTTCCACGTTCTCCTGCACGATGGCGGCGAAGTTTGTGTCCTCCCAGCTTTTTTTATGTTTGTGATATCGGATCTCGCTGGCCTTCAGGACCTGCTCCACGGTCCCGAGCAGGCGATCAGTATCTTCCAGCATCAGACGATAGAAATCGCGCCGCTGCTTCTCATCCACGTTACGCCGTTCCAGTGTTTGGAGATAGAGGCGCAGGGAAGTGATGGGCGTTTTCAGCTCATGGGTGACCGCGTTCAAGAAGCTGTCCTGCTGTTCATTACGGCGAACTTCGCGGACCAGAAATATCGTAGTCAGCACCATGCCGGCGATGATGACACCGAAGAAGATAATTCCCAGGACCAGCGGGACAACTTCACGCCAGTTGAGAACAATCCATGAGACGTTCAGGTAAATCGTCAAGGCCACCAGGAATGAGCCCAGCGTGATGAAGAATGCGGTTGTCCTGGCGCGGCTGGTGATGCGCATGGCTATCAAGATTGTAGTGGAGGCGGGGCCGCTAGAAGAAAGGGCTAATAAGAAGAAGAGGTTGAAAGGCGCGAGAAAGCCAGAGGCCGTATGCGCGCCGAGGCCGCTGCGACAAGGCGCTTCCGATCTTATTTCTTAGGGGATTTTGAAGCGGTGTGGAGCGAAGCGACAGGAAAGTAAAAGGGCAGCGAAGCCGGTGAAGCGTCGCTGCCCTGAAATACTTGGAGGTCCAAAAGTTTAGTCGTCGCCACCCGCGGCAGCCGAGGCCAGAGGGCGCAACTGAGCAGCAGAAGCTGCCGATTTCTTCTGCAATGCCTCAAGTGACGGCGCCTTCACGTCCCAGACAAGCCCGAGCGAGCGCAGAATGGAGATGCCATACCAATTGAAGTCGATTTCCTTCCACGTGAGACCGTGGCGGGCCATTTGTGGATGCGCGTGGTGGTTGTTGTGCCAGCCTTCACCAAACGTCAGGATCGCCACCCAGAAGCTATTTTTAGATGTGTCATCGGTCAGGAAGCGCTGCTTGCCCCACATGTGCGTGGCTGAATTGACCAGCCATGTCGTATGCAGGCCGATTACGGTCCGTAGAAACACTCCCCAGAGGACCATTTTCCAGCCGCCGATGGCCAGCAGGATAATGCCAGACGCGGTGATTGGAACCCAGTGCCACTTGCTGATGAAAGTGTGAAACTTGTCTTTGCGCAGATCGGGAATGTAGGGGAGAAGTGAGTCGGAATGGTTGTGCATCACGCGTCCGGTAATGATCCATCCCATGTGCGCCCAGAAACCACCGTCTTTTGGCGAGTGCGGATCACCTTCCACGTCAGTATTCTGGTGATGGACGCGATGCGTCGCCACCCAGAAGAACGGGCCGCCTTCAAGGGCAAGCGTGGCGCAGGTGGTCAAAAAATATTCCAGCCACTTATAAGTCTTGAATCCGCGATGTGTCAGCAGGCGATGATAAGCCATGCCCACGCCGAGGCTGCCTGCCACCCACCACAGAAACACTGTGACGGCCAGGCGTTCCCAACTGAAGAAGAACAGGGCGGCAATGGCCCCAATGTGAAACATGACCATAAAAAAAGTGGTCAGTTTGCTGATTGGCTCTCTGAATGTCCGGTCGTTGCTTAAACTCACCTGTGCTCCCACATCGCGCGGAAAAAATCACGCGCAATCGAATAAATTTTGCCTTGCCTTTATATAAACCTTACCAGCGTTTAAATAGAGTGTTTGTAATACTTGTGTAACAGTTCATTGGGTACTAACGGCCGCTGGCAGAAAGTAATTCCAATCTCACGAACCCCTTTAAAAGTTGCGACTTTTGCATAAAAACAGCCACGCAAGGCCGTCCACGCGCCGAATGGCACTGCAACAGGAGCCTGCAAAGATGTCAGGTGGAAAGTTGCCGTTTAGCGGTTTCAGTTTCCAAAGAAAGCCACGAGGCCGTCCACGCGCCGAGTGGCGCTGCAACAGGAGCCTTCAAAAGTTTCAAGATGGAAATTGCGCTGTAGCGGTTTTTCCTGAAAAGAAGCCACGAGGCCGTCGACGCGCCGAGTGGCGCTGCAACAGGAGCCTACAAAGATTTCAGGTGGAAAATTGCCCTTTAGCGGTTTGCCTAAAATAACGACGCCGAGGAATTGCTGGCGAGCTCCTTCATGCTTTCAAATACGCATGACCGCACCGGCGATTCCGGCGAGATGGCTTCCAGCGGCAGCGTCACGGAAAAATGCGGCGAGCGTCGCTGAAAATCGATACTCAGAAAATCATGTGTATTGCCCCGCGCCAGGGAAGTCATGGTAGAGAAGATTTCTTTCTGCCATTCTGACCGTGTGCTGATCACCACTGGCCCGGCCTGCTCAAAGGTCCATCCATTTGCGGCAGGTGGATTCTTGCGGCTGCTGCGGGCATACCAGCGAAAGTTCTGAACGTGGAGTGCGAATGCGGGTGGAAGATCCAGGTCGGCTTGAAAAGTCAGAGTTTCTGATTGTCCCTTGATTTTGCTGAGAAGCCAGTGGAACGGCAATTCGTAGGGAATCATGTCAATGATGACAATGGCCTGGCGGAAGACGCTGTGCGTGAGGCGGATTGGCACCCGCAGTCGCGAAGCTGAAACGCGACGCACAGCAGTGACCTGGCCCTGCCCGGCGAGCGCCGTTTGCAGCCAGCGGCCGATTTCTCCGGCGCGGCGGCGGCTATAACGCGTGGCTGCCCAGTACCAGATCACACAACCAGCCACGATAAAAAGGAGTGAAGCAACCAGGAGCAACATCGCAAACATAAGATGCTTTTCCGCGCCCTTGTAGATGCGTCTTATTCCTCGATTTTACCGCTTCCGTTCCGAATGAGAGCTGCTGGCCCAACTGCCGCAGTTCCATGGCTTTGCATGGAAGGCACCTTCGAACCGGAAACTCTCAATGCGTTCAGAGGCGGCTCAGAGCCCGCGATAAATGCCGCCATCGGCCAGCACCGTCTGGCCAGTGACATAGGACGCCCGCTCTGAGGCCAGCCAGAGAATCACGTCAGCAATTTCACGCGGTTCACCCAGCCGCCGAACCGGCGTATCCGCCGCCCACTGCTGGTAAATGTCATCAGGAGCAGATCCGGCGGCCAGCGCGCGTACTCCCGCCAGCTCTTTCAGCCGTTCTGTTGTGGTGTACCCGGGCGCCACGTTGTTCACCAGAATGCCGTCTTTTCCAAACTCGTTGGAGAGGCTTTTCACCAGCCCAACCACGCCCGCGCGTACCGCGTTTGATATCACCAGCTCCGCCACCGGCTGCTTCACCGTGACAGACGTGATCGTGATGATCCGTCCCCAGCGATGCCGCTGCATGTACGGAATTGTTGCCTTGGCCAGATGAATCACGCTCATGAAATTCATTTCAATGGCGCGCTTCCAGTCGTCGGCGGAGGTGGAAAGAAAGTTTTTGGCCGGAGGTCCGCCTGCGTTCGTCACGCAGACATCAATGCGACCGAACTGCTTGGCCGCCTGTTCCACAAATCGGCTAACGGCGGATGCGTCGGTCACATCCAGCGGCTCGGCGTAGATTTCTGCCCCGGTAGCGCTGGCGGATTTCATCGGCGGCTTTGCGCAATGTGGATTCGGTCCGCGCGCACATGGCCACCTGCGCGCCCTCGCGGGCAAAGCCTTCGGCTGTCGCGCGCCCAATGCCTTCACTGGAGGCAGCAACGATCACGCCGCGGCCTTTCAATCCAAGATCCATATAGCTAGTTGGCTCCTCTCTTTAGGCGCTCGGTAGCTGCCCGACGTAAACCTGCGTCGGCGCTCCGGCTTTGATCTGGTTTTGTTCGAAGCAGGCCTTGATCTGGCGGCGCAATTCGCGGGCCACGCCGTATTGCCTGCCGGGCGGACTTTTACCGTCATCAGGTAATCCACTTCTTTTCCGCGAACGCGCTCAATGCCCGGCACCTGCGGTTCAGCCACCACGTCCTGCTTGAAAGCTGAGTCGTTATAGAACGCCTCGGCAACCTGTTTGAGTAACTCCACTACGCGATCACTGTTTTCGCTGTAGTCCACCGCAACATGCATGTTCACCTGTGACCAGTCGCGGGTGGCATTGCTCACAATGCCAATGGCGCTGTTGGGAATAATATGCAGGGTGCCGTCGCCATCGCGCAGCAGAGTTCGCCGCATGGTGATCTCTTCCACCACGCCGCCCACGCCCGCGGCTTTGATGGTATCCCCGACTTCAAACTGGTTTTCAGCCAGGATGAAGAAGCCGTTGATCACGTCCTTGACCAGCGTCTGGGCGCCAAAGCCGATGGCCAGTCCGGCGATCCCTGCGCTGGCCAGCAAAGGCGCAATGTTGATATGAAAGCCTTCATTCAACACGTAGGTTCCGGTGAGAAAGACGATCAGGAATACGCCCACGCTGCGGATTACGCCGGCAAGAGTCCGCACCTGCTGGCCGCGAACCGGGCCGTGCGACGGTGCTTTTCTCCGTAGCGGCAATGATCTTTCGCGAAGATCGACATTCAGCAGGCGGACGAAAATGAAAGCCAGTGACCAGAATGACGAGCAGCTTTGGCGCGCTGTCACGCACCCAGCCCACCAGGTAGTTATGCCACTGTTGCCATATACTGCCGAATTTTTCTTCCATGTGCCTCGCCCCGGATTATAAACGAGCGAATCGGCGTGGTTATAATCGAGCCAGCAGCTCCAAGCCACGTATTAACGTCACATAAACCGGGCTCACATTCGTCGCAACTACGTCTGTATAGCGCCGGAGGCAGGAAGAGGAAGACGTGTACCAACACAATCCACGCTCATTTGCGATTCATATCCTTACGCCATCATTGCTGGCTTGCTGATTGTAGTTGCCGGATCAATCGCCGTTGCGCAGTTCGTGCCTCCTTCTCCCTCACAGGCGGAGAAGGACATGCACGCGCAGCAACTGAAAGAAGCCAACAAAAAACGCCAGCAGGATCTCAAGAACGATACTGACAAACTATTTCAGTTGGCCACAGAACTGAAAGCGGCTGTGGATAAGACCAATGAAAATATGCTGTCGCTCGAAGTTGTACGCAAAGCCGATGAAGTGGAGAAGCTGGCAAAACGCGTCCGCGAGAAGATGAAGGAAACCGTGGGAACCGCACCCAGCCTGGAACCGACCCCGCCACCGCGACCGCAGTATCCCCGATAGCGATGGAAGATAATGTGGAGCGCAGCCGCCCTCAGGCTGCGTCAATTGCGGTAACTGTTGAGTCTAAGGATAATCACAGAAGACAAAAAAGCCCGCCTCTCGGCGGGCTTTGAACATTCAACCAATGAACGACTAAGCGCGCCTTGGCTGCTGCTGCTTTCTCCGTGCCGATCCGCATTGCGTAGAACGAACGCCATACGAAGACGGTAGCGATCACGAAAAATACCACGGCCAGGATGTTGGTCAGCTTCGCGCCGCTTTCCGCTGTCATTTTCACCGCCAGCTCCACCGCCAGCAGGCCGAAGAGGGTAGTGAATTTGATGATCGGGTTGAGGGCCACGGAAGACGTGTCCTTGAAGGGATCACCCACCGTGTCGCCGACCACTGTAGCGTCATGCAGAGGCGTGCCTTTCATCTTCAACTCCACTTCCACGATCTTCTTGGCATTGTCCCATGCGCCGCCGGCGTTGGCCATGAAGATGGCCTGGTACAGACCGAAGACCGCGATGGAGATCAGGTAGCCGATGAAGAAGAACGGCTCCACGAAGGCGAACGCCAGGGTGATGAAGAACACCGTCAGGAAGATGTTGAACATGCCCTTCTGGGCATACTTGGTGCAGATCTCCACGACCTTCTTGCTGTCGGCCACGGAGGCCTTTTCCACGCCTTCCAGCTTGATGTTTTTCTTGATGAACTCAACCGCGCGATAGGCTCCGGTGGTTACAGCCTGCATGGAAGCGCCGGTGAACCAGTAGATGACCGCGCCGCCGGTGATCAGGCCGAGCACGAACGGAGCGTGCAGCAGTGAGAGGCTTTCCGTGTTCGTGGTTAGACCGTTCGTGAGGTTCATCATGATGGAGAAGATCATGGTGGTTGCGCCCACAACGGCCGTGCCGATCAGCACCGGTTTGGCCGTGGCCTTGAAGGTATTGCCCGCGCCATCATTCTCTTCCAGCAGGTCTTTGGCGCGACCAAAGTTCACGTCAAAGCCGTAGTTCTTTTTGATGTCGCCGGCCACGTTGGGAATGGTTTCGATCAACGAGAGTTCGTAAACGGACTGCGCGTTGTCGGTCACCGGGCCGTACGAATCCACGGCGATGGTAACCGGACCCATGCCCAGGAAGCCGAAGGCCACCAGACCGAACGCGAAGACCGCGGGAGCCAGCATCAGTGCGGCGCCGTTGTATTGCTCGTTAAGTCCATGTCCGCTGATGAAGTAGCCGATGGCCATCAGGGCCACAATGCTGATGCCCAGCCAGAAGGCGGAGAAGTTACCCGCGACCAGTCCAGAGAGGATGTTCAGTGATGCGCCGCCTTCCCGCGAGGAGGTCACAACTTCCTTGGTGTGGGTGGATTCGGTTGAGGTGAAGACCTTGACCAGTTCGGGAATGATTGCGCCGGCCAGCGTGCCGCAGGAAATGATGGCAGAGAGCTTCCACCACAGCGTGTCATTGCCGCCAAGGTTGGGAATCATCATCTTCGAGACCACGAAGGTCAGAATCATTGAGACGATGGAGGTGATCCAGACCAGCGAGGTCAGAGGAGCTTCAAAATTCATATGCTCGGAGTTGCCGTACTTGCCCTTGGCGAACAAGTCATTCGCGAAGTATGAGACGGCGCTGGATACCAGCATCATGATGCGCATGACGAAAATCCAGACCAGCAACTGCACCTGCACGGTCGGATCTTTCACGGCCAGCAGGATGAAGGTGATCAGTGCCACGCCGGTGACGCCGTAAGTTTCAAAGCCGTCAGCGCTGGGGCCGACCGAGTCGCCGGCATTGTCGCCCGTGCAATCGGCAATCACGCCGGGGTTACGCGCGTCGTCTTCCTTGATCTTGAAGACGATCTTCATCAGATCGGAGCCGATGTCGGCGATCTTGGTGAAGATACCGCCGGCAATACGCAGGGCGGCTGCGCCAAGCGATTCGCCAATTGCGAAGCCGATGAAGCAGGCTCCAGCGAGTTTGCCGGGGATGAACAGAAGAATGCAGAGCATGATCAGCAGCTCAACGCTGATCAGCATCATGCCGATGCTCATGCCGGCCTTCAGCGGAATGGCATAGATCGGGAACGGCTTGCCTCTGAGTCCGGCGAAGGCTGTGCGTGAGTTGGCGAAGGTATTCACGCGGATGCCGAACCAGGCCACGCCGTAACTGCCCGCGATGCCCACCAGGCTGAACAGCAGAATGATGATCACTCGACCGGCGTCATTATGCTGCAGCACGCCGAAGTAAAGCACGATGACCACGGCGATGAAAGCTTCCAGAATCAGAATGAACTTGCCCTGCGTGATCAGATAAGTTTTGCAGGTCTCATAAATCAGCTCTGAGATCTCAAGCATTGACTTGTGGACCGGGCGCGTTTTTCAACTGCATGTAGATGACCAGGCCAAAAACACCGCCCAGTGCGCAGAAGATCAGTCCAATCGAGAGCAGGTTGAAGCCGTTGATGCGGTCACTCAGGAATGACACGCTCTTCATGTCCGGCAGCACCAGCTTGTCTTCACCGCCGGCCTCCTGTGAAGGCAGCATGCTGTGCCATGGCGCCTGACTGCGCGTTTGCCATGAGGACGGGTTGCTGAGAGGGTTGGGCCTGCTGCGCGATTGCGGGTACAGCGATACAGACAAATAAAACGAGGGCGACACAAGCGATCATCCGGCGGGCGGAAATTACACGCTCCATCAGGCCCGCTGAGAGCCAGCTGTGCATAAAGATTCCTCCAAATAAGGTTCGGAAATTTGGCAGTTGTTGAGTTTACTCACGCTTTTCGGGTTATTTCCGGAAACGCGCTTCCACATCAAGAACCGTGGTTTGAGGCTTGGCCGCGTCGGAGTTCACTGCGAGGGACTAAGGGAGACACACATCTCCCTACCCCACAGTGAAACGTGTTTTTATATCATTTTGGCGATTCTAAGGTCAATGTGAAGGAGGCATTCACATTCGGCTTGTACAAACCTTAATTCTGCTCCATACCTTTGCTGATTTCAATGGATCCCGCACCACTGTTCGCCACCACGCGTGGGCCGCCTTTGCCAATCTTTCCCTGCACATGGGATTTTGAAACATTGGGGTTCTGAAGCTCAAAGCCGTCGCCCAGCTTGACCCTGCCAAAGCCGCTTTGCGCTTCCAGATCAAAAGATGAGCCGGCTGGGATCTCCATCTTGATTGAGCCCGCGCCCACGCGCAGGTCCCAATTGCGCTTTGGCTCACCCCGAGCGCTGATCTTGCCGGCGCCGCTTTCGGCTACCAGGGAGCCCAACGGGGAAATCACTTCTATACTGCCGGCGCCGGTGCGCAGGCGCTCATCGCCTGAGATGGCCTCCGTGGCAATGCTTCCCGCACCCGTTGTTCCTTCCACATTCTGCGTCAGCCCTTTAATGCGCACGTTCCCCGCGCCGCTGGTGGCGGTGAGTTCCGTATCCTCCGGGACGGTAATGTCATAGTCCACGTAAACGTTCTTACGCAGTTCGGGTCCTTGCACCCCGCTGATGTGTATGCTGTTTCCATCCTGGCTGATGGGAGGATTGGCCGAAATCTTTTCTATCTTGGATTCAGCGCTCGGGCCGGGAAATCCTCCACGTGCCCGAATGTGACCTGAGATCACGATGCTTTGTGCCGGCCCGGTGTGGACTGTGATGTTACCGGCATTGGTCTCAACCCTGAGATTGGCCTTGCTGCTGACATTGAAGGTCTTCTGAAAGCTACCTTCGCGTAACGGCCCAAGATTGCAGGCGACCGTCAACGAGCCAATAAGCATTAAGAGTGCGACGACACGGAATTTTTTCATCGGCGTCAATCCTGGGCTGGGTTGGTGAACGCGAAAAGATTATAGCTGTTATCCGCTGCCACGTCCGGAAGTCTTTGCCGCCTGGAATGGCCAGGAGAAGTCCTTCAGCTAATCCTGATCCAGCTAAATTAAGAGCGTGTTTAGGGTCCAATCTATCTCAGGAACCCAAGTAGCGGACTTCCCATGGCAGCCTGAATGAATGTTGCCGAAACTATCAGCGTCACCAACGCGCTCAGAATCACCACTGTGAGCTTCCGGTATTTCAATGACGGTCTTGGCGTCATGCTCCAGAGCAGCCAGGTAAACAACGGGATGATCTGGATGGCATGCAGCGCAATAAAGTGCGCGATGCGCAGATCACCGGCCATGGTGCTCCAGTTGAGGAAGGGAAGTCCCTGAGTGCCGTCAGCAGCGCCCACGGTATGCGAGCCGCGTGCCAGCATGTAGCCGCCAATCGCGTTTCCTGCCAGGAAGATTCCCATGCTCAGCCGGATCGCCAGGATTTGTGCCCGGTCGATCAAGCGAATGCTTTGCGGCGACCGCAGGAACATCGCCAGCACCCAGATGCTGACCATGGTGACCATGGAAATCATGGCTGAGGTCGCCTGCGCGGCAACCACATCAATCTGTGTCAGCGCGATCATGTGTGCGCTGCGCCATGCCTGCACGATCAGGGAGGCCATCTCCAGCGTTACGCTAACCACAATCGCATAGCGCGCCAGCTTCTGGCGCCAGTACGGCAAGATCAAGCGCGGAAAGGAATAAGCTGATCGTCCAGACAAAGCTGGCAAAGGAGACGGAGAACTTAATCGGCTTAATCCAGGCACTGGTTGCCAGAGCCTGCCCGCCACTCAACATCACTGCGCTGAGTACGGCAACGGAGGCGGCAAGCGCCCAGCCAAAACGGCAGAGCATGGGGTCAGTGGCGTCCAGGTTGTAAAAGAAACGCCTGATATTTGCCGGAGCAAAAGTCTGTGCCGCGGAGCTGATGAAGGCGGCAATCCATGCGATGCCCAGTGGTCCGGCCCATGATTGTCCCGGTGTGAGCAGCGCCGGTAATCTGCTTTTGTTCTAAAGTTGTCCCCTGTAAGTAAGTCATCTTTCATTCCGTCCTTTCTGTTCTTTCCGGACTGGACGGTGATCAGGCACACGTATCCTGTGGCGCTGCGAGAACGAATCGCGGCGCGCCTTTGAAGACACGAGTTCTCATACGCGCAAACAAGCGCGAAAAGAGGGGGATTTCGTTGTGAGAATTGGAAAAGCGGTGAGGTGCTGGAACGAGCGTAAAAACGCTTAGCGTGAATCAGCCGGCGTCTTCACTTTAGGTCCGTCACTACCAAACGCACTTTACAACCAGCTCACACGTAGCCTGATTGCCAGCCATGATGTTTTCAGCCATCGCCGCGCGGATTCGTACATCCCGGAGAAGATTTCCGCGGGCGCTTTCTGAAAACATCTTGTTACGAGACATAAGTTGCACCAAGGTAATTAGAGATTCATTGGAGCTGGATTAGACTTCCAAGAATCAATAGATTTTCACGCTTACTCACATAGGACGTAGCTATGAAACAGCAATCGCCGGCTTACGCCGCTTTTTCTAAGGGAATTCTCAAATAAAAAAGGCTGGGTGATGGCCCAGCCTTCTCTCGAGTAGTTGGAGGAGCGCTACTCGATATAGATGTCACCGGAGCCGGTGTGCAGGTCCAGAGCCACGCCGCCGCTATTTACCTTGCCATGGATGTGTTTCTTGGAAATTTCGCCCTGATAGGTAACCGGGTGGCTGACTTTCAGGGTGCCGGACGAAGTGCGGGCGTCAAGATCGAAAGAAGCCTGTGAGGGCAGCTTGAGGGTAATATTGCCGGAGCCCGCACCAAGTCGCCAGTCGCGGGTGGCTTCGCCTTCGGCCTGGATGTCACCGCTGCCGGTTTGTGCGCGCAATCCACCTTTTACGCCTTGGAGCTTTACGTTTCCGGAGCCGGTGCCCACTTTGATATCGCCGGCGGCCACCTGGTGCATCTCCACATCGCCGCTGCCGGTGTGGGCATCAATCTCGCCTGCCACACCGTAAGCGCGAATGTTTCCGCTGCCGGTATCGGCAAACAGAGCGCCCTTCACGTTGTTAATTTTGAGATCTCCTGAACCGGAATGTACATGCGCGTCCGCGCCGATGTTGTCCAGCGTTATGTTTCCCGATCCGGTTTTTGCGGTAAGCGACTGTTGGATTCCGCTGATCGTCTGGTCGCCGGAGCCGGTTTGCGATAGTCAGTTTGGTCTGTGCCGGGATCGTTACGTCATAGTCAATGGAGATGTTGCGCACCAACTCACGGTCTTCCACACGACCCACCACAATCATGTTGCCTTGCTGTTGAATCGGCGGATTCTGCTCAATCTTCTTTATCTTTTCCTCAACGTCGCCACTGCCGAACAGCCATGACGTGCCGTTGTTATTGCCATGAATTTTCGCTGAGATCTGCACCGTGTCATTGCTTCCAGTATGAACATTGATGTTGCCCGAGCCTGAGTTCAGTTCCATGTCAACCTGGCCGCTGACTTTCAGCGTGCGTTCAAAGTGGCCCGTGGGAGCCGCTGATGCCTGCACCGCTGAGATGGCCACCGCGGCCAGCACCACAACGATATTTCCTGATTGTTTTTAGCTTCATCCAATTCCTCCCGCCAGCAACAATTAAGATTCTTACTGCAAGACCACCTGCTGGCCTTCTTTCAGGCCACTGAGAAGTTCGGTTTTAGAGCCATTGGAAATGCCCACGGTGACGGGAATCTTCTTCTTGCCGTCTTTGCCGGATGGATCAGCAATCTCCACGGACGCTTTGCGATCCTTGTCATAGATCAACGATGCTTCAGGAATAATCAGCACGCCCTTGTGTTCTTCCAGGATGATCTCCGCGTTGGCGGTCATCTGTGACTTGAGCTCGCCCTTGGAGTTGTCAATCGAAACGCGCACTTCAAAGGTTGTGACGTTATCTTTCTCCACGCCCATGGGAGAAATCTTGGTTACCTTGCCGGAGAACGTGCGGTCTTTGTAAGACTCCACCTTGATGCGCGCCGGCTGGTTCAGATATACCTTGCCGATATCGCTCTCATCCACCTTGCCTTTGACGTAAACCTCGCGCGTATCGCCCAGGGTCATCACCAGCGTTGCTGAAGATCCAAGGACAAGTATGGAACTGACGGCATCGCCAACTTCAACATCCCGAGAGAGCACAACGCCATCAATAGGCGCCAGGATCGAGGAGTTGCGGTACTCCTCCTGCTTCTCTTCCAATTGCGCGCGCGATTGTGAGACCTGCGCCTGCGCCTGCCTCAATTTCGCCGCCGCAGAAATCACGTTCGCCTTGCCGAGCTGCTGTTTGTTGACCGCCAGTTCGTAATTTCTCTGTGCGTCATCCAGGGCAGAAGCTGATACCACTCCATCTTTGGCCATTTGCTGCGCGCGTTCGTAAGCCCGCTTCAACATGGGGATATCCGGGTCCCTCGGCGTCATATTTGGAACGCTCAAGTTCCGCTTCGGCGGCGTGAGCATTGGCTTCCGCCGCTTCCAAAGACGCTTTCTGCTGGTTCACCTGTGCCAGAATCTGTTGCTTGTCGAGCTCGGCCAGAAGTTGGCCCTTCTTTACTGTGTCGCCGTAGTCCACCAGAAGCTTTTCCACGATGCCGCTGGCCTTGGATTTCACTTCAACCTTGGTGATGGCTTCAATCTTGCCTGTGGCAACCACACTCTTGGCGAGATCACCTTTTTCCACCTTGCCCAGCTTTGACTGGTCCAGCTTGGTTCCCGTATGGGTTGCCGCTACCAATCCAATCACGATGATGACTACCACTGCGACTGCGCCAAGAATGTAAAAGAGCCGTTTGCTTCTTTTCTTTCCGTTTGCCACGGGAGCCCCCTGTTTAGGCTTGTCAGTGATTGAATACGTCAGGTGAACGAAATTGGTTCCAGAAATTGCGAAATAGCCGGTTTGCCGGGAAGCCTAAACAGCACTTAGACCGGAAAGACAGGAAAAAGAGAGCAAAACCTTTACCGCAAAGCGATTAAGCCAATGGAAGTTTCAGCTGCAACGGGGCACGAATCCTTAGAAACCTCTTGTGAACGGCAGAGGTATCAGCCTTAGGCCGGCCAGGGCAGCCACAGTGTAAAATTGAAGGCCATATGGTCACTCTGGTGCTGCTCAGGATCATTCTTGTGGTCCTGCTGGTGGCAGCCAACGCCTTCTTTGTAGCCGCTGAGTTCGCCATGGTCAGCGTCCGGGACACACGGATACAACAACTGATCGAGCAGCGGCGCATCGGTGCGCGTACCGTCTTACGCATTCAGCAGCATCTTGACGAGTTTCTGCCCGCCGTCCAGTTCGGAGTCACGCTGGCCAGCCTGGGGCTCGGCTGGGCCGGTGAGGGAACTCTGGCCGCCATGATCCAGCCCTGGCTGGGCACCGTTCCTTATGCCCGTGTTTATGCGCATGGACTGGCAGCTACCCTGGCTTTTGCCGCCATCACTTATCTGCTGGTTATCCTGGGCGAACTGGTGCCGAAGTCGCTGGCGCTGGAACGGGCGGAGCGTGTGGCCCTGGCCGTGGCCGCTCCCATGGACGTCTTCATGCGGCTGGCGCATCCGTTCCTGATCGTGATGAACAAGTCCGCCAACCTGGTGCTGCGCGGCTTTGGCTCCCGCCTGCGGCGCGAAGGCAGCGGACACTCCGCCGAAGAGCTGAAACTGATTGTCACCGCCAGCCGTCGCGTGGGCCTGCTGCCCGAGGCTGAAGAGGAGATGATCCATCAACGCGCTGGAGCTTGACCAGCTCACCGTGCGCGAGATCATGGTGCCACGCCATAACATCTTTTCTCTCTCCGCGGACATGCCTCTGGATGAAGCCATGGCCAAGGTGGTGGAAGAACAACATTCCCGCGTCCCGGTTTACGATCCGCAAAAAGGGCGGGAAAACATCATCGGCCTGCTGTACTCCAAGGACCTTTCGCGCATGATGCACATGCGCCTATCCACCGGCATGATGTTCGGCAACAAACCTTCGGCATTAAAAGTCCGCCATCTGATGCGCGAAGTGCTGTTTGTTCCGGAATCAAAGTCCGCGGCCGGAGTCTTGCTGGAATTTCAATCCCGCAAACGGCATCTGGCGATCGTGGTGGATGAGTTCGGCTCGGTCAGCGGGCTGGTCACCGTGGAAGATGTTCTGGAGCAACTGGTCGGCGAACTGGAAGATGAGTTCGATGTCGCGCAGCCGGCTGTCGCGTCCTTATCGTCCGGGCGCCGTGGTGGTGGACGGTTCCTCCAATATCCGCGACCTGGAAACGCATTACGACATTGTTTTGCCCCGCGACACGGCTTTGAAACCCTGGGTGGCTTTGTACTGGCGCAACTGGGCAAAATTCCGCAATGGCGGCGAGAGCTTTGAATTCGACCATCGCCGCTACACCGTGCTGCACATGGAAGGCCGCCGCATCGCCCGCGTGAAAATTGAAAGCGTGAACCAACCCACGTCCATTGAGACCGCCATCTGATGCTGCGTTACATCTCAACCCGCCTGCTCTATATGGTCCCCGTTCTCTGGCTGGTTGTTTCCGTGGTGTTTCTGCTGATCCATCTTGTTCCCGGGTGATCCCATTCAGCAGATGCTGGGTGAAGGCGCTTCCGCCGCCGATATTGAAGCCACCCGCCATGCTTATGGACTGGATGTGCCGGTGGGCCGCCAGTACATCAATTATTGGAAGGGCGTGCTGCACGGCGACCTCGGACGGTCCCTGCGTTTTGACCAGCCGGTCGACGCGTCTGATCCTGCAACGCTATCCGGAAACGATGCGGCTGACTCTGGCATCCATGGTCGTGGCCTTGTTGATCTCCATTCCCGCCGGGCGTTCGTTCCGCGCGCAGGCGCAATCGCTGGGATGATCGCGCGCTCAGCTTTGTCAGTCTCCTGGGACTTTCTTTCCCCAACTTTGCCCTTGGGCCCGATATCTGATTCTGTTCTTCGCCATCAAGCTGGGATGGCTGCCGGTTTCAGGTACAGGAAGCCTCGCGCATCTTGTTCTTCCGGCGATCACCATGGGCGGCGCCCTGGCGGCGATTCTTACCCGCATGGTGCGTACTGCAATGCTGGAAGAACTCAGCCAGGATTACATTCGCACCGCCCGCGCCAAAGGGCTGTCAGAAAACGTGGTGGTGTATAAACACGCTCTGCGCAATGCTCTGGTTCCTGTGTTGACCGTTGTAGGTCTGCAGTTCGGTGCGCTGCTCGCCGGAGCCATCGTGACCGAGACAATCTTTTCCTGGCCCGGCATCGGGCGGCTGACCATTCAAGCCATCGGCAATCGCGATTACTACCTGGTCCAGGGCGCCATCCTCATGATCGGCCTCACCTATGTCGTCGTGAATTTCATGACTGACTTCTTTTACTCGCTGGCAAATCCTCGCATCAGGCAGTAAGCAAGCACCTACCGCTGATGACCGCTGATGGACAATGATCCGCTGTGATCAAACTTTGCATTGACTTATCCATCTGTGTTCTCTGTGGCCGCAGTGGTACAGGAATGGCCGTTGCTTGACAGACTCTTCGTGATCCCTTCGTGTCCTTTGTGCGTCTAGCGGTTTTGAGATTGCTCTGTGATCCTCTGTGTCCTCTGTGGTAAAGATCAATGAAAATCAGTGTTGATCAGTGTCATCAGTGGTAAGGTTTTAGTGAGTTGGAGAAAGCAGTTTGAAATATCCCTGTGAGTCCGTCGCCGCAATGCCAGGCACTAGCGCTGAAGCCGGCAAAGACTCCTGTGCGCGGCGGATGGGTGCTGGCCGCGGCCATTCTCGGCTCCAGCATGGCATTCATTGACGGCACCGTGGTGAATGTGGCGCTCCCAGCCATGCAGCACGCACTCAACGCCACGGTTGCGGACGCGCAGTGGGTGGTGGAGTCTTACGCGCTCTTTCTTGCAGCGTTGATCTTGCTGGGCGGCACTGCCGGCGATTTTTATGGCCGTCGCCTGATGTTCACCTCCGGTGTATTCATCTTTGCCGCAGCTTCCGCATGGTGTGGCTTTGCGCCAGATATCCGCCACCTGATTGCAGCCCGTGCTTTGCAGGGAATTGGTGGAGCGCTGCTGGTTCCGGGGAGCCTCGCCATCATCAGTGCGACGTTCCCAACCGCCGAGCGCGGCAAAGCGATTGGCACATGGTCAGGATTTACTGGCATCACAGCGGCGATCGGTCCGGTGCTGGGCGGATGGCTGGTTCAGCATCTTTCCTGGCGCTGGGTGTTCTTTATCAACCTGCCGATTGCCGCGGCGGTGATTGCCATCTCATTTTTGTTTGTCCCCGAGAGTCGTGGCGAGCAGGGCAATCAAAAGCTCGACGTAACTGGAGCAGCCTTGATCACTCTGGGATTGGGCTCTCTCGTGTTCGGCATGATCGAAGCTCCCACTCGTGGCTGGACTGATCCCAGAGACCTGGGGAACTGTGCTGGCCGGAATAGTTTTCATTGGTTTGTTTTTGTTGCGCGAAAGCCGGACCCGCTCACCGCTCTTGCCTCTTCACCTTTTCCGGTCAATGAACTTCAGCGGCGCCAACCTGCTCACGCTGCTGCTTTATGCGGCCCTGGGGGCAGTGCTATTTTTTCTTCCTTACAATCTGATTCAGGTGCAGGGCTACACGCCTACGCAGGCCGGCGCGGCCAATCTGCCGCTGATCCTGATTCTTTTCTTCCTGTCGCGCTGGGCGGGAGGACTGGTCGCGCACTATGGCGCCAAACTCCCGCTGGTCATTGGCCCGATCATTGCCGCCGCTGGCTTCCTGCTGTTTGCCCGTCCCGGTATTGGCGGAAGTTACTGGACTACTTACTTTCCCGCCATGATCGTCCTTGGTCTGGGCATGAGCGGCGTGGTCGCGCCGTTGACTACCACGGTGATGGATTCCGTGAGTGAGCATCAGGCGGGCGTGGCTTCCGGCGTGAACAACGCTGTCTCCCGCGTGGCGTCATTGTTGTCCATTGCCGTGCTCGGCATCATGGCATTCCATGTTTTTGACGTACGGCTGGAAAATAAATTGAATGACAGCGAACTTTGCTCCGGATATGAAACAGGCCGTCATGGCCCAACGCAGCCGCCTTACCCAGATCGAAGCGCCGCAGGCCTTGACCAGCGATCAGCAGCAGACCTTGAAACGCGCCATTGATGAATCGTTTTTAGCAGGTTTCCGTTGGGTGATGCTGGTCTCAGCAGGGCTCGCGATTTTAAGCGCCTTGAGTGCGTGGGCGATGATTGAGGGCAAGGCAGCTAATCCAAAAGCCGACACGCCGAATCTGCAACCAGCCAGAAAGCAAGGAATCGCATAGCCGAATCAGGCGCTTATTCCAAGCGCTTATTCCAATGACAAGACGGTAGCGGTCAGTTGACCTCCGCTGATCTCCAGCCGCCCAACGTAATCGGCAGCTTGAATCTGCGTGGGCCGGCGCTGCCGGGATTAAAGTACAGCACTCCATCTTTAATTTCCTGACTGGGTTTGTGGGAATGTCCGCTGATCACCGCTGCAAAGCCGGCGGCTTTGGGATTCAGATCAATAGCATTCACATCATGAAGGATGTAGATGTGGACGCCCGCCAAGTTCCACGACTTCCGTCTCGTGAAACTTCCTGCACCAGGCCTTGATGATCAATGTTGCCGCGAATGGCTGTCACGGGCGCAATCTTCTCAAGTTCGGGAATAATCTCCGGCGCGCCGATATCGCCTGCATGAATGATGTGCTCGGAGCCGCGCAGCATTTCCACGGCTTCAGGCCGAAGCAGGCCATGTGTATCGGAAATGACGCCGACGATCATATTCTGGCAACCAAATTACAGCCCAGCCTCAATGCGCGAGCGCGGATCCATGTAGTCGCGCAGTGCGTCGCCAATGAAGTTGAAAGACAGCACGGCCAGCATGACGGTAGCGGCAGGGAAGAGGACCAGATGCGGCGCGTCAAACAGGTGCGCACGTCCATCATTCAGCATGGCGCCCCAACTGGCGGTTGGAGGAGGCACGCCCAGTCCAAGAAAACTCATCGTCGCCTCAGCCAGTACCGCGCCCGCCATGCCGATGGCTGCCTGCACGATCACCGGCTGAATAATGTTCGGAAGAATATGGCGCGTTACAATGCGCCAGTCGCTCGCTCCCAGTGCGCGGGCCGCTTCCACAAATTCCTTTTCCTTCACGCCCAGCACCTGCGCGCGCACCAGTCGCGCGTAACCTACCCATCCTCCAACGCAGAGAGCAAGAATCAGGTTGAAGATGCCCGGTCCAAGAAATGCCACGAAAGCGATGGCCAGCAAAATTCCGGGGAAAGACAGAAAGGCATTCATGATGATGACGTTGAAAAAGCGGTCAGCATAGCCGCCGTAATATCCGGCGATGGAGCCGAAGATCAATCCCAGCAGAAGCGACCCGGCAACCACGCTGCTGCCCACCAGCATGGAGATACGCGCGCCGTAGATGACGCGGGAAAGAATGTCGCGGCCGAGTTCATCCGTGCCAAACCAATGTGCCGAGCTGGGCGGTTGCAGCCGGGAAGGCAGATCAATGTTGCCGGGATCTTGTGGAGCGATGAACGGGGCAAAGATGGCGAAGATAACAAACAGCGCAACCAGCGCCATGCCGATTGCAGCGAGCATGTTGCGCCTGCCCAGTGTTGCAGCGGTGGTCCAAGTGGCGGAAATGGCCATGCTCAAGAGCTTACCGTGTGACCGCCTGCCGTGCTACTTTCTTCAGCGCGGAGACGAACTGCTCATTCTGCTGCGGCGTGCCGATGGTCACGCGAATACCGTTGGGAATACCCCACGGCGCCAGCGAGCGGACGATCACTCCGTGTGCCTGCATGCGCTGGGCAAAAGCGTTGGCATCCTCGTCCACTTCAAAATAAATAAAATTTGCGCTGGTAGGCACGGCGCGCAGCCCGAGCGCGTCGAAGTGTGGCATAAGCCAGGCAGCGCCCGCGGCGTTGTTCTCCACCGTGCGGCGAATGTGGGATTCGTCGCGGATGGCGGCGAGCCCCGCAGCCTCAGCGACCACGGAAATTGAAAAAGAATTGCGCACGCGTCCGAAATACTGGAGCAATTCCGCATCACCGCAGCCATAACCCAGGCGTATGCCCGCCAGCCCGTGGGCCTTGGAAAATGTTCGCAACACGATCACATTGCGGCGCGCGGAACGAACGTAATCCATGGATCGCGAATAGACCGCACCGCGCAGGGCCGCGAAGAAGCTGGCAAAATCGTAATAGGCTTCGTCCAGCACCACCAGAACATGCTCCGGGACTTTAGCCAGAAATTCTTCTGTCGCATCAGCATCGAACATTGTGCCGGTAGGATTGTTTGGATTGGCCAGTATCACCATCCGCGTATCGTCATTGATGGCAGCCGCAATCGCGTTCAAGTCATAAGTGTCATTTTGAAGCGGTGTGGTGATCAATTCACCGCCCGCTGCGTGCGTGACCAGAGGATAGCTGATAAATGAGCGTGCACTGGTAATGCAATTCAGGCCGGGACCGAGCAGCGTGCGCGCCATGATGTCCAGCATGCCAAGCGACCCATCGGCGAGAAAGACTTGCGATGCCTCTAAGCGATGTCTCTGCGCCAATTCCTGGCGCAGCTCAGTGGAATCATTGTCAGGATAAAAATTTACGTCCTGCGCGGCAGCGCGGATCGCTTCCACCGCGCGTGGCGACGGACCGAACGGGTTCTCGTTCGACGCCAGCTTGATCATGGCCACGCCCGATTCCATCTGCGCACGGCGCAGGGCCTTGCCGGGTACGTAGCCGGTCAGGCTGCGTATGTGGCGGGGAATCAGATCGAGAACTGTCTTTTTCATTCCAAAGAAGTGTTACAGGCCTTTGTATCACACCCGGTACACCGGTTCCATAAACGGTGGACGGTGTACCTGCACGTGAACGTCCCACCGGTTTCAACCGCACGCAGTCCAGCGTGCTAGGGTCTGGGACCGCGCCGTGGACCTCGGGTATCAGTGCGCTTGCCCCCAGGACGTTTTGCGCCGCGTGGTGGACGATCACCAAAGCTTCGTCCTTCACTGCCACTGCGTGGTGGACGATCACCTCTCGGAGCACGGTCACTTCTTTCCGGGCGATCACGGCGTGGCGGGCGATCACCAAAGCTTCGTCCTTCGCTGCGTGGCGGACGATCACCTCGCGGAGTTCGGTCACTTCTTTCCGGGCGATCACGGCGTGGCGGGCGATCACCAAAACTTCGTCCTTCGCTGCGTGGCGGACGATCACCTCTCGGAGTACGATCACTTCTTTCCGGGCGATCACGGCGTGGCGGGCGGTCACCAAACTGCGTCCTTCACTGCGTGCTGGACGATCACCTCGTGGAGCATGGTCACTTCTTTCGGGGCGATCACGGCGTGGCGGGCGATCACCAAAGCTGCGCCCTTCACTGCGAGGACGTCCACCTGATGAGGGCCTTGCTCCGAAGCGTGGCCTTTCACCAGGGCCCGGACGGTTTCCCGGTCCCGGTCGCGGCCCCGTGCGAGGGCGCTCAAACGAACGTTCCCGAGGCGCTCGCGCAGGATATTCTTCTCCGCCTTCAGTCTCCCTGGGTGGGCGGTCCCTGTAAGGACGTGCGCTATCAGCACGCGGCGGCCGATCACCGAATGCCGGACGCTCACGACGTGGTGGCCGATCAGCGCGAAGGCCGATCACCGGACGTTGTGGCGGTCGCGAAATGCTCGGCCCTCCTTCGAGGCGGACGATCACCAACGCCGGCGCTCACCCGAGGACGATCACTGGCCGCTCGCGAACCCGCGATCTCCGTAGCGTGGTCGCGCCCTAGCGGCCGAGTCTCCAAATCCTGGCCGCTGGCCCGCGCTCGCGGTCGCGCCGAATTGGCCTTCGCGAGCTGGCTGTTCGCCTTGAGCGTCCGCATCGCCAGCTGGGCTCTTGGCGAGTCAGAAGCGCCGGACGTTCGCCTTGAGCCCCATCGGCTGGAGCGCTCGCGCTGATCGCCGCTCGCGCTTCCCGTTCTCGATCGCGCGCTTCGCGTCGTGGATAACGATCATCGCGCGCACGAAATCTCTCGTCATTCCTTCTTTTGGGCACCGCCTTGCCAATGTAAGGAGCGTTGGCTTTGATGAGTTTCTTGTCGGGCACCGGCTTGGCGGCTTCTGCTTCTCCATCTCCGGACCTGCGCAGGGTCGCGATCTCCTGTTCTGTCAGCTCGCGAAACTTGCCCGGCTCAACATCCAGCGCGATCCCACCGTAGCGCGTGCGCTTGATCTTCTCCACGTGATGGCCAATCTCTTCAAACATGCGGCGGATCTGGCGGTTCTTGCCCTGAGTAAGCGTGACCTCATACCAGGGATTGTCAGATTCGCGCACCAGCCGCACCTGCGCCGGAGCCGTTCGCACCGAACGCATGGATTCCGCTCCTGGCTTGCTGCCGATGCGGATACCCTGACGCAGTTTTTCAATATCATCTTCCTGCGGCAGTCCCGCTACTTTCACCAGATATGTTTTGGGAACGTGTGAAGCGGCGCGGGTAAGAAAGTTGGCCAGCTCTCCGTCATTGGTCATGAGCAGCAGGCCTTCACTGGCGTAATCAAGGCGACCGATTGGATATATGCGCTCGCCCACGTGCTTGATCAATCCCATGACCGTAGGCCGGCCTTCAGGATCAGAAACGGTGGTTACATAGCCCTTTGGCTTGTTCACCAGCAGATAAATGTGGTCGTTCAGCGCCGTGCAGGAGCTTGCCATCAACTTTGATGTGGTCGCGATCAAGATCGGCCTTGGTGCCGAGTTCGGTGATGACCTGCCCATTCACGGTAACGCGGCCCTGCGTGATCAGCTCTTCGGCTTTGCGGCGCGAGGTTACGCCTGCGGACGCGATGATTTTCTGTAGTCTTTCAGTGGGCAACCTCAGCCTCCAGAACTTTCTGAGGCAATCTGGTCAGCCACCTGCTCATCTGTTTTGCCGTGTCTTTGGGTCTGAAGAGACAGTAGGCTCGGTTACATTTTGCGGTGTTTCAGCTTTATCTTCAGCCAACTGTTCTACTCCGCCATCTCTCGTTCTGGTTTGTATGCTGCGTGCTGTTCCTGAGTTGAGACGTTTTCTGGAATCGGGGTACTCCGGTGGCATCGGCCATGGCGCTGTGATCTCCTGCAAACAATTCGTCCTGCATCTCACGCGCGGCCAGCTTTTCAAATTCTTCCAGGCTCGGGAGTTCAGAGACGTCTTTCAGTCCGAAGCGCAAAAGGAAGTCCTTGGTTGTCTTATACAGCATGGGACGCCCCACCACGGCTTTGCGTCCAGCGGTGGTGATCAGCTTTCGTTCCAGCAACGTTCCGATCACGCCGCTGGAATCCACGCCGCGAATGTCACTGATTTCAGGCACCGTCACCGGTTGCTTGTAGGCGATGACCGCCAGCGTTTCCAGTGACTGTAATGACAGGCGAATCGGCGGCTTCAGGCTCTTGGAGAAAGCCCGCACCACGTCATGATGTTCAGGCTTGGTGGACATGCGATAGCCGCCCGCAACCTGGCGGACTTCCATGCCATGATCTTCACGGTTAAACTCCGCAATCAACTCTTCAAGGTAAGGTTTAAGCAGGCCGCGGAGCTCAACTTTTTCGGATTTTTCCTTGCTGGTCTTCTCTTTAGACTTCGCTCTGGACTTGTGTTTTTTCCGCGACTTCTGGCTCGGTCACGGCAGCCGCTGCATCGTCAGCAGAAGCAGTTGAATCTTCCGGCACGAATTCATCTTCATCCAGCGATCCTTCGATGGCAAGATCTTCCACGCTATCGCCCTCCACGGCTCCCAGGTGTTCGTCAGCCTGTTCTGGATGCGGCACTGGGGCAGGGACTTCTTTCAGGGCCAGCAGATCGTCTTTGAGCAGAGCTGCCATCTGGTCCAGAGTGATGGGATCTTCAGCGGCATAAACCAAAGCTTCAAGTTTTGCTTTAATTGACATGGTTGAGATTATTTCCAGTCATCGCGGACCATGGCGCCTTCGCCCATGACCGTATCGAACATTGCATGTTTTTTGATCAGGATGTCGCCAAAAACGCGGTCCTGGCGAAGCAGGATGGCCTGCAACCGCACCAGCTCAAGTAATGCTAGAAATGAGGCGATGAGCGCATGGCGCGTGGTGACGTGTTGCAGCAATCTTTTCAGCCGTATCGGACGGTCTTCCATCAGCAGCCGGCGACGAAAGTATTCCACCATCTGCCCGATCGTGACAGTCTCTTCATCCACTTGCAGAATGGGGCGCGTTCGCGCGCGGTCCAGAATTTCCTGAAAGACCTTCACCAGGTCCACCACGTCGGCCGCAAGTTCCGGCTCGGTGCCTTCAGCGTCCTTGAACTCCTTCATGGAAGGGTTGCTGACCACGGCGTCCTCCAGCTGCTGCTTTTGCAGTAGCATCTGCGCTGCGTTCTTGAATTTCTCATGCTCCAGCAGCCGCTGCACAAGTTCTTCGCGCGGATCTTCCAGTTCGCCGGCAACCGCATCAGGATCGCGCGGCAGAAGCATCTTGCTCTTGATGTGGATCAGCAGCGAGGCCATGTAGATGAACTCCGCGGCAACGTCCACATCCAGATGCTTGAGGCCTTCTACATAAGTCAGGTACTGGGCCGTGATGCGCGCAATCGGAATGTCATAGATGTCGATGTCCTGCTTGCGGATGAGGTCAAGCAGAAGATCGAGCGGGCCATCATAGACCTGGCCGACGGAGACCGAAAATGCCGATTCGCTGGTCCTTGTCTCCGTAATCTGGGTTCTCCGTAATTTGAGTGTTTTCTGCCATTCAAGAAGTGCGCAGCACAGGCTCGCAAGGCCATGCTCAGCTTTGATCAATTCTAAATGCTTTCAACAACTCCTGCGTGTCAGGGCTGTGGAATACTTGGCCCGGGTGTTACGGCGATGTTTGCACTGGTCAGCACTCATTGCAGTGCGGAGTAGTCGCCTTCGTATTGCTGGATTGGAACGTCACCGTTGCTGGTGGCGAGCAAAACGTCTTTGCCCTGAAGCGCGAATCTCGATCGCAACGTTGCCGTTTTCACGCGTTGAATGTCTTCCAGTGTTCCTGCACCAGCTTGGGCGGCAGGATGAAATCACGCAGGTAGCGATCACGATCTTGTGCCAGAAGAGCAAGTACATTGAGTGCACGATCGGCGACCAGGAATTTCCAGGTGCCGTTGATCTTCCGTGGCTGTGTGCAAACCCACTTTTCGTCCTTTGCGGGTGATGAAAGTCTGCGGCTTGTCTTTGCGCAGCGGATTCTGTGCGGAAACTTTTTCCAGCCACCCGGCCGTTTGCAACTGGTATCGATCTTCCGGCGTCGCGGCGGAATCGGCTGATTCAGGCACGCGCATGCCGGGCGGGAGCAGCCGGCCGGTTCACTTGCGTGTCCATTGATTCCAGACTGAACAGATTTACGGCCTTGCGAACCGCGCGCATGGTCTCTTCCGCGGCTTCAGTTGCTTCCTGCGCACCTTGCCGGATCACGCGCAATACTTCGTCGGGTTGCGAAGCGAATTGTTTGCGGCGCTCGCGAATTGGGGCGATGTGAGCCTCAGTGCTTTCCACCGCGAGTGCTTTGCAGTCGACGCAGCGTGATGGTCGCCTGAGTGCAACCGTGGGTGATGTAGGCCAGACGCTCGGCATCACTGAAAATCTGGTGCAGATTGCCCACCGGGCATCGGTCAGGATTGCCTTTGTCGGTGAGCTTGGGACGATCAGTGACGCTGCCGTGAATCTTTTCCGCCAGCTTTCCCGCTTCTTCACTGAGCAGGATGGAGTTGCCGTAAGACTTTGACATCTTGCGTCCATCCAGACCCAGAAGTTTGGGCGTTTTTGTGAGCAGCGCCTGCGGTTCTTTGATCAGGGGTTGCTGGCCTTCACTGCCGCGCCGCGAATAGAAATGGTTGAAGCGCCGCGCCACTTCGCGCGTAAGTTCCACGTGCGCAACCTGGTCTTCGCCCACGGGAACGCCGTCCGCCTGATAGATCAGAATGTCGGCGGCCTGAAGCAGCGGGTAGCCGAGAAACCCATAAGTGCTCAGGTCTTTGGTCGTCAGATTCTGTTGCTGCTCTTTGTAACTGGGTACGCGTTCCAGCCAGCCAAGCGGTGTAACCATGGAAAAGAGCACGTGCAATTCCGCATGTTGCTTTACGTGCGACTGCACGAACATGGTGCACTGTTTGGGATCAAGTCCGGCGCCGAGCCAATCGAGAAAGACCTCAAGCGTGTTGGACGCCAGTCGCGACGTGTCTTCATAGTCAGTGGTCAGCGCGTGCCAGTCCGCCACAAAAAAGAAACACTTGTGCGTGTACTGGAGTTTGACCCAGTTCTGGAGCGCGCCCACATAATTGCCAAGGTGCAGAATGCCGGTGGGGCGCATGCCGCTGAGCACGCGCGGACGTGAATTTCCTGAGTGTGGCCGTCATGATTGATGGAGCGGAAGGGCTCGCCTTCACTGCTTTGGATGTTAACACGCGCTTTACTTGGTCTCCGCCGGTTGCGGCGCAATCGATTTCACCTTCACCGGCTTGGCCGGAATTCCTACGGCTATTGTGAACGGCGCAATATCTTTGGTGGCCACACCCATCGATCCCAGCAGACCATGCTCATGCACGCTGAACGCCGCTCATCACGGTGGAATGATAAGTGATGCGCGCTTTCGGGCCGATCTCCGTTCTGGTATTGGTGACAATCATGCCGTCATTGAGATCATGTTCGTGCGAATAGATGTTGGCGTAGTCCGAAATGGACGAGCCTTCATGAATGATGATTTCGCCGCGATCATCGAGCAGAACGTATTTATGGATGGTGCAATTGTCTTCCACGGTGAGGTTGTAGCCGTATGAGAATTCCACGCCGTGGAAAATCTTTACGTTCTTGCCGATGAACTTGAACACATGTTTCGCCAGCATGGCGCGCATGCGATATCCCAGGGCGTGATTCAGGCCCAGGGGCGAACGGTCATACATCATCCAGAACCAGATCAGCGGTTTGCGTTCGGCATACTTCTGCGCGTCAACGTCACCGTAATATTCCGGCTCCAGAGTGGCGTTGCGTGGATCAAAGCCATGGACCAGTCGACTGTTCCGCCAGGGAACGTATTCGGGCCATGGTCAGCGTACGGGCGGCCAAGATAAATCTCATGCAGCGTGTTGCGGACGATCAGGGAGCGATGCTCAATGTCAGGGTTGGAAAACTGCTCGTCCAGACTTCTGGAGCCATGCGTCAAAGCTCTTTTCGGCCGCGGGCAGCGGCTTAAGTTTGCGGTACTCGTAACGCGGCATGCACTTGCCCCTCGATCAGACAGAATGTTTGTTGAGCCATCCATCATATAACGGCGGCCGCTTGATCAATCGCGGCCAGCCGCTTGACTGCTTGCTGTTTGGATTACTCGACCGCTACGCAAGGCTGCAAATTATCGCCGGAGAGGGCGATTGTAAGCTTCGCACCTGTCCAGCTACTTCTGGACGATGGAAATCTTATGGTAGCCCACTGTGGCCATGTCGATCCGGTTTGGCAGCTTGAATTGCGAATCCAGGCCGACGTTCGGGTACTTCGGCGTGATGTACTTTTCCGCAAAATATTCCAGTGCCATGCGCGGAACCTCCGTACCGTCAAGGCTTACAGTACGCACGTGGACTTTGCCTTCACCGGCGGAACCAGCGGCATCAGTCTCCACGGTAACGTCATGCGTGCCGCTGAAAAGGTTCAGCAGCATGCTGGACGAGTGCTGGTTTTGCTTGATCTGGTCAAAGTCAACGGTCAGAAAGCCGGTGACTTGTCCCGAGAGTCCCTGCAAGCGGACCTTCTTCACGCCCTGAGGGAGTTCCACGCGTCCTGACGCCAGATAAGCATTGATCTCTTCTTCGCTGAAGACAGTCGGAGCGGGATCAGGCCGTGACTTTTCGCCATTCTGCTGGATATGCATGAACTTGGCCTCAGCGCTATCAGCCAGACGATGGCTGCCGCTGCTCTGCGCTGACGGGCTTTGGCTTGGAGCAGGTTGGCCCGAAGCAGTCGGCTGTGCAGCTGAAGCCAGCGTAACCATGGGATGGCGCGTGAGTACGCCAATGGATAAAACCAGGCAGACGGTAAGAACGATCCAGGAAATTTTCATCGTGTACGTGCGGCAGTGGTCTCGCTGGATGCAGGAGGACCGGCAATCTGGGGCTTATCCAGAGCGCCAGTAATGTCCCAGCGTGAGCTGTTGGAACTCAGCTTGAGCCGGGCCTGTTTGTCTGCGAGGGAAACTGTTCCGCTCAGATCATAGATGCGGGATTCCGCTCTGAATTTGCTTGGCAGAATTTTTAAAGTCCGTTTCTCCAGGTCCATAGCGCCCTGTAAACTCTGGAACCGCAGTGGCTTAGCGCCATCGAGCGTAAGTGCCTTGGATGCCCCGTTCGTGACCAGGTATTCCACATGCCCGGCAGCGCTGTTGACCATGTCATCCAGTGACGTGCCATCAAAATGGAGCGAGTATTTGGCGTCAGTATGTCCGTTCACCCACGCCGAGACCAGAGCAAAATCCGGCCCATCAGAGGTGATGCGATCAGTGGCCACGCCAGTGAAGTTTTCCGCTGGCGGTAAAGTGTGGGCTGGCGCTGCTCCAATCGGCGCGCCATTCGCCGTCCATTGAGCCGCCGCCCAGCCGTGCGTTGATGCGGCTGACCAGCAATGCTTTGTCACTGAATTCCACGTGCGCCGTAAATTTCTCCAGAGGCAGTTGCGCCGCGGTGAGCTGGTTGGCGGTAAGTGTGCCATTGGCGCGGAAGTCAGGCAGCTTACTGGCTGACCCGGAGAAGAAAGGGAACTTCCATCCCTGATCGGCCGAGCCAAGCAATCCGGCAAGATCTGAAATGGACAGCTTCTCTGAATGAAGATCAAATTCAATGGGACACGGCGGACCGCCCTGGCAGCTCCACGGATTGTTGAGGGTGCCGGTAAAAGAAACAGGCGTGTGCTCAAATTGACCATTCACGTTGGCCAGGACCAGTTCAATCTCGCTGATCTGCGCGTCCGCTTCCGTGAGGATCAGGCGGTCTTTGATTCCGGGAATCCACGCAGCCAGATTCTGCAGATGGGCGGTGCCGCGCATTTTGGCCGGCGCAAAACTGGCCCATGTGCCGCTGATGTTGAGATCGACCACGGCAGAAGCGGTGGTGTCCTTGATCTCGCTGGGAAATCCGGTTGCGTTGCCGAGCGTCAACAGCCGTTCCAGCGGCACCATGCCTTTGGCGCCGATCCAGTAAGTTGAGGTGTCAGCAGTGCCTTGCAATTCAAGCGTGGTGGAAGGGCCGAGCTGGACGGAGAACGTATCAATGGTAAGAGCATCAGAGCCCGGCGGCGCGGGAGCTGCCTTCTGCTTTGATTTTTTTGATGTGAAGCTTGCGCCAGTCTCCAGCGGCCCAATGTGGAAGCGAACAGGACTTACCGGGAACGGCTTCTCTGATACCGAAGACCGGAGCATGAAGGCCGAGGTCATTCCTGTGCCGTGCCAGTTACGCACTCCATTGCGTGAATGGAACCCGAAGGCAGCATTCAAATCGCCGGTGGCGCTGAGATCATCAGGCACCTTGCTGCGTACGTGCCGCACCACGGTGGCCAGCGTAGCCAGAGGAACTCGCGTGGCAACCACGGAAATATCGTAATCGCGTGGAGTGGCAGCAGCCCATTTCGCGGTGAGCAGAATGCCGCCGGGATCAAGCGGCGTGTCACACTTCATGTCCAGCGATTCGCGGATGTAATCACCCTGGCAGCGCGCATGCAGCCGTGGCATGGTGTTGCGATTGATGTCATAACGGCGGAAGCCGTTCAGGTCAGCGTTGCCGATAATATGCAGATTCGCCGGCGTGCCGCTCAATTGCAGGCTGGCGTTGATGGCCCCGCGCCAGCCGCGGTCCTGGCCGGCCACCAGGCTGGAAAATTGTCCAAGCTGGGCCTTGTCCCACGCAACGTCGATTTTGAGCGGCATATCGTGCAAGGAACTGGAGCGGCGGAGATCGCCTTCCATCCTGATCTCGCCTGTGTCATTCAGGTTCATGTCCGTGCGGACCGGGCGGCCTTCCATGCTTATATGCCACACGTTTTCTGAAGCAAGCCAGAAGGCGAAATCAGTATTGGTCACGGTGAACGGCGTTTTTTCCGCGCCGACTTTCAGATTGATTCGTCCGGAACTGGCTTCAATGTAAGGAAAGCGTGAGCGCTGCTCCGCGCTGCGCTTGGCTGTGGGCGCCGTTGGCACCTGCTCCACCCGCAGCAACAACGATTCCAGATTCCAATGACCTTTGGCGTACACCAGGTTCAGGCTGGCCGGAGACCTGTCATCACTCAACTTAAGGTTGGCAATTTCCAGGCGGCCATGCCAGAGCGACGTGAGGCGAAGATCGGCATTCACCTTGCCGCAGGTCAGCAGCGGCTCCGCGCTGAACGCGGGATCATCCATCACCTGAAGGTCGTAAATATCAAATCCGGGGCGCGGGAACACGCGATACTTTACCTGCCCAATTTTCACCGCGCGGCCAAGAGCATTGGAGAGCGATCCGGCAAGCTGATCACGAAATCGGACGCCGTTGATGTTGGGAGGAAGAAAAATTCCCAGCAAGAGCAGGAACACGATCCCGACGGCGAATTTTCTGCGCGTCATCTCCATCATCAGCGCACCAGCCTGAAGATCCGGTTCCAGCGAGTCAGGGTAAAGAAATGGATGGCCGTGCGAAAGAACGAGACAATCCGTTCCGGCATGGGAAGTGGCTCAAAATCGGCTTCCGTCTGGTCAAGCGACCAGGCAATAAACAATGGACGGCCAAGAACATTTTCCTTGGGAACAAAGCCCCAGTAGCGGCTGTCAAAGCTCACATCACGATTGTCGCCCATGGCGAAGTAGCTGCCTTTAGGAATGACCAGGTCGGGCCCCTCCAAATGGCGAGGCATCTCCTGCGCCCAATCCGATGTGGCGCCGCTGCCATAGGGCGAGACAGCAGGGAAATCATCCCGGTAGGGGAACTGTGAGCCGTTGCGCACCACATAAGGCTCGTTTTGTGGCACGCCGTTAAGAAATACCTTGCCATTGCGGAGATGGATCTTGTCACCACCCACGGCGATGATGCGCTTTACCAGAAAGAGTCCCGGTTCGGCTGGAGAGACGAAAACAGCCGTGTCACCGCGGTGAAGGTCGCGATAAGGGAAAAGCGGGACGTTCTCCTTGCCGGTGGGCGTCATGCGATCCACAAAAACGTGGTCGCCGATCAGAAGCGTGCGCTCCATGGAACTGGACGGAATTTCAAAATGCTGTATGACAAAGGTGATGATGAAAAGTCCGGAAACAAACACGCTGGCAAAGCCGGCGAGCGCCTCAGAAAAGGTTTCTTTTTCAGGCGCATCTTTTTTGGGCGGACCTTTTTCAGGCGTATCGGTTCCTTTGTCGAATCTGGTTTGGTCCGTCAATGCATTAGTTCCTGAAAGCGTCATTGGGCCTGCGTATAGCCGATTTGCGTATAGACGATCTGCTTACAAAAATCAGCGAATTGAAGGTCCGCTGCTAAAAGCTCAGCGCACAAAGTGCAGCGCCCGGTTCCACCGTGTCTCGCCAAAGAAATGGAAAAAGATATAAGCCAATGAACTTGGCGCGTTCAAACAAGCTGGCATGCTCATACTGGTCGCGCGGCGTGTCAAAAGACCAGTAAATGAAGAGCGGCCGGCCAACAATGTTTTCCTTGGGGATAAAGCCCCAGTAGCGGCTGTCCAGGCTGTTGGAACGGTTGTCTCCCATCGCGAAATAGCTGTCCGGCGGCACCACCAGATCGCCACCTTGTATGTTGCCCTGCAGCTGATCGGCCACCAGGGATACTCTCTTTCAATGTCCCGCTGCCCCACGGTTGAGACGCTGGGAAACTCGTCCTTGTACGGTTCGTAGTAGTGGTCAGGATTCAGATACGGTTCGTTCTGCGCCACTCCGTTCACGAAAAGCTGGCCGCCCTTAAGATGGATTTTGTCCCCCGGTGTTCCCACAATCCGTTTGACCACGTACATTCCCGGTGTGGCGGGATGCAGGAACACGATGATGTCATTCCGCTTGATCTTGCGATAAGGAAGCAACGGCCCCAGGTAGCTGGCTTTGGCCGTGGGGCCAATGCGGTCAACAAATACGTGGTCGCCCACCAGCAGCGTATTTTCCATGGAGCCTGAAGGAATCTCAAATGCCTGAACCACAAAGGTGATGATAAAAAGTCCGCAGACCAGCACCGAGGCAATACTGCCAATGGATTCAGAGAGCGTCTCTTTATGGCGTTCGGGTTTCGTTTCTACTGTTGCGTTTGCCGGCAAAGTTAATCCTGAAAAATAGCTTTTATTAGTGCACGGGGCGAAACATGCGGTCCCATCGCGCGAATTGCATGATATGGGCCAGCATTTGTCCCGAATGAATGAGTTTATCATTCGGAGCCGCAGGTTCAGTCTCATCCGGCTGGTTGACGGATAGGTAGATTACCAGCGGACGCCCCGTGATATTGCCCCGAGGTACAAAGCCCCAGTAGCGACTGTCCAGGCTGCGGTCACGATTATCACCCATCACAAAGTAATTCCCCGCCGGAACCACGAGCTCGCCATGATCAAGATAGCGGAACAATTGCTTGCGCCATTGCCGATCGACGTCCGTGGTCAGGTATGGAGGGACCAGGAAAGTGACATCGGGGAAGCTGTCTCGATAAGGATTGTAATCATGCAATACGTGCCGGGCGTAGTCTTCCCGCAAACGCTCGCCATTCACCAGAACGGTTTTATCGAGCAACTTGATGTGATCGCCAGGCAGTCCTACAACACGCTTTACGAAGTACTGTTTTGGGTCCACCGGAAAATGAAAGACAACAATGTCACCACGGCGGATTTCGCGGTAGGGAAGAAAGTATCGTCCCAGCCATCCTTCAGCGGAATAGTGGATCTTGTCCGCCAGCAGGAAATCGCCGACCATCAGCGTGGTTTCCATGGATTCCGAAGGTATGCGGATGGCCTGCACCACAAAGGTGGTCATATAAAGAACAATCACCAGAACTGATAGATAAAACTGAAGACCCTGCGGTTCGTAATAATGGCATCACGCCGAGCCTGGCGCGCTTGTGAAGACGCTTGTGGATGCGGTTCCGGATTTGCTGCCGGATCTGCCGTGGTGATCGGCGCTTCGGAATTCGCGGTTGAGTTTGCCTGCAACTCCTGTTGCGATTGGAAACCTGGCTCGGCGATCTGGGTCGCATCAGGCTGCGCTTGATCACTTGGCGCCGGGCCAGGAATACCGGTGTTTTCCCGTGGATCAGTCATACGCTTTCCGGGGTCCCTCGCAGGTGTTCAAGAGCAAACTTGGCGGCAAGCTGCTCGGCTTTCTTTTTGGTGGCGCCTTCAGCGCGCGCAATATATTCAGGGCGGTTCTGGCCCTGCGGATAGATTCGCGCTTCCACGGTAAAAGTCTTCCGGTGATCAGGGCCTTCTTCTTTCACCGTGGCATAAACCGGTTGAAGTCTGCCGCTGGATTGCAGCAACTCCTGCAGGGCTGATTTGTAATCGGCCAGGCTGAATTCATTCTGGCTTTCCGTGCGGACGCGCTCCAGTTCCGGCGTGAGGATTTCCCGAATGATGAAATCGCGCGTCTTCTCCAGACCAGCATCAAGAAAAAGTGCGGCAATGATCGCTTCCAGGGCGTCAGAGAGCAACGTGGACTTGTTGCGTCCGCCGCTGCGCTCTTCACCGCGGCCTAAACGGAGATATTGTCCAAGTCCCAGTCGTATGGCCACGCTCACCAGATGGCCCGCGCTCACCAGGTGCGCTTTGAGTTTGGATAGCTGGCCTTCGTGGAAGCTGGGGAAGCGTTCAAACAAAAGCTCGCTGGTCACGAATCCCAGCACCGCGTCGCCAAGGAACTCGTATTGTTCATTGTCCCGTATTTCAAGATTCGGATCGGCCCCGCTGGCTTTGGATTCCTCGTGCGCATGCGAGCTGTGCGTAAGGGCCCGGTGCAGCAGATGAGGACTGCTGAACTTATGTCCGAGCGCGGCCTGCAATGCTGTGAGGTCTGAATCCATGCAGCTAATCTACTGTGGCGGCTCCGCGCCGGTTGTTCCCTGGTCACGTCCGCGGGAGACTCCGGAGAGCCGGTCATGTTCTATCTCTGCCATCCGCTGCAGGTCCGGATTGGAACTGGAGAGCTGCAGCGCCTGGTTCACCGAGCTTAAAGCAGCGGCATACTTCTTGCGATGGTCCTGCGCCAGAGCAAGGTGGTACCAGAGATAAGGATCAGGGTGTGTCTGCGGCAGTCCCGCTGCCATCAGCAGGTCTTTTTCCGCGCCCGCGTCATCACCGGTCTTGAGTTTCATCATCCCCAGGGCGGAATAAGCCATGGATTGCAGCGTGGTGCGGTAAAGCGGAAGCCTCTTCAGGGGTGGCGGAAAGCGGCAACGGAGCGGCCGAACCCAGCACCTTGATGGCGCGATTACCGGCGCGCTTAATTTCCTCAACCTTGCGGACGTGGTCTGGATCATTATCTTCCATGCCATCCGCCAGAACATACGCCGTTAGAACCAGCGCCACGGGATGATCGGGATCAATCGAGAGGACCTTTTGCGCCATCGCTAGCAGCTTAGGCGGATTATTTTCAGACTGGTAGGCGTACATGGCGCGGTTGTAAAGATAAATGCGAAGTTCGCTGGCGGGATATTTCGCGGCAAAATCGTTGGCTGCAATCTCAGCGGAGTTCGCGCCGATCACGCTCTGGGCAGCGTTGAAATCATCCAGCTCCTGTTTGCTGGCGGCCTGAGGATGAAGTAGCCATATCAGGTGCGGCCTGGTCCGGACGCTGTTCGGCGCCGCCATTGGCCTGCACATAAACCGGCCATGGCACTGCCATGTGCACCCACGCTCCGCCCAGCCAATCCTGGCGATGCCAAGCCTGACGCTCCCAGAATCACGGTGAATAGTACGACTTTCAGCATTGGAAACTTTGCCGCCCAGCGGCGAATGACCGAACCTATCTTTTGCAGTCTCTATTTACAAAATACCCGAATCAACGTGGAGGCTGCGAACTATTTCCCGGCGCTTGTTGCCCAGCCGGAGTCTCACGGCGCGTAAGCAGGACCAGACGGTCCCGTTCACCGGCAGCCAGCTTGCCCAGTTCCGGATTGGAACTGGTGTAATTCAGCGCCTTTTGCACCGATTGCAACGCCTCAGCATATTTGCCCTGATGGTCCTGGGCCAGCGCCAGGTGATACCAGATATAAGGATCGGGCGCGGCGGACAGAAGGTCAGCGGAGACTTTCAATTCAGCTTCGGCCTTTGCATCATCCTTTTCTTTCAAACTCATGATTCCGATGGCGGAGTGGGCCATGGATCGCAGAGTATCTTTGTACGTCTTGATCTGTTCCGCGCTTGCGCCGCTGGGAGGAAGAAAAGAGCTGTCAATGGTCTGCAGGGCGCGTCCGGCATTTTTCCGTATCTCCGTCACCTTCCTCGCGCCCTCAGGATCATTTTCCCTCAGATTATCAGATAAGACCGTGGCCGTGAGCACCAGAGCTACAGAGTTGTCAGGATCGTATGTAAGGACCTTCTCGCCCATGGCCAGCATCCTGGCAGGATTATTTTCCGCCTGATAGTTATGCATCGCCTTTGAGTAGAGGATCGAGCGCAATTCGCTGTCAGGGTACCTGGCGGCAAAATCATTGGCGGCCTTTTCCATGGCGGCGCCCTGTGGTAATAGCATAGGCCGTGTTGTAGTCCGCGTACTCAGCCTGTGTCTTGGCTTGCGGCGTATGCTGGACCGCCGCTTGCGGAGAAGGACTGGGCTTTGGCTGCTGGGCCTGAACAGCCAGGGCTGTATATAAAATTGCGAGGAATGAAAGAAGCGGGATTGGTGGCAGTTTGTTCATGTAAACCTTTGCAGATTCGTTCCTCTCCACTCTCCCCGCTTCCGACTGATGCACAGTTCCGCAGTACGACATCCCGCTGTCATTCCGACGTTCCGCAGTACGAAATTCCCGCTGTCATTCCGACTGATGCCCTAGTTCCGCAGTACGACACAATTCCCGCTGTCATTCCGACGGAGGCTGTTGTTCCGCAGCGCGGAACAATGCCGACGAGGAACCCCGAGGATGTGGGCGCCACTCACGCGGCTTCAGGGAATTCTCTCCAAACTCTTGCCGTTCCCCTCGATGAGTTCTCAATATGGTTAACTCGCCAACCGCCCCTACCCCATCCACGTCATCCCAAGGTCTAAAGGACTTAGCCGATTTACCCCAAGGGTTCACTTCCAAATTCCACTGATCCCTCGGCTTCAGATAACTGTTGCATCAGTTACTAATACATTAACCCAGTACCCCGCACCCATGATCAACCTAGCCGATTCTCTTCAGCGAAGCAAATAATCTTTAGTTTAGCCAATGCACATCCGTTTACCGCGGCGCGCCCGGCTTCTGATACGGGCCAGCCAATCCCTTTTCCGCCGCGTTGCGAGTGTCAGATGCGGGATCTCCCGCTGCCAGCGCCAGCCGATAATGTTCAACCGCTGCTTCACGTTGTTCCTGTATGTCCAGAATTCGGCCAAGATAGATGTGGCTCCAGGCCAGAACGCGCGGATCGTGAGAAGACTGCACGGCCTGTTCAAAATCAGTCCGCGCCTCCTCCATCTTTCCCTGTAATGAGGCGATGCGCGCCAGCAGAAAGGCTGCCCGCCCAGGCTCCTCACCGCCATTGTTATGCTGCAAGACCTGCAATGCCAGCTTCTCGGCGGTCTGCCTGTCGCCACCGGCAAACCTGCGCTCGGCTTCATCCAGCAGGCTGGACTGTGATGCGGCCCGCGAAGCGCTGATCACTTCCGGCTCCGCACGCTCGGCAAAGGTAACTCCCCGGGCATGCTTGGTTTCGCGTATCAGGTCAATGTTATGGAGAAGGTCGCCGTAGCCGGTCTTCATGCCGGTGGATTCCTTTTCAAACTCTGCCAGCGAATCGTAAAAGTACCGGGTGAGAACAAAACCTTCTTCCACGGAACGCTGCACGTAAGCTTCGCGGCCACGTTCATTGGTTTTGGGGATCGTGGTGCGCGTCTCAATGGCGCGAATCAGGCATTCATTCACCAGCAGTGCGATGTCTTCCTTAAAGGAACGGTTTAACGGTGCGCGTTGAACGGTTTCAAGAATCGGCTCCAGTCTTTTCAGGCTGGTGCCGTGCGCCTGGGCCAGAGGATCAAGTACAAAATGCAGATAGGTGTGGCGAATCTCCGCCAGGCGCAGCTTGTCATTCTTGTTCGGCGAGACGATGACAAAGTAGCTTGAACCGTAGTTGCGCGAATCCACGCTGGAAGGTGAAAGCATTGGTTCAAGAAAAACCGCAAACTGCTGGCCGGGATAATTGGCAAATGGCAGTTTCAGGTAAAGATCGGTCTGCGTGATCACGTCGGCAATGGGATCATGAAAACGCTGCACCAGCGTCCTGGTACTCCGGCTGATGCTTCTGCCATAGCGCATGTATGCCGGCAGCGGCATAAAACTTTTGCAGCAGGCTGATGATGCCCTGAACGTGGGACGCATCCGGTGGAAGATCAGCGTCAGGAAGCTTCAGCGCAAAACCAGGAGGATCTCCCATTTCCAGCGCCAGCGAGTTGTACTTGGAGATGTCATTGGGTGCAGTCCGGCGCTTCATGGTCTTTCCAGAACTGGCAGATGGCATCACGGGCCGTGGCAGCGTTGGGCGATGCTTTAGCTGCCGCCATGATCTCATTGCGGACGGTCTCGCGCAGCGGCAGAGAATCCTGCAATCCGGCATTATAACCACAGGTATTGAGAACACCGGTCAGGGTGAAAAACTGCTCGCTGATCTCAAGCTGGGCCTTGGTGGTCTGGGCGCATGCCAGACCAGAAATCACTGTCACAAGCAGGCAGACGAACAACGGGTTAAATCTGGACCTCAGAATCCCTCCAAAATGTGCGGGAAATAAGAGTTTAGGCCAGAAAAACAGCAAGGGTCAAACC
>CAWGRA010000046.1:0-137569 GCA_963824835.1 Terriglobia bacterium | reverse complement strand
GCAGGACGAGGCGTCCCACCGGCTGCGCGGGCTGGTCGCGGAGCGCAGCGTCTACGCCGGCACGGCCGGGCAGCACCTGGCCTACCTGGACTGGCGCGCCGGACGGTACCCGGCCGCGCTGGACTGGGCGATCGCCCACCAGGAGGACCCGATCCGCCAGGTGCACGCGCTCGACCTGCACGGGCTGGTGGCCGCGGAGTGCGGTGACCTGGCCACGGGTGTGGACCGGCTGCGCGCCGCGTTGCAGGTGGCCGAACGCACGGCCACGCCTTCGCACCTGGCGACCGAGACCCGCCACCTGGCCCGGTTCCTGCGCTGACCGACCCGGCCGAGGGGGAGCGGCAGGCGCGCACGGCGCTGGAATACAACCGGGAGTGCATGGCGCTCGGCGAGGCCGGCATGGGCGGCTCTCGGCCTCGCCCTGTCCGCGCAGGATCAGCGAGGCGGAAACCGCGGCCCGGGCGGCGGAGGACGCGCTCGCCGGCTTCGGGGAGGATCACCGCGCCGGCGCGGTCTTCCCGGCGCTGACCCGGATCCATCTGGCCTGCCGTACCGGCGACCGCGACCTGTCCCGGGCCGGGATTCGCCTGATCATGAAGTCCCCGGACCACCACGTGTGGGCCGCGGTCGGCTGCCTGTGGCATCAGCGGACGTTCGGCGAGACCCCGCCGGACGGTGGCGCGGAGGCGGAGTTGACGCTGCCGTACGACGTCGAGGAGTTCCGCCGCCGCTGGTCGTCGGTGGCCCCGCTGCCGCTGTGACCGGACGGCCTCCGGCGGGGCCGGCCCGGGACCGGATGTCTTCGCGGGCGGTCATGCGGCGGCCGGGACGACGGTGCCGGAGGAGGCGGTCCGATCGCGGGAGCGGCCGGACCAGATGGCGGCGGTGAGGGCGGCCCAGGCCACCCCGATGACGACCGCGGCCACGGTTTCGCTGAGACGCCCCCAGCCCAGGTAGACCCAGGCGCCGGAGGCGGTGACCAGCGCCCCCGCCGCCACCGTCCAGACCGTCGCCTGCCAGGTCCCGGGCCGGCCGGCGGTGAGCAGCCAGGCGAGCAGGCCGATGGCGGCCGCGGTCTGCGCGGCGAGGCCGGCAGCCGTCCCGGCCAGGACGCCGGCGGCGGCGTCCACGGGGAGGGCGCCGTCGTATTCGGCGGGGGAGGGGAAGACGACGGCGCCGGCGGCCCGCCAGCCGGGGTCGAGCAGGACCGACAGGGCGACCGCGAGGATCACGACCGGCAGCACCGGGCCGACCGCGGCCAGCAGGCTCGCTCCGGGGTGGTGTCGGCGGCGCCAGGCCCAGCGGGCCAGGGCGACGGCGAGGACAGGGCGAGCGGCACCTCCGGGGCCAGGGTGGTGGCGGTGGACACCGCGAACCGGTAGCCGTCCGACGTCCACTGCCCGCGCGCCCACCCGGCGACCGCGTCGTCGGCCGAGGCCAGGCCGCTGAACCGGACGATCGGCGGGATCACCTCGATCAGTGCCAGGGCGACGGTGGTGAGCAGGGCCAGGCCGGCCACGGCGAGCACGGCGGGATGCCACCTCGCCGCGGTGCGGTGCGGCACGGGCATCCGGCCGGTGACGCGTACCGGGGAAGGAAGCCGGCGGCCTGCCAGCAACAGACCGCCGATGATCAGGGTGAGCGCGGCCAGCGCGCCGGCCGCGTGGCCGGCGCGAGCCGCGAGGGCCTGGTATCCGGCGCCGGCGGGAGGGATCGCTTTCGCACCGACCATCCAGACAGCCCAGAGGATCGCGGACGGCGTGTGCCAAAGAGCAAAACGCCTATACGGTACGCCGTTCCGTCCTGCCAGCCGTGGCATCAGTGTCCGCGCCCCGACCACCCACTGGCCGAGGAAGATCGCGCGTCCACCGAACCGGGCGAAGAGCCGTCCGGCGCGCGCCCCGTGCTTGCCGGTGTGTTCCGGCAGCGCGGCATCGGCCGGGCCCGCCGCGCGCCAGTAGGCGATGGTTGCCGCCGAGCAGCGCCGCGGCGATCGCGACGAGCAGGGCCGGGAGCGCCGGGACGACGCCGGCGTGAGCCGAGCAGCCCGGTGGCGATCAGTGCTGTCGCGAGGGGAGCACCATGCCGGCGAGGACCGCTGCCTCACCGGCGACCAGCGCGCCGACGACCACGTAGACCAACACCGGCGGGAGCCCGCCGAGCCGAGCGTCGAGCCATCCCACCGGTGTTCCCCCGATCGTCACCCCGTGTCTTTGGGACACTAGGGCGCGAGCGGGCCGGGCGGATCCGTGAAGCTCCTTAGTGGATTGGTCAGTACCCGATCGGCAGGCCCGCGTAGTTCTCCGCCAGCCCGGCCGCGCCGGCCGCGCTGGAGGTGACCCAGCGCAGCTGGGACAGCTGCAGCTGCGCGTCGAACGGGTCGCCGGTGACGTGCAGCATCGATGGTCATCCACCAGGAGAAGTGGGTCGCACCGCCAGACCCGCCGCAGCGCGGTCTCGGAGTAGGCGTCGGCGAGGCGCGGTGTCGCCGTGCGAGCAGCCAGGCGACGAGCGCGGGGGCGAGCAGGGCGACGTCGGCGATCGCCAGGTTGAGCCCCTTGGCGCCGGTCGGCGGGACGATGTGCGCGGCGTCGCCGGCCAGGAACAGCCGGCCGTGCCGCATCGGGGTCTGCACGAAGCTAGCGCATCGGCAGCACGCTCTTCTCGGTGATCGGGCCGGGCGTGAGCTGCCAGCCGTCCTGGCCGTGCCCGAGCCGGGTGGCCAGCGCGTCCCAGATCCGGTCGTCGGACCAGTCCGCCGACGTCGGTGCCGTTGGGCACCTGCAGGTAGAGCCGGCTGACCGTGGGTGGCCTACATGGAAGGACAGGAAAAAATGGAAGTTATTTCTTGGGAGCGATTGAGTCTTTGGCAGCCTTGGCTACGCGGAACTTCACCACGGTCTTGGCAGCGATCTTGATGGGTTCGCCGGTCTGAGGATTGCGTCCCATGCGGGCTTTCCGGTTGGATTTTACCAAGCGGCCCAAGCCAGGAATGACGAATACGCCGTTCTTCTTGGTTTCTTTGACTGCGGTTTCCGCCAGAGTTTCCAGAAATGTTGCGGCGGTCTTGTTATTCATCTCCAACTTCTCGGCCATGTGGCGCACGAGTTGGGTCTTGGTCATGCCAGATGCCATCTTACCTCCTTGAAATGTGGGTCTTTGAACCCACTCATGCGAATATATACACGGGTCGCGAACCTATGCAAGCGTTTTCGCCAGATTTCATGCGGGTTTTTTAAAGTATATCTGTGGAAATCTGCATGGATAGCGGCTCAACATCACTTAGTCGCCGTGCTACCCGCATTTTTCGGCTAGGCCAGTTCGTAGAAGCTCAATACTGCATCGCCCTGCTTCAGCTTTCTTCGCCGGCGTAAGGCCCCAAACTATCACCGGGATCAAAGTGCTTATCGTGTTCCGCAATCACCGTGCTTCCCGGCCGGATAATCTGCGATTGTGACAGGAAGCCCAGCACCTGTTCGTAATCGCCCATCTTGCGGTAGGGAGGATCAAGGAAACAAAAATCGCAGACCACGGCCTGACTGTCCAGCATGCGCAGCGCGATGGCGGCCTCACGTTCAATGATCTCACAAGCCGTCTTCCACCTTGAGCGAGCTAAGGTTCTGGCGAATCACGCGTGCCGCCTTCGCCGACGACTTCAACAAAGTAGACCATTCTTGCTCCGCGGCTCAGCGCCTCAATCCCCACCGCGCCGGTACCGGCGAACAGGTCCAGCCAAACGGATTCGGCCACCCGTGGCGCCACAACGTTGAAGAGTGTTTCACGCAGACGGTCAGAGGTCGGTCGCGTCTCTATGCCTCAGGCGCTTCCAGACGGCGACTTTTGAATTTTCCGGCGATTACGCGCATTGAAGCGGAACTCCTCTGCACGAACATCTAATTTAACGTATAGAATCACATCGCGAGCCGGTTTGGAAATCAAGGTGCGGGCTGCTGTCCTAGGATTTCGATTTCCAGAGGACGGAATTTCTAAAATAATCAAGTATGCGAACCTGGTCAATTTCGGCGGGTAAATGGATGGGCACGGAGTTCCGCCTGCACGTGAGCTTTCTTTTCATGCTCTTCTTCGTGCTTCTCTATGATTCCACGCGCAACAGCATCATCGCCTTGGTGTGGTGCGTGGCATTGCCCTGGCGGCGCTGGTTACGGCTTCAGTGTCGTGCATGAACTTGGCCATGTGGTGGCCTCGGCGCGCGCCGGCATTCCCATGCGCGGCTCCATGCTGACCCCTCTGGGCGGCATTGCCCTGGCCGACTCCAACACCCTGATGGAGAACTCACGGCATCTCGGCCGCGAAGTGCGCATTGCTGTCGCCGGTCCATTGGCGAATCTCTTCATGGCCGGAGTTTCCGGAGCCATGCTGCTGGCCATGCCGGCCAAGGGTTATCTCTGGACGCAGCCTCTTCTTTCAGTCAATGCCCTGGGGCGAAGCTTTTTCTGGATCAACCTGGGCCTTTTCGCTTTCAACCTGCTTCCGGCGTTCCCATTGGATGGCGGCCGGGTATTTCGGGCCTGGAGGGCCCAACGCGCCGACTTCACCGTTGCCACGCGACAGGCAGTCAACCTGGGTCATCTTTTTGCCGCCGCCTTCATGCTGACGGGTGTGCTGTGGTCGCAATGGCTCATGCTGGTAGGGCTGATTCTTTTTATGGCCACGCAGATGGAAGAGCGCAGCGCCATGTTTCAGTCCGTGGTGGAAGCCGTACAGATGGAAGACATCATGCTCACGCAGTTCTCGGTCCTTTCACCGGCGGACACTCTCCAAGACGCGCTGCACAAAGCCGTCCATTCGCTTGCAGGATGATTTTCCCGGTGGTCAGCAACGGCGACCTGATCGGAGTGATCACGCGGCAAACCATCGTGGAGCGTCTGCGCCAGGAAGGCAACGGCTACGTTCAGGGAGCCATGAGCAGGGCGTTTGAGATTGCCGGACGCGAGGAATCGCTGGGATCGGCGTTTCGCAAGCTCACCTCAAAAGGCCTCACGCTGATTCCTGTGGTCGATCAGGAACGCCTGGTGGGAATCGTCACGCTGCAAAACCTGATGCACAGCATGGGACTGCTGGCGGAATCGCGCCGTCTGAGCAGGCAAATGGAAGATCAATGTAGACTCTATTCGTGCTTTTCCGTAATAACGAGCAGCCAGCTATAAAAGCCTGAGTTGGATTGCGGGCCCCGTGGCTGTGACTTTCGGTATCAGTCACGGCCAATTTAGTCTTTGCCGGCAATGCATTTCTGGCTTAAGCTTCAGGGCCATGGAAGCGGCTTTTTATCTTCTATTAGTGGTTGGCCATCTTGGCTCCTTTGACGTCCTGTATTTCCATATCTACAAATGCACGCTGGCGCGCAGACCTGAATGTCACACAAGAAGTCTTGTGGCACACCATTCGCCATCTCATCTACGCATGCCAGTTTCTAGTTGTCGCGAATCTCCGCTTTCATGGCTGGGCGTTTGCTCTTCCTGGCTGCTTTATTCGCCGTCTGACGTTTATGTGGCCTGGTCAGATGTCTGGGAAGAGACCGCGAGCCGCCGTAGCCAGGGCGGGCTGCCGCGCGGCGAATATTTCATGCATATTGTTCTCAGCCTGCTGGTTGGTTCTTATCTGCTTCTGGTTCTGCAAACCGTGTGGCCTGATCGCCTGCTTTCCCTGTCGATCATTGTGCAGCCGCCGCATGTCCCGGCTATTGCTCCGGCTCTACATGAATGTGATGGGCGTGACCGCGCTGATGGCGTTTACCTATGATCTTTATCACTGGTTTCAGGATAGCGCACGCTACAAGCTGATGGCCAAGGCAGCCGCGCAGTCATCAGCCCTGCGAAGATTGCCAATCGCAAAATTGTTGTTGAAGCCATGGTTCCCGCACCAGTTGAACTGGTGTGGCAGCGAACACAGCAGCCCGATCTGCACGTCATGTGGGACATACGGTTCAACACCATTCGCTATCTCGATGAGAAAGACCAGCGCGGCTTCAATCTCATGGACTACCGCACGCGGATCGGCTTCGGTATTGGAAGTAGCCGCGTTCGGGCACTATCTCGCAAAGCATTCCTTTATCGCTTTCCACGTTTGAGTTTGATTCCGATGACTGGAAGTCGCTGATCACTCTTGGTCGCGGCATCTGGCTGTATAAACCCCACAAAAATGCGCACCTACTTCAAGACCGTCTATGACTATCAGGTCAGGCATGGGCTTGCTGGAGCGAGTGGTTGATTATCTGTTCTTCCGCAACTTTATCCGTCTGGCCACGGAGTGGGGCTTTGAGACGCTGAGGCTGTGGTGCGTGGGCGATGAGAACGCAGTCAAACGCAGACGCAGCCGGATTCGATTCCTGCGCGTTCTACTGCAAGAGGATGTGTGGTGTAGCAGCGAAGGCCGGAGCGGCGCGCAGTTGGCTCGGAACCGGCAGTGTAGTGCAAGTCGTCTTTTCCTGAAGTTCAGGAACCAGCCGCAGCGTCCGCAGGAGCGCACGTACAACGTAGGTGATGCCGCCCAACTCTTCCGGTCGCCGCAACAACGGTGCGGACAATAAATCTGCCAATGCGCGGAACGTGGCTGCATCAAGCAGCTTGCCTTCAATCCTGATCTGAGCCTGGCTCTTCAGACCCGCGTTCAACCACGCGGCTTCGAAATTCCACATGAAATCCGAAAGACGGCAGGCGGATGCCACGATAAAAAATATCTACGCCGGAGATCATCAGCGCCGCCATCAGATGCAGGTTCCATCTTGCATGGGAATCGGATATTTTCAGATTCATCAAAAACTTCAAACAGACGTGGCGAGCCGTCCAGTGTGCGAATGACAAAATCCGAATCAAAGCCGCGAAGATTGCCCTGACAATAAAGCTCGCGCACAAAATGCAGGGAGCCATCGACGCGACGGAAAGCACGGAAACGCGTCTCAATATCCTCCAGATGGGCTTCATAGCAAGCCCTGTCCCAGCATGAGCGTGGCGGCCATGGAGCCGAGTGCGCGCCGGCAGCGTGGCAAAGTGAACACTTACGCGCAGCGTGAAAGCGGGCCGGATTACTGTAAAACGCACACGATGAGCGGATGACTTCTCTGATGCGCGTCCCAAAGCTTCCTGGAGCAGGGGCCAGGATGCGTCAGAGCCGCTCAACCCCGCGACTCTGCGGCCTTCACACCGCGCTGATATGTGCTATATGCAGCTGAACACAGAACTGTGTTCTTCAGCAGAGCAAAGCGCTGTCTTTCGATAACTGGCGAGGTGCGCTGCGGTCCATGCGCGGGAACCAGGATTGCCCGTGCAGTTTCCCTGGCGAAGTATCGCAGCAAATCCCATCCGCGTGAGAAGAGTTGTTCCTCACAGCCCCCAGACTATGCGCGATAGCGGTTTCCCACGCCACGTCACCGGACAGCGCCGCGGAATCCATGAGCCGGGAACCAAGTGTGACTTCCATATGTCGCTGGACCATGGCCCACATGGGATCGCGGCTGTGCTTGTGATCTTCGTAGAACTTCTGTTCAAGGCCGTTGGCCTGGACCAGTTTCATGTCATTCATGTGCGCCGCGATCCAAAGTTCGTCGCGCGTAACCGCAGGATGCCCGGCCTTGCAGCTTTGAATATAGGCTTCCCACTCAGGGCGTACGGCGCTGTGCCTTCATGAGTCACCGGCATGAAGTATTCGCCCATTTCATCGAATTCTTCTCGTATAGCCGCAGAGCCGTCCCCAGGCTACAGCGCAAGCCGTCAGCAGATGAAGGCGCGACATGCGGCAGGAAAAGATGGATAAAAATTGAGCAAGTCAGTGGTGCGCCGGCGAGCGTGGAAGTTGTCGAAGAGCAAATTCATCTTTGGCGGCGTCAGATGCTCCCAGCAGGAATCGAGTGGTGTCTTGCAAATCGGCTTCGCATAATTGCGGTTTCAGTGCAGGCCTCAACCACCTGCGTCGCCGTCGTTGCCTCACCGTGCGCTGCCATTGCGTGCTTTTATAGCACCCATTTTGGTCGTAGGTGTTTTGGCTGTTCGATTTGGCCGATTACATTTAAGGGCGTTGCCTTGGAAGTGGCTTCAACTTTGGATCGGGAATTGCGACGTGTATCATCTAGGCAGGACACTCTGGCGACAGCATGCTGCCTGCTGCCAAGTCGTTCCAAAGTCTAAGGTCGTGTTTATTTTTTGCGATCTCGACCACGCCGACAGCAACCTGCTCTCACTTTAGTACAATCACTCTGCCCAGCTTACGTCATGAAAGTTTGCGTATTGCGCGAGTGATCCGCGCGGGGAGTACGAATGGAAAGCCACGCAGCAGCAGCAAAGAGTGCGGGTATTTCGCAAAATCAACAAACCGTGTTTTCTGGTCAGGACACTTCAAAACTTCGGCAGTGGACCCTCCTGGAACTCGTTGCGTTTAGAGCAGTCTTTTCTTATTTCACTTTATACAGCTTCCCTTGCCCTTTGAATTTAATACCGCGCCTAGGCGCAGCTTTCGCGTGGTATGAGGCCTTGTTGTCTAAGATGACTTTGTGGGCTGGAGCTCGCATCTTCCATTTGCAACAGCCGCCTTCTCCCGGGCAGAGCGACTCGCTTTATGGTTGGATCTTAAATCTAGTAATTGTCGTGCTCGCGGCATTTGTTGTGATTTTGTGGTCGGTGCTGGATCGTCAACGGCGTGACTACAGCTCTATGCAGCAATGGCTTTGGCTTTATGTCCGGTTAACTCTGGGTTCCATACTTATTTTTTATGGCGCCGCTAAGGTGATCAAGACCCAGTTTCCAGACCTCACTCTTTGGCGATTGATCGAGCCTTACAGGGGACGGCTCTCCTATGGGGCTTCTATGGACCTTCATGGGCTACTCAAAAACCTATAACCTGTTTACAGGATTAGTGGAGTTCACCGCAGGCGCTTTGCTGTTTATCCCGCGCCTCAGCACCTTGGGATCGCTGCTTTCTGTCGGCGCTTTGGCCAACGTCCTCCTGTTAAACCTAAGTTACGACGTTCCCGTCAAACTGTACTCGTTCAACCTGCTATTGATGGGATTGTTCTTGATGCACGAGATTTCAGTCGCCTGCTCGACGTATTCCTTCTTAATCGTCAATCTGAGCCGCTGAAAAGTGTGTTTCTTTTCGCCGACAGTGGCAGAACAACTGCTTATTTGCAGGTCAAGTACTCCTTCTTTTTTACTTCGGATGCACGGAGCTCTATTCTCACCAGCAAGGATCTAAAAAGAGATGGGTAATAGCTAGCCAAAACCGTCTTTGTACGGAGTGTATTCTGTGACGAATTTTTGGAGGACGGTCTGGCGCGTCTTCCCCTCTTCACTGACGCAACTCGCTGGCATCGCATTACTTTTGATCGTCATAACCCCTGGAGCTGCTTCTTTGACGGACAAGTCATGCCGACGCGTGGGGAAGGAACCTGCGTGACGCTATTTCCCGTTGATGGGCCTATACAGCGCTTCAACGGGACTTGATGAGGCCAGGAAGACACTAGACTTGACCGCATCGAGCCAGATGTAACAGTTCATTTTTCAATCGACCGACCTGCTCAAGGCGTCATTGTTCTCAGCGAATAGTGACGGCAAGAACATCCGCACGCGACTACGGAGCCTCGACATTACCCGCTTCCCGATTAACCAACGTGGCTTCCACTGATCAATGAAGTGCCGTTCAATCGATAGCTGCCTCAAACGCGGAAATAAGGCATAGCTGTGGCACTGTAATGCCGCAAAAAACTGTGTGCTGCCTTCTTCCAATTACCCAATTACCAAATTACCCGATTACTCAATCCCCAGTGATACACTTTCGCGTTCCATCCCCACACCCGGAGAGTACCTGTGAAGAGGCTTGCCCAGTCCATTTTTTTGATCTTGTTTGTGTCCGCGGCCGTGAGTGCGCAAGAGCTGACGGTTGAATCCATCTATGCGCCTGCATCCATTACCGGACGCGCTCCGGACACAGTCAAATGGAGCCCGGACGGCAAGAAAGTCTCCTACATTGTCCATCCGGAAGAAGGCAGCAAGGCCGACCTTTATTACATTGACGTAACCACGGGAAAATCCGCGGTGCTGGTGGCTTCAGATAAGATCGCTGCGCTCACGCCACCGGCCACCGCCGGCAAAGATGATCGGGAAAAAGATAATCGCGCGCGCTATCGCGTGGCCGGATATCACTGGTCGCCTGATTCGCAGCACATTCTGTTCGACGCCAATGGCCTGCTCTGGTATTACACGCTTTCCAGCGGTACCGCCGTTCCGCTCACGTCGCCGGGTGACTCCGCCAGCGATCCTAAATTTTCTCCTGACGGCAAGCAGCTTTCTTATGTCAAGAAACACAATCTGCATGTGACTCCCATTGAAGGCGCGTAAGGAAGTTGCCATCACCAAAGATGGCAATGACGATCTGCTCAACGGCGAAGTGGACTGGGTTTATGCGGAAGAACTGGCCGTGCGCAGCAATTATTTCTGGTCGCCGAACGGGAAAGAACTTGTGTTTCTGCAGATGAACCAAACGAAAGTGCCTACGTACCCAATCACTGACTTCATTCCCGCAACATCCCACCGTGGATAAGGAAAAATATCCCAAGGTGGGCGATCCCAATCCTGAAGTGCGGCTGGGCATCGTCAGCGCCGGTGGTGGCTCGCCCAAATGGATTACTCTGACCAATGACAAAGACACGTACGTCCCTCGCTTTGGCTGGGTCCGTGACGGCGTAGCCTGGGCCATGCTGATGAATCGTGCCCAGAACAATCTTGACCTCTTCTTTATCGATGTTAAAAGTCGGCAAGGTTCAGCGCGTGCTTTCAGAGAAAGACAATGACTGGATTGAGATGACGGACAACTTCCAGATCTCTCAAGTCCGGAGACAAATTCATCTGGTGGAGCTGGCGTGATGGTCACACCCATCTCTATCTCTATTCATTCGACAAAGCCAACCCGATGGGTGGCGAAGCCAAACTGGTCAACCAGATCACCAAAGGTGACTTTGAGGTCTTTGACGTCGAAAGCATCGACGAAACCTCCGGCACCCTGTATTTCAGCTCCAACGCGTCGGACGATCGCCAGCACCATATATGCAGCGTGAAGCTGGATGGCAGTGACTTCCAGATTCTGAGCAAGGCGCAGGCGGGAACCCATCAGGCGTCATTTGCGCCGGACGGAAAGTATTACGTGGACAACTTCTCCGCCACCATGACGCCGCCGCAAATGTCATTCTGCCGCATCGGCGGCGCATGCGATACGTTCTGGAAATCGAAGAGCCTGGATACATTACAAACTTATTGCTCCACAGTTTGTGGACTTCAAGGCCGAAGACGGCACCGTACTGCACGGACAACTCTTTCTACCTCCCAACAGTGAAGGCAAAAAGATTCCGTTGCTGAACAATCCTTACGGCGGCCCGCATGGCCAGTCTGTTCGCGATGCACTGGGGCGGAGCAAATTTCTTCTTCAATCAGGTCCTGATGCATGATGGCATCGCCATTCTGGTGGTTGACAATCGCGGCATGGGATCGCGCGGCAAGAAATTTGCCGCCGCTCTGAAACATAATTTTGGCGAAGTGGAACTCAAAGACCAGCTCGCTTCCATTGATCAGGCATTGCAACGCTTTCCGCAGCTTGATGGAACGCGCATGGGCTGGTGGGGATGGAGTTACGGCGGCTACATGACGCTCTATGCCATGACGCACTCTGATCGTTTCAAGGCCGGCGTCGCGGTTGCCCCGGTCACTGACTGGACCAACTACGATTCCATTTACACCGAGCGTTATGGCGGTCTGGTGCCGGAATTCGCGGCGGCTTACAAGAACAGCTCACCCATCAACTTTGCCGAAAAACTGCACGGCCATCTGCTGGAAGTCCACGGCACCAGTGACGACAACGTGCACATGCAGAACACCATCCAAATGGTGAATGCGTTTATCAATGCGGGCAAGCAGTTTGACCTGCAGGTGTATCCGCGCAAGACGCACGGTATTTCCGGGCAGGCGGCAAGAACGCACCTGTTCAACCGCATTCGCAATCATTTCCGTACTGAACTTCTGGGAGCAGCAGCGCAGCCGTGAGCATCCAAACAATATTCACTGGGGGATTTTGAGCTGACCGCGGTCAGTGACGGGACCTATGTGGGCGATGGCGGAGCGTTCTTCGGCGTTGTGCCGAAGACGCTCTGGCAGCGCAAGGTGAAGGCCGACGATCTCAATCGCATCACGGTGAGCTGCAACTCCGTGCTGATTCGGCCGGGAACCAGAATATCCTGATCGAAACCGGCATCGGCAACAAGCTAGCGGAAAAGACGAAAAGCTTTTTTCTGCCCCAGGAAAAGCTGCTGGAACAGCCTGCACGAAGCCGGAGTGGCGCCGGAAGATATTGACGTGGTCATCAATTCGCATTTGCATTTCGATCATTGTGGATGGAACACGGTTTATAAAAATGGCGTGGCCGTCCCCACATTTCCCAAGGCGAAGTATTACGCGCCCAAAGGCGAGTGGGAGCACGGCGTTCTGCAACTGGAACGCGATCGCGTGAGCTACATCAGTGACAATTACGATCCGCTGATTCGCACCGGCCAGATGACTCTGATCTCCGGCGATCAGGAAATTGTGCCCGGGTTTCCGTGGAGACCATTCCCGGGCACACGCGCAACATGTGGGCGGTAATGGTGCGCAGCGGCGGCAAGACCGCGTGCTACATCTCTGACCTGCTTCCCACCACGTGGCATCTGGAGCCAACCTGGGTGATGGCTTATGACTTGTTTCCCGCTGGAAGCAATTGAGAACCGCAAAAAATATTACGAGCGCGCGGTTCCCGGGGAATGGCTCACCATGTTCACGCATGATCCCAATGTCCCCTGGGCGCACATCACCAACGAGCACGGAAAATTCGGCGCTAAAACGGTGGTCTCCAAAGCCGTGTAAGATAGCGTGACCATGCGCGGGGCGAAGCGGGCAATCTCAGTTGCAATCACTATTGATATTTGGCGTCGCGATTTGTGCGGCGCAGAAGATCAAGTTCAGCCCGCTGGAAAAAGGTGAAGTGGTCAGTCGGGTTGAAAAGATCCCCGCAACGGACCAGGAGCGCGCGGAACAATTGAAGATCTGGTTTGATGAAGCGGGATGCGGCGGCCATTGATCTCACCGAACAAAAAATTGAAGGAGCAGCGGCGCCGAATGTAATTTGCCGGCTTCACGGAGAGAGTTCATCAACCATTGTGGTCGGCGCCCATTTTGATCACGCCTCATCCGCTGCAGCGCCCACTGGATAACTGGAATGCAGCGGCGCTTCTTCCCGGCTTTTTACCGTTGCCTGAAAGACCGTAAGCGGCGTTTCAGCTTTGTTTTGTGGCATTTGCCGACAACGGAAATGAATTGCTGGGATCCAAGTATTTCGCCGATCATCTGGAAGCGACGGGCGCGCATGATGTTCGCGCCATGATCAACCTGGACGCCTTGGGACTGTCTCCGACAAAAATCTGGACTGCTCATTCTGACAAAGAACTGGTCCAGACACTGATCAAGTGCGTGTACATGCTGAAGCTGCCCGCCAGCCAGGTGGATATCACGGCAGCAGGCAATTCTGATTCCGATCCCTTTGCTCAACGCGGAGTGCCTCAGATCACGTTGCACTCCATCACGCAGGAGCATCTGCGTAAGGTGCTGCCTTACAAATTCAGGGCGACAAATTATTACGACTCCTACAAGCTGCTGTGCGGATATATGGCCTTGCTGGACTGCGACCCTGAAACAGGGGTCGCACTCCTGATGAATGCAATCCGATCATTTTTTGAGCTGGATAAATACAACACCACGGTTTCACGCGAGGTGATTGCCGGACTGACCACGTTCACCACCATGGCAGATCCGGCCAAGGATGGGGGTGCTTACGCGTTTGTCGCTCCTGTTTCTTTGTCTTTTATCCCTACGGTTAATCGACGGCTAATCTCCGCAGGCAGAAAGTAAATCAAGTTGCGGCTCAGGCTCACGGGCCGCTTCTTCATGATTCACGCGGCCGTTGAGCAACTCATCAAAGAATTCATCCACGCTGGCCAGGATGTCCGGGCCTTTTTGTGCGTGATAAACGGCGCGGCGCAGCGCGGTGCCGCCGGTGACTCCGTGAGTGAACCACGCCACGAACTGCTTCATCTTGCCCGGAGTGCCGTGCATGTCTTCTTCCACCAGCATCTGGAAGTATGTCCGGATCATTTCATAGCGATCGCGTTCAGTTGGCTGGTCATAGCGTCCGGTTTCAGCAAACTGGCGAATCTGGCGAAAGATCCAGGGATTGGACGCGGCCGTGCGCCCGATCATCACAGCATCGCAATTGGTCTGCGCGACCATGGAGACCGCATCTTCCGGCGTGCGAATATCGCCGTTGCCAATCACGGGAATCTTCACCGCGTCTTTCACGGCGGCAATCCATTCCCAGCGCGCGTTGCCGCTATAGCCCTGCTCGCGTGTACGGGCATGCAGCGCCACGGCATTCAGGCCGCAATCTTCAGCCATGCGGGCCAGTGGGACGCAGACAATGTTGTCATCATCCCAGCCCAGGCGGACCTTCACCGTAAATGGAATCTTCACGGCGGAGCGCACGGCTTCAAAGATCTTCGCGGATTACAGGCAGATCTTTGAGCAGGCCTGAGCCGCCGTTGCACTTGACCACGCGTTTGGCGGGGCAGCCGAGATTGAGGTCCACCATGTCAAAGCCGGCATCTTCCACAATCTTCGCCGATCCGGCCATGGTGACGGGATCGCTGCCGAAGAGCTGGGCGGAGATGGGATGCTCGTCCTGGTAGAAGTGCAGGTAGCGTTTGCGTTTCTTTTCACGCGTGCGGAAGAGACCGTCGGCGGAGGTGAACTCGGTCATGATCAGGCCGCAGCCGGATCTTTCTTGTTGTTTGAAAGCCGCTGAAGCTTGCGAATCTGAAAGCTGCGAATCCGAAGGTAGCGAATTTGAGAGTTGCGAATCTGAAGCTTGCGAATCCCCACCGTGCTGATCCTGCACCTGCGTCAGATTGTTCCCGTAGAAATCTTTGATGGCCTGAGAATTCTCGGAAGGATTGGCAGGCTGCGCGCCGGGTACGGCCATCACTTCCCGCGCGCTGTTCACAAAACTGGCATTGCGGATGAAGCGGCGGAACACCGTGTCAGTCACGCCGGCCATGGGCGCCAGGATGGTAGCCGGAGCGATAGGAACGTTGCCGATCTGGAAAGACTCCGGCACCTTCGCGCCTTGGGGCACGGGTGCGGTGGCTAAGCGGAGTTTCCCAGAATTTATGCATACTCAGCAATTAGCTTTAAAATGGCGAAACCTAGCATATTGTGCAAAACAGCAAATGTCTTTCTGCTGTTTAGCCAATTGCTCACTCTGCCAGATTGCTTACTATTCCAAAAACAAAGCCTCCGCCGCAGCGGAGGCCTGTGAACCTTGCGGCCTCTTACTTCTTGACCATTTTCTCGTATTTGCGGCGGAAGCGTTCCACGCGACCTGCGGTATCAACCAGTTTCTGCTTGCCGGTGAAAAACGGGTGGCAATTGGAGCAGATTTCCAGGCTGATGGCGCCTTTATGGGTCGAGCGTGTGGTGAACTGGTTGCCGCACGCGCAGTGCACGGGCGTATCGTTATATGCGGGATGAATTCCTGGCTTCATGGCCTTTAAAACCTTTCCGTGTGGATAAGACGTTTATTTTAGCGTAATTAGCTGGTTTTGGCTATTTCTGGTCGCTTTCGTTAGATTCCGGGGACCAAGGAAAGGATTCTTGGGCCGGAGGGCGCCGGCGAGGTGACAGCTCCATTCACTCCAGCTTCTCAAGAGAGAGCTTCGACAGGGCTAGAGAGCTCAATGGATTTCGAGAGAACGTCTGGATTAGACTGATCGGGTTCATCCGAGCCGGAGACGGGTCGAAAGAGAGGCGTTCAATGAACCTTTCTGCATATTGGAAGTCAATTCTACTTCTCCTTGCCTTCGTGGCTGCCGAGACTGCGTTATCGAGAGCAGCCGTGTCGGTTGATACTGCGGCAATCGCCAAAACAATCAAGACGGACGTCGCTCAACTCGTCGCTGGGCTCAATGCCCACGATGTAGCCAAAACCACCGCTTATGACGCCCCGGATATCATCTCCATTGAATGTGGCAGTCCGTCAACGGTTGGGGTAGAAGCCGATAGAGAGGGCTTCAAGATGGGCTTTGCCCACGATCCCCTTTGGAGAGTTAGTCTCATCGACGAGACTGTTGATGTTGCGAGTAGCGGAGACTTGGCAATCTACCGTGGCACCTATAACGAAGACCACGGTAGTGCAGGCGTGCTGATGACTCATAAAACGAACTTCATTGCGGAGTTCAAGCGTCAAAGCGATGGATCGTGGAGGATCGCCTGGTACAGCGTTTCCAACATGGAAAAATCGCATCCGAAGTAATTGTCGCCGTTGACCTTCGACAAGCGCAAAGGATTGCCACCCGCGGGATCTGATCTGGATCTGAAAACTACCTGCTATCGTCAGCGACCTTAGTCGCGTGGATTGTCAATACACGAGTCGACGGACCGCCTGCAGCGTCACTCGAATCACCCGTCTGCGTGAACGAAGTCGCCGTGATTTCAGAGAATGCCTCATGCCATACCGTCTTCTTTCCGTTATGGGTTTCCTGCTCGGTCAGGACCAACTGTTTGCCGTCCCATTTCAGAGTGATGTCATTGAGAGCTCCTTTTAGATCGCACCCGTACGCCAGGTTGTTGTTGCACTCCATGCCATGGAAACTGTGAGTGGTGTTGTCCCACCAGATCACTCCCAGGAGAAACAACTCCTGGCCGGGAATATGCAAGCTCTCCTCTTCTACAAGAGTTAATCCGCCAGGGCCCGCGTGCCAAACCTCTTCACCCTTGAACGTTGCGTTGCTACCTGCGGACTGCACCGTGAGCGACCACCTGCCCGAAAGTGCTTTTGTCAGGCTCTGCATCTCAGCGGAAGGTTGAGACGCAGACTGAGACGCTGCCGACGCTTTCGGCTTGTTTGCCTGTTGCGTTTGAGCAGATTGAATGCAGAGGAGAATGGTGGAAATCAGCGCAAGGCGGGAGATAAAAGAGTTCATCTGAACACTCCTTAACGCGAAACATCTTACACCTGCTGCGGCCGCGTGGCCCAGGTAGCACGGTTTTGCCTGCAAACCAACTAATCTTAAGTTTTCTTTCTGCCGCCCCCGGCTGTGCGATTTGCACTTCTCTATGGCAAGGATGACCCTTGAAAGAAAGAACATACAGTTATCGCCGGAACCTCCCGCACATACAAAAACAGAATCGTGCCCAAGCGACACACCGCAGGCTCTTATGAGAACATCTGATTTCTGAGTCCCTAGCCGCCATGAAAACCAAATCAAACCCCGCCCTCACCGCCAAGCAAAAAGACGAACTCCTCAAAATCCTGAAAGCCCGGTTTGAGCACAACATGGGCCATCATCAGGGCCTTGACTGGGCCAAAGTACAGGCAAAGCTGGACGCCAATCCCGCCAAGCTGTGGTCACTCAGTGAAATGGAAAGAACCGGCGGCGAACCCGATGTTGTTGGTCACGACCAGAAAACCGGGCGAATACATTTTTTATGACTGCTCGGCGGAAAGTCCCAAAGACCGCAGAAGCCTCTGTTATGACCGTGCCGCGCTGGATGCCCGGAAAGAAAACAAGCCGGCGGGCAGCGCCAAGGAAATGGCCGCAGCCATGGGCATTGAGCTTCTCACCGAAGAACAATATCGCGAGCTGCAGAAGCTGGGAAAGTTCGATACCAAAACCTCAAGCTGGGTGCAGACACCCGCGGCCATCAGAAAACTCGGCGGCGCGCTCTTTTGTGATCGCCGTTATGACACTGTTTTCCTGTATCACAATGGCGCGGAATCATACTATGCGGCCAGAGCTTTCCGTGGTTTGCTAAGGGTTTAGGTTACTGCCGTGACTTTAGATTACCGCCGTGAAGCCGCGAAGGGCGCTTGCATCCAGAGATCGAACAGATTTAAGAAGCATTTCGTGTCAGGCGAAGTCCTCTGTTAAATGTAAGCATAAGTCCTTTACAATCAGCATCAATCTCGGTGCTTCACAGGTTGTAAAATTTTTCTCATTCCCGGTTTTCTCCGTGCCTCCGTGTCTCCGTGGTAGGTTTGTTCCCAAAGTCGGTTAAAATGAAGCGTGAACTTCTCTGCCCAGCGGCAATAACGTCTGGAGCTTGAACCGGCTATTCCTCATCTAATACTCAACATGAAATATTGGCGCCAAATACTGAGATTTTTTGTTTCGCTGCAATTGCTGCCTGCCCTGGAGAGCGGGGAAGAAACCCTGGTCGGCGGACAAGCCGTGGTGGAAGGCGTAATGATGCGTTCGCCGCATGCCTGGGCCATTGCCATTCGTAAACCGGATGGTCAGATCACCACGCATAGCCAGACGCTGGAGCGTCCGTCAGAGAAGCGTAAGTGGCTGGGCTGGCCGTTTGTGCGCGGCATTGCCACGCTGGGCCAGGCGATGAAGCTGGGCTTTGTGGCGTCAAAGTTTTCGCTCGATGTGGGACTGGCTTCCATCGCGCAGGAAGAAGGCGAGACGGCGCCCAAGATCAGCAACTGGATGATGACCGTGAACATGGTCTTCTCCATTGCATTCTTCATCTTCATGTACAAGTTTGTTCCCCTGGCGGCGGCCAGCGGTTTGAAAAAGCATTACGCGGCGCTGAATAACAATTTTCTTTTCAATCTGGTGGATGGCGCTGTTCGTATCGCCTTGTTCCTGCTGTTTGTCTGGGGCATCTCGCTGTTCAAGGACATTAAGCGGATCTACCACTATCACGGCGCGGAACATAAAACGGTGTTCGCATTTGAAGATCACGGCATGCCGAATGTTGACCAGGCGCAGGCCTATTCAACGTATCACCCGCGCTGCGGCACCAGCTTTCTGATGACGATCATGCTGATCTGCATCTTCGTTTACGCGGCGTTTCCGATCCAGACATTCTGGGGCAAGTTTGCATTGCGCATTGTTTTCCTGCCGGTGATCGCGTCAGTGTCTTACGAGTTGATCCGTTTCTCCGCCAAGCATGGCAAATCAATTTTTGCGCTGATGACCAAGCCGGGACTCTGGCTGCAACGCATTACCACGCAGCCTCCCACGGACGATCAGGTGGAGTGCGCGATTGTGGCCCTGCAACATGCCATGGAGCTGGAAAAGAAACACGGCGGCGAGTTGGTCATCGCCTGAGGTTATCTGCATGACATCATCCCTGATGACAATGACGATCGAAGTATCACAGCCGAATCTCTAGCGGTGCCCGCCGCTTATCTCTGCTTCCCTTTATTTCTAAAACACAAGGTCCCTCACCCCTCATTCGGACGCTGAAGAAACCGCGTCCTCATCACGGGGATTCGGGATGACGAGCCAGCAGGCAGGCAATTTTCGGCTGAAACAAGCGGCTTAAAAGGGCTGCACCAGGCAAGCACCGCCAGGGCCGCACAGAGAGAGACTGAAAATGTTTGAGAGATTAAATCAGATTAGAGAATAAGTATGACGAGTTGACCAGGGCGCTGGCGTCGCCTGAGGTGATGAATGACTCGCAGAAATACCAGAAGACCGCCAAGGCGCACAGCGAGATCTCTGACGTGGTGGAGAAATACCGCGAATATAAAGACCTGAAGCGCGGCATTGAAGAAAGCAAAGCCATGCTGGCCGATGAGTCTGACGCGGAGATGCGCACATACGCGCAGGAAGAACTCACGCGACTGGAAGCGCGCCTGACTACCACGGAAGAAGAGCTGAAGTTGCTGCTGCTGCCCAAAGACCCCAACGACGAAAAGAGCGTGGTGCTGGAAATCCGCGCCGGAACCGGCGGCGACGAGGCCACGCTGTTTGCTGCCGAGATGTTCCGCATGTACAACCGCTTTGCTGAGACGCAGCACTGGAAGGTGGAAGTGCTGTCCACGTCAGAATCGGGTGTGGGCGGGCTGAAGGAAGTCATCGCCATCATTGAAGGCAAGGGCGTGTATTCGCGCATGAAGTATGAAAGCGGCGTGCATCGCGTGCAGCGTGTTCCGGCCACGGAGCAGCAAGGCCGCGTGCATACGTCTGCCGTCACGGTGGCGGTGCTGCCGGAGGCCGAGGACGTGGATATCAAGATCGAAGCCAAAGATCATGCGCATTGATACGTTCTGTTCATCAGGGCCGGGCGGACAGTCAGTGAACACCACCTATTCAGCGGTGCGCATTACGCATTTGCCGACCAATACGGTGGTGAGCTGCCAGGACGAAAAGTCGCAGATCAAGAACCGCGAAAAGGGCATGCGCGTGTTGCGGTCACGTCTCTATGAAATGGAGATGGAAAAGCAGCAGCAGGCCATGGCGAAGGAACGCAAGTCACAGGTGGGAAGCGGCGATCGCAGCGAGAAGATACGCACCTACAACTTTCCCCAGAACCGCGTGACCGACCATCGCATTGGCATGACGCTGCACCAGCTCACGGACGTGATGGATGGTAAGCTTTATCCGATTGTTGATGCGCTGATCACGCATGATCAGTCAGAGAAGATGAAAGAACAGACAGAAGTGTTGGCCTAGTCATTCTTTTGACGCCGCGCGAAAACTGCCGGCGCTCAGGCCCGGGCCAGGAAACGCAGATTTCGTCGAGCATTGTTGAGGCGACTTCCATGCAGTTAAAGCAAGCCATAGATTCCGCCTACCAACGGTTCGTTGCCGATGACGTGCCGTCACCCCGATTGAATGCCGAAATCCTCATGACGTTCACGCTGGGGCGTGACCGCTCATTTCTTTTCGCGCATCCGGAGCGCGAGCTGACCGCCGAAGAGCAGGTCCGCTACGAAGAGGTCATCACGCAGCGTGAGCGAGGCTGTCCCACGCAGTACATTACCGGACATCAGGAGTTCTGGGGGCTGGATCTGCTGGTCTCACCGGCAGTGTTAATTCCGCGTCCGGAAACCGAGCATGTGGTGGAGACGGTGCTGGAGCTGGTGCAGGAGCATTATCGCGAACACCACGAACGCATCAGGATCGTGGATGTGGGCACTGGTTCCGGCTGCATTGCGCTGGCGCTGGCCACGGAGCTGCCGCAGGCTGAAATTCATGCCTGTGATGTTTCCGATGAAGCCCTGGAGATGGCACGGGTGAACGCCGCGCGTCTTGGCCTGGGTTCGCGAGTATTGATGCGGAAGTCTGATCTGCTTGCAGTGTATGAGGAGGGCACGTTTGACTTTGTGGTTTCCAATCCACCTTATGTGGGGGAATCGCGAAGCCGACAAAGTGCAGAAGCAGGTCAAAGATTTTGAGCCGAAGATCGCTGTTTTTTCCGGCGCGTGAAGGCATGGATGTTTACCGTCGGCTATTGCCGCAGACGCATGGCGGTGTTGCGCGCCGGGGGATGGTTTGTGACCGAAATCGGCTTTTCCATTGAGGAGAAGACCAAACAGCTTTTGAAGCGGCTGGGAAGATGTGCGCACAACCGCCGATCTACAGGGCATTCCGCGGGTGATTGCAGCCAGAAAGCCCGCGGCACAAAAAAGCGCGACCATGAAGGTCGCGCTGCCGTGAATTTGGTTTCAATCTCGAGCGCAGCGAGAGATCCCTACGATCTTGTTTCTAAATCCCAGCGTAGCGAGGGAACACCGTAGTATCCCTCGCTTTGCTCGGGATAAGCCAAAACCGCTACTGCGTGCTTTCCAGTACGCGAACTTTCCAGCGGTCTTCAGCTCCGGTCATGATCGCGTAGTAATGAACTTGTGCCTGGTCGGAGTGGATCACTGTATCGCCGTCCAGGACCTGCGTTTCCAGCGTTGCCGTGTCTTTGAGTTCAATGGCGGAACCATCGGGCGAATAGAACACAGCGTCCACTTTATGGCCGTGGTCCACGATGCGGGTCTTCAGTCCGCTCTGTGCCTGTTCTTTTACGCGTTCCATGAATTTGTCGAGGCGTAGCCGGTAAAGTTTTCAGCAAGAGGCGCTGTGCTGTTGTTCGCCAGAGCGCTGCTCAGACCCTGCCAGGCGGCGGAGTAATCGCGGACAATGGATTGCTGCGTGCTGTCTTCCACCGCGCGAGGCGCGGTGGAGGCAATGTTCAACTGCACGGAAGGTTTGGTGTCGGCAAAGATGCGCTTCAGTAAAGGCACAGCGCCGGAGATGGCAATGGCAACACCGATGGTGAGGATGAGTAAGCGTGCCAGCTTCACTGTCCACCTCCTACGTGCAATTCATTTCCCAGAACCACTCCGGCGGCAACGGCGATAGTAGCATTATTTGAGGCTGGAAGTTGCGCGCGTGCCACGCCCTTCTTAATACGCGCATCCACCACGCTGCGTCCCGTGCTGTCAGTCTGGGTGAAGGTCACAATGGTTCCGTCCGGGACGGCGTTGCCGGTGCAATCGCGAATGGGATCGGTTTGCACAATGATCTGGTCTTTCTCGCGCTGGACCACATGCATGCGCAAGTTGCAGGGATCAGACGCCACCTGCTCGACCACTCGATTCACGGAAACATCGTCCACTGAGGCCACAAATTGCGCTGCTCCAGCCTTGGGCGCTGACGAGCTGTTGATGTACGCGACGCCTTCTTTGCTGTTGATGGTATGCGAAGCCGTGGTGCCTCCAACTGAAAGGCTGAATTTCACCGGTGTCGGATCAAGGATGAGGTTGTGAAATTTGTCGAAGATGAAAGCAACGCCGCTGACGGAATTCGGGCGAGCCACCGGAACTCGTGAAGGACGCGCGGAGAAATTGAGGATTGCCGGTTTGTCTGGCTTCACGTAAAAGACCTGTGATTGCGGTCCGCCGCTGCCGCGCACAATGGCCACCCAACGGCCCGCGCTGCGCATCTCCTCGCCCTTTACTTGCACATCCTCGCCCAGGCGGATCTTGCGTTTCAATGTTGCGCCCGGACCGACCAGATACAACGTAGCATCGCCATTGCCTGTGGTTCCAATGCTCAGGGCCTGACCAGCTACCGCGGTTTGCGGTATGCGCAGCTCAGCCGCGTTGGCCTGCGCGGACGCGAACCAGCAGGCGGCAATGGCCAGACCAATCAAAATCAGTTTGCGCATTCTTGGGCTCCTCAGATCCGGTTAAATCTTCAAACATCAATCATTCATCGTTAACGTTTAATCCTTGCGGTTGATGCTGTACTGGTTCACAGTCACGCGATAGGTATGAACGTTCCTGGCCAGGTCATCACGCAAATCCACGGCAAATGGTTGAGGTGTCTGCGGCAGGAGCGCATGGTCAACGTAGCCGTCAGAAATCCAGATGACTTTGCCGGAATTGTCATAAAACGTGGCCAGAACGTGAGGGATATTTACGGTTTGTCCGCTCTCATTGAGCAGTTCGCCGCGCAGGACCGTGCGTCCCTTGGCATCCTGCTCAATGCGCTGGTGCAGCACGCCGATCACCGGATCAGCCGACGCAGGCACCAGCATGGAGTCAGGTTTCATGCGCACGGACTTGATATCAGCCAGTTTCATGCGGGGAAAATCAATGCGATACGGCGAGATCTCTTTGGGCAGCAGGACGTGAGACGCTTTGTCGAAGCTGGTTTCCTGGGCAAGGTCTTGCCCGTTCTTGCCCACCAGCGTTGCGCCCACTGAGACGAATGCCGGAATGGTGTCTTCATTCTCAACTTCGCCCAGAATGGTTACATTGCCGCCCTGCTCGGTGGGATTCATGGAAAGAATGCGGACGTGCGGATTCTCAACATTTTGAGCGCCCCAATCATCGCCCACGCCGCGCCAGATAATGTCCCAGCGCAGGTAGTTCACGGGAATCACCTGCGGCGGGACCACCGGGACTTTTTCGGGCACCCAAAGTACCTTCCACGCGCCGCCGTCTTTTACCACCTTGAGATCTCGCGTGTCATAGAAAGCGCCTACGGCAGTTGAGTATTTCAATTCCGTGCGGACCATTGCATCATTGGCCGTTTCATTGAGGGCGCGGGTATTGATGCTTTCCAGTGAGGAGTATGTGCGTAAGCTGCCGTCGCGGCCTGTCATGTCACGCGTGAAAGCCTGCAAATCCACGTTGCTGGCCGGAGCCACGTAACTGTACGCGCCGTCCCAGTTGCGGCCCTGCACGTTGGTGAACATGGCCTGGACCGCGCCTTCAGGTGTTGACGCGCTCGCTGTGCCGGAAGTGTGTACCGCGCCGGTTGCAACAAAAGCGAGTGTTAGAACGGAGAAAATAATGAGCAGCACGCGTCCCATTAGCGCACCTCCCGCAGAACAGGCTCAGAGGTATAGGTCGGAAATTCCAGCGGCTCAGACCGGCCAAGACGGCGGTCCGGCAGCAGGATTACCAGCAGCAGCGCGATAATGCTGCTTCCAATCGGCAACGTTCCCCACATAAGGCCTTCCATCGCTGTCGGACGAACGCCAAGGTCGGTGGGACGCGCCGGCGGAACTCCGTCTTTCACCCACAGGCTCACGTTGCCGTGATCGTAAATTTCTTCCTTGCGCCAGCCGGCAAAGGCAAGCAGCGGTTCATAGTATGGATCGCGAACGAATGTGTATTTCAATCCGTAATGATCAGCGTGCTTGAGCATGGCGCGGAGAGATTCCATGCCGCTTGATCCGTAAAATTTGGCATTGGTCATCTGGCCTGCGCCGAAGGCCGTCATTTCCGGCAGCAAGCGGGCTGAGTTGTAATCACCATCAACGCTGCTGGCCGTGGTGTATGTGCTGATCAGGTCAAACTTGCTGCCGCCAATGCCCAGGGTGAGATAACGGAACTTGTCATGTCCATCACGATTGAGGAACTCAATCACCTCTTGCACGCTGAAAGGTCTGTCACGCACAACGTGGTACACGGGCCAGGCAACAGCCAGGCCGAAAGAAAGTGCCGCCAGACTGCCCATCGTGAACGCCGCCTTGCGCCCATAACGGTCCATCAGTTCGGTAGCCATTAGTCCCACAAACGGCAGGGCCATGATGCAGGCGAGAAGGCTGAAACGCTCAAACGTAAGAACTTCAAAGGCGCGTCCCAGAAGCAGGCGCGGAACCGGTGTGGTTCCACCCAGTGAAAACAGCATCGCCAGCCAGAAACCCAGAAACAACGGACGCAAGCGGGCTTCTTTCAATCCGCGAATGAAGATGAACGGAATGGTCAGCAGCAACCATCCCCACGGAACCACAAAGAAGTTCATTCCAGCGCCCGGGTGCTGGAAGAAGTTCAAGCGGCTGTCATGCGGAATGGGCATCTGCTTGATCGGATTGTGATAAAGCGATACGAAGAACGGGAACAGGACCGCCAGGATTCCGGCAGCTCCCAGCGCAGCGAACACGATGGTCCGGGTAAATACGCCAGGTACTGATGCTTCCAGCGCCATCGCGGCGGCGATCCATGAAAGCCATGGCCACCACAGGCAGTGTGAAGATGAAGCTGCCGAAGATCAGCGTTACGTGGTGAGCAGCGGCGGCGGCAAACAGAAGAAACAAGCCTTTCAGCAGCGATTTCCATCGCGCCTCACGCGCCCATTCGTAGTAATAGGGCAAGGCATTGAGATACAGCGGGGCCGCCCACGTGGTTGAGAGCTGGCCCGCGTTATAGACAAGAAAACCTAATGCCCCCAGCATCACGCTTCCCAAAGCTGCATAGCTGGCGGCGCGTTCACTCACCCATATTCGCGCGTATCGGAAAACGCCGATGGGCAGCAGCAGGATGGCAATGAACTGGATAAAAATGTAGGCCATGTCCAGCCCAATGACATGGGAGAACAAGGCCACCCATTGTTGTTCCATCGGCGGATAAGAGGTCTGTGAAAAGCCGGTGAACTGCTTGGGGTTCCATGGATCGAACCAGTGCTGTGCGTAATGCGAGGCGAAGAATTTATGAAAGTTCGCATCATATGAGTCATTGGGCAATTGCATCAGCAACAGCGGACCATGAATCAGCAGTGCGAGCAATAGCACCCAACTGATGGGAATGGCCCGGCTCAACAGGGGAGTTTGCCTGTTGGCGACTATGGAAGGGGAACTCATTGAAAAGCCTCCGCGATGGCGACAAAACGCCGATGAGAAAAGAAAATGAAAAAAAGCAGCAGTTTTGCTTTCAGTCCAGTTTCGATTCAAAAGAGGCCCTAAGGTTTGCCTTGTGGCATCCGGATTCTCACTTTGCCGTCAATTCCATGAGTTTTGACGTCCTCTGGCAATCCTCCAGCTCAGAATTGGCATCTTGACACAACATGAGATCAGAGCTGCTGTCCCTGGAACAGCTCCTTTGCATTTTCATGCACACAAACGGTCCCGCACGGTGGTCGCGAACGTCAGAGGGGAAGTTGTTGTGTGTGGCCGGTTAGATACTTCAGTAACTCAAATATTCGGTGGTCCCGTGAGAAGAAATCTTTTAGGTCTGGCACTTCTATGCGTATGCGCGCTGCTCCAGTCTGGTTTTGGACAGGAGCAGACGTTTGAGATAGGCAATCAGCCGGCGCAGAAACAGAACTCCCAGTCCACCAAGAAGGGCAGAAAGCAAACCCAGACTGCACCAGAACCCTCGAACTCGGGAGGGCTTGGGTTTGGCACCAGCATCGAAGTTGGCCGCAATGCCCGCGCAGCGCAGGACGCTCTGGCCAAAGGCAATTACACCGCGGCCATGACCTACGCTCGCCGCGTTACTCAGGCGGCTCCCAACAACCCGAGCCACTGGTTCTTATTGGGATATGCGTCGCGACTGGCCGGCGCTTACTCCGCGTCACTGGATGCTTTTGACCGTGGATTGGCCGTGGCGCCCAACTCCGTGGAAGGCCTTTCCGGCAAAGCCCAGACTTACATTCGCATGGGCAAGACCGATGAAGCCAAAAAATTATTGCTCCAGGTAATTGCCGCTAATCCGCGCCGTGGCAATGATCTCGCCATGGCCGGCGAACTCTTCATGCAATCCGGTGATTTGCCCCGGGCCACAAATCTGCTCGAGCGTTCAGAAAACGTTCAGCCCTCTTCCCATGCTGAGCTGCTGCTGGCCATCGCCTACATGAAGCAGAAGCAGGCTGACAAGGCCAAGGCGCTTCTGGATCGAGCCATGAGGCGTGATCCCAGAAACGTGGACGTGTTCCGTGCCGTCGCCCAATATTACCGTGAAGCGCACGATTACAAATCCGCGGTGGCCATCCTGAACAAGGCCCCTCGCAAGACGGTGGACGTCTATTCCGAACTTGGCTACACCTATAGCCTCGCCGGCATGAAACGCGAATCGGCTGATTCGTATGAAAAAGCGGCAGGTCTCGCGCCCAAGGCAGTGAATGTTCAGTTGGCGGCGGCGCAATCGCAATTGCGCATCGGCAACCTCGATAAAGCGCGTATGTACCTTGCGCGAGGTGAGCAGCTTGATCCCAACTACTATCGCCTGTTCGCAATCCGTGGCGATCTTGCTGTTGTGGAACATCGTGACCCTGATGCTGTTCGGGAATATCTCGCGGCACTGGCCGCCATGCCGGAAGGGCCCGCGGAAGGCATTCTCTATCCCACGCAATTGCGGATTCAGTTGATTGATGTTTACCGCAATCTTCAGGATGAAGCGGCCGTCCAGCAGCAGGTCAAGCTCGGGCTTGAGGCACTTTCCAGGTTCCATGTGGATAGCACCCAGCAGGTGGAATATCTGCGCCAGCGCGCAGCGCTGCGCGGCATTGGCAATGACTTCAGCGGCGCTGAGGCTGACCTGAAGCAGGCTTTACAGATTGAACCTGGCAATGACAGCGTCACTCTGCAATACGCCAACCTGTTGTGGAAGAACAATCGCAAGGGCGAAGCGCGGACCATGTATTCTGCGTTGCTTCAGCGTGACCCGAAGAACCGCTTTGCCCTGGAGGCAATGGGCTATCTCTCCCGTGACGTAGGCGACAATAAAGCCGCGGAAATGTACTTCACCCGCATGGCCACCGCATATCCGGATGACTACGTTCCCTTTGTCGCGCTGGGTGATCTTTATACCGCCACCAGGCAATTTGCCCGGGCACAACAAAATTACGAGCAGGCCTTTAAGCTTGCGCCATCCAACCCGCAGATTGTGGCGGCTGGTTCAAATGCTGCCATTGATGCCCATCAGGTTGACCTTGCCGGGCAGTGGATTGCCCGCGCCACCGGCACCATGAAGAATGATCCGCGGGTCATGCGTGAAACTGAGCGGTTCCTGTTCCTCAAAGGCAGGTATCTTGAATCCGCGCGCATCGGGCAGCAGGCGCTGGCAAAGATGCCGCGTGATCGCGATGCAGCCGTTTATCTGGCTTACGATTATTACAATCTCGGCCGCTTTGATGACACTCTGGCACTCGTCAGTCGTTATGAAAGCATTCTGCCTAAAGAGCCGAATTTTCCCCTGCTGGCCGGACACGTGCATCGCCAGAACCAGCTCCTGCAGCAGGCCATTGATGACTTTACCCGCGTAGTTCAAAAAGATCCCAAAATGCTGGAGGCGCTGGTCATTCGTGGTTACGTCCGCAATGACATGCAGGATGCGCAGAACGCCATCAATGACTTTGATCCCGCGTTGAAGGCCAATCCTGATAACGGTATTGCTCGTCTTGGACGCGCACTCTCTTATCTGCAACTCCGCCGCTCGCGGGAAGCGCTGGAGGACATTGCCAAAGCGCAAAATACTCTCGGTGACGTTGGCGCCATCCATATGGCAAAGGCGACCGCGTATCGCCAGATGCGCGTGCTGGATAAAGCGGAAAAGGAATACCGGCTCGCTTTAAAGGCTTCTCCTGACGATCTCAAGCTGCACCTTGCGCTGGCGGATACGCTCTATCATGCGCGCCACTACGGCCGCGCCATAGAAGAGTGGAACAACTCTCTTCAGCTCTCGCCTGACGATCCGTTGATCTATGCCAGCCTGGCTGCGGCTAACGCACAGATCCACAATCGGCCGCAGGCGTATCGTTACGTGCAACTGGCGGAGCGTGAAGGCGCTGACCAGGCTGCCATTCTGGTTGCTACCGGCGAAGCGCTGTTGACGCTGGGCGAACAGAAAGCTGCAACCGAACGTTTTACCCGCGCTCTGGAAGCTCCGGATGCCAACCGCGTGGATGTTCGACTTGAGTTCGCCAGATTATTCCTGAGCGAAGGCAAATATGAGGCGGCCAAGCAGGAAGTGGCCCTCGCTTTTGCCGAAGCCCGCATTGGTGAAGCTTCACCTGTAACCACTGACAACATGGTGGAAGCCGCCAACATCTTCCTGGCTTCGCATGACTTTGACCTGGCTGAGCGTTATTTCAATAAGTCCAGGGACATGGGCGCCTCGGATGACACAGTCGCTGTCGGCATGGCCAATACTTATATTGCTCAAGGTAAGGACCGCCAGGCGGAAGCGATCTTAAGCCAACTTGGAAACTCACCCGATTACCAGCAGAACTATGATTACCAGCTCGCGTGGGCCAACATTTATAACCAGCGGCATGACAATCTTCACGCCATCAGCGCCTTCGCGCACGCCAACCAGCTCTCCGCTGATGATCCGGTAGCTGAGCGCGGCCTGCTCCAAGTTGCCGGTGAAGAAGGCACAGAGGTCTTCCCGAACGTGTTCATGCAGAGCAACCTGTTTTCCGGCGCCCTGTTTGAAGATGCCACCATCTACCAGATGGATAATGAGTTCTTTGGCATCACCACTCGTCCGCGTTCATCGCAGGAAACTGACCTGATCAGCACGTTCCGTTATCACCCGTCGCACTTTGCGCCCATCAATGGTTCTTTCGGTTTGCGCAACTATCGTGGTGAGCTCTCGGTACCCAGCGCTTTGGCCATTATTCCCCGCAATACATATGACACTGTGTTTGACGTGGGCACCACCCCGGTCTTGCGCTGGGGTAACGCGCACTTCATCCTGAATCCTGGCATAGCTTTCACTGTTCGGCGTGACACGGATACACCACTGCCGCTCAACCAGAATCTCTTCCGGCAGTACCTGTATCTGACCAGCTCGCCGCTATTCCAGTGGCTGACCATACGCGGCAATGCCGTCCATGAATCAGGACCGTTTACCGAACAGAATCTCAGTTCGCGTGATGTTGGCGCCACTGTGGAATTTGAGGTTGGCCGGCCCTGGGGTCACAATTCACTGGTGACGGGATATTCCGTCCGCGATCTCCTCTTCCATCCCCTGCCCCGCGAATTCTTCACCACCGCAACCTGGGTGGGATGGGAGCACAAGTTTGGCGACAAAGCTTCATTGACTGGTTTGGGCAAATACATCCGCTCATGGCGCGTGCAGGACCGGAGCTTTGCCTTTGCTCAGGCGTTTATTCCCGGCGCTCGCCTGGATTACAAGTTCAATGAGCGCTGGAGCCTGAATGCCGCCGGGGACTTTACCCGGGGACAGGGATTCCATGCATACGACAACGTTCAAAGTGGTTTCCTCATCTCCTATGTAAAGCCACTGCATCGCGGTTATAACGATGGGAGCGGCACTCTTCCCGTCGAGTATCCGCTGCGATTTTCAGTGGGCGTGCAACAACAAACGTTTTATAACTTCACCGGGGCTGCCGCGAAGACGTCTTCGTTCCGTCCGGTCATCCAGATTTCGTTGTTCTAGGGAGAACGGACGGTCCATGAAGATTTGTCTTGTAAGTGCATTTCCGCCGAGCAAGGTGGTTCTCAATGAGTATGGGTACCACCTGGCCCGCGAACTCCATGCCGATCCTTTGATTGCGCTCACGGTTCTGGCTGATGAACTCAACCCGCCGGCGGTCTGAGCTGCCGGAGTATGACGTTGAACGTTGCTGGGCCATGGACCGCCCTTCAAATCATGTTCGTCTTTTGCGGGCCATCCGTTCCATTAAGCCTGACGTGGTCTGGTTCAACCTGGTATTTTCCACCTTCGGCACCAAGGAATCGCCTTTAGCGGCTTTTTCCGGACTCACGCTTCCGGCCATGACGCGCCTGGCCGGGTATTACACGCACGTAACGCTGCACCACCTTATGGACCACATTGATCTGCAGGACGCGGGTGTCCGCCACAAGAAGCTATTCAGATTGGCCGGCAATGCCGCCACCCGAATGCTTCTGATGGCAAATTCGGTTTCAGTGCTTCTGCCGGCTTACCGGCGCACGCTCATTGAGAAGTATCGTGGCGAAAACATACATTTTCGCGCCCACGGCATCTTCGGCGCCCGACCTGAGTATCCTGACTTCAGCCGCCGCGGAAATCCTGAACATCGCATCCTGGCTTTCGGAAAATGGGGAACCTATAAACGCTGTGAGATTCTGATTGAGGCTTTTGAAGAGAAAGTGGCATCGCAGGTTTCCCAACTCAAAATTGATCATCGCCGGAGGCAATAACGGCAACTCGCCCGGCTATATTGAGTCCTTGCGGGAAAAGCACGGCAGGCATCCGCGCATTGAATTCACCGGATACGTGGAGGAAGACCAGATTCCCGAGCTTTTTGGCACATCTTCGTTCATGGTGATGCCGTACACCTCCGCCACCGGCGCCAGCGGAGTGGCGCATCTGGCTGCTGAACACGGTGTCCCCATCATCTGCTCGGATATTCCCGATTTCCGTGAGATGGCTGATAGCGAATCACTGGGCATCAAGTTTTATCCGATCGGTGACAAGGCAGCCCTGGCCCAGTGCATGGTTGATTTACTGAATCGGAAGAAGACCGGCACACCATGTCTGAGCAGAATTTTTCCGCGGCGCTGCGCCTGACCATGCCGCAGATTATCCGGCAGTATGTGCGGGCCTTTGACCGCCATCAGCGTGCGCGTGCGCTGGAGTCTGTCTCCCGTTTTCGCCGCATTCCTTCATGGATTCCCTCTCGGTCAGCCATTTTCCGCGCTTCCGGGCCGCGATGGAATGGATGGAGCTATGGCGCTTTGCGCGGGCTTGATGTCCAACTGAGCCGCAGCAGCTTCACTCCGCAGTCTCTTATTCCGCTGCTGATCGCGCCATTTACCGTTCCCGTGTTATGGCCGTCGAAATTCGTCGCTTCGCCCGCAAAGAACAATGTATCCGCCATGGGTTCGGCCAGAATCTGAGCCGCATTGACGCCGCCGACATTTCCATAGCTGTAAGCGCCACACGCGAATGGGTCACTCAGCCAATCATGGGTAAACGCCGGCTTCGAGCCTGGTCTTCAAATCTGATTCATGTTTTCCGAGCAGGCCGGCCAGGCGTGGCCACTGCAATCGCAATGATCTGTGGATCGCTTTTTCCCGTGAGCGCCCGCGCATGTCTCCCCGCAGCCCAACCCGTGAGTATCGGATAAGGCAGTGGATTGCTCGTCCACCATGTGGGGAAATGCTCATCGTCAGTGAAAAGGAAACTGAGGTCCCGCATGTGCGGATCTTCTTCCCAGAACTTTTCCTGGAAACAAAGACTCACGCGGATGACCGGTCCCATGCTGAGCAGGCGTAACGCATCTTTCTTTGCATCGAGTGACGGCGTGAATTGCACGCTTCCCGCCTGCAACACTCCCAGCGGCAGTGTGATCACCGCCCGCGGCAGCCCGGTATTCTCCCTGCGAGGTCATCACCAGAACATCGCCCTTTTGCCACCGGATGGCAGTTACGCGCGTGTTAAGCAGAAGGCGCGAACGTTGCTTATGCACTTCACCTGGCTTATGGACGTCACCTGCCAGAGTTTCCACCAGCCTGCTGTATCCCTCTGGCATGCGGAAGGACGTATCGCCATCAATTGATTCCTCTGCTTTGGTCGCTTTGAGCAGCCAGTGAATGCCTACTTTGGCTGGGTCGGCGGCATGGAAGCCTTCCACAAAACGGCTGGCTTGCTGCTTGGCTTCCACGGAATAGTTTGTACTCTCAAGGTAATCTTGGAATGACTGGTCCGGGCCGCTGGATGGTATCTTGTCAAAAAGTTCGTTGACCTCAGACATCATGTTGTCAGAGTCTTCCCACTGGCCGGCAATCTTGCTGCGAAACTCGCCGCTGACTTCAGCCGGCCTCAGGCCTGCCGATTGAATGATTTCCAGCATTTCCGGTGGACGGCCATGCACGAACTCCGCGCCCAGTTCCACTGGGTAGCCATTATGTTGCTGCGTAAAAATCCTGCCGCCCAGCCGTTCGCGTGCTTCCAGCACGAGTACATCCATGCCCGCGGCAGCAAGGCGCTGCCTCGCAGCCAGCCCGGCAATCCCCGCGCCAATAACAATCACATCCGCTGCCGCACTCTTCATAGGGTTGATGTGGCCACGCGTGGCTTGGTCCCGTTCTGGGCTGTCGGCATTGGATAAACTCCCAAAGAGCGGGCGGCGCCAATATCCACACTGAGTATCTCTTCTTTTGGCGTTTTCTCAAGCCAGCCTTGAGCGCGCTTGACGGCGGAAGAAAACGTTCCCCCGGGCAAGACCGTCAGGTCAACATAAAGAGTGTCATTGGTGGATGGACCGAGTCGCACACCTGCAAACGCATGCCCGGGAACAATCACCACCACGGGGCGCATGCCAAGATTTTCCATGGCCGAAGCAAACAATACGCTTACATCAATGCAGTTTGCGTTATTCAGGCCCAGCGTCTCGCGGGGCAGGCGAATACGCTGCGTTTCCCCGGGATAATTGCCGAAAGTATAAATGCTGCTGACGTAGCTGATCCGCGACTGCCTTAATGCGTGGAAGACAGCCTCCGCCTGTGCCTTGACCTGGGCCGCCAATTCCGCGCCTGACGCCTCGCTGTAGCCGCGCATGCGTCCGCCGGGAATAATCCGCTCCGCGCGCGAGACAAGTTGCAACACTGACTCATCGTGAGGCGTGACCCAGCGGGCCACCAACTGCGCGTTGGCGAACTTTCCACCCCAGAAAAGGTCAGACGCGCTGTGGACAAACACGGGCCGCTGCTCGGCGAAGTTATGTCCGGTGACCGGTTCTTTCACTTCCACCGTCAGATTGGCTTCTCGAATTTCCTGGTTCTCGTACGCCTCCGGCAAAAGCTGCGGATCAAGATTGAATGTCCGAACCTCGTTCGGTCCAATCACGGCGGTCTCACGCAGCTCCTCCGTCCAGCCCCGAACCTGGGCGGTGATCATTTGCAGGACGGGCCGCGAAGATGTATTCGCAATGCTTAATACCGCCACGGGCCAGTAGTCCACGGCTTTGCCGCCAGCCAGTGCCGGGAAAATCTCACCTCTCCCCGGCAGGTTGAGTTGGTATTGAAGTTGAAGAGGAGAAACCGGCGCCGATGTCGGACGCATTTTCGCGGGCAAAGGTGGCTCGGGTAGCGGTGCTAATGCCAGTTTGCGTATAGACAGCCACGTCCAGCCCAGGACGCCACCCAGACCGAGCGTAGTGAATAGAAACACGACTGCCAGAACACGAGCGGCCCTGGCTGACATTCTGGATAAAAGCATCCGTTTATTGGGTGATCCTGAGAGCTGATTGGTTGCAATAAACTGAAGGCAACCCGGGCACCCCGGAGCCAACGCCAGCCTCGCGGAATCAATTACTTCCTTGTTGCCTGGTGTTGTAGTGGAGGTGAAGACCTCCAGAATTCAGGGTCGTCGGCGATCCATTCCCCGGCAGGATTGCTGATCGGCGGATCCACGGCAAAGATAAATGTCTGCGTGCTGGCCACTGACGTGGCGAGCAGCTCGCGCAGGCGTCCCCGCACCGTGTCATCAAGATCGTCGTAATCCACCAGGCCATCCAGCGCTTCGCCGGCTTCGCGAAATGAATGATAAGGAGAAAGAGTCAGGTAGGTGTTTTGCTGCATGCCGGAGACCACCTGATAGACGGCGCGGTTATCGGCGGCCGCTGCGCGCTCGCGCACGCCACGCAGTATGCGCTGGCTTTCTTCGTAATCGTGCTCGTGTCCCTGAATTACCTGCACCATGGTAGCGGTAAAGAAACGCGTTTGCGGACGCATGAGTCCGCGGTTGTGACCCAGGTCTTCGCGATAGCGCAGGAACACCGTCCGCGAATCAGACACCAGATTGCTCTTGGAATCCGTGATGCGGCTTAGCTCACCGGCCAAACCAGCGTTTCGGACAAAAGGTTCCGCGCTGCGCTCCATGGCGGCATAAGAATCAAATCCGGAGACGAACCACACTTCATCCGGGCCGCTGACCGCCTGCCAGGTCATATAAGGCCATGTATTGGCTCGCGAGCAGGCCGTAGCGGCCTCTCCCTCAACGCGCTTGTACTCGGCCATTTTGCCCGGCTTCACCGGATCACGGGAGATCTGCAAAATATCAGGCGGAGGCGGAACCTGCTGCTGGGCAAACAACGGGGCGGCCAGAGACACGTATGCCGCCAGAAATCGGAAGAGGGAACGCATAGCGCACATTTAAGCAAACCCCAGCGCTGCTGTCATCCAGAAAAGCACCGCTCAGGCACCCAGAAGTCACATGCGGAGGGTGAGAAATACCTGAATTTTGCGAAGCGACACAAGGAAGTACCAAAAGGCCTCGCGCCGTCCAGCGCGCTGAGGCCGCTGGAACAGGAGCCTCGCACGCCAGCCACATAAAGGACTCTTAAGCGGTTTTGGAGCGGAGCAACAGAAAAATAGTAAAAGGCCTCGCGCCGTCCACGCGCGCTGAGGCCGCTGCAACAGGAGCCTCCGCAGCGCCAGCCACATAAAGGACTCTTAAGCGGTTTTGGAGCGAAGCGACAGAAAATCTAGACAGCCACTTTCGCATCCACAAAAGCCACTGCTTCTTCCAATAATTCCTGCACCAGTTCAGGCGATGACGCTTCCGAATAGATTCGCATCAACGGCTCCGTGCCTGATGATCGCAACAGTAGCCATGCTTCAGCGCCTTGGTCCCTGATGGGCGTATCCAGGTAAAACTTGATGCCGTCAAGGTTTTCCTTGCGCAGGATCTTGTAGCGGCCAAGTCTGGTGGTTTCATTGCTGCCGGCGCGGGCGATAGCGGCATTCTTTACGTCATTGGGGATGTGGAGATCACGGCGCGCATAAAAGTGCGGACCGTACTCGCTTTGCAGCGCGGCCACGAGCTGGCCCAGGCTCTTGCCTTCATCGGCCATCACGTTGGCCAGCAGAAGAGCGTTTAAAATGCCGTCGCGTTCAGGTAGATGCCGTTGCAGGCCAATGCCACCTGATTCTTCGCCTCCAATCAGGATTTGCCGCTCCATCATGAGATCGCAGATGTACTTGAAGCCGATGCCGCACTCAATCAGTTTTCGCCCGTGTTTGGCTGCGATGCGGTCAAGCATGCGCGTGGTGTTGAAGGCGCGCACCACGTCACCCGGCCAGTCTTTGGTTTTCAGCAGCCATTGCAGGAGGATCGAGTAGATTTTGTGCGAGTCAACAAAGCTGCCGTCTTCGGCGGCCGCGCCAATGCGGTCAGCATCACCGTCAGTAGCGAACCCGGCATGGCATTTTTCTTTCACTACCGTGTCTTGCAATGCCTGAACATGCGGCTGGATCGGCTCAGGATTAATGCCCGGGAAACAGAGGGTTTACTTCACTGCGGATCTGCACATGCTGCACGCCACGAGCTGCAAAAATCTCCGCGAGCACATTGCGGCCGGAACCATACATGCAGTCAATGGCGAACTTAAAGTTCGCCCTGGCGATCTTGTCCAGGTCAGCAAATTTCGTGATGGCTGCAACATAAGGCGTCTTGAGGTCAGCTTCCTCAATCTTTGCCGGTGTTCCTTTGGGCATGGAGCCCGCGCGCACTTCAGCTTCAATCTGGCCGATGATGCCCGGCGTTGCGGAACCGCCATAGGTCGCCTTGAACTTCACCCCATTCCAGTTCCAGGGATTGTGGCTGGAGGTAATCATCACACCGCCGGCGGCGCCCTGAGTTTTCACCGCATAGGAAAGCGCGGGCGTAGGTGTGTAATCATTGGCGATCTTGACCGGGATACCGGCGTGAGCAATCACCTCCGCGCTGGCCTGGGCAAAACGGCGGGAGCCAAATCGCGTGTCATAGCCGATCACGATGCCCTTTTTCGGCTCTTCCTTTTTGAGTACGTAAGCGGCAATCGCACCGGCAACGCGACGAACATTTTCAAAGGTGTAATCGTCGGCAATGATGCCGCGCCAGCCATCAGTTCCAAATTTAATATCGTCCATGTTCGCGTTCGGCTCCGGATTGCGTTGTGCAGGTGGATGAAAAGCTGAGGGGCTAAACCAGCTCAGTCATTTTCTTTTCATTCAGGTATTTTACGATCTTGCCTACGTCCTGGGAGTGCTCACGGGTGGTGATCAGGATGGCGTCGTCGGTTTCAACCACCACCAGGTTATCAACGCCCACGGCCGCAACAAATTTCTCAGGAGCATAAATGTAGTTGCCCTTGGCATTGACCAGATAGAGCGCCTTGGCTTCAACAACATTAGGCCATCATCCTGCTGGTTCACTGAGTGGTGTTCATAGAGAGCGGCCCACGATCCAAGATCATTCCATCCAAAATCAGCGCACAGGCAGAAGAGATTTGAGGAATGCTCTCCTTTGGCTGACCGCGGCTCCAGCAAGGCATAATCGATGCTGATGTTTTCACATCGTGGATAAAGATCGGCGAATTTGCCGTCAAATTCGGGCGTGCCCCACGCAGCCGCGATCTTTTCCAGATAAGGCGTGGACTCAGGGAAATGCTCGCGCAATGCGCTGCGTAAGGGTGCGCACGCTCCACACGAACATGCCGCTGTTCCAGGAATAGTTCCCGGCGGCCACAAAGTCCTCGGCCTTCTCCTGGTTGGGTTTTTCCGTGAACCGGCGGACCCGGAAGAGATCTTTTTCCAGTTCTTCTCCGGTTTCAATGTAACCGTAGCCGGTTTCGGCTCGCGTAGGCTGGATCCCCATCACCACTATGTTTTCGCCTTTGCCGGCAATCTCTATGGCTTTGCGCAGTACGCGGCAGAAAGCTTCTTCGTCATGGATGACGTGATCGGCGGGAAACATTCCAATAATAGCGTCCGGATCTTGTCTGGCCAGAAGAAACGCCGCCAACCCGATGGCTGGCGCAGTATTGCGGGGTTCTGGTTCCACCACTATCTGTTCGCCGGGAATGCCCGGGAGCTGGCGTTCGATCTCTGAGTTTACGAAGCCGTTGGTGATGATCCAGAAATCTTTTTTGCTGCTCAGAGGCAAAAGCCGGTCCACGGTCTTCTGGATCATGGTCTGTTTGCCATCCAGCGCGAGCACCTGCTTGGCCAGTTTGCGCCGGCTGCGTGGCCAGAATCGGGTACCACTGCCACCGGCCAGTATTACTGGATAAAAGCGTCGTGTGCTCAACTGATGGCTCCTTGATATGAATATGAATATGTCGCAACTGCTGCCCCTCAAGGCGAATGCAAATCTCGCTAGACCGGCGCTTTGAACGCATCTTTTGTTGTCTCTAGCAGTCTCTGGCGTTGACACAGTCTCTGGCATTAAGACCGTATCCGGTTGCGGAACCGTGCCAACCGGCACAGACGAGCATAAAAACTCCAGGTCCCATTGTGGCCGCAGCATCAGCGACTGCACATTTGCGGGAACCACCACGGACTCTCCCGCGCTGAACGTCAGAGGAGCGTGGCCCTCAAATTCAATCACGCCGAATCCGCGCGTAGCCACCATACACCACGCATTCGCGGGCGCATGTTTTGGGCGCTGGAATACCCACGGTTGCTGCAATTCAAACTTGTCCACAATGAAACAGGGTGAGGTCACCAGGCTCTGCTGCGTCTTGCCTTGATTGTGAATCGGAGGATCCTGCCGGACCTTTCCGGCATGCGTGTGTTCTTTTGTCGCCAGCAGCCCGGCTTCGATGTGTAGTTCACGAGGACGGCCATAATCATAAAGCCGGTACGTGGTGTCAGAATTCTGCTGTGTCTCCACAATCACCGCGCCCGGTCCAATGGCATGCACGGTGCCTGCATCCACATAGATCATGTCGCCTGCGCGCACCTCAATCCAGTTCAACAGCTCTTCCATGCGCGTTTCCCGGATGGCCTTCTCCACTTCCGCCTTGGTGGTTCCGGGTTTCAGGCCCAGTCCTATTTGTGCGCCTGGTTCCGCGCGGAGAACATACCAGCACTCCGTTTTTCCGCAGTGTTGTCCCACGCGACGCGCACCGTCATCATCCGGATGTACCTGCACGGAGAGCTTATCAGTAGGGAAGAGGAACTTGATCAGCAGGGGAAAGCGGGTGGTGTCCTTTGCACCCTGACCGATCAGCGCCGCTCCGTAGTTGCGCGTAACCTCGCCAAGGGTATGGCCTTCCAGCGGACCATTGGCGACCAGGCAGGCTTCTCCTGTGAGCCACGCTTCGCCAATCGGCGCGCCCGTAATCTCCTGGGTATAAATAGGAGCAAGCGAGCGGGCGCCCCACACGCGTTCATGGAACTGCGGGCGTAACAATAACGGATAAAGCTCAGGATAGCGGTCTGCCATGCGTATAGGGTGCGTCTCCGGGTTTACCACTCCAGTTACCCAGTGTCCCGAACCATTTTAGACTCGGAAAAGAGAAAAGGCGTTGTCCAGCAGCAGCTCGGCAACGCCCCTTAAATATATGCGAAAGAAGATATGCGAAAGACTTAACCTTTTCCGCTTACAGCTTTGCAAACCAATCCTGCATCCGGTCAAGGCCGCGCTTGATTTCGCCTGATGATGTCGCATAGGAAAGGCGAATGTGTTCCCGTGTCCCAAAAGCCTCTCCGGGCACAGTGACCACGTGGGCTTCATGCAGCAGGCGTTTGGCCACATCTGCCGCTGACTTGATTCCAGCCTTGCCAAAATACGCTGAAACATTGGGATAGACATAAAAAGCGCCCATTGGCCGGACACAGGTTATGCCTGGAATTTTATCCAGCGCGGCCAGCGTCTGATCACGCAGGTTGATGTAGTCAGCCTTCATATCCGCGATACATTGCTGCGGTCCGGTAAGCGCAGCTACAGCCGCTTTCTGGATCATATGGGCGCTGCTTGACGTGCTTTGGCTTTGCAGCTTGGTCATGGCGCTTACAATCGGCGCCGGCCCCAGAGCATATCCAAGCCGCCATCCCGTCATGGCGTAAGTCTTCGATAGCGATCCCACAATCACCAGGTGTTCTTTTACTTCCGGGACCGAGCCGGCGGAAAAATTCCGTCCCGTGTAGTTCAGGTACACGTAGCATTCGTCGGCGATCACGTAGATCCCGCGCTTATGGGCCAGCTTCAGGATGGCCGTGAAGTCTTCCGGCTCAATGACGCCGCCGCTGGGATTGTTGGGAGTGTTAATGATAATGGCGCGGGTGCGCGGCGTGATCTTCTGCTCGATCATGGCCGCGGTCAGGCGAAAATTATCAGATTCTTCGGTGGCCACGTAAACGCATTTCCCGCCGCCGTATTCGATGATGTCCTTGAATGAAACCCAGTATGGGACGGGAAGAATCACCTCATCGCCATGGTCCACCAGCACCTGAATGGCATTGAACAGCGCCAGCTTGCCGCCGGTGGAAGCAATGGCTTCTTCGGATTTGTAGGCCGATCCAAAATCAGTGGCATGGCGCTGTACTATGGCGGAGCGCAATTCAGCAATGCCCGCAACCGCGGTATACCGTGTGCAATTGCCCTGAATGGCCGTAATGGCAGCATCTTTGATGTGTTGCGGGGTTGGGAAATGCGGCTCACCTGCGCCAAATTCCACCAGATCAGCGCCAGCGGCTTTCAACTTGGCGGCTTCAGCCACTACGGCCATGGTGGCCGAAATCTCAATACGGTTTACGCGATCAGCTAATTGTTTTGTTGCCGGCAGGGTCGCCATGGGTACTCCTCACTTCTTTGAATCACTTCTTTGAATTATTCTTCCAGGTCATTTTTTCAGGCCGGCAATGCTGCCACTGAACTTCTCGCCCAGCCGCTGCTCCACCAGGTCCGGAACCAGGCCGCGCACCGAGCCACCCAGCCTGAAAATTTCCTTGACCAGACGGGAACTCAGATAGGAGTACGCCTCCGCCGGCATCATGAACACTGTTTCCACCTGAGGGTGCAGCTTGCGATTCATCCACGCCATCTGCAACTCATACTCATAGTCGCTGATGGCTCGTATGCCACGCAGAATGGCGCCCGCCTTCTTCTGCATGGCAAAATCCACCAGCAGGCCCTCAAAGGCTTCCACATGGACATTATCAAAACGACGCGTCAGATGTTTTGACATCTCCAGCCGCTCAGCCAGATTGAAGAGAGGGTCTTTTTCTGTGTTTTGCAGAATGCCGACAATCAGCTCATCAAAAATCTTGCTGCCTCGCTCTATCAGGTCGAGGTGGCCGTTGGTTAACGGGTCAAACGTGCCGGGATAAATGGCGCGGACTAAATTCAATTGGATTGTTCCTGCCGGACCTGGCTAAGTACTGATTTTATTCTGGATTACCGCCTGCGGCAATCTGGATTTCCGTCAAACCGGGCATTGAGCAACCGGTCACCGGCGACCGGCGAGCGATAAATGATAAACCGGCAAGCAACAAGCGCAAGCCGTAAGCGACCAGCGGCAGATCATGGCGGATAAAAAAACTTTCATTCCCCGGAATGAGAGATCTCATGCTTCGGACTTTACATCAGAGTCACTATAAGACTAACGTTGTGGATGTGTAACGCCGACCAAAATCTGAGTTTTACGAGCAAAAGCCGAATGTCAAGCAAAACGAATCGCGGCGAAGAAACTCTGTTATTTGCTAAGAACTTCCTTCAACATCCCAGAATGCTGGGCTCGTTGATTCCAAGCTCCCGGTTTTTAGTGGAACGCCTGCTCGCCAAAGTTGACTGGCAACGGGCCAGAACCATTGTTGAATATGGCCCCGGCGTGGGTACCATCACAGCCCATATCCTTGCCCGCATGTCTCCGAACACCCGCCTCGTGGTGTTTGAGATGAATGAGGATTTCGTCCGATATCTGAAGCGGAGCTTCCCGGATCCACGCCTGCATGTGGTGCACGGCTCAGCGGAAAATGTTCAGCGCGAACTGGACCGCCTGAAGCTGGATGGCGCGGATTACATCATCTCCGGCATTCCCTTTACCACCATGCCGGTTGAGTTGCGGGAGAAAATTATGGGTCAATCCCGTGAGGCGTTGCGTCCTGGCGGCGCTGTGCTGGTGTACCAGTTTACTCGCGCTGTGCTCCCTTACCTGCGGACGCATTTCAACCGGATCCATCAGGATTACGAGCCCCGAAATATCCTGCCCGCCCGGCTTTTTTATTGCACGCAGGAAGCCGCCTGAGCTGCAATTCGCCTTTGCATCAATCCATTTCGATCAAGACCTTGCCAACGTTCTGATTTGATTCCACGTGGGCATGCGCCTTGGCGATATCAGCCAGCTTAAATGTGCTGTCGATAGTAGGCCGGAGCACGCCCTGAGCGAACAACGGCACAACTTCCTGGGCGAAGACACGAGTCGCCTGAATTTTCTCGTCCAGGCTGCGAGCGCGCAGCACGGTGCCACGGACCGTCAGGCGCTTGCTCAACATCGAACGGGCGTCCAGTTCGTAATTACCTCCGCCAACGGTCCCCACCAGCATGATCCGGCCTTTGCCGGCCATTAATTTCTGACAGGTCCTTACGTATGCTCCACCAACAAGGTCCAGGACCACATTGATGCCTCTTCCGCCGGTCCATACTTCGCAGGCGGCCACCAGTTGGTCGAAATTCTCGCGAACCACCAATCCCTCCTGCAAACCATGCGCTTTCGCCTGTTCAATCTTTTCCGGGGTGCGGGATGTTCCAAATGGCAATGCGTGCATTGCCCGCACAAGCTGTACCCCGGCCAGGCCAACTCCACTGCCCACAGCATTGATCAGAACAGTTTCACCGGGCCGGAGCTGGGCTTGGATCCAGAGCGCATCGTGAGCGGTAATAAATGCTTCCGGAATGGAGGCGGCGTCTGTCCAACTCATGCCGCCGGGGATTTCTGCCAGCAGGTCTTCATGCGTGGCGATGAACTCCGCGTGGGCCGCTCCGCCCAGAAGTCCAAAAACGCGCTGCCCCGGTTTCCATTTCCTTACCGCGCTGCCGATCTCCGTAACTTCCCCGGCGAACTCCATTCCGGGTATTTCCACGGGATAACCGGGTGGCGGCGGGTATTTGCCTTGTCTTTGCAGCAGATCGGCTCGATTCAGGGCTGAGGCTCGTACTCGCACCAGAACTTGTGCAGAGTCAATCCGCGGCTTGTCCACCTCACGAATCTCCAGCACCTCAGGCCCGCCGAAACTCGCGATCCATGCGGCCTTCATCTTTCCACCAGAAGTGCTATTTTGTGACATTCAAGCCTCCTGCAAGCGCCTATGGCAGCTCACCTTTCGAAACATTCGATTGTACTGTGATTGCAATCACGGACGAACCTGGGCACCACGCTTAGCATTGCTTGGAGGTTACGCAGTCCGATATAGTTTTAACCAGCCATGTATGAGGATTTTCACGCTATCGACCGCTGGACCGGAAATCGGCTCCACTGCGTTTACCAGGCACTGATTGTGGCCATTGCAACACGCCATGCCGACGCCGTGGACATAAAATTTTTAGTGAGCGGCCGTCCCGTTTGGATTGCGTTGCCGCATCCAACATGGGTTGAGTACAAGCAGCGGACTGGCCGGGTCATCAGTGACCCGCTTGGCCATCCAGATTGCCGGACATTTCCTGAAGACCGCGATTGAAAACGGCTCGTACGAGCACGGACGGGAAATGTACACACTCACCGTGGAAGAAGCGCTTGTGCATTTGAATGCGGTCCTTAAGGAAATTGGCGCGCCTCAAGACGCGCTGGTTGCTACTACGGCCTGACGCCGAACTCAGCAAATCCGCCTTTTCTTGATGCCTGTATATTCAGGCTTGACGGGGTTTGCTAACAGGAGATCCTTTAAGCCATGTCACAGATTTTGCCAGCCATTGATTCTGCCTCTGCATTGGAAACTCTTCTCAAAACCAACAATGTCCACCGCAACCTGCACGCCGGTGTCCTGGTGGAACACTCGATACGTCTGGGAGAAAGCACTCTGGCCAGCAACGGTGCTCTGGTGGGTTATACGGGAAAATATACCGGGCGCTCCCCCAGGGACAAATTCACGGTAAAGGATTCAATCACGGCTGATCTGCTCAACTGGGGCGACGTGAATATCCCGTTCGATGCCGCCAAATTTGATGCGCTGTTCGAACGCGTTCTGGAACACCTGCGTGGCCGCGAGCTTTTTGTCCAGGACTTGTTTTCCGGAGCCGATCCCAGCTATCGTCTGCCGATTCGCGTCATCAATGAATACGCCTGGCACAACCTGTTTGTACGAGAGCTTTTCGTGCGCCCGTCTGATGAAGAGTTAAGAACGCACAGCCCGCGGTTCACCATTGTTTCCGCGCCTGAGTTCCAGGCTGATCCTCAGCGCGACGGCACCCGCTCAGAAGCTTTCGTGATCGTGAACTTCAGCCGCAGGATTGTTCTTATTGGCGGCACCAAATATGCCGGCGAAATGAAGAAGTCAATCTTCGGCGTGATGAACTTCCTGCTTCCCCAGGACAACGTGTTTCCCATGCACTGCTCGGCCAATGTTGGCCCTAATGGCGATACCGCCCTGTTCTTTGGGCTCTCGGGAACGGGCAAGACCACTCTTTCGGCTGATCCCGACCGGCGTTTGATTGGCGACGATGAGCATGGCTGGAGCCCCAGCCGGCATCTTCAATTTTGAAGGCGGCTGCTACGCCAAGTGCATCAGGCTTTCGCAGGAGAACGAGCCCCAGATCTGGAACGCGATCCGCTTTGGCTCGGTGCTGGAGAACGTAACCCTTGATCCGGTCACACACGTTCCTGACTACAATGACGATAGCCGTACGGAGAACACGCGCTGCGCCTATCCAGTGGAGTTCATTGAGAACGCAGTCATACCAGGCATTGGCGGCCACCCGAAAAATATTATCTTCCTTACGGCCGATGCTTTCGGCGTGCTGCCTCCCATCTCCAGGCTGAGCACAGATGAAGCGATGTTTCATTTCCTCTCCGGCTACACAGCCAAGGTTGCCGGTACAGAAGCTGGAGTCAAGGAACCTCAGCCGAATTTCTCAACCTGCTTTGGTGCTCCTTTTATGCCCCTGCGTCCCAAGGTCTATGCGGAAATGCTGGGCAAACGTATGCAGGAGCATAGCGCGCAGTGCTGGCTGGTGAATACCGGATGGTTTGGCGGCCCCTATGGCGTTGGCTCCCGCATGAAGCTTTCTTACACCCGGACCATGGTCAATGCCGCAATTGAAGGCAGGCTGAACGATATTGAATTTGAAAAAGACCCTGCTTTTGGTCTCACCGTGCCCGCAACGGTCCCTGGTGTTCCGCCGGAATTTCTCCATGCCCGGAATGCATGGTCAGACAAAGCCGCTTATGACAAGGCGGCCGAAAACCTGATTGCCCGTTTTATCAAAAACTTTGAGAAATTTGACGCGCCTGCGAATGTACGTGCCGCCGCTCCGGGCAAAAAATAGAATCGGCAAGTGAGCTCCAACAAAAATCCCTCGCCTCCAGCGAGGGATTTTCTTTTACGAATGGTGGGAAGAACGGGCGCTAAGCCACGCGCGTCTTTTGCAGCCTGTTATTGACTGAGGCGCTGATGCGTTCAATAAAAGACACCGGCTCCTCATCATTGTGCCCCAAACGGTCGCGCAGAAGCTCAAGGAATTCGGTCACGCGGCGGACCCGTTGATGTTCAATACCCTCGCGCACCCCCTGGGGATCTACAACTGAGGCGGTCTCAATGTAATTCCACAGCATCAGGCGCATATTGTCCACGGCGCCTTTGAGGTCAGTCAAAAGGTCAACTTTCAGTTCAGCCGGTGATTTTTTATCAGCGCTATTCTGGGCGCGCATCGCCAGCCAGTAAAGTTCGCTGTGCACGGCGGTCAATTCTTCGGTAAGTTCTTTAAGATGGTTTACTAGTGCGCCAATATCGCGTTCGGGGGAATTGTCCTGACCCATGGGTATTAACCTCTGTTCAACCTATATGGTGACTAGGATGCACCTTTCGTAGCATTAATTCCCGTTACCTAAGTACATATACCCGTTAGATTCTGGAATCTTCGATCCCAAAATGGCACTCGGAGCAGCGCACTATTCGGTAAAAGGCCTTAATTTCCTTTAATAATTAGAATTTCTGAATTTTTGCTGGGATATTCTTACTACTTTCTTAGCACCCGGCCAGTCACGTCTGGGGCCCCACTTTCTGTTTTGGTTCCATATTTAGGTCCGAATGGAACAGTTTAGGAATTGGTAAACAAAACTGTGTTCGTTGAACCACCAATTTTTCAGATCCATAGGCTGTATGCGACACTCAAACTGACTTTTTCAGGCGGATGAATCAGGCATGTATTCCAGGAAAATCAGTGTTCGCTATCAGGCGGAGGGCGGAGTTCAGCCCTGCCCTATCAAATGGCTGGACAATTTTTCCATGCGAAATTTCACCAACGATCCCATCTTTGATGACACCATTCCCGTGGCAGACGGCCTCATGACCATTGGAACCCGTGTTCCGCTGGAGAAGTTGAAGACTGCCATGGAAGACTGGTTTCGCCGGAAAATGTATCTGAGCAAGACGGCAGGCCTGATCGTGGAAGAACTTTAATTACCAGATGCTTGCCGCAATTAGACAGGCTGATCATCTCCTTACGGGCGAGGTTTACCGGCCCAATCCTAAGCGAAATAGTTGCTTGCCTTTGTCTCTTCAGAATGATAGAACTTCGCTCCGCACCCAAACTCCATGATCAATATCAATCGTGAACGCCCATGAGCGGCGTTGGGTTGAGGAGCCACACATAATGAAGATTATTCAGCGATTGTCTTTACTGCTGGCAGTGGTGGTAATGGCGGCGACTTCCTTTGCGCAAACTTCAGCCACCGCGGAACTGCGCGGCGTTGTAAGAGACCCCAACGGAGCAGTTATCCAGGGCGCATCTGTTTCATTGCGCGATGATGCCAAGAACATTGGTCGCACGGCAATCACCAACGGCACTGGCGATTACGTTCTGCTCTCCGTCCCTCCGGGAAGTTATACGCTGACGGTTTCCGCCAAGGGTTTTGCCAGGCATGGTGGCCAAAAACATAGGTCTTACCGTGGGCCAGGCGGCGCAATATCCGATCACCCTGCAACTGGAGACGGCGCAGACAGAAGTGACTGTCACGGGCGAAGCTCAGCTCATTGAGACGGCCAAGACTTCCACCAGCACCACCATTGGGCAGGAGCGTATTGAAAACCTGCCGACCAATGGCCGTAACTACGTCAATTTCTCTTTGACGAATTCGCAGGTGCAACGCGATGTGGCTCCCAGCATCGGCGCCGCGCCCACATCAGGCCTGAACTTTGGCGGCCAGCGGGCACGCTCGAACGCGGTCAACGTTGATGGCATGGATGCCGTGGATAATTCCGTGAACGGTATCCGCTCCACCCTTTCACAGGAAGGCGTACAGGAATTTCAGATCATCACCAACGGATATGAAGCGGAGTACGGACGGGCTTCCGGCGGTGTGGTCAATATCATCACCAAGTCCGGCACCAATGATTTTCACGGTAGCGTATTTGGCTATCTTCGCAACCGTAACATCCAGGCCCAGAACCCTTTCACCAACACAAAAGACCCGGCGTACACACGAGCGCAGGCGGGCGTGGCCTTTGGCGGCGCACTGAAGAAAGAAAAAACCTTTTACTACTTCTCGTTTGAAACCACACGTCGCCAGGAGACAGGTTTCTCCACCATCGGCCAGAATAATTTCGGCCTTGTTCCGCTCGCCAACCCAGCCAACTATGGACTTCCGAGCGGTTCGCTTGTAACGCCGGACCAGGCAAAGTTTCTGGCTGGTGCGGGTCTTAACCCGTTGACGGTTGCCTATGCTCAACTGGCGGCCGGCGGCAGCGGCGTGGCTTTGGCAGGCGTACCGGGCGCCCCCGGTCCTCTGGGCGCTTTCCCCACTTCAGGCGCACCCTTGCCCGCGTCATTTCATAGCCTCCTCAGCCAGGTTGGCAACTATCCTGTTTCAGAAGCGACTGACGTTTACTCGCTGCGTATTGATCATAAATTCAGCTCAAGTAACCAGATCATGCTTCGCGGCGGACTGAGCCCCAGTGATGTGACTGGTATCCAGGTGAACGCGCAGAACCAGGACTTCGGCCAGAACGCTTTCTCGCGTACCTCCACGCAGAACTACCATGATGGCAGCTTTGGCGCACAGGACACATGGATTCTGGGTGCAAACAAAATCAACGATCTCCATTACCAGTATTCGCGTCGCGGGCTGCTGTATAACTTCTCGCGTGCCGCGGGTGGCGGTGACGTAGCGGTGAACATCCCTGGCTTCGCGTTCTTCGGACGTGAGCCTTTCTCGTTTGTCCAGCGCGTTGAGCAGCGCCATCAGGTCGCCGACAACTTCTCCTGGATCAAAGGCCGCCACAACATCAAGTTTGGCGCTGATATCAACCATTTGCCGGTCACGGCTGACTTCACTGTCAACTTCGGTGGTATTTATAACTTCGGTGAGTTGACGGGCAGTTCCCTGAGCCCGGCCTTCAATGGCTTTCCCAATTTTTCTGCCGTGCAGGCCTACGGTCTGGGCATCCCGCAGGTATTTATCCAGGGCGTGGGAAACCCGCATGACAGCTTCACCATGAACACCATGGGCTTTTTTATCCAGGATTCATGGCGGATGAACAACAAGCTCACCGTGAACTACGGTGTGCGTTACGATTACGAGCTGTCTCCGGTGTTCAATGCGGTCAACCCTCTTTCGCAGACGGCCCAGGATGCGCTTGGCATCACGCAGGGCATCCCTCGTGACAAGAACAACGTTGCGCCGCGCCTGGGCATGGCTTTTGATCCCAAAGGTGATGGCAAGACGGTTTTCCGGGCTTCGTACGGTCTGTTCTATGACCACCCGCTGCTGGCGCTGGCCTTCGACTCTGACGTAGCCGACGGCAGCCAGGCTCCGCAGTTCATTCTCTTCGGCGGATCGCCCTGCAATCCGGGCGGACCAGCTTCTCCGTTGAACGCGCTCAATCTGAACGCGACCAACGCATTCCAGGGGCTGCTGGATAAAGGCAACTGTCTGCCTCCCGGCCTTTCCACCGGACTTAATTACCAGAGCAGTCAACAGCGGTTTAACGCCACTCCCAATGCTCCTTCATTGTTCACCAACCAGCAATATCTTGCAGCCGGCGTGCCGCTCATTTCGCAGCCGTTCGGCTTTCCTACCGGAAAGAACTTCCAGTACGGATATGCCGAGCAGGGCAGCTTCTCCGTTGAGCATGATTTTGGCCACGAGTTGGCCTTTAGCGCTGCTTACAACTTCACGGGCGGACATCACCTGAACCGTCCAATCAATGCCAACCCGACAAATCCAAAGGCCTTGATCGAGAACTGGGAGCGGGCTAACGCAGCCGGTGGCGGATTCAGCAATCCTCTGAACGTGAATACATGCGGCGTGGGTCCGGCGGGACCATTCGTTCCCGCAGCCCTCATGAGCTTCTTCCGCAAATCAGGTCTCAACCCGTCACTGGCTGGCCTGTTCCCGCCAGCTTGCATTGGTCTTGCCAACCAGATTGCCACCAAGTACGGATTGGGAGTGGGTGTTCCGGTCCCGTTCAGTGACATGGTAGCCAACTTCTCCAACGGCAGCTCGGTCTATCATGGACTCACTCTCAACCTGCGCAAGCGCATGAAGAACCACTTTGAGTTCCTGGGCTCATATACCTGGTCGCACGCAATCGATGACTCCACTGATCTTCAGACCTTGCTTTCACCGCAGAATGACTTACAGCCCGGCGCAGAGCGCGCCAACTCAACCTTCGATCAGCGCCATCGCTTTGTCTTCAGCGGTGTCTATCAGACAGGCAACGCCGGCAGCGGCTTCTTTGGCAAAGTCCTGAGCGATATCACGGTTGCTCCAATCATCGAGTTCAGTTCGGGCCGCCCGTATAACATTGTGACCGCCACGGACCAGAACTTTAATTTCAGCACCTCAACCGACCGCCCGAATGCGGTTTCACCCAGCGCTCCAACCAATGCATGCGGTTTCCAGACTGTGGCTTCCGCAGCCTCGCCCACTGGTGCATTCCAGATTCCGTGCTTCGTGGATGGAAATCCCATTGACGGAGTGTTCAACGGATCTCTGGACGGAAACCTGGGACGCAACGCAGGCGTTCGCCCCATGACCATATTCACGGACATGCGCATAGCCAAGTTCATCAAATTCGGCGAGCGCATGAAGCTGGAAGGGTCAGTGGACGCATTCAACTTCATCAACCGGTTCAACGTGGCTGACGTGAATTCGCTGTACACGGAAGCTGGCCAGCCAACGGCGGCTTTTGATCCCCGCCAGTTCCAATTTGGCTTGCGAGTGAGCTGGTAGCATCCTGAAAGTAATCAGGCCCCGACACTTAGGTCGGGGCCTTTCTTTTTGTTTCACCATGAAAATAAATCAGTTATCCGTTTCCAGCCCTCAACCGTGCCATCTGCCATTCCGCGCCTGATTTCGACAAAACAAAGGTATTATGGGTAAGATGCGGCACTCACACGCTAAGCGGTTGTTACCCAGGCTGGTCCTGGCCGGACTTTGCGCCGGCACCTTGTTCCTGGCTTCCTGTGAAAGCAAGGAAGCCAAAAAAACTGCCAAGCCTTCAGTCCAGGCTCTTGCTCCAACCCCACAGCAGCAAGCAACGCCGGCAGCTCCTGTTACTAGTTCCACGCCCGCGCCGGCAGAACAGGCGCAGGCGTCGGAAAAGCCTGACGCCACTACCCAGACCATAGCCGAGGCGGAGAAATCATACGAATCTGGCCAGAACAACTACAAAGCGGGCCATCTGGACGCCGCAAAAGAAGACTTTAATCACGCCGTGGACATCCTGATGCAAGGGCCGGTTGAGATCAAGTCCGATGCCCGCCTGCAACAGGAATTCGACAAGATCATTGGCGAGATCAATAAGCTGGAAATGGTCGCATTCAAAGCCGGTGATGGCTTTGCCGAACAGCAGTCAGAACCTGCCCCGATCGATGAAGCGAACCAGGTCACGTTTGCGGTGGATCCCAACGTGACGGCCAAAGCTGAAGCCGACCTTCCTCATCTGCAATCTGACCTGCCGCTGATGATCAACGATTATGTGGCCGGCTACATCAATTACTTCTCCACCCATGGCCGCGGGACGTTTGAAGGCGCCCTGATCCGGTCAGGACGCTACCGTGAGATGATCCTCAGGATTTTCAAGGAAGAAGGCGTTCCTCAGGACCTGATCTATCTGGCGCAAGCGGAATCGGGTTTTAAGCCGCTGGCATTGTCCCGGGCTCGTGCGCGCGGAATGTGGCAGTTCATGGCGAGCCGTGGGGTTGGGTACGGTTTGCATCGGAGCTGGTGGATTGATGATCGCCAGGACCCGGAGAAAGCCACACGCGCCGCTGCAAGACATCTGAAAGATCTTTATAACCAGTTTGGTGACTGGTATCTGGCCATGGCGGCCTACAACTCCGGCCCCGGCAACGTGCAGCAGGCGGTGAAGCGCACGGGCTACGCCGATTTCTGGGAGCTCTATAAGCGCAATGTGCTTCCCGCGGAAACCAAGAACTACGTTCCCATCATCCTGGCCATGACCATCATCTCCAAGAACCCGGCGCGCTACGGGCTGGATGCTGTGCAGCCGGACCCGCCGCTGCAATATGACGTGGTCAAAGTTAATTATCCGGTGGACCTGCGCCTGGTGGCCGAATGTGTGGACGCTCCGGTGGACACGCTGGTTGACCTCAATCCCAGCCTGCTGCGCCGCACCACTCCCAAGGACCAGGCGTACGACTTGCGCATTCCCGTGGGCACGAAAGAGATGTATGAGACAGCAATTGCCTCCATCCCGGAAGATAAGCGGGTAGCGTGGCGCTATCACAAAGTCCAGGAGGGCGATAGTTTGATTGCCGTAGCGCGCAAATATCACACCACGGAAAAAGCCATTGCTCAGGCTAATAACCTTCAAGGTACAACGCTTGTGCCGGAAACAAAGCTGGTGATTCCAATCAGTGCGTCCGCGGCAGGCGCAGGCAGGATTGCGTATTCTCGTTATCCCAGCCGCTATAAAGCTCATAGCGGTGATACGGTGCAATCCGTGGCGGAGGATTTCGGCGTTCCGGCCGATCGCCTGCGGCGCTGGAACCGACTGAAAGGCAATGAGTTACGCAGGGGGCGTGTAATCCTTGTGTACAAACCTCTGGGCCCGGGGGAAGCTGACCGAACGCCTGCCTCACGTCACAAGAAGTCTGCCCATAAGACACACAAAACACCAACCAGGAAGAGCGCTGCCACAGAGCCAAAAGAAAGTCTTGCCGCCAGTTCGCGATAAGCTTGATTATTCCGCGCGCAAGTTGCACACTGAGATGCGCGCGACGCGGAGTTGACATTGGAATCGTGCAGCTTGTTATAATCCGCGCCGGTTGAGTTCGCGGCATTGATGTAATCGCGGCCCTAATTTCTGGAGGAACTATGAGCTTTCACGACGAGACCCTCAAGGCAAGACACGAGGATGACATGGACGATGATTACGAGATCGGTAGCTTCGGCGGCAATTCAGTAGAAGAGGATTACGACGAAGAAGAAGAGGAATCCATCGGCGCTGAATCCAGCGGCGGAGCCGGAGCCGGTGGTAATGAAGGCGGCGCAGCTTCCAGTCAGCCCGCCCCCAGCCGCGCAGCCAAGTCCGGCGGCGCAAAAAAGAAATCTGCGGCCAAGAAAAAGGCCAGCAGCAAAAAGAAGGCCCCGGCCAGGAAAAAAGCCGGCAGCAAGAAGAAGGCCTCCAAAAAAGCCCCTGCAAAGAAGAAGGCAGCCAAAAAATCATCCAAGAAAAAGGCTGCGAAGAAATCTGGCGGGAGCAAGAAGAAATCCAGACGTCGTTAAAGTCTCAAATATTCATCAGAAGATAGGGCCGCGGATCACGCGGCCTTTTTTGTGTTTCGCTTGAACTCTCTCGAAAAGCGTATTCTGGAAATCGACACCTTCCAAACCCTGTCATCCTGACCGAAGCCGAGCGACGAAAGTCGTGAGGCTGAGTGGAAGGATCCCGAGAAAGCCTCTTCTGCCAAACCGATTCAGGGAATTCTCTCCGGAATGCTTAAGTCACGAACCTTTTCTCGAGCAAGCTCCCTGTCGCGCCTCGGTTACGATTCGCATTCTCGGGATCTTTCGACTCCGTCGTCGCCTGCGCTCCGACTGCGCTCAAGATGACAGGGGTAAAGGTTCATTGTTGAACGGGACACCATCGCTGAGTGCGTTGAGGAAACCGAGCACGATACCAGAACGCGGATGAAATCAATACCTTCCAAACCCTGCCTGACCGAACCGAGCGACGAAAGTCGTGAGGCTGAGTAGAAGGATCCCGAGAAAGCGTCCTCTGCCATATCGATCCAGGGAGTTCTCCCGGAATGCTTAAGTCACAAACCTTTTCTCGAGCAAGTTCCCTGTCGCGCCTTGGTTACGATTCGCATTCTTGGGATCTTTCGACTCCGTCGTCGCCTGCGCTCCGACTGCGCTCAAGATGACAGCGGTAAATGTTGATTGTTGAAGGGGGCATCATCAACAGACCTCGACAGCGTTAGGCTTCTGGACAACGCCAGTTTCCAGACTTCAAGAAAAAAGGCGGCCCGCAAAGGCCGCCTCTTTGTTTGCAGAAAGCCCCACTAAGCGTAAATACCGCGTAGCTTGATGGTATGGGCCACACGGCTCATCGCCAGCATATAGGCTGCGATGCGATTGTTAACGCTGTGCGTCTCAGAGAAGTGCACCACATCCTCAAACGCTTCCTTCAGGATGAACTCAAGCTGCTCATTCACGGCTGATTCCTTCCAGAAGTAACCCTGGCGGTCCTGCACCCACTCGAAGTAGGAAGCAGTTACGCCGCCTGCGTTGGCCAGAATGTCAGGAATCACGAAAATCTTCTTGTCGGCAAGAATGTCATCAGCCGTGGCGGTGGTCGGACCATTGGCGCCCTCGCAAATGATCTTGGCCTTGATGCTGCCGGCATTCTGGCTGGTGATCACGTTTTCCGTGGCCGCGGGGATCAGGATTTCGCAATCGGTGATCAGCAGCTCTTTCGGGTCCGCGGCTTCAGCGCCGGGAAACCCAACAACGCCCTTGTTCGTATTGCGATCACGGTATTGAAGCAGCGCGTCAATATCAATGCCATTCGAATTGAACAGGCCGCCGTTGTATTCGGCAATGCCGATGATCTTATATCCGGCGTCGCGCATCAGCTTGGCCGCGTTGGAGCCTACGTTGCCAAAGCCCTGCACGATCACGCGCGTGTCTTCGCGCCGCATGTTGAATTTCTTGAGCGCCTCATCGCAATTGATCATTACGCCACGGCCCGTGGCTTCACGTCGTCCGCGTGAGCCACCGATATTGATCGGCTTGCCGGTTACCACGGCGGTCACGGTCTGGCGCATGTGCATGGAGTATGTATCCATCATCCAGGCCATGGTCTGCTCATTGGTGTTCATGTCTGGAGCAGGGACATCCTTTTCCGGCCCCAGGAACTCGATCAGTTCAGCGGTGTAGCGGCGGGTGAGCTTTTCCAGTTCGGAGAGAGTGAGTTTCTTGGGATCAACGATGATGCCGCCTTTTGCGCCCCCAAAAGGAATGTTTACGACGGCGCACTTCCACGTCATCCAACTCGCCAATGCGCGGACTTCATCCAGCGTCACGTCAGGTGAGTAACGCACGCCGCCTTTGGCGGGCCCGCGCGCAATAGAGTGTTGCACACGGAAACCGGTGAAAACTTCGATACGGCCATCGTCCATGGCTACCGGGATGTGGACGATAATCTCACGCTGCGGATAGCGCAGAATTTTCCATAGACCCTCATCAAGGTTTAGTTTTTGCGCGGCAAAATCAAATCGAGCTGCCTGTGCTTCCCAGGGATTCAGCTCCTGTTCCAGTGATACGGTTTTCATTTGTGCTCCAACGAATTAAGACAAACGGAAAAGTATAGATACGGCTAGGCAGATAAGGCAATCAGGAGGAACCGGAAGTCTATACAAGCGGCAAGTCCTGCTGCGAACGTGCATGGAAAAGTCCACCAGGAGAACTTGCAGTTTTCCTTGATCATTATAGCCGCTGAGGCCCTGGGCCGGCTTGGCGGGATTGCATAAGACTCATGCAGTTATTTTTGATTCTGGTCCATCGCCGGAAAAGCTCCGGCTCATTTCGGAGTCTTCAGGCTGAGGGCTGACATCCCACCCCCGTGGCAAGACTTCCTTCAATGTCCACTCGATGCGCGCAATGGACTCATTGATCAATTTGGTGGCCTGATTGTCATCATGACTTGATGCCGTAAAAAGCCACTACCTGAAGCGCATTGCGAACGTGATGATTCATCTCCGCAATGGTCTCAAGTTTCTGCTCCAGCAGCCGTTCCTTTTCCTGGTGCGCGCCCTCGCCTGGAGGAACAGTGCGGCGGCTACCAATCCGGTAAGAGCATTTGCAAGCAATAGAACGTCAAAACGAGGCACGCCTTCCTTCAACAAAAGGCGATCAAACCCGTACCCGACCGCACAGATCAGACAAAGGACTATTAAAAATGCCAAAACTGATTTAAGACGCGATGACTTCATATGCTGGACCACTCACTCATTGCTTGAATGACTAAGATCATCTCATATTTGCGATGCAGCCGGAGTTTCCGGCAGATGGGCAAAGACCGAGTTTTACAAAAAATTTATGGGTCGCGCTAAGATGAATCGCTGAAATGTGGAGCTAAGAAATGTCATTAGAAGAAAAAGCAGTGCAACTTTTTAAACTACACCATGCAGCCACGCCTGTAGTGCTGGTGAATGCATGGGATGTGGCCAGTGCGCGCATTGTTGAAGAAGCCGGATTTCCCGCAATCGCAACCACAAGCGCCGGAGTGGCGAATGCGCTTGGTTATCCTGACGGCCAGAAAATCCCGTGGGACGGAGATGTTGCAGGCGGATCGCGGAGTATCGCTTCCGGGTGCAAGTGCCGGTGACGGCCGATATCGAATCCGGGTTTTCCGCCGATGTGCAAGCACTTGAGCAGGCGATCACGGAGGTGATCAAGGCCGGCGCGGTTGGGGTGAATCTGGAAGACCTTTTCCCCAAGGCGAAAAGCACGCAACGCTATTCAGTGTTGCGGACCAGGTTCAACGCATCAAGATTGCGCGGGCAGCCGGTGAGAAACTTGGAATTCATCTGGTGATCAACGCCCGAACGGACGCTTTCTGGCAAGCCGGTGCAGAGCCCTCGGCAGCCATGGCCAATACGCTGGAGCGCGGACGCGCCTACCTCGACGCCGGCGCAGATTGCATTTTTGTTCCCGGGCATGCGTGATCCGGAAAAGATTCAAACCGTGGTCGAAGCATGGAAAGTCGCCGGTGAATATTCTTGCCGGGCCCGGGCGTGCCGTCTCTTCACTGAGTTGGGGAAGCTGGGAGTGAAGCGCGTGAGTTTTGGCTCAGGACCAATGCGGGCGGCCATGGGCGCATTGCGCAAGATCACGCAGGAAGCGCTGGCCTCCGGCACGTATTCAGCCATGGCGGAGCTGGCGATTCGCTTATGACGACATCAACGGACTTGTTCGAGAAGAACTGAACGGCCGGCGGAACAGCGAACTATAGAATAATTTCCATGCCTTCAGAGGCAGCGCGGACTTTGGGATAGTACTCGCGGGCCTTGGTCACCACTGAATCAATGCATGCGTCAGTATGGTCGGGATCATGATGAAAAAGGACCAGTTCCTTGGCGCCGCTTTCCATGGCAACATTCACAGCTTCCCGCCAGTGGCTGTGTCCCCAGCCCATTTTTCGGGCTGAATATTGCTCAGGCAGATATTGCGCGTCATAGATCAAGACGTCAGCGCCTTCGGCGAGTTCGCGCACGCTTTTATCGAACTCCGCGTTGCCAGGCTCGTTATCCGTGGCATAAACCAGATTCCGCTCTTGCTCTCAATGCGAAAACCAAGGCAGCCCTGCGGGTGATTCAACCTGCGCGAATGAATGACGCAATCGTCAAATTCCAGGCGGCCTTCGTCAATGTCAAAGAACTCGCGGCTTGGCCGCCATCTCATTCATTTTGACCGGGAAAAACGGGTCAGACATCTGCTCTTCCAGCGCGCGTTGCATGCCGCGGGTGCGATTGGAGGAGTGGAAAGTGAAAGAATTCTGCGGATTGTTATAAAGCGGCGCGAAAAAAGGAATGCCCTGAATGTGGTCCCAATGGAAGTGGGAAAGGAAGATGTGAGCGTGCGTGGGTGTTCCGTTCTTTTCCATTTCCATTTGCTTGCCCAGGTTGCGGAATCCGGTGCCGCAATCAAAGACGTAGATATGCCCATTCAGGCGGACTTCAACGCAGGAGGTGTTCCCGCCATAGCGCAAATTCTCGGATTGTGGGGTTGGTGTTGAACCGCGCACACCCCAGAACCTGACCAGCATTCGCAATCTTCCTTACGGTGCGCGACTGGACAGAGACCGACTCAAGGGGAGTCCCATCCCGCGCATACGATTGTCTTTGTTCTTTGAGGCTTAACCCAAGTTTAAAAAGTATATGACAAAAAGCTGCTGCGATTGCCGTGACAGCAGAGGTCACCAGCGGGTAATCTATGTGCCAGAATTGGGGTACGTGTCCCTGCTGGTATTTCAGCCTGATCGGTTAAGATACTTGGCCATGCTCTTCCCTGACTATAAGCAATTTGAATCGCTTGCCAAAAAGCCAGTCTGGTACCTGTGGCCAAGACCGTGGCTGCCGATCTTCGCACCCCGGTTTCCGCGTTTCTCAATATCGCGGCGGATGAACCGCGGGCCTTTCTGCTGGAATCGGTGGAAGGTGGCGAGAAGGTGGGCCGCTATACTTTTCTCGGCGTCCGGCCATACATGGTGCTGCGTGCGCGGGGACCCAGATAACCATTGAACGCGACGGCAAGAAACAGCAAATTGAAGGAAGCGTGTTCAAGGTGCTGGATGGCCTGCTGCGCGAGCATACGCCGGCCCATGTGCCCGGCCTGCCGCCATTCACTGCCGGCGCCGTAGGATTCTTTGCCCATGACGCGGTCCGGCAACTGGAGAAGCTTCCTGAAAAAGCCAAAGATGACCTCAAGCTGCCCGATTGTGTGCTGATGTTCTTTGATCGGCTGCTGGCATTCGACCACGTACGCCATGAAATCTTTGTGATCGCCACGGTGGATGTCCGCAAGAAGTCGCCGCGGAAAGCGTATGAGCTTGCGATCCGCGATATCGAAAAAATTGAAAAACAACTGGCCTCGCCGCTGCCAAAAAAATATCTGCGACCGCCCAAAGCCAAACCAGGCAAATTGAAGGTCTCACTTTCCATGAGCAAGAAGCAGTTCATGAGCAAGGTGGAGAAGATCAAGGAGTACATCATTGCCGGTGATGTATTTCAGGCCGTGCCATCTTTGCGGGCGGAACTTGAGCCGGGCGTGGCGCCGCTGAATATCTATCGGGCGCTGCGGCGGGTGAACCCTTCGCCATACATGTATTACCTGCGCATGGATGAACTCACGGTGCTGGGAACGTCGCCGGAAATGCTGGTACGCGTCTCCGGCAGCAAGCTGGAATACCGGCCGATTGCCGGCACGCGCAAGCGGGGAAGGACGAAGCCGAGGACCTGCTGCTGGAGAAAGAACTGCTTGGCGATGAAAAAGAGCGGGCCGAGCACGTGATGCTGGTGGACCTTGGCCGCAATGATGTGGGCAAGGTCAGCGAATATGGAACGGTGAAGGTGCGCGATCTTATGTTCGTGGAGCGCTACTCGCACGTGATGCATCTGGTTTCGGCCGTGGAAGGGAAACTGCGCAGCGATCTCAGTCCCGTGGACGCAATGGCCGCTTGCTTTCCGGCAGGAACCCTTACCGGCGCGCCGAAAGTCCGGGCCATGGAGATTATTGAAGAGGTGGAGCCGGTGCGGCGTGGGATTTATGGCGGCGCAGTACTGTATGCGGATTTTGCGGGCAATCTGGATTCCTGCATCGCCATCCGCACCATGCTGGTGAAGGGGAAAAAAGCTTACGTGCAGGCCGGGGCCGGCGTTGTGGCCGATTCAGTGCCGGAAAGCGAATATCAGGAATGCATCAATAAGGCCCAGGCGCTGGTGCGTGCGGTGGAGTTGGCGCGCTCAGGCGAGTAAAATTCGTTCGCCGCAGATGAACGCTGATAGACGCTGATTGAACAAAACACTCACATCACAAATCACAAATCACAATTCACAAATCATGAAACCACTTCTCTTCGCCCTGCTTCTCGCCACATCCATGAACGCCCAATGGCAAAAAGTCCCTGTTCCCACCACGGCAAGTTTTCGCGGCCTGAGTGTAGTCGATTCAAAAATAATCTGGGCCAGCGGCACTGAAGGCACGGTTATACATACCGTAGATGGGGGGAAAACGTGGTCGGTGTTAACCGTATCAGGGGCGGAGAAGCTCGACTTTCGCGGTATCAAGGCCTTTGACGCATTGACAGCCGTGATCATCAGTTCGGGCCCAGCCGAAAAAGGTGCAGGCCAAAATCTTCCGCACCACTGACGGCGGAAAGAGCTGGAAGCAGGTCTTGGAAGAAAAGCGCACTGGGATCTTCTTTGACGCCATTGCTTTCTGGGATTATCGAAATGGCGTTGTGCTGAGCGATCCAGTCGATGGCAAGTTTGCCCTGTTTATCACCGACGATGGCGGCTCACGTGGAAGCAGCTTCCGGCTGCGAGCTTACCGGCCGCCCTGCCCAAAGAAGGAGCTTTTGCCGCCAGTAATTCCTGTCTTGTGGTTGAGGGAACCAGTAACGTCTGGTTCGCTACTGGAGGCGCAAGTGTGGCGCGAGTTTTTCATTCCAGCGATCGCGGCAAAACCTGGCAGGTAGCGGAGACGCCCATGCATCCCAGGAACGCGTCATCAGGAATTTTTTCCCTGGCCTTCAGTGACGCGAAGAACGGAATCGCTGCCGGCGGCGATTATCAGAAGCCGGAGGGTTCAGACCTTCCTAACATGATCAAGACCAGCGATGGAGGCAAGACCTGGCAAGTGACAAGGCCTACAGAGCCGGAGGGAGTGTATTTTTCTTCTGTGTCTTTTCACCAGGAAGAGATTGTCGCTGCGGGAATTAAAGGAATCTGGAGCAATGCCGGTGAATGGAAAAACGAATCAGGCGGAGAACGTGAACGCCGTGGTCGCGGGAACCCATGCCACTTGGGCGGTCGGGCCTAAAGGGCTGGTTCTAAAAAGTGTTGAAAAAAACGGTGCTGAAACAACCGAAGTAGGATTTATTAACTCGTGTTCCCTTAGGTTTCGTTTCGTGGGGAGTCGGTTGTCTGGCCGCGCGTGATATGAGAAATTCATGGCCCTTCGTTTTATAATAGTGTTTAGCTGATGCTGGATCGGATGGTCGCTGTCCCTTTGCGAACGCCAGATATTCTGGGCCGCGCGAAGCGGAGAGAGGAAAGTCCGAACTTCAAAGAGCAGTGTGCCGGATAACGTCCGGGATTGCGGATTCAAGTCCGTAAGACGGAAAGTGCCACAGAGAATATACCGCCTCGGTTTCGGCCGGGTAAGGGTGAAAAGGTGCGGTAAGAGCGCACCGCCCGCTCAGTAATGCGCGGGGCATGGCAAACCCCACACGGAGCAAGACCAAATAGGGGAGGAATAAAGTGGAAACAATTCTATGCGTGCCGGCTCGGTGCGCCAAACTTCCGGGTAGGTCGCTTGAGCCGTCCAGTAATGGCCGGCCTAGAGGAATGACCGTCACGGCGGAAACGCCGTACAGAATTCGGCTTATAGATCCAGCATCACTTGTGGCCCCTGCGCTCGGAAACGAACGTGGGGGCTTTCAATTTCGTGTTGAGAACGCTTGGTCCCTCGGCTTCGCTCGGGATTTCGGCAGCGGGCTCAAACGCCCGCTCAACGCCTCAACTTTATAGATCCAGCATCAACTTGTGGCCCCTGCGCTCGGAAACGAACGTAGGGACTTTCAATTTCGTTGTTGAGAACGCTTGATCCCTCGGCTTCGCTCGGGATTTCGGCAGCGGGCTCAAACGACCGCTCAACGCCTCAACTTTACAGATCCGGCATCACTTGTGGCCCCTGCGCTCGGAAACGAACGTGGGGGCTTTCAATTTGTTCTTCCACTCCCACCGGCAACGTGACCCCGGTCCCCCGGTTTTCCAACAGATGGCACATTGGTGATCCCCTGATCAGCGCAGATAACTAGCTATCTTTTCCTGGAGCCCGAAGCAAATTTGCGCATCCAAGTACGTTCAGGGTAGGGTAGGTCTTTACCGAACAACCCGGGGATTTTTGGACCGCAGCCACACCGAGTAGAATGGATCTGTCTATCTGCAAGTGATGTTGAATTTGTTACCAGGCATTCTAGCCACTGGACTGGCGTTGTGCGGCATCGGCATTTTATGTGCTTTGCCTGTTCAGTGCCCGCACATTCCTGCGTGCCAGGAAGAGTGATAGCCCTGCCTTTTCTCCCGGTGTTTCCATTCTCAAGCCTCTGCGCGGCGTTGATCCTGAGATGTATGAAAGTTTCCGCAGCCATTGCACTGCTGGACTATCCGGAATACGAAATCATTTTTGGCGTGAATGATAGCGATGATCCGGCGGTGGAGGCGGTGCAACGGCTGATGGCGGAGTTTCCCGCAGCAGCGGATCCAGATGGTGGTCTGCCCGCAGCCGCTGGGTAATAATCGCAAAGTCAGCAATCTGGTGCAGATGCTGGCGCTGGCCCGCTACGACCACATCCTGATCAACGATAGTGATATTCATGTGAAGCCGGATTATCTGCGGCGAGTGATGTCGCCATTCGCGCGACCGGAAGTCGGCATGGTGACCTGTCCATATCGCGGCATTGCGGCGGACACGCTGGGATCAAAGCTGGAATCCATTGGCATCAGCACTGAATTTATTGCCGGGGTCCTGGTGGCCCGCCAGATCGAACACGGAATTCACTTCGCGCTTGGATCCACCCTGGCGGCTTCGCGCAAAGCGCTCGAGGCCATCGGCGGACTGGAGCCGCTGGTCGATTACCTGGCTGATGACTTTGAACTTGGCTTCCGCATTGCTCAGGCCGGCTTTGAAGTTGTGCTGGCGGATGTTGTGGTTGAAACCCATTTGCCCGCATACACGTTTCGCCAGTTCTTTGAACACCAGTTGCGCTGGGCGCGCAGCACGCGCGATTCGCGCCGCATGGGCTACCTTGGCCTGTTGCTCACTTTCGGTCTGCCCTGGGCGATGATCGCCGTTCCGCTGGCCGGCGGCGCATGGTGGAGTTGGGCTGTGCTGGCGCTGGCCGTCGCCTTGCGCGCTGCGGTTGCGTTGCAGGTTGGCGTGGGCGTGGTTAAATGATCGCGCCGTGGTCAGGAACTTCTGGTTGCTGCCACTGCGGGACATGGTCGCCTTCTGCGTATGGTTCGCCAGCTATTTCGACAACAAAGTGCAATGGCGCGGCGAAATCTTTGTGCTCGAAAACGGCAAGATTCGTCCGGCGTTGTCCCGAGAACAAGATTCTTACTTCCGCGAAGACGGAAGAGGACAAAGTTTCCGTTCATTGGTAAGCACCAGCTTGCCGCCCCATTTCGCCAGCACACATCCAGTTGAGCTGTCTAAATAGTCGGGCAGCCGGTCCCGTTGCGGGCATTCTTCGTCTGGCCCGTTACTCATGACCTCCGCATTTAGCTTTTGCCGCTTTGGCCTTTGCATCCACCAGCAGAAAGACCGTCTTGGTCGCCTCGCCAGAGCTTTTCAAAAGAAGCATCGTTGTCAAAAATCTGCGGCGCATCCGGGAATGTTGATCCGTACCAGATGTTGTTGCAGCGTCCGTTGAGGATACGAATCTGGCGATGAGTGTAAAAATTCACGCTGGACGCGGCTTCGTAGTCGCCATTGTCTTCAATGATTGCGCCCGGCTGCCAGTGTGATTCAATGGCTCGGCCAGGACTTTTGACGAGAGCACCGGCGAGAAGATAGACAAGTCCGGCGTGCGCTTCATGCAGCACCATCACCATCATCACTGCCAGCACCAGATTTGCCGGCAAGATGACGATCACCGCGCCGCAACCACCAGTTCAAGATTGTGCCCAGCGCAAAGGCAATACCTGTTACCAGCAAAGGGACTTTGAACGCGCCCATGGCTTGCGGCGTGAGATCAAGGAAGTGTCCGAAAGAGAGCGCGTAATCCTGCGGATTCTCTTTGAGCAATTCGGCAATGTCATAGTTTGCCGGCGGAGTCTTGGCCTGCACGGCCAGCCCGACACACGCCACACACACCGCGAGGCCGATCGCCATCAATACCAGCGATGCAATTCTGGCGCTGCGTCGGGCTTTATTTGCCTGGTACCAGCGGCGATACCGATTTCGTGCGCCAGTGCACCACCTATCAGAAGAGCAAAGCCGGGTAAGTCCGGGAAGCACGTAATATTCCTGGCGGCTGGAGAAGCTGAAGAACAGCAAGATCAACAGGGTCCACAAGGCGAATAACAAGGTCCCGCGCTGCTGAAACGTGAGGCCATTGCGGAATTCGGCCAATTTCACGGGAACCTGGCGCAGAGCCTGGACAATGAAGGCCGTCCATGGCATGAGCCATACGAACATCAGTCCCCAGAAAAGCCATAGTGGAACGGTGTCATAGTCGGCGGGATAACGCTTTTTCAAGTAGCGGAGAAAATGTTCATTGACGAAGTAAAACCAGAAAAAGCCTCTGGTCTGCCCCTGGGCTGGATTGCGAAATCCCGCCAGCAGGTGCCAGGGCGCGGCGATGAGCAGAAAAACCAGAAAGCTGGTGAACAGGCGCAGCCGTAAAAGATGGCGCAGATTTCGCGTGAGCAATAGATAGATAAGGATTGTTCCAACGGGAAAGACCAGCCCGATCAGGCCTTTGGTCAGAATGTTCAGGGCCATGGTGGCGGCCAGTCCCCAGCAGACCCAGACTGAAGGTTTTTCGCCGCGCTCACTTTGTTCCAGCGAGGTGAGGAAGAAATCAAAGCCCAAAGCCAGCCACAGACCTACCAGCATGTCCGGAATGAGAAACCGGGTGTAAATAAATGGGCCAAAGCCGGTCGCCAGCACCAGCGCGGAGTAGAAGCCGGCTTCCTCACCCTGATTTTCGCGATTAAACACTCTGCGCCCCAGACGGTAAACGACGAGCAGCAGAGCCAGCATCCCGAGCGCAATCGGCAATCGCGCCGACCATTCATGCACGCCGAACAATTTAAAGCTGGCGGCCACGCACCAGTACATCAGCGGGGCCTTCTCCAGATAGCGGAATCCGCCGTTGATGTGCAGCGTGACCCAGTCGCCGGTCTCAGCCATCTCGCGTGCTGCTTCTGCGTGCACCGTGTCTGCGTCATCCATCAACGCAGGCCGGAAGATGGTGCTCACGTAAATCACGGCCCAGAGCAGAACCACGATCGCCAGGAATAGCCGGTGATTACGGCGCGGCATGATCCTGTTCCGGCGATGCATGAGAGATCACGACTGACGGTGATATGTCCATGAAGTGATCATTATAGTGAGAGGAGCCGCGCTCGCAGCGTAAGCGCACGCCGGCCGCCCAGGTAGCGCGATGCGTGCGCGTGATGAAAGCTACTGCTGGTTGTAACGGACAGCGGCGCGCCGGCCCAGCATGGTCAAGGGCGAACGGGTGACAGTGGTCTGGCTTTGACGGCCGGTTTTCTTCTCCGCGCCTGCTCCGCGGGCATCTGGAAGCAGCTTGTTGACCAGCGCCAGCGCTTCAGAGATGATGCCGGGGGCTATTCCGTGCGCATGGGCCAGGATCTTGGCCTGCCAGCTCACAATTAACTCCGCTTGATTGCGGCGCGTGGCTGCCACAATCTGCCGGGCGGCGGTTTCTGCCGCCACGGACATCAGCGGATTGGTCCCGCCCAGTGCAAACCAGCCGTATTCCTGCTCATGTTTGCCCTTGAACTCCGCATTTAAATGAGAGCCGGTGCGCATCAGGCCGGGGGCAACGGTGAGGACATGGATGCCAAATTTTTTAACTTCGGCGTGCAGCCCCTCAGAAAAACCCAGTCACGGCGAACTTGGCGCAACCGTACGGGAGCAGATGCGGAATGCTTACTTTTCCGCCAATGGAAGAGATGTTCACAATGCGCCCGCGGCCCCGTTCGATCATTGCGGGTAAAGCCGCCAGTGTGGTATTGACGGTCCCCCAGAACATGATATCCATCGCCTGCTGAAAATCCTCAATGGTCTGGGATTGGAGCGGTCCTACGGCAATGATGCCGGCATTGTTGACCAGAATATCGATGCGGCCAAATTGGCGGGTGGCCTCATCCACCATGTGCTGCACCTGGTCCGGCCGGCTGATGTCGCACACAATGGTGTGAACTTCCACGCCGCTCTTTTGTACCTGCTCACGGGCGCGCTGCAATTCTGCTTCATCGCGCGCCGTGAGAATGAGCCTGCACCCATGGCGGGCGAACTCTTCCGCAAGCGCCAATCCAAGCCCGCGTGACCCGCCGGTAATGAGCACGGATTGCCCGTGGATGTCATCGCCACGAAGATCGCGAAGCTGGTTGAAGATTCGGCGGCCCGCCAGGAACGCTCCCAGGCCGGCGGCGGCTCCCGCCACCAGCGTTCCTGCCGCAACGCCTCCCACAATGGCCAGGTTTCTTCTGTTCACACTGCACCTCGATTCAGACGAGCTGGAATTCAGACGAGTTGGCGTTCAGGTTTAACCGCAACCGGCAACTCAGCGGGTTCCATTACTGGAACGCTCACGCGCAACTTCTCCCCCAGCGCCACGAATCGCTTTACCCAGGCGACGGAGATCTCGTCCTCGATTGTTGAGCCTGGATGGCAATTCGTTCTGGAGCATCTGGTAATAGATGTTTTGGGACTTCCCAGTAGTTCACCGGGAAAGGAAGCATTTGTAGCAGCGCGACCAGGACATCTGCCCGGTGCAGCAACTCCAGATTGGCCGGCGCTTTTGAGAGTTGTCGCATCAGGCGAGCAAGGCTGTTGCCGGCAGCAAAGCCCACGCTGGCTTCGTCAATGTTTACGCCTTCGCGTTTTACCAACTCCAGCAACATGGAAATCCGAACTGCGTCCACCGGATCTGCCGAGAAGGTCCGCACCAGGTCAGAATTCAGAACAAAAGCGGTTGTAATCCGCAGAACTTCAGGAATCGGCTGGTCCAGTCTCCTTCAAGAAGCGCATCAGGGCGCCGTGCTTCTCGTAAATGGAGTGATAGCTGGCCTCGGCGTCCTGAAGCGTGTTGGCCAGGATCATGTCAATGATGCGTTTCTGCTCGTCCTTAAATAATGATTTGAGCGAGTAGCGCATTTCACCAAAGTAATCGTCAAGCGCGTCAAGCACGTCAGGGAAACGGCCGGCGAAAAATTCTTCAGTCACTTTCGCCATGAGCTCCGTAAATTCGCCATTGGTGGCTTCCCGCACTCCGGCGTGCAGCACCTGGTCACCCATATGGATGGCGGCAAAAGTAATGTCACGGCTATCACGGGTGATCTTTGAGGTTACTTTGGCCCGTCCCATGCCCAGGCGTGAACCGCCCGCTTGATGATGGTGATAATCAACGGAGCTGATGTCATAGCAGAACTTGGGCGTTTCATGATCACCATCAAACAACGTGCTGATGGCAAAATGCGCGCCCACTTTGCAGAGATCAACCACGCTGGGCTTGACCCACATGTTGTAGATGTTGGCGCCATCGCCGAACTCGGGGATATTGCTGCGGGCATGAGAAAGTTTTTCCAGAAATCCCGTTTCCAGATCTGCTCCCATTTCTTTCGCCAACTGGATCACGCGGCCGGCGTATTGAATCACCTGGACCGTTTCCATGCCGCTGAGCTCATCAAAGAACCAGCCACAGCTTGTGTACATCAGCAGAGCGTGGCGCTGCATTTCCAGCAAATTGAGTGCCGCAACCGTCTCCTGGTGATCCAGTTGCCGCCGTGAATGGGCTTCAAAGAAAAGCCATAGCGATTCGTCAGAGCGGTTGAGCACAACGTCAATATAGTGATTGCGAGCATCCCAGGGATCTTTGAGCAGCGCGGATCCTTTTTCCTCAAACAGTACCGCCGCGGCGTCGCGCAGGTAATCGAGAGCTTCACGCAGCGGAGCCCGCCATGCCTGGTTCCATCCCGGGCGGCCTGTGTTGCAGCCGCAATCACTTCGCCACCGCTCCACGCCGTGATAGCAACTCCATGACGTGTTCTCCACGATCTGGACTTCCATCTCCGGCGGATGTTCTCCAGAAATTCTCCGTAGTTGGTGAGACGGATGTCGTGCTCGGAATCAATCTGGTCCAGCGCAAAGGCGAGAGCCATGTCGCCATACTTGTGATGATGACCGTAGGTTTCGCCGTCAGTGGCAATGTGCATCAACTGGGGCCACGTGCGCTTATCTGAGAAGCCGGTTTTCAGCCGGTTGGCAAAGGCTTCGCCGCTATCCAGCAACTTCTCGAAAGCCACAGCCTGAGACACGGGCGCCATCATAGAAAAACAGATTGATTTTGTTGCCCGACGGTAATCTGGCAAGGTAAGCACGGCTGGGGTCAATCCGGCCTCCACTGACATCTTTCCAGTTTCTGCCGCCCAGCTTTCGCACCCGCCAAGCCTGATGCTGCGCCAGAACGGTGAACTTGATACCGGCCCTGGCCAGCGCTTCAAGGCTGGAGATGTCCGCGGCAGTTTCCGCCAGCCACATGCCTTCCGGCTTGCGTCCAAACCGCGATTCAAAGTCGCGGAGTCCCCAGCGCACCTGCGTCTCTTTGTCACGATCATTGGCCAGCGGCATGATGATGTGGTTGTAAACCTGGGCCATGGCGGAGCCGTGGCCTCCGAATCGCTGAGCGCTCTCCTTCTCCGCGTGCAATATCCTGCCATAAGTTTTGGGGGCCTTGTCTTGCAGCCAGGAGAGCAGCGTTGGGCCAAAGTTAAAACTAATGCGCGAGTAGTTGTTGGTGATCTGCCGGATAAGCCCTGCGCCGTCCAGAATCCTGGCGGCTGCCATTGGGCGCGTAGCACTCTGAGGTGACGCGCTCATTCCAGTCATGAAATGGATATGCCGAATCCTGCCGTTCAACCGCTTCCAGCCACGGGTTTTCGCGTGGAGGCTGATAAAAATGTGCGTGAATACAGATGGAACGTTCCATGGACCGAGGGACCTTACTCCTAGCGCGTGAGAGTTGCCCTAACCTAAGATGAAAGTTGATCCCTTCATGGTGCCTGTCGACCCCGCAAATTGCAGACTTTCCGCGATTTGCCTCCGGGAGCTCGGATCCAGCGGCCTTGCCTATTCAGGGCACATTTCGGTTCCAGCTCTGGATTAAGACAATTTTGGTGGAGGACTTTTTCAGTGTTGTTGACAACAGTGCAGCTGCTGGTCACATCTGTCCGAGCAGCACAATCCCAACCGGACCCCCTGTAACGGGAAAATGATCGTGCCCATGAGGATCGTATGCTCAAAGCCGCTCGTCTCGTTTCCGCAGTAATCATTGTGTTGCTCGCCACTGTCGCCACCCTGAGCGCCCAAACGGCTCTGAATCAACAAAACAGCCGTCAAAAAACCACTGATAAAAACTCCGCGCCACCACCCATCAATGCGCCGCTGGCTTTTGAAGCCAACCGTGGACAAACTGCTCCACAGGTGAAATATCTGGCGCGCAGCCGTGAAGGCGTTGTCTTCCTGACCCAGGACGGTTTCACCGTGTCTCTGCCGCGCTCGGGCAGCTTCCGGATGCTTTTTGATCAAGCTGTCTTCCGCCCTCGGCGATCGCAGGCGAAGCACCGCTGCGTGCCCGCAGCAACTACCTCAGACGCGATCCGAACCAGTCGATCACCAACGTGGAAAACTTCCGCGCCGTCCGCTATCAACGCCGTTTATCCCGGCATTGATGTGCGCTTCTATGGACGGGGTCTGCACCTGGAGCACGATTTCCTTCTGTCTCCTGGCGCTGACGTGAGTCAGATTGCTCTGCGCCTTGAGGGCATTGATCGCGCAACGGTAACTTCTTCCGGGACGGTGGAACTGGCGCTGGGTAAGCTCAAGCTGAGCGAATCGGCGCCCGTTGCATGGCAGACCATCCACGGAACACGGCGGCCAATAAAAGCTGAATGGAAACTACTGGCTGAAAATCGTCTGGGCATTTCGGTGGGCGAGTATGATCACAGCCTTCCCCTGACGATTGATCCAGTGCTGGCCTATTCCACGCATCTGGGCGGCAACACGGAAAAAGACATCACTCTGGGAACAACCGAACCCGCGTTTACCACCATTAACAGCATCGCTCTTGATGGAGCAAGAAACGTCTTATGTGGCAGGCACCACCAGCGCCATCGATTTCCCGACCACGGCAGGCGCATTTGACCGCACGCCCAACACACAGGAATCGTTTCACTCCGATGAGTTCTCTCAAAGCGGCTTTGTATCCAAGTTCGATAAAACCGGACGCATCCTCATCTATTCCACGTTCCTGCACGCCGGAATCAGCAACATGACCGTGGATTCGAGCGGCCATGCCTACACCGCGGAGTTTGGTAATGACGTCAACCCGGGGCCGGACGAGGGCGGTTTCGACGCCGGCGTTTTTGTGGACAAGCTAAGCCTGGATGGCTCACATCTGCTTTATTCACTCACTTTCGGCCTCACCACTAACAATTCCACCGCATGTCAGGCGTCCAACTTCTCATTCCCAGCAGCGGTTGCCGTAGACAATCTAGGTCACTTCTGGATGACCGGTACCACGTCAAACCCGTGTCTCCCGAGCACCCCGGGAGTGGTGGAACCTACTCTGGCGTCTGGAAATGATAGCGCCGGGTTCCTCACCAAGCTGGATACTAATAAATCCGGCACGGCTTCGATTGTGTACACCACTTATGTTGGGGCCACCAGCAACGCTGCACCTCGGGGACTTGTAGTAGACAGCTCCGGCAATGCCTACGTCACCGGCAACGCAGCCACGAATTACCCGCACACCCATGGCTTTGGCACGGACACATCGTCATTCGGGTTCCCAGCCTTCATTACCAAGTTCAACGCAACAGCCTCGGCTCGAATATTCTCCAGCATGATCCACGGAGTGGATGGAGGGGTAGCTGGCATTGCCATCGATCCGTCATTGAACGTTTATGTTGCGGGAAATACCTCGTCCACGGGCTTTCCCACAACTACGGGCGCATTCCAGCGCACGCTGAAGGGAACCAACTGCTCCAACGGCGGACCGGCGCCGTGTCCGGATGGATTTGTTACCAAGCTGAATAGCACGGGCGGTACTCTGCTTTATTCCACTCTACTCGGCGGCTCGGGCGTGGAGAATTTGCACGCCATTCAGGTCAACAGCACCGGCATGGCGTTCGTGACCGGAGGAACCCAGTCGGCGGACTTTCCGGTGACAGCGAATGCGTTCCAGAAAACACCACCACCTGCCGGCGGAGAGATTTCGTTTGTAACGGCGCTCCAGCCAGCCGGAAACGCCCTTTATTACTCAAGCTTTCTCGGCGGAACGGGCAATGCACAAAGAACAACCATCGCGAACACCATCTTTGTGGATCCCGCATTTAACGCCTGGGTGGCAGGTAATACCGGCGCGACGGATTTTCCCGTCACGGCGAATGCATTCCAGCCAGGACGTAAGGGCGCCACGGATGGATTCTTTTCCAAGATCGTGATCGCCGCCGATCTGAAGGTGACTTTGGCGGAGAGCGTGACCTCTATCTCCCGCAAAGGCGTGGTCGGGTACGCGGCGAGGGTGACCAATCTTGGACCGGACGGCAGTGACAATGTGGTGCTGACTGATACCATACCTGCCGGCTTCAGCTTTGCCGGAATCTCTAACAATACGGCAACCTCCTGCTCAATTCCCGCTGCCGGCGCAACCAGTGGTTCGGTGATCTGCCGGAAGACCCGCTTGGAGAAGGGACAAACGTATGGCGTGAATATCTTCCTGCGCGCAATAGCTGCTTCGGGAAGCAATCTCACCAACAGGGTAAAGGCCACTGCCAGAACCCAGGACCTGAACCAAAGCAACAATTCGGCGTCAGTAACCGTGCATGTGAATTGACGAACAGGAACATCTCACCATGGGAGGGCGGCCCTTCAAAAATGAGCCGCCTTTTTTGGGTGCCACCCAGAAACTCACCGCGGAGGCCCGGAGACTGTGGGATCGGGTGATCTGGAGATCGGTGGATCGGGTGATCGGGCAAGTGCGCGACGTGGAGGGACAAAAAGGCCGAAAACCAAGAGCCTAACCACAAAGGACACAAAGGAACACGAACGAGATGCGAACTAAAAGCATAAGGCCGGAAGAGTGCCCAACCCCACAAAGGACAGGAAGAATGGAGGCGACTTTATTAATGCCTTTGTGATCCTTCGTGCCCTTTGTGGTTAAAGGGTTTTTGTTTTGTTGTTTCCGTTTAGACCAGCTCTCTTATTTTATCGGCGATGGTTGTTGAGATGATCTTGCTTCGGTCAGGCTCGCCGCGCAACAGGCTCTCCGCAAACTTGGTTGCCTGATCAAACGTGACCTTGGCCGGCATTGGAGCTTCCAGAGGATCCACCACTGCTTCAATCAATATAGGACCGCCGCTTGCTGAAGCCAGGGCGCGATCAAGCAGAGCGCCGCATTGTTTGGGATCGTCAATGCGGATACCTGTAGCCCCGCAGGCCTCGGCGTATTTCACAAAGTCGATGGGCTGCAATTCCACTCCAAATTCCGGATTCCCCAGAAACACCATCTGCTCCCACTTGATCTGCCCCAGAACATCGTTTTTGATGACCACCACGATAATCGGGAGTTTGTATTTCACCGCTGTCGCCAGCTCGCCCATCAGCATGGTGAAGCCGCCGTCACCCACAAAGGCCACGCATTGCCGTTCCGGGTAGGCAATCTGTGCGGCGATTGTGTACGGCAATCCGCAAGCCATGGTCGCCAGCGTTCCTGAGCAGGAAAACATCTGTCCACGTTGGGCGGGAATCTGGCGGGCAAACCATGAGGTGATGGTACCGCTGTCTGAACTTACAATGGCGTCCGAGCGCAGACGCTTGCCCAGTTCGTGCGCGATCACTTGCGGCTTCATGGGTTTTTCCATGTTGCTGGAGCGCTTCTGCATCAGCTCACGCCATTCCTTCATTCCGTTCTGCGCTTTTTCCAGAAAGCCGCGGTCCTGTTTGTTGGTGAGTAGCGGGAGCAATTCTTCCAGGGTGCGACGGCTGTCGCCAACCAGTCCCACCTCCACGTCATAGCGGAGCCCAATCCTGATGGGATCAAGATCAATCTGTATCGCGCGGGCTTTTCCAGGTTTGGGCAAAAATTCAATGTAGGGGAATGAAGATCCCACTATGAGCAGAGTGTCGCAATCTTCAAGGGCTTCCTGGGACGGCCTGGTACCCAGCAAACCAATGCCGCCGGTTGTGAAGGGACTGTCATCCGGAACGGCTGCTTTACCGAGAAGGGGTTTCACAATAGGCGCACTTAGTTTTTCCGCGATGGCGAGTAGAGCGTCCGTGGCACGCAGCGCGCCCTGGCCTGCCAGTATGGCGATCTTCTTTCCGGTATTCAGGATTTCGGCTGCGCGTTTGAGATCGGCTTCGCCCGGCAAATGGCCGCTGGCGGCATGGACCAGTGAGGTATGCCCCTGAACGTTCCGCTTGGATGCGGTCCTGCGGGTGAGCTTCATGTCCTGGATATCGGTGGGAACGGTGATATGCGTGACCTTGCGATAAGCCACGGCAGTCCGGCAGGCAATCTCCGCCACATTTTCAACATGCTCCGGGCCCATGACACGCGTGCTGTACACGGCCACATCCATAAACAAGCGATCGAGCGCGACGTCCTGCTGTGTGAAGGTATCGGTGAGATCGTGGAAGGGCATCCCGGTAATGGCGAGCACAGGTACGCCGTCCATTTTCGCGTCATAGAGTCCGTTCAGCAGATGAATGCCGCCGGGACCCGAGGTGGCAAGGCAAACGCCGAGCTTTCCTGTGTACTTGGCCCAGGCACATGCCATGAAAGCTGCTGATTCTTCGTGGCGCACCTGAATAAAGCGAATCTGCTCCTGATGTGTGCGCAAAGATTCCATGATTCCGTTAATTCCGTCACCGGGTATTCCGAAAATTGTGTCAACGCCCCAGCCAATCAAGCAGTCCAACAGAGCGTCCGCTGTCGTTTTCGCCATTTTCAATCTCCTTTCAGTCCGTAAGAGGTAGGATGCAGCGCCGCAATCTGCTGTTTTCGCGTTGAGATACTCGCATCCGCACTGAATCTGCATTGAATGCGGCGGGAAAAAGCAAGTGCCACCACGCGCCACGGGTGTCACTAAGATTTTTTTTTAAATTGCGGCGTGAAGGGTAGATGCGAAGGGCGTTGTCTGTTTATAATCATCCGTTTCGTAAGAAGCTCTTTTACATTGCGGCGAGTCACGGGGGCCGCTGCGAGTGTATGCGAAGGCAAACACTGCGATTTCTCCGTACATAATATTCATGTCACAGATCTTCCATCGCAGTGCAAATACCCTGGCGCGCGCCAGCATTCTTGGCGTGGTGCTTCTTCTTTCCGCGGTTGGAGCGGCGCTGTTGGAATTGCAGCGCTCGCCCTATGTCACCAATCAGCACGTTGCTCCGGACCAGCCTGTTCCGTTCAGCCACCAGCATCACGTCTCCGGCCTGGGCCTGGATTGCCGTTATTGCCATACTTCGGTCGAGCAATCAAGTTTCGCGGGAATCCCGCCGACCAAGACGTGCATGAATTGTCACGCGCAAATGTGGACCAGCGCGGACATGCTGCATCCGGTCCGCTTCAGCTATCAGAGTGGCCAATCGCTGCAATGGACGCGCGTGCATGATCTGCCCGACTATGTCTATTTCAACCACAGTATCCATGTGGCCAAGGGCGTGGGCTGTTACAGTTGTCACGGCGCGGTGGATCAAATGCCGCTCATGTATGAGGAAAACACCCTACAGATGGAATGGTGCTTGAACTGCCATCGCCAGCCGGAGAAATACCTGCGGCCCAAGGAGCAGGTTTTCAACATGACCTATCAATCGCCGAGCGCGGAGCGAGCGGTCGAGTGGCAGGGCAAAAAGTTTTATAGCCAGGTAGAACTCGGCAAGGTCCTGGCCCAGAGCTATCACCTGCGTTCAGAGCAGGACATAACCAGTTGTTCCACGTGCCACCGCTAAAGTGAGAATAAAAACAGAAGCAAATGTCGAATAACAATGAAACAATTTCTAGCCTGGTTCCGGTTGACGGAATCAAGCCGGCCAGCCTGGAACTGGAAGCGGTACGCAGCCAGCTTGCGGCGGCTAAAGGTCCAAAGTATTGGCGCACACTGGAAGAACTTTCCGGACAGCCGGCTTTTGCTGAGCTTTTGCAGCGCGAATTTCCGCGCGCGGCTTCGGAGTGGGTTGATCCTGTCACGCGTCGCGGTTTTCTTAAACTAGCCGGCGCTTCCATGGCATTGGCTGGGCTCGCGGGCTGCACCAAGCAGCCGCTGGAGCAGATTCTTCCTTATGTCCGCCAGCCGGAAGAATTGATTCCGGGCAAGCCGATTTACTATGCCAGCGCCATGCCGCTGGGCGGGCATGTTCATCCTTTGCTGGTGGAGACGCATGAATACCGTCCCACCAAGGTGGAAGGCAATCCCCAGCATGGGGCCAGCCTGGGCGCTTCTGATCTTTTTAGCCAGGCTTCGATACTCGATCTCTATGACCCTGACCGCTCCATCAACGTGACGTTCAAGGGCGAGCCACGTCCCTTCGGTGAGTTTTTAGGTTCCGTTCGCGGACGCGTTCAATATCACAAGTCAAATCAGGGCGCCGGGCTTCGGTTCCTGAGCGGGGCTACTTCGTCACCAACGCTGGCATCGCAGATGGCCGCGATTCAGAAGCTTTATCCCCAATCCAAGTGGCATCGCTGGGAGCCCTTGCAGCGTGACAGCTCACGTCAGGGCATGAAACAGGCGTTCGGTTCGTATGTGGATCCGATTTACAAATTCGATGCTGCTGAGGTCGTGGTTTCGCTGGATGGCGACTTCCTCTCCGGCATATGGTTCCCGGGCTTTGTACGGTATGCGCGCGACTTCATGAGCCGCCGCAAGTCGCCCGATAAAAACATGAACCGGTTATATGTGGCGGAAACCACCCCGACCACCACTGGAGCCAAGGCGGACCACAAAATTACCGCGCGGACCTCTGAACTGGAAAAGATTGCCCGTGCACTGGCTGCGAAAATTGGCGTGGCCGGAGCTGCCGCCGAGCAACTCCCGCCCGATCAGCAAAAATTTGTGGATGCCGCGGCCGCCGATCTCATGGCGCATCGCGGGAAGTGTGTGGTTGTTCCGGGAGTTTTCCAGTCGGCTGGAATGACGGCGATTGCCCATGCCATGAATGCTGCGCTGGGCGCGATTGGTCAGACCGTGAATTTCATCGATCCGGTCGAGGCTGACCCGGTGGAGAATATCGAATCCATCCGCGAACTGGCGAATGATATTGCCGGCGGCAAAGTTGAGACCCTGATCCTTCTTGGCGGCAATCCGGTATATGACGCCCCGGCCGATCTCAACTTCGCCGATGCTTTGAGCAAGATGGCCGGCGACCAGAACAAACAGGTGGTTCAACTTTCAATCTACAAAAATGAAACCACTGACTACTCCGTCTGGCATGTGCCGCAAACCCATTATCTGGAAGCGTGGAGTGATGGCCGGGCTTATGACGGAGCCGCAACCATTATCCAGCCGATGATTGCTCCGCTGTATGACGGCAGGAGCGCGCATGAGATTGTGGCCATCTTCACTGACCAGCCGGCTTCGTCCGGCTACGATCTGGTGCAGGCTTACTGGCGTTCGCAGCATTCTGGGGATGATTTTGAAGCCTGGTGGCGGCGCACTCTGCATGATGGCTACGTCAGCGGCAGTGCTTCCACGGCAAAGCAGGTTACGGCAAAGGGTAGCGCGCCTGCAATGGCCACGCCGGCATCCATGGCGGTGGCCGGCGGTACGCCCGTGGAACTGATCTTCCGTCCTGATCCCACGATTTACGATGGGAGCTTCGTCAATAATGCGTGGTGTCAGGAAGCCTCCAAGCCCCTCTCCCGTCATACCTGGGACAACGTCATCTTTATGAGCCCGGCGATGGCGAAGCGGATGGGCTTCTTTGTTCTGGAGCAGGGGCCGGTCTCTCAGACCGACTTGGAAAAAGACGTGAATCGCGACCACCAGTCAGACGGCCAGAATGTAATCGAAGTAACTCTTGATGGTCGCAAGGTGAAAGGCCCAGTGTGGCCGCAACCCGGCCATCCTGATGGCGCTATCACGCTGTTCCTTGGCTATGGCCGCAGCAAAACCGGACGCGTAGGCACCGGCACCGGCTATGACGCATATAAGCTTCGCTCAACCGCGGCCCAGTACACCAGCAACGGCTCCATTCTATCCACCAAAGACCATTGGGACCTGGCGATTACGCAGGGCCACTTCACCATGGACAATCGCGATCCGGTGAAGGTGGCGGACCTGGAAGAATTTGAGAAGAATCCACATTTTGCCCATGAAGAAAACGGGCCGAAAGATACACCGGCGGTAATAGATTCGCTTTACCCCGACTTCCGCGAGAAAAACTGGTACAAGAACTATGCCTGGGGCATGGCGATTGACCTGAATTCCTGTATTGGCTGCCAGGCGTGCTCGCTGGCGTGCTACGCGGAGAACAACATCTCAGTGGTGGGCAAAGAGCAGGTACAGCGCGGACGCGAAATGATGTGGATCCGCATTGATGCCTACTACGAAGGCGATGCGGCCAATCCTTCTGTTCACTTCCAGCCAGTGCCTTGCATGCAATGTGAGAACGCGCCCTGCGAGTCGGTTTGCCCCGTGGGCGCCACGGTCCACAGTACGGAAGGCCTGAATGACATGGTCTATAACCGCTGCGTGGGCACTCGTTACTGCTCCAACAATTGCCCTTACAAGGTGCGCCGCTTTAATTTCATGCTCTACGCTGACTACACCACGCCGAGCCTGAAGCTGGGCCGCAATCCGGACGTGACTGTCCGCAGCCGCGGCGTGATGGAAAAGTGCACCTACTGCGTGCAGCGCATCAATGCAGGACGCATCAATGCGGAGAAGGAAGATCGCCCCATTCGCGATGGGGAAATCCTGACTGCGTGCCAGCAGGCGTGTCCCACGGAAGCGATTATTTTCGGGAACATTAACGATCCCAACAGCCGTGTTGCCAAAATCAAGGCGCAGCCGCGCAACTACGCGCTGCTGGCTGAGTTGAACACGCGTCCGCGCACCACGTACATAGCTGAGGTGCGCAATCCCAACCCAGAATTGAAGAAGGCATAACGAATGGCCCCGAGGATTGAGGACGAAATCGATGTACTACCGCCGAAAGGCGTAAGGCCCCCGGTCATTGGGCCGGGCCAGACGCTGGCGACGGTAACTGACCGGATCGGCGGCATTGTGCTGACCAAGCACACGCCTATTTTCTGGATTGGCGTTATGGCGCTGTGCGTCGCCATCATAGGTATCCTCAATACGGCAATCGCCTACCTTCTCGGTCGCGGTGTCGGCATCTGGGGCATCAACATTCCCGTAGGCTGGGGATTCGCCATCGTTAACTTTGTGTGGTGGATCGGTATCGGCCATGCCGGAACCCTGATCTCCGCCATTCTTCTGCTGTTCAAGCAGAGCTGGCGTACTTCCATCAACCGCTTCGCTGAAGCCATGACGATATTCGCTGTCATGCAGGCCGGCTTGTTCCCGCTGATCCACACTGGTCGTCCGTGGCTGGCCGCTTATTGGCTGTTCCCGATTCCCAATACGATGGGCGTGTGGCCGCAATTCCGCAGCCCGCTGATCTGGGACGTGTTCGCCGTATCCACGTACTTCACCGTGTCATTCCTGTTCTGGGGCATCGGACTGATTCCAGATTTTGCCACCTTACGCGATTCGGCCAAGACGCTCATGGTCCGCCGAATCTATGGCATGTTGGCGATGGGATGGCGCGGCTCGGCACGCCACTGGAACCGGTATGAAACGGCTTACATGCTGCTCGCCGGATTGGCTACGCCGCTGGTGCTTTCCGTGCACAGCGTGGTGAGCCTGGACTTTGCGGTGTCAGTGGTACCCGGCTGGCACACCACATTCTTCCCGCCATACTTCGTGGCCGGCGCCATCTTCTCCGGATTCGCCATGGTACTGATGCTGGCTATTCCGTTTCGCTATCTCTACAACATGCAGGACTTCATCACCCTGCGGCATCTTCAGAATTGCGCCAAGGTGATGCTGGCCACGGGAATGATTGTGGCTTACTCGTACATTTTTGAAATGTTTATTGGCTGGTATAGCAATGAAAAATACGAAATGGCCATGGTGCACAACCGGCTGCATGGACCCTACTCGGGCTATTACTTCATGCTGGTGCTCTGCAACATTATTCTTCCGCAATCACTCTGGCTGAATAAGGTGCGTTCTACGCCTGTAGCGCTGTTTATTGTGTCGTGCATTGTTCAGACCGGCATGTGGCTGGAGCGCTTCGTGATTGTGGTAATGAGCCTCCAGCGCGATTACCTGCCCACCTCATGGGGAATGTACTGGTTCACCAAGTGGGACATCATGACACTGCTTGGGACCATGGGCTTCTTTACGTTCCTGTTCTTCTTGTTCATAAGGTTTATGCCGGCGATTTCAATTTTTGAAATCCGCGCTCTGCTGCCGCAAGCAAAGGTGAAGGAATGACGGCTGATCCCATTTACGGACTGCTGGCCGAGTTCGATAATCCGACTGACCTGGTACACGCTGCCAAAGGCGCGTTTGAGGCAGGTTATCGCAAGATGGATGCTTATACTCCGTATCCTCTCGAGGAGGCCGCGGAAGCCATCGGTGCGCACCACAATCGTGTACCGCTGGTCACGCTGATCGGCGCCATGCTGGGCATGATCGGAGGCTATTCCCTGGAGTATTGGGTGTCCGCAGTGAACTACCCGATTAATTCCGGCGGCAAGCCGTTCCACTCATGGCCCGCGTTTATCCCGGTTACGTTTGAGTGCGCCATTCTGGGCGCGTCACTGGCTTGCGTTTTTGGCATGCTGGCGCTCAACGGACTGCCGCAACCGTACCATCCGGTTTTCAATGCTCCCAATTTCACCAGTTCAAGCCGCGATAAGTTTTTCCTGTGCATTGAGTCACAGGACCCACGCTTCAGCCTGGGCGATACCCGCAAATTTCTGGAGGGATATCATCCTGAACTGGTTAGCGAGGTGCTGTATTAAGCCTCTGTCACAATTTCGCATCGTGCTGCTCGCGTTATCGGCAATCTCATTGCTTTCCGGCTGCCGCCAGGACATGCACAACCAGCCCAAGTTCATTCCCTTGCGCTCCAGCGAGTTCTTCCCCGATCAACGCTCAGCGCGAAATCCGGTTGGCGGCACGGTGCCGCGCCTGGAGAATGCCCAGATGGACCGCGAGCAGCTTGATCCGAACAGCTACTTCCTCACGGGCAAACATGGCGACAACTTTGGCAACGAATTGCCGCAGGGACTTACGCTGAATCAGCAGTTCATGCAGCGAGGCCAGGAGCGCTTCGAAATCTATTGCACTCCGTGCCACTCACGCGTGGGTGATGGCAATGGCATGATCGTGCAGCGCGGATTCAAGCACCCGCCAACATTCCATCAGCCAAGACTGCGTAACGCGCCGCTGGGGCATTTTTATGGCGTGATCAGCCACGGCTGGGGCGCCATGCCTGACTATGCCGCCCAGGTTCCACCCGCTGACCGCTGGGCCATCGCCGCTTATATTCGCGCCTTGCAACTCAGCCAGAATGCCCAGGAAGCTGACATTCCCGCGCAGGATCGTGACAAGTTGAATCAACCCTCAAGTACCATTCGAGTGCCTGACACGTCATACATAAGCCCCACCGCCATGCAGCCACAACCCGTGGCCGCGCCAACGCCGGTGAAAGGAGGCGTAAGGCCGTGAGCCACATTGCTCTCCGCATTACACCCCAGGATTACGCGCCGCCGGCGCTTATCGGCCGCATGCGTTCCATGGCCATGATTGTTGGCGCCATTGGCGCGGTCGGCGCTCTCATCTGTGCTTTTGTCAGTTGGAACATTTTCCTGCGCGCATGGCTGGTGGGTTTCCTGTTCTGGCTCGGACTTACCACCGGCTCACTCTGCCTGCTCATGCTGCAATACACCAGCGGCGGAAACTGGGGACGACTTGGCCGCCGCATATGGGAAGCCGCCGCAAGCAATCTCTGGCTGATGTTCCTGCTGTGGCTGCCGTTGGCGCTGGGGATGAAGAGTATCTTCCCCTGGGCCCAATATAAAAGCCAGGCTGATGCGGTGGCTGATCTGGGCGACAAGGCCAAGTATTATCTTAACCCGGCGGGATTCTGGCTGCGAGGGATTGTCTTTTTTGCGGTCTGGGGATTGTTGCTCTGGTTCCTGCGCAGGTGGGCGGACAAGGAAGAAGCGGGAAAGACCACTCCCCGCGAGTTTGTTCGCGTCCAGAACGTCAGCGGTTTCGGTATCGTCTTTTACGCCGCCAGCATCACCTTCTTCTCCATTGATCTCTCCATGTCCCTGGACCCCAAGTGGTGGTCCACGGTATGGGGCATGTTGTTCATGGTGGGACAGGTGCTGACCACGCTTTGCTTCACCATCTACATGCTTACGCGGCTGGCGCCCATTGAGCCGCTGGCGAAGATGTTCAAGGTGGATTACCTCCATGATTTCGGTAAGCTGATGTTTACCTTTGTCGTGCTGTGGGCTTACCTGTCATTTTCACAGTGGATCATCATATGGTCCGGTAACTTGGTGGAAGAAATCCGCTGGTACGTGATTCGCCTTTACGGCGGATGGCAATTCTTCGGTACGCTGCTGATCTTTGCTCATTTTGTGTTCCCGTTCGCGTTGCTGCTTTCGCGCAACCTGAAACGGCATGCCGCGCGCGTGGTCAAAATTGCATTGTTCATCATGGTGATGCGCTTCATTGACCTGTTCTGGATGACGGCGCCTAACTTCTATCAGGGGCCAAACGGTGAAGGACTCAAGAATTTCGGCGTCCTTGACGGCATCTTTTACGCGGTCTGCGCCATTGCCATCGGCGGGATGTGGCTGTTCTTCTTCTTCAACACTTTGTCAAAGAGATCACTGATGCCGGTCAACGATCCCGGCTTTGTGGAAATGCTGGAAGCCAAACATGGATAACTTTCATCCTCAATCCACCGGCGAGCACCGGAAAGAAGGTCATGACCCTACTGATCTCAGCATTCGGGCCATCATTATCTTCGGCATCTCACTGGCATTATCGGGCGTAGCCGCATTCCTTCTGGTACTGGGCTTTTACTGGGGCCTGCAAAAGTGGGAGAAAAACCATCAGCCGCCCATGACCACCATGGAGGATCAGCTCCAGCAGGAACGGGGAGCCATGGAAGAGACAAGCGCCCGCACGCCGCTACCGGAAGGCCAGGAGAGCGTTAAGCCGGTGCCTGATTGGTACGGTCGCGGAAAGATGGAAGACCACCTTGGTCGCACCTTCCCCGGCCCGCGCCTTCAGTATGACGATGAATATGACATGACACTGTTCCGCAGTTCGGAAGAAAACTGGCTGCACAGCACTGGCAAAGATGCGAATGGCACCGTGCATATTCCGGTGGATCAAGCCATGCAGTTGCTGGTGCAGCGTGGATTGCCGCAGGTAAGCGGACCGTTTGCTCCCAATAATCTGCCGACCGCGGTTCCCATGGTTCCGGCCGGCCCAAGCAAGAGATAGAGTCTTAAGTCTGGAGATTTACATTTTGTTTTGCGGTAACACAATTCGTAAGCTGGCCGCGGCGGCAACATTGGCGGCATGTCTTGGTGTACCCGGCTGGGCGCAGTTCTCCGCGCCCAACGGGGGACAGGTGGAAGGCGCAACAAATCAGAAACTACCGATCTTTGATCAGGTGGGCATTGAGCAGAGACTCAATGCACAAGTACCCCTGGATCTGACCTTTACTGATGAGAGCGGCCAATCCGTTCAGCTTGGCAAGTACTTTGGCTCCAAGCCGGTGATTCTTACGCTGGTTTACTATCAATGTCCAATGCTTTGCTCCCAGGTGCTGAACGGCGTGACTGGAGCACTCAACGGCATTACCCGCTTCAATATCGGGCGGGATTTTGACATTGTCACCGTGAGCTTTGATCCTCGTGACAAGCCCCAAGACGCTATTGCCACCAAAAAGCGCCTCCTGGAGCGCTATCGCAGGCCAGGCTCGGCTGAAGGCTGGCATTTTCTGACCGGGAAAGAAGACCAGATCAAGGCGCTGACCTCTAGCGTGGGATTTCGCTATGCGTGGGACCCGCAGATTCAGCAGTTTGCCCATGCCAGCAGCATTATGCTTCTGACCTCACAAGGTAAGGTGGCCCGGTATTATTTCGGAATCGAATATGCGCCTCGGGACATTCAACTCGGCCTGGTGGAAGCTTCACAAGGTAAGATCGGCAGCGTGGTAGACCAGTTCATTCTTTATTGCTATCACTATGATCCGGCCAGAGGTAAGTATGGCGCCGTTGTTTTCAACATCATGAGAATTTGCGCGCTGGCAACATTGCTGGTGCTTGGCGGCTTTATGGTTATCATGTTCCGCCGAGACTCGCTCGCAGCCAGACAGAGCCGCTTAAATTAGGACAGCCGATTAGATGGAATTCAAATTGCCATTATTTCCGGAGCAGGCGTCAACAGTGGCGGGCCAGGTAGATGCGTTCTACCTGTTCCTGGTGCTGGTCACCACGTTCTTCTCCCTGCTCATCGCCCTGCTGATCCTCTTCTTTATTATCCGGTACCGTAGGCGTCCGGATCAGGAAGCGGAGCAGATCCACGGTTCCACGCTGCTGGAAATTGTCTGGACCGTCATCCCGCTCGGTATCTCCATGGTGATTTTCGTGTGGGGCGCCATCCTCTACTATCACATTGAGAACCCTCCCAAGAACGCCCTGGAAATCTATGGCGTGGGCAAGCAATGGATGTGGAAGTTCCAGCATCCGGGTGGCCAGCGTGAAATCAACACGCTGCACGTTCCCTCCGGACGCGCGGTAAAAGTTACCCTGATTTCGCAGGACGTGATTCATGACTTCTTCGTCCCGGCATTCCGGGTAAAGACTGACGTTTTGCCGAACCGGTACGTTTATAGCTGGTTCACGGCGACGGCGCCCGGTACGTATCATCTATTCTGCTCTCAATACTGCGGAACCAAGCATTCAGCCATGATCGGCGAGGTTGTGGTGTTGAAACCGGAGGACTACGCGGCCTGGCTGTCCAGCGGTAAAGCAGAAGGCTCACTCTCCTCGATGGGTGAAAAGCTGTTTCAGGAATTTGGCTGCGTCACGTGCCATCGCGCGGATTCCGGCGCGCGCGGTCCTAACCTTCTGGGACTTTACGGCCGTCCGGTCCGCCTGAGCGATAACCGCGTTGTGATCGCCGATGATAACTACATTCGTGAATCGATTCTTAATCCGAACGCGAAGATTGTCGCCGGCTTCCAGCCCATTATGCCGACGTTCCAGGGCGTGGTCAGCGAAGAAGGACTGATCCAGATCACCGAGTACCTTAAACATCTGTCGGCCCAGGAATCTGAGCCTTTGAATAACCGCAGCACGCCGACGGAACTCCGCGACAATGAAGTTCCAACCATCCAGCAAGAATTACAGCAGCGCAATCAACCTGCGCCAACGCCTGGGAAGCAACCATGAGTACCGCTACAACAATCGCGCAGCCGGTGATGCCCGCAAAGCATTACCTGAATGACAATTATGGAATCAGGTCCTGGCTCCTCACCAAAGACCACAAACGGATCGCGATGCTGTATCTGGTCTCGATCACGTTCTTTTTCTTTCTTGGAGGCTTGTTCGCGGCCCTGATCCGCCTGGAACTGCTGACACCGCAAGGAGACCTGTTTCAATCCGATACCTATAACAAGCTGTTCAGCATGCACGGTATCAACATGGTTTTCTTTTTCCTGGTGCCCTCCATCCCGGCTACCATCGGCAACTTCGTATTGCCGCTGATGGTGGGGGCAAAGGACCTGGCTTTTCCGAAAATCAACCTGCTCAGTTGGTACATCTACATGGCAGGCGCATTTTTCTCGCTGGCAACCATGGTCAGCGGCGGAGTGGATACGGGCTGGACTTTTTATACCCCTCTGAGCAGCGGATACTTGCGGACCCATGTAGCGCTCATGGCGGTCGGCATCATCATGGCCGGGTTTTCGTCGATCTTTACCGGACTGAATTTCATTGTGACGGTGCACCGCATGCGCGCACCGGGGCTGACGTGGGGCAGGCTGCCATTGTTCGTGTGGTCAAATTATGCCACCAGCCTGATCATGGTTCTGGCTACACCGGTCCTGGCCATCACGCTGACTCTTCTGGCGCTGGAACGCGTTTTTCATATCGGCGTATTCGATCCCAAGTACGGCGGCGACCCGGTATTGTTCCAGCACATGTTCTGGTTCTACTCTCATCCGGCCGTTTACATCATGATCCTGCCCGGAATGGGTGTTATCAGCGAGCTGGTTACATGCTTCTCACGTAAACGGGTATTCGGGTATTCGTTCGTTGCCTTCTCCAGCATTGCAATTGCGGTCTTCGGATTTCTGGTCTGGGCCCACCACATGTTTGTTGCTGGAATTTCCCAGTATTCCGCAATGATTTTTTCGCTACTCAGCATGGCAGTGGCAATTCCCTCCGCGGTAAAGGTCTTTAACTGGACCGCAACCATGTACAAAGGCTCAATCACCCTGATGACGCCCATGCTGTATGCTCTGGGATTCATCGGGTTGTTCACGATTGGCGGTCTTACCGGCATCATGCTTGCCGCCCTGGGTTTGGATGTTCACGTCCACGATACATACTTTGTGATCGCCCACTTCCATTACGTGATGGTTGGGGGCATGGTCACCGCGTATATGGGCGGGCTCCACTTCTGGTGGCCAAAAATGACAGGAAGAATGTATCCGGAAGCCCCGGCCAGACTCGCCGCCATCATTACGTTCATCGGCTTCAACCTGACCTTCTTCCCGCAGTTTATTCTCGGCTACCTTGGTATGCCGCGCCGTTATCATTCGTATCCGGAAGAATTCCAGGTGCTGAACGTTCTTTCCAGCGCCGGCGCATCCGTGCTTGCGGTTGGATTTATTCTGCCCTTGATCTACTTCCTCTGGTCGCTCCGGTATGGAGAGATCGCCGGCGACAATCCATGGGGCGCAACGGGCCTTGAGTGGGAGACCACCTCGCCGCCACCTACGCACAACTTCCATGAAGTTCCAGTGGTAACCGAAGACCCCTATGCCTATGGAGAGGAGGCGGTTATAAGTGGCCATTAACCAGACAACCACTAACCAGACAACCACCACCGATCATCATCCGGCGCTGGCCCATCATTTTGACAGCATGGAGCAGCAGCAGGGCGCTTCCACATTCGGAATGTGGGTTTTCCTGCTGACTGAAATCATGATGTTCGGCGGGCTGTTTACCGCCTACCTTGTTTACAGGATCAAATACTACGACGCGTTTGTGGCCGGCAGCACCAGCATCAGCGTATCGTGGGGATTTGCCAATACGCTGGTACTCATCGCCAGCAGTTTTACCATGGCGATGTCAGTCTGGGCCGCGCAACTGGGCAAACGCAAGACTCAGGTGCGTCTTATGATAGCCACCATGATTCTTGGTACTGTCTTCCTCGGTATTAAAGCCAAGGAATACTACGATAAGTTCGAAGAATGCCACATTCCCGGCCACGTCATCGGTAAAGGCTTTAATGCCTGGGGCGGTTGCGATGTGAACGATCCCAAGCTGGGCAACATCGCGGAGGAGATACAGGAAAAGGCGAAACAAGCCGGCGCTACTGTGCCTGAAGTTTCCGCCATTCAAACTGCCAAGCAGACTGAGATCTTTTTCTCATTCTACTTTGCCATGACCGGCCTGCACGCCTTCCATATGATCATCGGCCTGGGCCTGCTGACATGGCTGGCCGTGCGGGCGAATCGCGGCGAATTTGGGCCTGCCTATTACACTCCCATCGAACTCGGCGGCCTCTACTGGCACTTTGTTGATATCGTCTGGATTTACCTTTTTCCGCTGCTCTACCTGATCAGCCGGCACAAGCACGTGGCCTGAGGAGACAAGATATATGTCAGACCATTCACAATCGCACCCTACTCCCAAGCTTTATCTGGTCATTTTTCTTTCGCTGGTGGTTGGCACGTGCCTCACGTGGGCGATTGCCTTCGTCAATCTTGGGATATTTAATCCGGTAGTTGCGCTCGCCATTGCCTGTATTAAAGCTACCCTGGTAATCCTGTACTTTATGCACGTGCGCTACAGTGACAGATTAACCATGGTCACCGTGTGCGCAGGTTTTTTCTGGCTGCTGATTCTGATCACGCTCAGCCTGAGCGACTATCTTTCACGCTCGCTGATCACGGTCCACTAGAGCTTTCCAGGAATCAAATAGACGAAACAAATAGACGAAACAAGAGGCCGAGGCATTACGCCCGGCCTTTCTTTTTTTTTAAGACGATTACTTCGCCTGTCGCAAAAATAGCTGTTGAAGCTCTCGCAAGGAAAGTGGGGGAAGATAGACGTCAACCAACCGGCGCACCCACCAAGCTCCTGTCTGTTTTCGTTCACTCCAGGTTGTGTACCGATAGTGATAAAACAGCGCGCGAATGAACCTGGGCGGCTGCTGAGGAAACGGATTGCGGGCGAGCAGTTTCTCAACGCGAGGCTCATGAGCGAGCAGTTTCTCCAGCAATTTAAAAAACCAGAGCTCGTATCCCGGCACCAGGATGCCACTTCCTGTATTTACGACACGGAAGGGAAGGAACCATAAGAGCCAGTCCAGGCGCAGGTGATAAGGCGCAATTTGCGGCGGACGGCGCCTGGGATCACCCGGCTTGGCCCGGAACTCGTATTCCTGCCATTTGGTTTGCGCGGTGATGACCGGCTCGCCTGTTCCCTCGATTACAATTTCGTAGCGCTGCTTGGTGACACTGCCGAAAGCTCCATAAGTGTTCGACAGGTGAAGAGGGTTGTAGCTGTAATTCATCAATTGATTGCGTGAAATAAGATTCAGGACCGGTTGTATGCTCAGCACCACGACTGCGCCTGCGAGCATATGAAGCAAGAGCTGGATAAATGGCGGGTCCGGTAAGGTCGGCGGGACATGAATCGGGATCACCGCTGATAAAACACCATCACTGAAAGCGCTTAATCCGAGCACAACGGTAAGCCAGTTGAGCCAGGAATAATTTCCGCTGATGATCAGCCAAATCTGGTGAAAGATGGTCAGACCACCGGCGATTGAGGCAACTGGCTGCGGAGCGAACAGACCGAAGGGGACAATCACCTGAACAAAGTGGCTGAACAGCACGCTCATGCGGTGCATGGATTTAGGCAGCCGGTGGAAGTACCAGCTCAGCGGATTGGGTAATGGCTGGGTTTCATAGTGATAGTAGAGGCAGGTCAGCTCGCGCCAGCAACGGTCGTGACGCAATTTAATAAGGCCGGCGCCAACCTCGGTTCGAAATAACATCCAGCGCAGGATCAGCACGGGAATAACCGAAGCTTGCATGCGCTCGGGTCCGAGGAAGGCAGCAAAGAAGCCGGCCTCAAGCAGCATGGACTCCCAGCCAAAGGCGTAGAACGTCTGGCCCACATTCACGATTGAAAGATAGAGGAACCACAGGATCAGCCATGTAGCGGCTGTGGCCCAATACGGGCCACGCTCGGGCAATCCGACGAGGAGGGCGGCGGAAAGCGCAACTCCCGTCCAGCCCACCAGATCCAGCAGCCGGTCGGAATAGCGCCAACAGAATAGACTGGGCGCATCTCGCCATCCGGTCTGCGCAGTAAATTGCGGCACAGGCAGAAGGCCCTGCTCGCCCAGCAGTGGCTTGAATTGGCGCAACACGACGATAAAAGCGATCAGATAAAGCGCCGCCAAAGCGCGCTGCAGCAGCAACCGAACCAGCCAGACATTTCCGAAATAAAAGCAAACGACCACGATCCAATTCTTTAGAAAGCCGCGGACCGAATAATGCTGCCCGTCCGCTCGATCGTGTTTCGCCTCCGCCAACCCCGGTGATCCTGATAATGCCCAGGCTCAGCAATTAACCGACAATAAAAAAACCGAGGCAGCGAGACCCCGGCGTTTTTTCTTGTTATCAGATTACCTGGTCAGGACTTCTTCCAGATAAGCCAGCGCTCGCGGATCATGCGATTGTCCCAGCCAGAACATGGCCTGTTTACGCACGGCAGGGTTCTTGTTGTTTCTAGCCACGCCGATCAGCAGTGGCACTCCTTCGCCGTCATGTAATTGCGAGAGGGCGAAGACGGCTTTCTTCTTCACTTCAGTCTCGGGATCGTTTTCAATGGCGGCTGTAATCTGCTCCGCCTGCTTCTTGCCGCCGATCTGAGCCATCCAGAAAATCGCCTGACCTCGGACTCTCGGGCTGGGATCGTTGTGAGCCATGCCGATGAGGTCTTTGAGTGCCTGGTCCTGTTTGCCTTGCGTATAGCTTTGAGAAAAAGCAAAAGTCACATGTTCGCGGAACCGCTCATCTGAGTCGGTCTTGATGGCCTTCTCAAGAATTTCAACGCCGCGTTTTCCACGCTCAATGCCCAGCCAGAACGCAGCATTCTCTCGCTGCTTTGACGGACGGTCCGGTTGAATCAGCTTCTCCAGCGCCGTGTCCGCGGCCGGAACGTCGTGCATCGCAATGGCCATTACAGCGTTATTTCCAGCCTTCCTGTCACTATCTTCACCATCCGAAGCAAGAGCGAGACCAGTCAGTAGATCAATGCTCTCCTCCGGCTTCACTCCTTCGGCCCAATGCACCGGCAATCCCGCGAAATCGAGCGGGCAATCGGCGCTGAAGACCCGGACTCTTTCAACATGCTTGTTCTCCATCCGCAAGAACACAAAAGCGTACGGCACAGGCTCAGGTGGCGCGCAGTTTGAGACAGTGCCATTGATTGACGTGCCACGGTCAGAATCCATCTTGCACCCTTTGCAGCACTGGTTCCATGAAGATGAGCCCGGGTCATCCGACCACTCAGAGCAGCATATGGTCCGCTCGGAAGCCTTGGCGGGGATGCGATAGCCGATCCACTCTGGACCGCTCTGTTTCTGAGCGACGTTATCAATGACTGTCTTGAGGCTCACCCCGGCGGCAGTTTCATCGATCTTTGCATTGGTTACTTTCGGCCTTTGTGCCCACGCAGAGTTGAATAAGGCTGCAAGAACGAGAATAGTTAGACCTTGTTTCACTTTCATCGCGACCTCTACTTATTCAGAATTTCCATCATGTAGTCGGTGACTTCGGGTGAGTGCATCATTGAGAGCTTCTGGGTGAGCGCCTTTTTCAATTCAGGGTTGGTTTCCTTGCGGGCAATGGCCACCATTTCTTTTGCGGCGTTATGAATGAAGAGGGCATTGATCACGCTCTTCTTGGTTTCGAGGTCAGAATGTGAGTTGTAGATATTCATGAGAGCCGTGGAACTGTCCTGGCCGCCCACCATCCCGATGGTTTTGATCGCCTTGTCCAGAACTTTGGGATCTTTTTCAGTGTTGGCGATTTCCGCCAGGCCCTGTGAGTCTCCGTTCATCATCATTCCCTGAACAATGGCTTCGCGGGTGTCAGGATCAGGCGACGACTTATACATCTCACGGAGTTCATTGCGCCCACCCATCATTCCCAGATAACGGATGGCCTCCTTTCTCAGTTCAGGTGATTTCTCCTGCCGCGCAACGGCCAGAACATCTTGCCTGTCGCCGGACATCAGCCAGCCCTGGAAGACTGCTTTTTTTACACTTGGGTCGGTTGTGCCGGTGTAAATATCTTTGAGCGCGCCACCACCGTGACCGCTCATCCCCAGATAGCGAATGGCCCGCATCTGCAGGTTGGGATCCTTGTTATCCTTTGCCACTGATAGCAATACCTGGGAAGCTTTTTCCGAACCGCTTTGCCCTAAGAGAAATAAGGCGCGGTCTTTTATTTTCGGCGAGCCCGGGCCATGCAGCATCTTGTCAATATAGGGAAGAGCCCGGTCGGGATCGGAGTGCAGGATCGCGTTGAGCGCCATGAGCTTTTCCTCTTCGGTGGCCGCACTACTCGGGTTCGCGGCTGTGCCCTGCAACTCAACTTTGAGCACGCCGGCATCGCGTTTCCAACTGCTCTGGGGATAATCCTTCTCAAGCTCTGCCAGCGTGGCCAGAGCCTGGGTCTTGTCTCCCGATTGCTTCAGCGAATACGCCTTCCAATAAAGGGCCGCATCAGCTCTGCGGCCGCGCAGTCTGGCTAGCTGATCAAACTCGCGAGCGGCGTCGCCATACGCACCTTCATTCAAAGCGTCAGTGGCGGAGTTGTACATCTCATCTTCACGGGCTGTGTCTTTAGTGGCCGCCTGTGGATCCGTGAAGCTGTTGGAGAATGCGTCTCCCTGCGCCAAGGCGGTTGCGAGCGGGGATAAGGTGAACAACAAAAAGAGAATGATGAATAAACGGTTCATTTGATTTATAGCCTCTGGAATGAGTTCGCTGCGGATGACTGCTCCTGCCCGCGAACGCGTGAATTAACATCCGACCCCACAACCCGAACCTTGAACAGCAGGCCTTCAGACTCAATCCTGCCGCGAATCTCTTTCAGATCGTCCGGTGACATTTCTTTTGGCCCATTCGCCACTTCCGCCAGCACGCGCCCGAGTTCATCCAGGAGCCGCGCCACCTTCGGATCGCCTGCCTGCTGAGCGCTCACACGATAAAGATGGTTGGCGTCCAGCAGATCGCGGGCGCGGCCCTGCTCAGCCGAAAAATCCAGCGGCGTATTGGCGTCTGAGTTCATGATTTCCACCAGCAGCATTTCCGATCGCTGCAGATGGCCGCCAACCGCCACCAGTACCACCTGCTGCGGATTGCTATGTGCAATGTTGGAAGGCGTGACCGGCTGAATCGGATGCGGCCAGAACCTGCCAGCGACAAACGCTGCCACCAGCAAAGCAAGCATTGATACGGCCAAAGCCCATTGCTTCGGCGAGTGTAGCCACGCCGTCCATAAATGCTTTTCCGGCAGACGATCACGTACGTTCAGCCAGGTTTTCTCTTCAAAGGCCGCGGACGGTTCAGGGATTTCGATGGGCTCAATGTGTTGCAGCATGGATTGAACTCTTTCGAATTCCGCACGGCAGGCCGCACATTCGCCGAGATGTTGCGCAACGCCGGCCGTGTCTTCGGCGTCACCGTAGTAGTGCAAAATGATTTGTTCTTCACTTATATGTTTCATCGTGCTGGACTCGCATAGACCTCAAGCTGTTGCCTGAGTTTCTTGACCGCGCGAAACACGCTGTTTTTGGCTGCGCTGGTGTTCAACTTCAAGGTTTCCCCAATTTCTTCAATCGACCGGCCTTCCATGTGGCGCATGGTGAAAGCGATACGCTCAACCGGAGTGAGCAGGGCCATGGACTGGGCCACTTTGCTTTTCATTTCCGTACTCATGAGCAGTCGGTCAGGACCGGGATCAGCGGCGGATATCTGTACCTGGCGGCCTTCCTCCGGGTCAGGGTCGTCAACGATCTGGTATGTGTCTTTGATCTGCATTTTCTTTGTGCTCAGGAAATCCAGTGTTCGATTCACCGCGATGCGATACAGCCAGGTGCCAAAGTTCGATCGCAATTCAAACCGGCCCAGTGCTTTGTAAGCACGCAGGAAAGTTTCCTGGACCAGTTCCTCCGCATCCTGCTGGTTGCCGATCATGCGATAGATCACATGGAAGATGCTGCGGGAATGGCGGTCCACCAGAAGACGAAATGCCTCCTTGTCGCCGGCCAGTACCTGTGCCACTACGGCTGCGTCACTTACTTCCATTCGAATAACTTAGACCGGAATTGAGGGAAGCGGTTAGGTAATTTGAAAACCACCTACGCACGGAGACACGGAGGCGCGGAGAAAACCCAGGGCTGGTGCGCCTGGGCATGGACTAGGTCTTCTGCTCGATGCAGCCTGCGCCACGCGCAGCACCGTGCCTTCATCAAAGTGCTTTCCCAGGACCTGCAAGCCGATGGGGAGGCCTGTTTTGGTCTGGCCGCACGGAACGCTGATTCCAGGGATACCCACAAGATCGGCGGTGACCGTGTAGATGTCAGCCAGGTACATGGCGAGAGGGTCGTCTGATTTCTCGCCGAGTTTAAAGGCTGCCGTTGGAGCGGTGGGCGTGACGATGGCGTCAACTTTCTGGAAAGCGTTCTCGAAATCACGGGCAAGAAGCGTGCGGACCTTCTGGGCTTTGAGGTAGTACGCGTCATAGTATCCGGAACTGAGAGCGTACGTGCCCAGCATGATGCGGCGCTTTACCTCGGCGCCAAAACCTTCGTCTCGCGTATTGCGATACATCTGCGCCAGCGACTTTGCATTCGCCGAGCGGAAGCCGTAGCGTACACCGTCAAACCGGGCCAGGTTGGCGGAAGCCTCTGCCGTGGCGATCACATAATAAGCAGGCACGGCGTATGAAGTATGCGGCAGCGAAATAGGAACGATCTCCGCGCCTTGCGATGCAAGTTGCTGAATGGCATTTTCCACGGCTGTGCGCACTTCCGCATCCAGGCCCTTCGCCGAAATACTCTTTCGGGAACTCCAAGCTTCATGCCACGCACCGGTTTGCCGATTTCGGCGACGTAGTCGGGAACGGAAACTTTAGCGGACGTGGAGTCCATGGGGTCATGGCCGGCGATGACACTCAACATGATCGCGGCATCTTCCACGGTGCGCGTGAGCGGCCCGATGTGATCCAGAGAAGAAGCAAACGCGATCAGACCATAGCGGGAGACGCGGCCATAGGTCGGCATCAATCCGACTACTCCGCAGAAGGAAGCAGGCTGGCGGATCGAACCGCCCGTGTCCGATCCCAAGTGTCGCCACGGCCGATGCCGGCAGCCACGGCTGCGGCCGATCCTCCGCTTGATCCGCCAGGCACGCGAGTTACATCGCGCGGATTATGGACCGGACCGTAGGCTGAGTTCTCATTCGAAGATCCCATGGCGAACTCGTCGCAATTGAGCTTGCCCAGATATGATTGGCGCCCTCGGCCTCAAGTCGCGCCACAGCAGTGCAGTCATAAGGTGGAATGAAATTGTCGAGAATCTTTGAACCCGCCGTAGTGCGAACGCCCCTGGTGGTCATCACGTCTTTGATTGCCACGGGCACGCCGGCAAGTTTCGGCAAAGTCCCGCCGCGGTGCACCAGATCGTCAATTTTCTGCGGCCTGCTGCTCTGCGCGATCTTTACTGAGAGTGAGATAGGCGTGGATCTCACCGTCTTCGGCTTGAATTTTGCCGTAGAACTCCTGCACCAGTTGCGACGCGGAAATTTTCTTCTCCGCGATGGCGGCGCGTGTTGCGGCGATAGTGAGAGTGGTACAGGTCCATGGTGTCCGGTTTTTCTGCAATCCCGAGCGTAGCGAGGGATCCCTATCTTCTTCTGATAGCCAGTGCTCTTATCGGTTCTTTCCTGATGATCCTTTAATTACTTCCAGTTCGTAGCGATCTCTCGCTTCGCTCGAGATTTCAGAAAAGGCTGAATGCGATTGCTGAGTGCTGATGAGCTCATCTTTCAATCACTTTCGGGACTTTGAAGAAATCGCCATCCGTCGCGGGCGCATTGGCCAGGGCATCTTTGTGCGGTAACGATGGCGTGAGAGTATCTTCACGCCAGGGATTGTTTGGATTGTGCTTACCTGGGCCATCGGCGGTACGTTCGTCAGTGTCCAGTTCGTTCAGCCGGTCAATGTAAGTGAGAATCGAATCCAGGTCTTTGACCATGCGCTGGCGTTCCTGGTGAGTGAGTTCCAGGTTGGCGAGATCGGCTACGTAGATGACGTCTTTTTCAGTGATGCGCATGTTGATGGGTTTCAGGTTGATGGGTTTGAAGTCCGTGGTTCAAAATTCGCGTTTCGCCGGCTCCTCGCTCCTTGCCGCCGCGGGCTGCACTTTGAATCGTACTTCCTTGATTACGTGTCCCAGGAGCGCTTCATAGGCGCTGATGTATCGTGAAGCGAATGACGTGAGCTGCTTGCGCCATGCCGCATCCGGCACTTCCACGGTGACCACGCCATCGGCAAACAGAACTGCTTTTGTTCTTGCGGCAACATCCTTGCCGCACACCACTGGCCAAGCCATGAGAGCCGCTTCTTGCAGCGGCTGTGCGCGCAGCAGATCTTTCATCACGTTGCGCAGGCCGGTGCGAATTGATTCCATTTCAGGCATGCAAAATGAAAAGCGAGGAGACTGATTTTAACATCCTCCGGCCAGCGCAGCCGCTGGTTACAGATTCAGCCCGATTCTGGTTTGTATTATCCAAGTAGCCTCTTTAAATCCAATAAGTTACGGCTGATTCAGCTCTCCCATTCAATGCTTGAGAACGCCGCTGAGATGCTAAATATACCCGTTCGGGGAAACCTCCTTAATACGTGCTTTGGCCGGCAAATAAGATAGAGTCGATTTAATATTCACGATCATTCTAAGCACCAGCAGCAGACGCGCTATGAAACTGGCGCAAGGAGAGAGCTAATCACCATGCATAAGCCCATAAAGTACGCAGAGAAAGTTATGACCTATGCCGCGCGCGGCGCCTGGGCCGTTTTTGAACGCGCCAATCGGATTAAGCCGGCAGCGGCGTTCACCCCCAATTGGTCAGACAAGCCTTTGCTGAAATCGTGGGAGAAGACCAAACCACCGCTTGGCTGGCCACGCTCCACAGACTCGCTCTGCCCCAAGTGCGTTCCGGAAATCCGCCAGCAGATCGTGGACGGCAAACTGCCTCACGAAATCCTGCTCAATGAAAAAGTCGGCGAAATCAAGGCCACCATCATTGAGCGCGATGGCCAGATCCTGATGGTGAAAGATTGCCCCATCCACGGCCACTTTGAAGACGTGATGGCCGTTGACGTTGAATTCTTCCAGCACCTGGAAAAAGTTTTCCCGGGCCGTGACATTGCCGCCCACAATGATGAAGACCTGCACCACCACGGCACCAGCACGGTAAAGCACGGACGCGGATCAGTTCTTACCATTGACCTGACCAACCGCTGCAACATGATGTGCGATCCCTGCTTCATGGACGCGAACCAGGTCGGCTTTGTGCATGAGCTCACATGGGACGAAATCAAGACCATGCTGGATAACGCCATCTCCATCAAGCCGCGGCGCCAGATGTCAGTCCAGTTCTCCGGTGGCGAGCCCACGCTTTCACCTTACTTCCTTGACGCCGTGCGTTACGCCCGCAAGGTTGGTTACAACTCCGTGCAGGCCGCAACCAACGGAATCGAATTTGCCAAGTCGCCTGAGTTCTGCCGCCAGGCTGCGGAAGCCGGTCTGCGTTACGCCTATCTCCAGTTTGACGGTATCGGCAACGCGGCCAACTCGCATCGCCAGGTCGGCAACCTGTTTGACGTAAAGCTGCGCGCCATCCATAACCTGCATGAAAACGGTGTGGACATTGTGCCCGTCACCACCATCATCAACGGCATCAATAATGAGCAGGTCGGCCGCATCATCCAGTTCGCGCTCGATAATCCCAAGACCATCAGCTTCCTCAGCTTCCAGCCGGTATCATTCACTGGCCGCGACGAGGAAATCACTGATGATCGCCGCCATGCGCAGCGTTACACTCTGAGCCATCTGGCACATGACGTAAAGAACCAGACTGGCCTGGGCGAGCCCACACGCGATTGGTTCCCCATCTCATTCATGTCCACCTTCTCTGACTGGGCTGACCTGATTCACGGCCCCAGCGCCGATTGGGGACAGCTAAGCTGCGGCTGCCACCCGAACTGCGGCGTTGGCATGGCCCTGATGATCGACAAGGAAACCAAGGAAGCCGTGCCCGTAACCGCGTTCCTCAACGGCGACAAGATCGGCAGCGACGTGGCCAAAGTGAATGACGCAGGCCGCGGACGCTTCCTCTCCGTGGTTGGCATGGCGCTGGCTCTGGCCAAGAATTACGATCCTTTCAAGGCCCCCAAGCATTTCAAGCTGATGGACCTGCTCAAGAAGTTTGACAAGACCTTTGGCGCCACCAAGAAGGCTGACGACAAGTACGGCAAGGTCACCGGCGACCGCACCCTGGAAGACATCAAGATGCGCCGCCAGGACCGCTGGAATTTCCTGTTCATCGCCGGCATGTGGTTCCAGGACCTTTATAACTACGATTTCCGCCGCACCGAGCAGTGCATCATTCCTTACGCCACGCAGGAAGGCGAGATCAGCTTCTGCGCCTATAACACCGGCGTGGGCTGGCGCAACATCATTGAGAAGATGCACATGACGTCTAACCTCACCAAGTGGTATGAAGAGCACGGACGCCATGAAATCTTTGCCGGCGGCAAGGCCGTGGGCCTCACCGACCAGGGCCACAAGCTCCGCCTCAACGACGAACACGTTCATGCCGGACGCAACACCACGCTGGACGATAAGGGCATCGCCAAGACCGCCCGTGAAGAGAAACTCCGCGCCCGCGACGAGAAGATCAAGAATGACGCCGAGCACGCGCGCATGGAAAAACTCTATCGCCAGCACATCCTGAAAGAGCCCGTTCCGGAAGGTGGATTCGTTCCGCTAGGGTCCATCACCATCGGCTCCGGCTCCCAAGGCCGAAGCCCCGAAAGCAGACGAGAAAAAAGAAGAAGTGATGGGCGACTAAGCTCCGTAACCAACCGAGTCAACCAAGAGGCCCGGGCGATAATGCTCGGGCCTTTTCTGTGTCTTGGGGGTTGGTTTTCCAATTTCCCGATTACCAAATTACCCGATTACTCAATTTCCGGCTGGGGTACCCCCCTGCCGTTAACTAGGAATCTAAACCACTTAGCTTGGGGTATCCTTAGGACTGCAGTGGGTGTTCGGGGTTTGTCGTTCCGATGTCGGCGATGTCGTGCGATGACGTCGATGTCGGCGATTCCTCCCTCCCCCCGTCATTCACCCCATCCGATCGCAGTCATCCCAATTTGGCGGAGAGTTCAGAGGTTCTCGAGGCTCTGGTTTGGCTAACTGCTAATCGCCATTTGCCAATTGCTAGATTGTCAAAGACCACCACTTCCACCGACAGCCGCTCAGGGCCTGCCTCACTATGACTCACATGATCTGCCGATTCAACTAATCTTTAGTTTTCGTCCGCGTCTGCTTCGGCTAATTGCTAAGTACTAATCGCTAAAGCCTGAGGATGTCAGGCTGCAACAAATATTTCCGATCCAGTTCCCTCGAGACAAATATAGATTCGTCATCCCGAGCGGTCGGTGCGAAGCGAGCGTTTTCTTCCGCTCGCAAGCCGACCCAGGCGACCTTGCGCTTTGCTAGCGGCGACGAAGCCACACTCTCCGCCGACTCACGCGCTGTAGACAGCGCGCATTCGCTTAGCGGACGCGGGATGACGATCACTCTGGTTCATCCCTCAGAATCGCCCATACTATGCCTGCTGGCAGCCCTAAGTCAGCAGGTACAATGAGTTTGCCTATGGCCGACATTAAACTGTTCCGCATCTCACCATCCAAAACCGCCGGGACAGACGAAACTGCCGGGGACAAACGAACCGCCGGGACCCAGACGGGACGTTCACCTTCTTTTTCGGAAGGGTTCTGCTAAGGATTAAAACAACGCAAGTCCGCTCAACCGCCGGAACGCCTGGAGCAAGTCACATATCAGGACGATTGATAAAATTCGACAAATGAGCGGATTCGCTCCATCTTCTCTTCGCTTAAACCGTCCAGTTCTTCCAGGGTGAGCCGTCCGCGCTGAATCAAGACGGCAAAGACCGCAATCAGTTGGGAATACCGGTAATCGAAATCGCGGTCAATGTTCTTCCGGCTTTTCGTCAGATAGTCTTCCAGGCTCCAGAGATCGGAAGGCTCTTTGATCCTCGCCGCCCTTCGCCTGGTCTCATTCATCACGATTTCAAACTCACGTTGGAGCGCCTGTTGAAATGCTTTTCTGGCAACGGCCTTCTCTCCTGGCGACCACTTCAGGTCGCGATGGTGGAAGCTTTCACTCTGGGCTCCCGGGTTAGGTAAGCTGGCCATATTCGATCCTCCGCCAGACATTTTATTCGTTCCCCCTGCGGCTGTAAAAGAGACGCAAAGGCTTGAACAGCCTGGGGACCGCCGGGAGCGCCAAACAGATTTGGTAATTGAGTAATCTGGTAATCGGGAAATTGGAAAAGCAAAAAGAGCTTTAACCACCCATTCGACTTCGCTCAGGGCAGGCTACGGACACGAAGGAACACGAAGGGGGTTCGAGAGAATTCCCTGCGATTCATTTACGCGGCAAACATCCTCGGGGTTCCTCTCGCCGTCGCGTGCGCTCCGGCTTCTTCGGAATGACAGAGGGGTTAAACAGATTTGGTAATTGAGTAATTTGGCAATCGGGAAATTTGAAAAGCAAAAACAGCTTTAACCACCCATTCGACTTCGCTCAGCAGCTACGGACAAGCGGAACACAAAGTAAAACCTGGCCGAAACACTCATTGGATGAGCCTGTAATATGTTCACCCACCGGCCGCCGCTTTCTGGTTTGCAGGATGCCAAATGGCCCTGGTTTGACTTCGCTCGGAAAAACCCTAAACCCGTGTCATTCCGAGCGACGGCGGAGCGCACGCGACGGAGAGAGGAACCCCGACGATGTTTGCGCAACCATGCGGACTCAGGGTATTTGCTCGATGCTCTCTCCTTTTAGCTTCATCTTGCGACCCCAGTTCTTAGCAAGATCTTCCCAGCGCGGATTTGTTTTCTCTATGAGATCGATTTTCTTTCTACGACGCCATGACTTGATCTGCTTTTCACGGTTGATCATCACGAGAACCTCGTTACATCCCGCGTAGTGGACCAGGCGGTTACATCCGTGCGTCTTCGAGAAGCCTTCAATCTCTCCGGCTTTGTGTTGCATGATGCGCGTGTACAAATCGCCCGTCATCCCGGTGTAGAGAGTGCCCGTGACACTCGCGACGATATAAACCCAGTACCTGTATTCGTCTTTCACAGCGAAGGATGTTAGCACAGGCATTCTCACGGAAATGCCTTGCATCTGCATTTATGCGGCAAACATCCTCGGGGTTCCTCTCTCGCCGTCGCGGATGCGCTCCGGCTCGCTCGGAATGACAGAGGGTGAACAAGATCGGGTAATTGAGTAATCTGGTAATCGGGAAATTGGAAAAGCAAAAAGAGCTTTTACCACCCATTCGACTTCGCTCAGGGCAGGCTACGGACACGAAGGAACACGAAGGAATCGCCGCGATCGGGAAGAACTTTGGCCGCAGATACACGCGGATGAACGCTGATTTCAAATTAGCCAAAGAATGCAAAGCAAAATATCACCACGGAGACGCGGAGGCACGGAGAGCAGCAAAACGGCTGAGGCTAGTCCCCTGGGTTTTTTTAGCAGTCCGCGAGTGCGCAAAGCGTTCGGACGTTCTTCGTTCTGCTCAAGCTCCGCCGTCGATTCGAAAGCGACATCCACAGCTTGCAGCCTGGGCCGGTTTTGTGTCCTTTACGGATTTTGCTTTCGATCCGCGTTCATCAGCGTTCATCCGCGGTAAAGGTCTGTTTTCCGTGTCTCCGTGGTAAAGCTACTCTTGTCCACCTTCGTGTTCCTTTGTGCCCGTAGCCTGCCCTGAGCGGAGTCGAATGGGTGGTTACGAATTTTGCTGTTCGATCCGCGGTATGGTTTTACTTATGTCCGCAAACTGTGATAAAAATCATCTACGCCGATGAGCCTCTCCAGCTAAATCGCTTCGTTCGTCTCCCGGAAACTCTTCCGGACTGACGTTTTCCGCAATCAGTATGTGTGTGTCGCTGTCCGACTAGTGTGTCGAGAGCAGCCTGCATGGAGAATCGCAAGTGAGTTTAGTCGGAATCCCTGAAACTACGATCCAAGCAACAAGACGCATTGGCTGGCGCTCCTGAAAGAAGCCATCCTCGGCTCACGCCAGGATTTCACCGCCATTTCCATGAATCGCGCCATTTTTCTGCTGGCCGTTCCCATGGTGCTGGAGATGGTGATGGAATCGCTGTTCGGCATTGTGGACATTTTCTTTGTCGCGCATCTCGGCGCTGATGCCACTGCCACGGTCGGCATCACCGAAGGCATGCTGGTGATGGTAATGGCTGTGGCCATTGGCCTGAGCATGGGCACCACGGCCGTGATCGCCCGCCGTACCGGCGAACATGACAAAGATGGCGCCGCCGAAGCGGCGGTCCAGGCCATCATCATCGGCGTGGCCGTATCGGTGATGGTGTTTGCCATCTGCTTCCCGCTGGCTCCATGGTTTCTCAAACTGATGGGAGCAAGCGCCGGCATTCTGCAAACCGGATCAACCTATTCGCGCATTATGCTGAGCTCCTCCGGCGTGATCGTAATGCTGTACCTGATCAACGCCATCTTTCGTGGCGCCGGTGATGCGGCGGTGGCCATGCGTGTGCTCTGGCTGGCCAACTGGATCAACATCGTTCTTGATCCCTGCCTCATTCGCGGCCTGGGACCGTTTCCCAAGACTTGGCGTAACCGGCGCGGCGGTTTCCACCACCATCGGCCGCAGCATTGGCATACTCTTCCAGCTTTATATGCTGAGCAAAGGCAGTCGCTCATCTGGAGGTCATGCGCAAACACATTCGCGTGGCGCCTAAGGTGATGCTGAACATTCTGCGGCTGGCGGGAACGGGAGCTTTGCAGTTTGGCATCGCCACGGCGAACTGGGTGATGATGGTCCGCATGGTGCAGTCATTTGGCAGCGCGGCCACCGCGGGTTATACCATCGCCATCAGGATCATGATCTTCTCCATCATGCCGTCATGGGGACTGGGCAGCGCCGCCGCCACGCTGGTGGGCCAGAACCTTGGCGCCAAACAGCCGGAGCGCGCGGAACAATCGGTGTGGCGTTCGGCCTACCTGAATATGCTTTTCCTGGGCGGCGTCTCACTGGTGTTTATGCTCTTTGCTCCGTACCTGGTGGGTATTTTCAGCAGTGACCCGGAGATCATCCGCTCCGGCGCAGCCTGCCTGCGCATTATCAGCGCATGCTACCTGCTATTTGCCTATGGCATCGTGATTGTGCAGGCGTTCAACGGCGCCGGCGATACCTGGACTCCCACGTGGATCAACCTGGTTTCCTATTGGATTGTCCCGCTGCCGCTGGCATATTTTCTGGGACACAGGCTGGGCATGGGACCGAACGGCGTGTACATCGCCATGCTGACCGCGGAAATCATTCTGGCCGTCATCGCGATTACGGTGTTCAGGCGAGGGAAATGGAAGATGAAGGTGGTGTGAGGGGGCGCATAGCCAACTCCGAGGATTCTAAGCCTTAACCGTTGCTCCCATGAGTGATAAAATTTAAGTACTGTGCCGCAATTTGTGATTGAGCGCGAAGTTCCGGGTGCGGGGAGCCTGTCAGAGCCAGAGATCCGCGAGCTATCTCTGCGCTCCTTGCAGACGCTCACGGAGATGGGGCCGCAGATTCAGTGGCTTCACAGCTACGTGACTGAAGACAAGTTGTATTGCGTGTATCTGGCGCCGGACGAGAACATGATTCGCGAACATGCCCGAAGAGTCGGCATTCCGGCTGATCGCGTGGCGGCGGTGCGGCGTCTGATTGATCCAACGAAAATCAGCTCCTAGCTGCTGGATTAAAGACATCCCCGAAGCCAGCATGTTGCAATTAGCCAGTCAGTACTTAGCCATTAGCACTTAGCCTTTAGGCAAACCAAAACCCAAGAAGCCAAGAGCCAGAAGCTAGCAGCCAGAAGCTAGAAGCTAGAAACCAATCACGCTGACTTCGCGGCTCCCGGCTCTTCCACTGAATATGCGATCGCCTCGGCCAGATTCATCTTTGCGCCTTGGGCCCAGGCGCTCTGCGCTTCTGATTCGTTCAGAGCCTTCCATGCCGGCAGCAGCATGCGGTCAAATACAGCCTGTTCCTGCTGGGGAAGAGGAGCGCTGATGCAGTGGCGTAAACTTGCAGCGGCCCCGGCCAACTTGAGCGCGCGGAATGCGTTTCCCCGCGCTAATGCCAGACAAGCCGAACCTTCAATCACCCGCGCAATACCGCGCCGATGTTCCAGAGCTGCAAAGATCATGATGGCTTCGCGATAGGCAGCTTGCGCGGCGGGATAGTCGGCGCGTTCACAGGCGATGGAACCCAGGTCAGTAAGTGATCGCGCGGTACCCCATTGATCGCCGGCCACGCGGAATTCGGAGAGAGCGCGTTCGTAAAGTGCGCGAGCGGCAGTGATATCGCCCTGGGCGCAGGCAATGTCACCCTGCTGGTTGATGGACCAGGCAGCCCCGCTGCGATTGCCGAGATCTTCAAAGATCCCGGTGGCTTCCAGCAGGGCGCTTTTGGCCCGGGCATAGTTCCCGCGAATTTTAAATACATTGGCCAGGTTATGAAGACAATGAGCCACGGGCAAGCCGGTCCGGCAGCATGCGCCAGTAAGCCAGGCTGCGCTCGAAAATTGTTTTGCGCGGATTCATAGTCGCCGGAATCACGGGCCAAAATAGCCAGCGCGTTCACTGAAGCAGCAATGCCGGAGGGGTCGCCCAGTTCTTCATAAATAGAAAGCGAGCGTTCCAGAAAATGTTCAGCCGAAACATAGTCACCTTGAGTTGTCGTCAGTGCTCCCAGAAAATGGCCAACTCTTCCACGTTCTTTCATGTGGTCCGGGCCGCTCAGGCGCAGAATTGTCTCCAGGCGCGCGCGGCCTTCCGTAAGGTGCTCTCGCATGTCCCAGAACCGGAACAGGCAATGCAAGACGGAAGCCCCAGTCCAGGGCCCAGCGTTTGAAAAAGCCAGTCCAGTGCGGCGCGAAAGTTATCAACCTCGGCATCACATTGCGTGAGCCAGCGCGCAGGTCTTCAGCACCAAGCGCGGATTTCCTTCCTCCGCCAGAATCAGACAGTACGCGGCATGCGCACGCCGTACCGCGGATCCTCGTCACTGGTGGTCAGGCACTCAAAGGCATATTCACGGATGGTGGCCAGCATGGCAAAACGAGGCGCGCCTCCATTTTGATCAACACCGGCCCGATCAACACGCTGCACCAGATTCTTGTCCACGAGCGAAGACAGGCCTTCAAACAGGTCAACACCGAGATCGTAGCCGGTATTGCAGACGGCTTCAGCCGCCTCCAGCGTGGCTCCGCCTGCGAACGCGGAAAAGCGGCGAAAGAGTTTTCGCTCGGCTTCGTTCAGGAGATCGTGGCTCCAGGCTATGGCGTTACGCAATGTTTGCTGACGTTCCGGAAAATCAAGCGGCCCGCCGGTCAACAGTTGCAGCCGGCTCTGCATGCGATCCAGAATTGCTGCCGGAGAAAGTACCCTGGTGCGGGGGCCGCCAGTTCGATTGCCAGTGGCAGGCCGTCAAGACGCGAACAGATTTCCTGCACAGCGTCTTCATTTTCCGGGGTGAGAGCAAAATCAGGCCTTACCGAGGCCGCGCGCTGGGCAAACAATTCCATGCCAGAATCGCGCGCCAGCGGCATTGCCGGGAATTCCTGTTCTCCATAAATGCGCAGCCGGAACCGGCTGGTAACCAGGATCTTGAGAGATGGGCATGCGTCCAGGGTTTGGGCCAGAACGGTGGCGGCAGGAAGCACCTGTTCGAAGTTATCCAGGACCAGCAGAAACGGTTCACTGTTTCTGAGCCGGTCGCCAATCAGTTGGGGCACGCTGCGTCCGGCGATTTGTTGAATTCCCAGCGCGTCAGCCAGCGCGGTGGCCACCATGTCAGGCTGCGTGATGGAGGACAAATTAACAAATGTGACGCCGGCGGGGTTGATACGCAATCGCGGCAGCCACGGCAATGGCCAACCGTGTTTTTCCCGCCCCGCCGGGGCCGGTAATGCTCAGAAGTCGTACGTCATCGCGGAGTAACAACTCTTTCGCTTCTTGCACTTGTTGTTCGCGACCGATAAACGAAGTTCGAGGACTCGGTAAATCGTGGCGCTGCTTGACAATGGTTTGTGACGCGGGATGCTTACCGTCAGATACTTCCAAAGCGCCTGGCGAAAAGCGCTCAGGTTTTGCGGAACGCTGGATTACTTCAGAGGTGAACAGGTACCCGCGCCTGGGTACCGTTTTGAGCAGCACCTGTGCGCGATCATCGAGTGCGCGGCGCAACTCAAGCATGCACTGCACCAGTGAATCGTCCGTGACAAAGGAGTCAGGCCAGACCGCCTGCATCAACTCCTGTTTGCCAATGAGTCGCCCCGGGTGCTCCACCAGATACTTCAGCGCTTCATACACCTTAGGTCGAAGCCTGACCTCTTCGCCGCCCTTGAGCAGGCACCCTTTTTCCGCGTCGAGCGTGTACTGGCCGAATTGATAGCAGAGGGGGATGGTAGCCAAGGGCACTTCCGTTCTGGGTAAAGCCAAAAGTTGTGTTGGGCCCGAATTTTGGCGTTTCTTTGGCATTGTTTCGTTACTTCCCGTAACCGTGCCGGTAAGTTTGACTGAGGCAAGGGATTGAGCACTGAATTTAAAGCACAACGTGGCGATATTGCTGAAGCTCAGTCTCCAGGGCACGAACAACGCTTATAGCGAATTTTAGCAAAGTCGCCATGAGCAAGCAGCACAGATGTAAAGGAGAATTTCAAATGGCTACCGCACAACTTCAAGCGCTCGACATGGACAAACTGAACATTTTCATCGGCCAATTCGTCAACGACCTGGGCGCGGCCGTTCACGCAGGCATGGTGGTGATTGGAGAAAAACTTGGGCTTTACAAAGCGCTTGCTGCTGGCCCAATGAACTCCAAAGAATTGGCTGCTGACACACACACCGATGAACGCTACGTGCGTGAGTGGCTGGCATCTCAGGCCGCCGGTGGATACATCACTTACGAAGACAAGACCGGGAAATTCAGCATGACGCAAGAGCAGGCATTTGCCCTGGCTGACGAAAACAGTCCGGCATATCTGCCCGGAGCGTTTGAACTGGCGCTGGGCTCGCTGGCCGCTGTGCCGCGTATTGCGGAGTCTTTCCGCACCGGCGCCGGCATGGGCTGGCATGAACATGTTGAAGATGTGTTTCACGGCTGTGAAAAGTTTTTCCGCCCCGGTTATGCCGCCAATCTTGTGAGCTCATGGATTCCGGCCCTGCAAGGCGTGAAAGCCAAACTGGAAGCCGGTGCGCGTGTTGCCGATGTGGGTTGCGGTAAAGGCGCTTCCACCATTTTGATGGCCCAGGCCTTCCCCAATTCCCGCTTTGTCGGTTTCGACTACCACGATAAATCAATTGAAGAAGCTCGCGAATCCGCAAAACGTGGTGGAGTTGCTGATCGGGTTGTTTTTGAAGTGGCAAGCGCAAAAAACTATCCGGGAAAAGATTATGATCTGATAACTGTTTTCGATTGCCTGCATGATATGGGAGACCCGACCGGCGCGGCCGCACACGTCCGGCAATCGCTGGCGAAAAATGGGACATGGATGATTGTGGAACCATTTGCTAATGACCAGTTGAAAGACAATCTCAACCCGGTGGGCCGGATTTACTATTCCTTCTCAACGCTCCTGTGTACGCCCTGCTCACGGTCTCAGGAAGTGGGGGTGTGTCTGGGGGCGCAAGCAGGAGAAACGCGAATCCGTGACGTGGTTCAGGCCGCCGGATTCACCCAATTCCGCCGTGCTACGGAGACACCTTTCAATATCGTTTATGAAGCTCGACCATAGTGTGAGGCAAAAAAGACCGATGGCACCAAACGGAGAGCGTGTCACGGAACGCTCTTCGTTTTCCGCACCCACCATTGACGAAGTGATCTGGTCAGCTTTGTTTTCCGCGAAGGAGAAACGTATGCAACAAGAACTTACAGCGCAGTTGAGAAGCCAGCTACGGGGCGTTGTGATTGGACCCAGCGACCCGGGCTATGACGAAGCACGCAAGGTCTATAACGCCATGATCAGCCGCAAACCAAAACTGATCGCCAAATGTGCTGACGTGGCAGACGTAATCACCGCCGTTGCTTTTGGCCGGCAACACGGTTTGAAAGTATCTATTCGCGGCGGTGGTCATAACGCCGGAGGGCTGGGAGTCTGTGATGACGGCCTGGTGATTGATCTCTCAACCATCAAGTACGTTCATGTTGATGCAGCGGCCCGGACCGTGCGCGTTGGCGGCGGTACAACGTGGGGTGATGTTGACCACGCGACGCATGCGTTTGGACTGGCCGTGCCTTCTGGAATCATTTCCACCACCGGTGTTGCAGGGCTGACTCTTGGCGGCGGACTGGGATACCTGACGCGGCAATTTGGCTTGACCATTGATAACCTGTTGGCCGCCGATGTGGTACTGGCCGACGGAACCTTTGTGGTGGCAAGCGCAACCGAGAATGCTGACCTGTTCTGGGCGATCCGCGGTGGCGGAGGAAACTTCGGTGTGGTCACCTCATTCCTCTTTCGCGCCCATCCGGTGAAGATGGTTCTTGCCGGTCCTATGTTGTGGGAAATCGATGATGCCGCTGACGTGATGAAGTGGTATCGAGAGTTCATTGTGAACGCGCCGGAGCAGTTGAACGGCTTCTTTGCATTTATGACTGTGCCGCCCGCTCCTCCATTCCCGGAGGCGTTGCACTTCAAGAAGATGTGCGGAATCGTGTGGTGTTACAACGGCCCGCAGGAGCAGGCGCAGGAACTCCTGGCTCCGCTGCGGAAATTGAAGTCGCCGGCATTCGAGTTTTTTGCTTCCATGCCGTATCCCATGCTGCAAGGCATGTTTGATGGTCTCTACACGCCGGGCCTGCAATGGTATTGGAAGGCGGATTTTGTAAGAGAGCTCAGCGACAAAGCCATTGCATTGCATATAAAACATGCCGCGGAGCTGCCCACCCTGCATAGCACCATGCACCTTTATCCAATCAACGGCGCTGCCCATCGAGCCAAGCCAGGGGACACTCCATGGGGTTATCGTGATGCCATCTGGAGTGAGGTGATTGTGGGCGTGGATCCTGACCCGGCCAATAAAGACCGCATCACCGCGTGGGCCAAGGATTATTGGGAGGCCCTGCATCCCTATGGAGCGGGCGGTGGTTATGTGAACTTCATGATGGAAGGCGAGGGAGAAGATCGCATTCGAGCTACCTACGGCGACAACTACCAGAGGCTCGCCCGTATAAAGGCGAAGTACGATCCGGAGAATTTCTTCCGCGTGAACCAGAACATCGTTCCAGCGGCGAGTACAAACGTGTCCGCCAAAGCCGGTTGATGTTGAAAGCGCCGTAGGCGCGATCAGAAGTTAGCTCCATTCGAGCAAAACCAGAGAAGCTGATTGTGATGAGCAGTCAGTTCAACTCTGGAGACCCGAATGGACATTCATAAGAATGCACGACTTACCTTCGTCCGTCGAGTGCAATTGGCTCGACGCGTTGTTTTTCAAAGCGTGACGATGAACTCGGCGGCCGCCGAGTTCGCCGTCACCCCTCGTACGGTGGCTAAATGGGTCCGCCGCTTTCGCAACGAGGGGCTGGATGGTCTCCTCGACCGTTCCTCCCGTCCTCATCGCTGTCCTCGCAGCACTACGGTTGACTCTGTTCAGCGCGTTGAGCAGCTTCGCCGCCAACGCTTTACCGGTCTCTACATCGCCAAAATCACTGGCCTGAGTCGTGCTACCGTGAGCCGTATTCTTCGCCGTCTGGGTTTAAATCGCATCCGCGATCTGGAGCCGGCGGTACCCATCATTCGTTACGAGCATCCCACTCCCGGCGATCTTCTGCACCTGGATATCAAGCAGCTCGGCCGCTTCTCTGACGTAGCCGTCCGTCCTGATGGCCGTCGCCGCGGTAAACACCACTCCGGCTGGGAATATCTCCATATTGCCATCGACGACCATTCCCGTATCGCCTTTGCCCAGATCCTGCCCAGCTTCACCGCCGCTGCTGCCATTGATTTTCTCCGAGCTGCGGTTTCTTTTTACGCCCGCCTGGGTATTCCGATCCGCCGGCTGCTCACCGACAACGGTCACTGTTATCGCTCCCACGCCTTTCGCCTTGCCGTCACCGAACTTGATACTCGCCATCGCTTCACTCGTCCCTACACTCCACGCACCAACGGCAAGGCCGAACGTTTCATCCAAACCGCTCTCCGGGAATGGGTTTATGCTTGCACTTACCTCAACTCTCTTGAGCGAAACGCCCAGCTTCACCCCTGGCTTCACCACTACAACTGGCATCGCCCTCATGGTAGTCTCTATCACGCATCACCTATCAGCCGCTCCGGCCTTGACCGGAACAACCTCTTGAGACTCCACACCCGGGGAAGCTGAAATAGGAAACCCGAGCACCGTAGGTGCGGCACAACAAAACTGCCCATGTTGAATCTTGCGCTGACGTATTGAAATAACTCCGCCCTACCCTCATCATAACCAGCAATGCAGACACAATCCGATGCGTAGCGCGAAACACATTGGCGCGAATGAACGTGGATTCGATAATCTGTAATTGAGACCCTCGCCACATGCCCTATAAAAGCGCTCCAACTGCCGTCTTCTTGTTGAGCCTGGCTCTGCTTGCCGGTTGTGCCGGCTCACCCAAACATCCCACGTGGAAAAACGCCACTGGCTCGGAACAGTATGAACGCCTGATGTGGGAGGCGATGAAGTCGCAGCAATGGAAGGACGTGGCAAGCCATCTTGCGCCAATGTTCGTAGGCGTGGGCGCCGACGGCAGCAAATATGATCGCGAAGGCTGGATAGCGTATTGGAAGTCGGCGCGCCCGGGCGATTATTCGCTGGGCGAGGTCATGGTGGATCCCGCCGGACCGAACATGGTGGTGAGCTATGTTCTGGTCATAAGTCAACAGCCCGCGGCCCCCAACCACCCATTGAGGGTCTTGTCAGTATGGCAGCAGGTGAAGTCAGGCTGGATTATGACCGCCACGTCGCTTACGCCGGTCCGGGAATGATTCCTTCGTATTTAGCGATTCTGGCGATCCTTGATTGTCCATCCTTAACTTCAAATTCAACAATGCCTTCAACCCTGTCATGTTGAGCGGAGAGTCGCGCGAACCGTCGCGACTCGGAGTCGAAACATCCCGAGAATGACAGCACCGCCATGCCGCGCCAAGGCGTTCTCCCCGGATGCTCGAGTGAAAGAAGCTCAAGGTGAAAGAAGCTCAAGGTGAAAGAAGCTCAAGTCACAAACCTTGTCCTGAGGAAACTCCCTGTTGCGCCGCGGTTACGACCCGCACCTTCGGGATCTTTCGACTGCGTCGTCGCCTACGCTCCGACTCCGCTCAAGATGACAGCTTCCTTCTTCCATCCTGAGGACCTGACCAGCGTTCCATATTCGAAACCGTGCCGTTCCACCCCCAAAACCGGTACACCGCAGGACAATCACCACGCGTTATGATCAGCTTGACTTTTCGCACAATGGCCCAGTGGTCAAATCCCTGGTGAGTCTGGGCCTGTCAGCAGAGGATCACTTAGGCACTTACGGTATCTGACGGGGCTGCACCGGTGAACGCTACAATTCATCTCGTCAGTCAGTAGTTTCTCTGTGTGAAGTGGTGGGCGTTTGCTGAATCGGCTGCTTTGGGTTTGCGCAAATCCGGCAGCACGCGCAGCAGACCGTATAACGAAGCTGAGATGGAGTTGGTCCGGCCGCATCCGCGCATCTTCGGCAAGATGCTGATGAGGAACCTCCCGGCGCTCCGTTGATAAAGAAGTCAGACAGGGCCATTTTGGTCCCGCCTCAGCTCCGCTGAGTCCACACCGGTAACCAGCAAGACAAGGCGCATGCCGGCGCGGCATGCACACGGGATGACCGGCAGATTGTCTGGCAGCGAGTTCAGCCAGACACGTACCGACAATCAGGCGACGGGTAAACGTTCCGTTCCGGGTTACGATGATCGCGACCGGCAAGCCAGCGCATCGGGCCGAAAGAAAATATCGGCAGACGCTGTAGCAAGCTGAAAGCTCGAAGGTTTGGCATCAAAAAAATTCGGTGCCGCCACCCCCGGGTACTCCAGCCACACTGTTCATGGCTGGTCCCAGCAAAAATCAATCTTGGCAATAGAAAAAGCCAGCCGCTTGCGGCTGGTTTTTTTTATTGAGGCATAGCATTCAGCAATCAGTAATCAGCAGTCAGCTCCTTACGGGCACGCTCTGTGCATTGACGTCATAGCGAATTCCGGCTTCAGCCGCGGTTGGTACCTCGATGCGCAGCAGCGAGTTGAGCACTAGATCACCACTGATTGCTGACAGTCTGTAGTGCTGACGTGCTGAGCCGCTTGCGTTAGAATCTTCTACGTTGCCTTCCTCTCTCAAAATCTTAACTGCCAGCCAGATACGCGGCTTCCGCCAGCGACTGCTCGCCTGGTTTGATCGTGAACAGCGCCAGCTTCCCTGGCGAGGGGAAACTGATCCTTACCGCATTCTGGTATCAGAGATCATGCTGCAGCAGACGCGCGTCGCGGTGGTGGAGCAGCGCTATAGCAGTTTATCGCGCAATTCCCGACCATTGCCAGTCTGGCCCGTGCGCGTGAACAGACGGTGCTGGCTGCCTGGAGTGGACTTGGCTACTATCGCCGCGCTCGCAACCTGCATGCAGCCGCAAAGAAGGTGAGAGAAGCTGGGCGAATTTCCGCGAACTGCGGATGCCCTGCGCGGACTCCCCGGCATCGGGCGTTACACGGCGGCTGCCGTTGCCAGTATTGCTTACGGCGAGCCCGTAGCGGTGGTTGATGGAAACGTCAAGCGCGTGCTGCATCGCGTGACCGGAGACGAACTGGGCGAAGAAGACAATTGGCGGATCGCGAACACGCTTCTGGATCCCAGCCGCCCCGGCGATTTCAATCAGGCAATGATGGAGCTGGGCGCCATAGTGTGTCTGCCGGGAGATCCGTTGTGCAGCCGATGTCCGGTATCGAGCTTGTGCATGGTGCAGGGTCCGGGCGTCTCGCGAAAGAAGCCTGCGCGATTGAAAGCCGAGCTGCGCTATGTGCTGTCAATCAAAGCTGACAAAGTACTCCTTCGCCAGCGACCGAAAACCAGTTCGCTCATGGCCGGCATGTGGGAACTTCCTGAGATGGTAAAGAACAATGGCCAGATTCCGCTCATGCGCCTGAAGCATTCCATCACGATAACTGACTACGCGGTGACGGTGTACGCAGGTGATTCGAAAACCGGCAAATGGGTGTCACTCAGAACCGTTGAGAAGCTGGCGTTGACGGGCCTGGCCAGAAAAATTCTCAGAGCTCTTGGGAAATGACATTGTCGGCATCAAAGAATTGCGGACCGCATTCTTCATTAAGCGCGATAAGCGGCCTGCCCCGGCGCCTCGCGATACAATATCCATTTGGAGGCTTCATGCCCGCACTCACAGCCGGTGTCCACGCACCGGATATTCAGTTGAGTTTTATAGATGGGACCAGATTTTCGCTGGACAACGCACTGAAGCAAGGCCCGGTTATGGCCGCTTTTTTTAAGGTAAGCTGTCCGGTGTGTCAACTGGCCTTCCCCTATATTGAGCGGATATTCAAGGCATATAAAGGACCGGGAAAATTTACGCTGGTGGGCGTCTCACAGGATGACGCGCAGGATACCCAGGCTTTCAATCGTGAGTTTGGTGTAACCTTCCCCGTTTTGCTCGATGCCAAAGGTTATCCGGTTTCCAACGCTTACGGATTGACCAACGTGCCCACCATCTTCCTTATCTCTCCTCAGAAGGAAATCGAAACCAGCACTGTGAGCTGGTCACGGGAGGAGATGGAAGATCTGAATAAGAGGCTTGCTGAAATCTCCGGCGTACCGGCTGCGCAGATTTTTACTGCCGCTGACCAGGTTCCGGTCTTCAAGCCTGGTTGAGATTCCAAAAATTAGCATGCGGTCGCAGCCATGATTGCTTCTGGTTGGAAAAGAGTTATGTACTACAAAATCTGCCCAAAAGGTAAGTTCCTGAATGAAACGTATCACGCTGATTGTGCTTTCGGTCATTGCTGCTCTATTCACGGTTGTCAGTAGGCGCAAAATACGTCCCACACTAGCGCTCCCGCCGCCGCGTCTGCCCAACAGGCCGCCATGAACTCCATTGATGCCGAAAAGATTCGCGCCACGGTTAAATACCTTTCAGACGACGCTCTGGAAGGTCGCGGCACCGGGCAAAAAGGTGGCGACAAGGCTGCCGACTGGATTGCCGCGCAATTCAAAAGCTATGGCCTGCTCCCGGCCGGTGATAACGGCACATACTTCCAAAGCGTTAATTTCTACGGCGTCACCACGGACGGCAAGGAGACCCAGTTTGCCTTCGTGCCTAAGTCGGGCAACGAAATCGCCCTGAAGTTTGCCGATGACTATGTTGCCACCGACCAGACTCATTCTGAAAAATCAGAAATTAATGCGCCCATTGTCTATGTTGGCTATGGCATTAAGGCGCCTGAATACAACTGGGACGACTACAAGGGTGTTGATCTGAAGGGCAAGGTAGCTCTCATGCTGGTGAATGAGCCGCCTTCTGACGATCCTGATTTCTTCAAAGGACGCGCGCTCACCTATTACGGTCGCTGGACTTACAAATACGAAGAAGCTGCCCGGCGCGGCGCCGTTGGCGCAATCCTGATTCATAAAACTGACATGGCCAGCTATCCCTGGGAAGTGGTGCGCAACTCCTGGGGCGGAGAGAGTTCACTGCTTCAGGATGACAAAGTTCCCAAGCTCAAGTCGGCAGGCTGGATTCAACTGGAAGTCGCGCGCAAGCTGGCGCAGGCCGCCGGGCATGACCTTGACCAGATGCTGAAAGAAGCCAACTCGCGCAGCTTCAAGCCGGTTGATCTGGGTGTCAGGTTGAAAGAGACAATCGTCACCAAGTGCGGCCCTTCTCCTCACGCAACGTGATCGGCAAGGTCACCGGCTCTGATGACAAGCTCAAGCAGCAGGCCGTGATGTACACAGCGCACTATGATCATCTGGGCATCCATGCCGACGAGCCCGGCGACAATATCTATAACGGCGCTGCTGACAATGCTACCGGTTGCGGCATTCTCCTGGAACTGGCGCGCGCATTTGCAAGCGCCTCCGCCAAACCGAAACGCAGTTTAATTTTCGCGTCCGTCACCGCGGAAGAGCAGGGGCTGCTTGGTTCAAGGTATCTGGGAGAGCATCCGCCGGTTCCTGCCCGCGATATTTCTCTCGACCTGAATTTTGACGATATACAGCCGCTGGGCGACCCTTTGCAACTCGTCGTCTCCGGTGCTGAACGAACCACTGTTTATCCCACCGTTCCAGGCGGTGGCGCAGGCATTCGGCATGGCCATCCAGCCGGATGACCATCCCGAAGCCGGTCATTATTACCGTTCTGACCATTTCAGCATGGCCCGCGTTGGGGTGCCGGCGTTCAGCCTGAATGAGGGCGCGCTGTTCAAAGGACATGATCTGGTCTGGGGTGAAGAGAAGGAAAAAGATTACGTTACGCATCGCTACCATCAGCCTTCGGACGAATATCGGGCTGACATGGATTTCACCGCGGACGCCAAGCTGGCTAAATTTGGCCTGGTTCTGGGCTGGGATGTGGCAAATCAGCCGGCGCTGGCTGGCTGGCAGCCTGGAGACGAGTTTGAGAAGGCCCGGAAATCGCCGCAAACGGCCAAAGCCAGCTTTTAAAGCTGTTCTGATGTGGGGAAGTACCTAACGTAATGTAGCGAAAGCGGCATTCAGGATATAAAATCCAGCTTCCCCCGTCAGAATAGCTGGCTGGCTGATGGCATTTTCATTTCTTCAACGCGGAAACCTCACGGAGTTTGCTCGCCAACTGGCATTGACAAGCTATGAGCCTTCGCTTGCACTCGAAGGCCTGGTCACGGGCATTGATAATGTTCGGCATGATGTTTTCCTCAGCCCGAAATTTACAGATTCCGCTCGCCAGTTTATCTTCCGGCTGGTCGCCCGCCATGGCAATGTTGAAGATCTTGCCGCTGAAGAGGCGCGGTCCGCGCGTCTGGGAGCGAATGTTCCCGCCCGCGTACGTGACTTGCAGGCCCGCGCGGCAAGGCAAGTTGAGCCACCGGACTTCAAGAAGTTACTCACTGACCTCCATGTTTCCGCACTGAATCGCGCGAAAGCTGAAAACGCAGTTGCCCTGGACGTGCTCTTCCGCCTCGCCATCCTTAAATTCCAGCGCGTGGAACTTGTGAACCAGTACGGACTGGTATTGGAGCGTTGCCGCGCGCGCATGAAGATGTATGAAGGGCCCCGCCAGTCAGGCACCAGCACAACCATGGAACTGCGTGAGCGCTTTTCGCAATTCCAGATCAACAAGAAAGGCGTGTTGCGTCGTGCCGGACAGGACCTGTTCAATATCACCCGTGATACGGAAAGAGAAACCCTGGGCAAGACCAGGCGCTCGCTGTTTGGTGACGGCGAATCCCACATCTATGACCTGCTGATGAACCGGCTCATTTTCAGCGAAGATGGCCAGGACAATGTCCTTAACGCTGAGCACTACGTAATGCTCGGAACGTATGAGCGTGACGTTGATCGCTTTGAAATGATTGTCAAACTCGCCACAAAGTTTCTCGCCGCGCTGGGCGTTGAGAGTGATTCAGAATCGCAGGTTTCGGGCCTGTTGAATGTCCCGGAAAATGCGCATGAGATTGTGGCGGGCGGCTCACCGGACGATTCGCAGAAAGGCAAGTCGCAAAAAACCATGCTTGGGGCATGGGTTGATCTCCTGGAAGAAGAAGGATCATGGAGCATGTGCTTGCCTCATATGAAGTGGTGCCATTGCTGGCGCAGTACTCGCCGCCCATCAATCCCCAGCAGTTGAAAAGCGCCCTCATCTCCAAAAGCGAACGTAAAAGAGTGGAACTGCTGCTCAATGAGCAGGGCAAGCTCTCTCCTGACAATCTGCACGTGGCAGTGAAGAAGGTTGAGAGCGCCAGGCCGGCGGAAAAGGCCAAGCTGGCGGGCAGATACTTCACTGATTTTGTCCGTTACCATCGCGATCTCAAGCGCATGGAAGTTGTGGTGGCTGCCACGGAGACGGTGAACGTCCTGGCCAGCGACAAATTCCGCGAGCTTTCAGCCGTTAACAGCACCTTATACGAATTTCTTCTGCCGGAAGAACAGAAACCGGCGGAAGAGAAGGTGATTGATCATGTCATCTTGAAGGCCGACATACGGAGTCCACAACCCTGACGCGTACATTGTTTGAGCGCGGACTGAATCCGGCGTCATATTTCAGCCTGAATTTTTACGATCCCATCAACAAGCTTTTGCCAAAATATGGCGCTCGCAAAGTCTTTATCGAAGGCGATGCCATCATCCTGGCCATGTTTGAACGTGAAGGTGACCCGGCGGTTGGTGTGGCACAAACCTGCGTTCTCGCCAAGGAAATCATCGAAGTCGTTACCACCTATAATGACCGCTCGCTCGCGGCAGGCCTGCCCAGCCTGGAACTTGGGATTGGAATCTCATTCCAGGATTCAGCGCCCATGTATCTGATGGACGGAACCCGGCAGATCATGATTTCCAAGGCGATCAATGAAAGTGACCGGCTTTCCTCATGTCACAAAGGCATGCGCGCGCTGCTGGAAAATCGTGAGCTTCTCTTTAACGTGTTTTCGTTCAAGACAGTTGAGGACGCGGAGATTGGCGCCAACCCAGACGAGTTTCTCATTCGCTACAACATCGGCGGAATTCACATCAGCGGCCCTGCGTTTGAAAAATTAAAGACTGAAATCTCACTGCGCGCCTTTGACATTCAGGTGCCCATGATCTGGAAAACCAGCCAGGTACGGGTCTTCACCGGCATGGTCCCTCTGGGCCAGGGCTTGTTTCATCGCATCATCGTGCGTGAAGGCCGCATCGCCCATGTTGATCCCCGCGACTTCTCGCTGAAGAAAACCACGGATCAGACGTATTATGAAGTCTGCATCCATCCCAGGATTTACGAAGCGATTGAGTCTTTTCACCGCACCGCCTCTGTGAGATAATCACGCCCCTTTGAATCAGGATTTTTTATGTGCAATTTCAATCAAGGCGCTGATCTGTGTAATCGTCTGCTTGTCGACGGGAATGCCGCCGCGGATGGATACAGTTCATGCGGACAAGATTGTAGTTGTTAAATCCGCGCAACCTTATCTCTCATGAGGCAGGGTAAAGTCCTGGAGACCTTCCGAGTCGCTCTTGGACCAGAACCAAAGGGCCCTAAATCACGCGTAGGCGATGGCAAGACGCCCGAAGGCCCATATGTGATCGACGGCAAGAACGATCACAGCCATTATCATCTCGCTCCACATTCCTACCCGAATGCGACCGGTCGGGCTCGAGCGCAAAGATCGGTCTACCCCGGCGGAGTATGATTAGCCTGCCGCCTGCATGGGCATGGGTGGGTTCGGCCCATCGTGAAAAAGATTGGACGCTGGGATGTATCGCGGTAACAGATTCTGAGATCGAAGAGATTTGGCGAAAGTCCCGGTTGGCACGCCTATAGAAATTCAACCTTAACTTAAAACGCAGGTTTTGCCGGCTTGAACGTCACAGGTCCTGTACTTCAGTGCATGTAGAAGAATTACATCTGCATTACTATCTGAAAAATCATGGCCAACTCACGTTTTACACACTCATGTTGTTTTTGGCGTTACTTGCTACTTTGCGCCTGCGCAAGCTCCCGGACCAGAAACTTCAAAGCAGAAGCCCGCTCAGTCGTCTTCCGCAAGCAAAGCCGCCGAAGACATCTCCGGCATGTACAGCTTTCTGGGCGATGGTGAGTTTGTTCAGATCAATCTGGAAGAAACCGGTGTCTCCGGATACATTTCGCGGCGCGGAGAACTGGACAGCGACCGTGGCGCTTTTCTGGACCAGTTTTTCAGTAAAGCCGCGGTGCAGGGCCATGAAGTAAGCTTCACCACCAGACCGCTGCATGGCGTGTGGTTTGAGTTCAACGGGCGCTTTGATCGCGGTCCGGCCAAGACCAAAGCAGAAGACGGATATTACATTCTTCGGGGAACGTTGATCCAGTTCACCGCGGATGCCAATAAGACGCCAACTTCGCGCAGCCGCGACGTGGAATTCAAACTCCTTGGCCAGCCGCCGGACGAGCCTGAGCCAGGTAAGAAACAAAAATAGAGAGCTAAGCGCCCTTTAGATGAGATACCTTTATCGCCTTGCTCTTTCGGCGGGCGTGTATAGCTGACGGTTCCCGGAGCTGTTGGTTTTCCTGGCGTGCCGATCGGGCCGGTAGCGGTGTTCCACGATGATTCCACTTCCGCACCTGTGGTTCCTGTGCGGGCCAGTGGTTCACGTTAATCGCCGCAGAGAGTCATCTTCCATGGATGCCTTGAATTCCCGAAGCCCGCGCTCAATCCACTGCTCAAGATTCTACGTTGGTGAAGGCGACTGCCCCAAAGTTTTCCGGGTGCGGCACGTAGCTCATCACCACATGCAGCACGGTCTGGTCGCCCAGGGGAGAAAAGCTGATCCGTCCGGAGTGTTTTGGGCCCCTTACTGATTTCCAGCCAATCGATTCATTGAAGATGACCTGCGTGATCTGTGCGTCCCACTCGAATTCGCGTCCATCAAGCTTAGCCAGCCAGCGTGAACCGGCGCCGAAGTGTTCAACCTTGCGAACCAATCCTATGAGTTCAGGCATTCGTTCAAGGTCCAGCCAGGATGAAAACAGCTCCTCAACCGGCCTGCCGATATTGATGCTCCGCTCAATGTGGACCACGCGGCTGTCATCGCCGGCGTCTTTTCTCTTATAGGTGAGCGCTCCAGCCATTGCCAGCGCGCCGAATGCCGCGCCGGCGGTGAAAGCCGACCAGTAACCCTCTTAGACCTTGCCATTTTTCACCTTCTGTATGTTGACTCGTTGGAACTTGGCGCGAAATTGCAGGTTGCCGCCGATGCAAAATTTTCCTTACTGAACTTGACATGCCGAGATTTGCGTACCCGGTTTTCCACCGCACTCCACAGGGAAGGCCCGTTCTCCACAAGCATTCCACCGGAGAATTCTGAAATCGCGATTCAGCCCTTGCCCGCTGCTGGCCAATTCGGTCGATATTGCTAACACTCAAGTGTGCGATGTTCGCTTGGGAGAGAGGCACGCCTGATCTTAAGATCGGAAAGCGCACTCTTCGCGAGTCGCGGTTGAGCTTAATCTGCGTTGATCTCGCCGCCAGGCAGGCGATGATCGAATCTCAACCCGCAAGGATTGAGCGTGAGAGAAGCTCGCGTGAGTCACTGAAGCGTTGCGAGGCAACACGCAACGTGCGAACATCCACCCCGCAAGTGCCCGGTTTGAATGGCTGGTTCAAACCGGGCTCTTTATTGCGGTTAGCGGTGAAGAAATCGGAGCTGAAACTCTTAAAAATCACGGTAATAGCCGTTCGCTTCGTGACGGCGGATTTGCCGTGCGATTTGCTCATCTTCGATGGATTTTCGCCTAAATAGAAACCATATTTTCGGGGATTCTGATCTGAATGGCGACAACTGATTACAGTCTTGACCGCGGGTTGCCCGCCAGTGTGGAAGCCGAACGGGCCATTCTTGGCGCGGTTCTTCTCGATAACTCTTCGTATCCTCAGGCAGCCGAGTTTCTCCGGGCCGATGATTTCTCGCTCGATTCGCACCGCCGCATCTACCTGCGCATGATGGAGCTGGCCGAAACCGGCCGGCCTATCGACTTCGTCACCCTCACCGAGCAGCTTGGACAGCACAAGGAGATCGAATCAGTCGGCGGCGTTGCCTACGTCACCTCGCTGACTGACGGACTGCCGCGCGTCAAGAACATTGAGCAGTATGTCCGCATCGTCAAGGACAAAGCCCTGCTGCGCGGGCTGATCCACGCAGCCACCAGCGCCATCCAGAAAGCTTACGAACAGGATGCCCCGGCGGAAGAGATTGTGGATGCCGCTGAATCGGCGATCTTTCAGGTTGCCGAAAAGCGCATTGGCCAGGGCTTTATGGGAATCCCGGAGATCGTTAAATCATCCTTCGGATCCATTGATAAGTTATACGAGCAAGGTCAACGCATCACCGGACTGGCCACGCATTTTGAGCAGCTGGATAACATGACCAGCGGATTGCAGAAGTCTGATCTGGTGATCATTGCCGCGCGCCCTTCCATGGGCAAAACCGCTTTTGCCATCAACATTGCTGAGAATGCCGCCGTGCGTGACAACAAAGTGGTGGGAGTGTTCTCGCTGGAAATGTCACGCGAATCGCTGGTCATGCGTCTGCTGTGTTCGCAAGCGATGGTGGACTCGCACAAACTCCGCACCGGCTTTCTGGGCCGCGATGATTACAACAAACTGGTCAACGGATTGGCTGCCCTGGTCGAAGCGCCCATTTTCATTGATGACACGCCGGGCATTTCGATTTCAGAAATGCGGGCCAAGTGCCGCCGTCTGCAACAGGCGCATGGCCGTTTGGATTTGATCATCGTGGATTATCTTCAGTTGGTTGCCGGAGTTCCTGCCGGCGGCGGTGGCGGCAAGCGGTATGAAAATCGCACCCAGGAAGTGTCGGCCATTTCGCGCGGCCTGAAGGCGCTCGCCAAAGAGATGCGCTGCCCGGTGGTCGCGCTGTCACAGTTGAGCCGCGCACCGGAAAGCCGTACCGGCAACAACCGTCCCCAACTCGCTGACCTTCGCGAATCGGGCGCCATTGAGCAGGATGCTGACGTGGTGGCATTTATCTTTCGTGAGGAAGTTTACAAGCAGGACGATCCTGACCTGGAAGGCAAGGCAGAGATCATCATCGCCAAGCAGCGTAACGGCCCAACCGGCACGGTGCACCTGGCGTTCATCAAGCGTTCCACGCGCTTTGAGAATATGGCCGCAGAGTCAGGCCCGCCGCCGGGCGACTACTAGACTGTGATTTCTTCAACTCGGATGTATGCGCCTGCCACCCCCATCGAGATGAACAGGACCATCAGCGAGACAATCTTCTGGTTGGACTAAAACACCGTCGTCATCCCGAGCGGTCGGTGCGAAGCGAGCGCTTTCTTCAGCTCGCAAGCCGACCCGAGGGATCTTGTGCTTCGTAGTCGCTAACAAAGCGCAAGATCCCTCACCCCTACTCGCCAGCTGAAAAATTCGCTGCTCATTGACGGGGATTCGGGATGACGAATCAAGTTTTGTAGAGTGAGAACCAGACCGCGATGTGACGCCAAGCCTCGCTGATTCTGCTGGCGATTTACCCAAAGCCTGTCAACTTAGGAATCAGGGCTCAATATAAATACGGTGGACGCGCTCGCCCAGACGCGTAAGCAGTTCGTAAGAGATGGTGCCTGCCTGTTCAGCAACCAGTTCCGGCCTCAGCGCCTGGCCGTTGTGCGTCCCGTACAGCAGGACTTCGCTGCCGGCGGTGACGCCGGGAATGTCGGTGAGGTCAATCTGCATCTGGTCCATGCTGATGCGGCCAACAATTGGCGCTAGTTTTCCCGCCACCATCACCTTACCGGTATTGGCCAGCCGCCAGGGAAGACCGTCATCATAGCCAAACGGAACAATGCCCACTTTCATCGTCCCGTCGCTTTGTAAGCTGCGGCCATAACCCAGAGTATCGCCGGGCTCGAACTGCTGAATGCTGGAGATGCGGCTGGTGACTCCCACGGCCAACTCCAGTTCCATGGCCTGCGCGGCAGCCTGCGAAGGATAGATCCCGTAAAGTCCCAGGCCGATGCGGACCATGTTGTAGTGTGCCTGCGGAAAGCGCATAGCGGCCGCGGTATTGGCTGCGTGGATTTGGAGGTTGTTGAATCCTGCATCGCGAAGCGTTTGCAGAACTTTGTTCAAAAGTTGCGATCTGCTGCAATGTGAATTCGTCCGAAGCTGGATCGTCAGCGGAAGCAAAGTGCGTGCACACGCCGGTAAGGCGCATGACACCACTGTCTTGAATTCGCCGCGCGAGTGACAGCGCAATGTCGGGCGCCACGCCAAGGCGATGCATGCCGGTATCAATTTTTAAGTGGACGTCCAGAATCTTTCCGCTGTTCGCCAGGTCAGCGGCAAAGACTTCCACCAGTTCTGATGAGTAAATGACGGGCGTGAGCCGGTAGCGCAAGAGATTGTCAACGTCTTCACGCTCGCTGAGGAAAACAAAAATGTCCTGGCTGGCCCCGCTTTTGCGAAGCGCAGCGCCTTCATTGGCGGATGACACGCCAAAATGATGAACCCCGAGCCGTGACATCCAGGAAGCAAGTTGCGTGAGCTCCGTTCCATACGCCATGGCTTTCAACATGGCCAGAACGTGCGTGCCGCTTCCACAATGGCGGCGGAAGCGCGCGATGTTGCCTTCAATGGCAGCCAGATTGACCCACAGGCAGCGTTGCGCGATGGCTCCGCTCAGGTCGCGGACAGCCTTGACCATGCCCGCATTCCGTGGGCCTTTGAACAGAACCGTATCGCCCGGGCGGAGAAGGGGCAGGAGGCGGCTTTTCAGCTCGTCTGGATTGGCGACGGTGATCACCTCGCCGCATGGCCTGGCCGTTTTGTAACTGTCGGCTGTTCCGCGGAGATCGCCGCTGCCGACCAGAAAAAGATGTGTGAATCCGCTCGCGCCTGCTTGAGCGCCTACCTGGCGATGTTCGCGATCAGAGCTTGTGCCCAGCTCTCGCATCCCCGCGAAGGCAAAAATCTTGCGGCCGCCGGCATTGCCGAGCGCGGCTGAACGCAATGCGGCCTGAACAGAGATGGGATCGGCGCTATAGCCGTCATTGATGATGCGAATACCCTGCGGCGATGACCACATCTCCATGCGTGTTGCCGAAGGCGAGTAGCCGTCGAGTGTGGAAGCAATTTCCCCAAGACTGACGCCCAGCAAAGATGCCGCCGCGGCCGCGTAGTGCAAGTCAGAAACTATTTCAGGCGAGCGCGTGTTCAGGCGGACCGTCTCCTCACCTTCAGTGGTGCGCAACCGGAATAGCTCTCCATCTTGCGATAGCCCTGCAGGCGTCATTGATAGAGGCGATAGAGGCTGGTCTGAGAGTGACTGATTCTCGCTACTCACGCGATAAACGCGACAACGCAAGCCGCTGATCAAAGCCTCAATCGTAGGTTCATTCGCTGGCAGCAGCACCCAGCCGTCTTTGCCTATGCCGCCGAACAGGCGCATCTTTTCACGAGCAATGGCTTCGCGGTTTCCGAAGGCCGAAATATGTGCCATGCCGATATTGGTCAGCAGCCCGAAATTCGGAGCGGCCATTTCTGCCATGGCCGCCATCTCACCTGGAGCAGAGATACCCACTTCCAGGATGGCCAGTGTCTCCGGCCGTTCCGCTCCCAGAATTGCCAGCGGTAATCCAAGCTGGCTGTTATAGCTGCCGGGCGAAGCCAGTACTCGTCGCCCCGCCAGCAAAGCCTTCAATGCATCTTTAACGATTGTCTTGCCATTGCTCCCGGTGATGGCAAGAACGTCTTTGATGTATTCGCGGCGATGCCAACGCGCCAGATTCTGAAGTGCGCGTAGCGCGTCCGGTACAGCAATCACCGGATGATTGACCGGATTCGAATATTCACGTGAGATCAGGGCCGCACTGGCGCCATTGCGAAAGGCGTCGTCCACAAAGTTATGACCGTCACTGTGTTCACCGCGAAGTGCTACAAAGATTGCGCCGGGAGATGCGCCTCGCGAATCAGTGCTTATGCGGTCGATCACCAATCCTGGCGGGCCGCTTCTTAACTCTCCGCCAGTGATCTTTGCGAGCTGATCAAGCTGAATAGGGATCAATCGGCGGCAACTCCACTCATTGGTCGCAGGGCAGCAATCGATTGCCGAAAGGGTAGCTCAGAAAGCATACGTAACCGCTGGGTCTCAAAGGGTAAGAACCAGCTATGATCTACCACTTCCATTCAAGATGCAAACAGAGCAAGTCAGTCCCGCATTGAGCAGGTTCACTGCATCGCCATCGCCTGCCGTCATGTGCTTGAGTCACACTCTTACCAGCGCCTTAACCGTGGTAAGCAGCGCGATCATTTAGAATTAAGTTAAAGAATCAAACAGACTTTTTCTTCAACCAATTCATGCCGGGAATCTACGAAAAACTGATGTATGCGTGGGAGACAAAGCTCACCACCCGAGACACCAATCGGCTGGTGCGTCCGCTGGAATGGGGGCTGGATTGGGCCAAACGCTGGCCGCAGATCAACGGCCACGCTCCCAGTTCTGAGGCTGAGTACGAGCGCTACGTGCATGACTTGAATGACAGGATTGTCGCCGACAGCGATCATTTCTTTGCCTACGTTACGCCCACGGATTTTCGCCTGGAGCAGCGCAAAATTGAGCTTTTCCCTACCGGCAGCAACGCTTCTGACAAAGTTCCCAAAGGCGAAGGTACATTTCTCCGGTTCACCTCACCGGTGAGCACGCCATATCCGGAAAATGATCTGGTCAATGCTCGCTGGTTTGAGACGGAAGGCGACCGCGCGGTCATCATTCTTCCCCATTGGAACGCCAACGGCATCGCTTATAACGCGCTTGGGCCTCTGCTGAACCGCTTTGGAATCTCTGTATTGAGGATGAGCAAGCCTTACCATGATATTCGCCGTCCGGTGGAAACAGCGCGTTCTGATTATGCCGTGTCTCCGAATATCTGCCGGACCATAGACGCGGCGCGCCAGGCCATTGTTGATCTGCGCTCCTGCATTGACTGGCTTTACACCCAGGGGAAAACCAAAGTGGGCGTGCTGGGCACCAGCCTTGGCTCCTGCTATGCATTCCTGGCGGCGGCGCATGACTCGCGGCTCAAGGCCTGCGCCTTCAATCATGCTTCAACCTATGTTGCTGACGTGACCTGGACCGGGCCAATCGACGCGCCACGTTCGCGAAGGCCTGGAGCGCGACGGTCTTACGCTTGAGCGGCTTCGCCAGGCATGGCTCTGCATCAGTCCCATGGCGTATTTTGACAAGTTCGCGCGCTTTCCTCGCAAGACCCTGATGATTTATGCCAAGTACGATCTCACGTTCATTCCGGAACTCTCCCGCCAGGCCATCGCCGCATTCCGCGGGCACGGCATTGACCTTAAGACGGTGATTTTGCCTTGCGGGCATTACACCACGGGCGAAACTCCGTTCAAGTACATGGACGCTTACCACATGGTCAGGTTCCTGGCCAAAAACCTTTAATTTTGTCGCTTCGCTCCAACCCGCTTTGAGTGCAAATCTTGTGGTGATTTGTAGAGCACCTGTTGCAGCGGCCTCGTCGCGCGTGGACGGCGCGAGGCCTGATGGCCTTGTTCTTGTCGCTTCGCTCCAACCCGCTTTGAGTGCAAAGCTTCTGGTGAGTTTGTAGAGCACCTGTTGCAGCGGCCTCGTCGCGCGTGGACGGCGCTGAGGCCTGATCGCCATGTTCGCTCTGTCGCTTCGCTCCAACCCGCTTTGAGTGCAAAGTCTTGTGAGTGACGTTTGTAGAGCACCTGTTGCAGCGGCCTCGTCGCGCGTGGACGGCCAAACCAGACGCGGCATGCCGTCGGCATGCCGCGTTCTCTACGCGAGATCTCTTATCGGCTACGCGTCTCATCCACGTTGAAATTCCAAGAACACCGATCATATTTTCTGCATCACACTCTTTGCACATCATTGAAACTGCATTTCAACATTGCTGGAGGGAGTTGATGAAGCTGCTTTCATTCTTAGGGGCGCTCGGAATCGGGGTTTTCGCGGCAGCGTGGCTGGCATCTCTGCAACGGCGTGGCATAGCCATCCAATCGTCGCGACCTGTGCTCAATATCAATGAGGCCAGCCAGCAGGAGATTATGTCAGTGCTGGGTCTGGATTCGGAGACGGCAGAGCGCATTGTTGAGCATCGCCCTTATCCCAGCCGCATTGATCTGCTGGGACGCATGGTGGTCCCCAAGGATGTCTATGAAACGATCAAGGACAGGATTGCTTACAAGGCGTCCTGATTGTGCGATAAGACCTCGCGCCGTCCATGCGCGACGAGGCCGCTGCAACAGGTGCTATACAGAGTGACCACGAGATTCGCTCTCAAAGCGGGTTGGAGCGAAGCGACAAGAACAAGGCGCGATAAGGCCTCGCGCCGTCCACGCGCGACGAGGCCGCTGCAACAGGTGCTATACAAAGTGACCACAAGCTTCGCTCTCAAAGCGGGTTGGAGCGAAGCGACAAGAAGATGTGTCGATTAGGCCTCGCGCCGTCCACGCGCGACGAGGCCGCTGCAACAGGTGCTATACAAACTCACCACAAGCTTTGCACTCAAAGCGGGTTGGAGCGAAGCGACAAATTATTTATTCTTCCAGATTGGCTTGCGTTTCTCAATGACGGCGCGCAGGCCTTCCTGTACGTCTTCCAGGTTCATGAGCTCGTTGAGGTAAAGGTCCTGTGAAGTCTTCATGGCCTGCTTGAGCGGCAGGCCGATGGAATTTCCGATCACGCGCTTGGTCACTTCCAGAACGGGACCGCTGAATTCGGAGATGCGCACCATCAACTGTTCAACGTGACTCGTGAGTTCCGATTCGGGTACCACTTTGTTCACGAAGCCGAAGTGCAGGGCTTCTTCCGCGCTCAGGGCTTCGCCGGTAAGAATAAGCTCATAGGTTTTCTTCTGTCCGATGATCTGCGGCAACATCACGGCCGCAAAGGGCGGGAACACTCCAAGTTTCACTTCCGGCTGGGCGAATTTGGCTTTGGGCGTGACAATTACGACGTCACCAAAGCCGACCAGCTCTGATCCCGCGCCAATAGCGGGGCCATTGACCACAACCACCACTGGCTTGCAGATGTCCACCATCGCCTGAAAAACGCGAGTGAAGGCGTCGAGCGTCTGAAAAACCCGGTCAGGGCGCGAATCTTCAAGCGAGATGCCTGCCGAAAAAGCTGCCTGGGATGACTGAAGCAGAATGGCTTTCACGTCTGTGCGGCCATTCAGGCTTTCAATGGCTACCGCCATTTCCTTCATCATGGGCACGGTGAGCACGTTGTGCGGCGCATGATTCATGGTCAGCCGGGCAATGAAGTTCGAGATCTCGAACTGAATATATTTCAGGGGCTGCGCGGGTACGCGTGTGTCCCCGGACATATCGGGCTCGGGTGCCACCGGTGTAGCCATCAATCACCTCAGTCAGTTGAACTCAGCAGAATCTGCGGCGTGATTATCTGACGGAAGCGAAGCCGCGCACAAGAGAACAAACGCCTTAAGCTTCAATCGCAAGTGCCGGAACCCCCGGGCTGGCATTGGTGGTGGTTAGGCGGTGACCTTCTGGGTTCCTTTTGGGCGCGGTTTGGTTGACTTCAACATTGGGGAAGGCTAATTTCTTCACTGGTCTCTGACCGGAAGGAGTTTCATACGTGAAAGCGATTTCGAAGATTTTTGCTCTGACTTTGGTTTTAGGCGCAATCAGCCTGACAGCGGCAACAGCCAAAACGCCCGCTTCCAACCCGACTCCCACAGCCACCGCAGCCGTAGAAGAACAGCCCCACATGGAAGCAGCCTTAAAGTCCCTGAGGGAAGCCCGCGAACACCTGCAACAGGCCGAAGCCGACAAAGGTGGACACCGCGCCGCCGCCATCAAGGCCACTGATGAGGCCATCAAACACACTGAAATGGGCATGAAGTTCGCTAACACACACAAAGACAAAGATCACGATCACGACCACGACCACGACAAGAAATAGAGCTGGTCGAAGCAGTAGTTTCTCAGGGCCGGCCACGTGCCGGCCTTGTTCTTTGTGCGCTGCCTTGCAGTCAATAGAAGTTGCGTAGAATGACTGCATGAAAATCGCCCTGGGCGCCGACCACGCCGGCTACGAACTCAAAGACAAAATCAAGGCCCACCTTCAAGAGAACGGGATAGACGTCCGTGATGAGGGAACCAACTCCGGTGAGTCAGTGGACTACCCTGATTTTGCCCGTCTGGTGGCCCATGATGTTCATGAGGGCCGTGCAGATCTGGGCATTCTGGTTTGTGGAAGCGGAATTGGCATGGCCATTGCAGCGAACAAGGTGGCCGGAGTACGGGCCGCGAATGTCTCCACCGCATACGAAGCGCAGATGTGCCGCGAACATAATAATGCCAACGTGCTGGCTCTGGGCGCGAGGATTCTTAATCCCGAACAGGCCGTCGCCATTGTGGATACCTGGCTGAGTACGCAATTTGCCGGTGGCCGCCATGAACGGCGGGTAGAGAAGATCAGCGAGCTCGAAAAATCAGAATCGCAGCAGGCGGCTGGCTGACGCCTATGACTCTACCGGACGACGGTTAAGTAAATGGCAATCTCTCCCCAAAGGGCCTTTGGAAGCTAGTAAGATTCTTGTATGAAAAATGCCTGGATGTCCCGCTCCCTTACGGAAGCTGACCCTGAAATTGCGCAAGCCATTGCCCATGAAGCTGAACGCCAGCATGACGGGCTGGAACTGATTGCTTCAGAGAACTTTGTCAGCCAGGCGGTGTTGCAGGCGGCCGGTTCGGTCTTCACCAACAAGTATGCGGAAGGCTATCCGGGCAAGCGCTATTACGGCGGTTGCGAATACGCTGACTGGTGGAGAACCTGGCGCGCGACCGCGCCAAACAGCTTTTCGGCGCCGATCACGCCAATGTGCAGCCACATTCAGGCTCGCAGGCCAACATGGCTGCCTACATGTCAATCCTGAAGCCGGGCGATTCCATCCTTGGTTTGAATCTGGCCCATGGCGGACACCTCACGCACGGGCATCCTCTGAATTTTTCCGGCAAGATGTACAAGATCATTCCGTATGGCGTGCGCAAAGACACGGAAACCATTGATTATGACGAACTGGAACAGATCGCGGAAAAAGAGCATCCTACGCTGATTGTGGGCGGTGGAAGCGCGTACGCCCGCATCATTGATTTTGCCCGCATGCGGCAGATCGCTGACAAGGTGGGCGCCAGATACATGGTTGACATGGCCCATTTTGCCGGACTGGTGGCCGGAGGAGCGCATCCTTCGCCTGTACCGCATTGCCATATAGTGACCACCACCACGCATAAAACTCTGCGTGGCCCACGAGCGGGCATGGTGCTTTGCCAGCAGGAATTCGCAGCCGCGTGGATAAGACGGTTTTTCCCGGGATCCAGGGCGGTCCGCTGGTGCATGTGATCGCCGCCAAGGCTGTCTGTTTCCGTGAGGCGCTGCAACCTGAGTTTAAGGACTATGCCAACCAGGTGGTGGCCAATGCCAGAACGCTGGCGAAGAAGATGATGGATGAAGGCTTCCGCGTAATCTCCGGCGGAACTGATACTCACCTCTTCCTGATGGACGTTTTTGCCAAAGGCATGCTGGGCAGTGAAGCCGAAAACGCGCTGGGACAGGCCGGAATCACCGTGAACAAGAACGCCATTCCTTTTGATGCAAATCCGCCGCTGAAGCCGAGTGGAATTCGCATTGGAACTCCGGCGCTCACCACGCGCGGGATGAAAGAGAAAGAGATGGTCCAGGTGGGCTCGTTCATCGCGGACGCATTGAATCAATTATAAGGATGCAACCGCTTTGGGGCGCATCCGACGCCAGGTAAGGGAATTGGCGGACGCTTTCCCGCTTGTATCCCGAGCTAAGAGTTCCGCTCACGGTTGCGTAATGAACCTTAGCGTAAGCACGATGCTTATTGGGGCACGATCTTTGAGCACCTGCCCGCTAATACCAGCCACATAGAGCTCACCTGACTGGTCTTGTCCAAACGATGTAATGGATGAGCGGCGTAGCCAACAGCAAGGTGCGGGTAAATGTTCCCGAAGGTTGTTGCTGCAGGCTCCAGATCTTCCCATTGAGATCGCCGAAAATATACTGACCTTGAAGGCCGGGGATGGCGGAGCCGTGATAGACAAAGCCGCCAATCACCGCCTCGGCTTCCGGATGCGGAATTTCAGCAATGGGCAGGATCAGACCCGCATGTTGCACCCTGTGGGCGGCTTGAAACAGTGGCTCGCTTCCATGATGCTCCATCCGTAATTGCCGCCCTTTTGAACGATGTCAATTTCTTCAAACGAATCCTGGCCCACGTCACCGACGAAAAAGCCTGCCGGTTGGTTGATCAAATGAGAAGCGGTACGGGTTGCGAAAGCCGACGGCATAAATCTCCGGCAATCCGCCGCCGGCAACAAAAGGATTGTCCGCCGGGATGCTGTATTGCAGACCGGGACTGGTTGCATCAACATTGATGCGCATCATCTTGCCCAGCAGAATCTGTGTGTTTTGGCCGTTGCCGAATGGATCGCCTTCGCTTCCACCGTCGCCCAGGCCGAAGTAGAGGAATCCATCAGGCCCAAACGCGAGCTGTCCGGCTTTGTGGTTGAGGAAATTATGCACCTGATTCACCACCAGCAGTATTCGCTGGGTGGCAGGGTCTGCCTGATTGGGATTCGCGGCGGAAACCTGGAACTCCGCAATCACTGACTGAATTTGTCCGGCATTCGAGCGGACGTAATTCACGTAAAAGCGGGGATTCTGCGGGAATCCAGGGTGGAAAGTAAGGCCCAGCAGTCCGCTTTCACGCTGTCAATGACCAGGTTGCTGATATCCAGAAAAGGGATAGGCAGAACCGCGCCATTCTGAATGATCTGGATGGTGCCTGCCTGGCTCACCACGAATAGGCGGCCAGAGCCATCATTTGGCTGCTCCAGATCGAGAGGCTGCTGAAGGTCTGTCACGACCGTTTGCAGGGCGATGGCGGTGCTGCCATCTGGCGCGGGATGGTGAGGCGAAGGTGATGAAGAGACACTTCCGCTTCCACATCCGAGTAAGAGACAACAGAGACGATTAAAGGCAAAATCAGGAAAACAGCGGCCGGAATGCTTCATATTCAACTTCCTACAAGACCAAGAAACAGATGCCATCGCCAGTTACGAGGCTGGCGGGCCAAGGATTCGAATTTTCTTGCCTTAGTCCTTTTCTTAGCTCTCCTTTCACCGCTCAAATTGCTTCCAACTGAATACAAGGTATTCTGGGGTCTGCGGTAATGGTTTTCAAGTTCCTCAACATTGCATTGCTGGTTTGCGTGGCGGCATCGCTTGCTGAGGCCCAGCCCTCGTGCAGCGACGCCAGCGAACCCGATCCGGCAAGCCCGGACTTGCAGACCATTGTTTCACGCATGATGCACGCCCAGGCAGCAGAACAGAGTCAGCTCCCGGGCAATCACTGTCAGGCGCGATTACCAGCTTCTGGACAAAGGAGTCCGAGCAGAAAGCCCGGGTGATCGCCAACGTCACCTATCTTCCTCCTGACCACAAGCAGTATGAAGTTGAGAGCAGCCATGGCGGTATGGGAGAGAAAGTCCTGCGGGATGTGCTGGACCATGAGACTGAGAAGAAGGACGCCAAGGAAACCGCACGCAAGGAGTTCTCTCCTGACAATTATTCCTTTTCTCTGGCAGGTTCGGAAGAGATTGACGGCAGAAAATGCTTTGTGCTGCAAATGAACCCTCGGCATGACGACAAAGACCTTCTGCGCGGACGGGTCTGGATTGATGCCGAAAATTTCAATATCCGCCGGGTTGAAGGCAATCCTTCCAAGAGCCCTTCATGGTGGATACGTGACCTGCATATCCTGATGAGTTTTTCAGAAGTGGATGGAATGTGGCTCGGACCTTTACCCAGGCCGTGGCCAATGTCCGCTTCAAAGGAAAGTATGAAATGGTCGCCCGCGATCTTGAGTACCACCGCGTGGAGCAGAACTTCGTCCAGAATCGCACGCCGAAAAGAAGAAGCAGTCTTGTCGACCGGCGCCGCACTCAATCCATGACTTGCTTCTGTCCTACCTAAGCTCTGATCTCTAGCTCTAACCTCCCATGGTTACCTTCGTAAGTTGTTCTACCTACCTGTAGAAGTTATCCTTCGCTGCGTTGTAACTTCCGGCGCGACCGGACAGCGCTTTAGCAAGGTTGAGGTGCGGTCCTCTTAATCACTTCTTTCTTCCGGCGCGAAAATTCAGTAATTCAATCGATTTGGAGAGAATTTGTGATCAGACGTTTGATATTGCAGCGTCGATACTCTATGCGTTCTCCGTACTTCCGGCGAATGCAGGTACAGTTTCAGGCAAAATCCGGCTGGGCAATGTGTCTTCCACCGGAACCAACCAGGCCGCCGGAGAGAAAGAGAATGTGGTGATCTGGCTGGAAGGCCAGGATGAGGGGAAGCCGCCTGAGACCGCCCTTGAAGATTTCCCAGAGGAACCTTCAATTCTCCCCGGATTTTCTGGTGGCGGTGAAAGGCCAGAAGATAGACATGCCGAATGACGATGACGTTGCCCACAACGTTTTCTCATTTACCGGCATGAGCCAGTTCAATCTCGGGATTTATGCCAAGGGAGAATTCCGTTCCGTGACCCTGGACAAGACCGGAATTGTGGATGTCTTCTGCTCCATCCATCGCCAGATGCACGCGCGCATTTTCGTGGTTCCGACCCGATATTTCGTCAGCAGCATTCCGGGCCAGAGCTTTCGCCATCAATGACGTGCCTCCTGGAAAGTACGTATTGAAGGCCTGGCATGAACGTTCACGCATGCTGGAACGTATGGTCGTAATTCCGAAGAACGGTGACCTGGTGTGAAGATGTTGTTCTGGAAAGCGCTCCCACAACGGCTACATCAGCAAGCGACATAAAACCCTGATCAGAAAGAGGAGTCAGAGGATGGCCCGTAAGAAGTCTTGGTTTTACCATTGAAAATTGCGTTGGTTGTCGTTGGCATGCTGGCGATCGTGCTGGTTGCCGGAAACATGCTCGGCCAAGGATGATCCACGCGGCGCGTTCCAGTGCATTGGTCCCGAAATCGTGGATGCCATGAAAGTCCTGCCAGGCGGTTTGACGGCTTTGCCTGAAGTGCCGATTCCCGCCGATAATCCACAGTCGCCGGCAAAGATTGAACTTGGCAAGCGCCTGTTCTTTGAGAGACGCCTGTCCGGGAGATTTCAGCACCAGTTGTTCAAGCTGCCACGATCCGGGCAAAGCATTCACTGACGCCTTGCCGCGGTCCAAGGGAATCAACGGGGTATTGCTGAGACGCAACTCTCCCACGGTTTTGAATGCCGCTTTCAACACCGCCCAGTTCTGGGATGGGCGCGCCGCCACCCTGGATGAGCAATGCAAAGGCCCGTTGCTCTCACCCGCCGAAATGAACATGGCGGACGAGAAGCAGGTTGATGGAACGCTTGAATGCAATTCCTGAATACCGTCGCGATTTTCAGGCGGTGTTTGGCGCCGGCCCTTCACTGGACAATGTGGCCCGCGCGGTGGCGGCTTTTGAGCGCACACTGGTTACTCCCAACGCGCCCTTTGATCTGTATATGGCCGGAAATAAAAAGGCGTTGACTGACCAGGAGAAACGCGGGTTGATCGTCTTTTTTGGACGTGGCGCATGCTCTGAGTGCCATAAAGGCGCAAACTTTACTGACAATCTTTACCATAATCTGGGCAGCGTGACCGTAAAAGGGAATCCTGACGACCTGGGCCGATTCGAGATCACCAGGAAAGAAGAAGATCGCGGAGCGTTCAAGACGCCCATCTATCCGCAACGCCACATTGACCGCACCCTATATGCATGATGGCTCCAGCGCCACGCTGGAAGACGTGGTTGAATTCTACGATCGTGGCGGCGGTGACGGTCCCAACAAAGACAAGCTCATTTACAAATTGAATCTCACGGCGGACGAAAAAAGTGATCTGGTGGCGTTCCTGAAAACGCTCACCGGCACGCTGCCGCATGTTGAAGCCCCGCAGATGTACGCGGATGCAAGAGACAGCAAGCACGGAGGAAAACGCCAGTGACGATTAAGCCAAAGGGATTGTCTAAGCCAAAGGCTGATCGGCATTGCCGCTCGTGCTCACGCTTGTTTTCGCGGTGTGGGGATTTCAGATTCACGCCCGGCATTCGGCAGAGGCGGCGGCAGCCAGGCCCGCGCCGCAGCTAACAAGCGCTGCCACCAATGATCTGCGCCAGATTGATGGAAACCAAGGTCCACGAAGACTATACGGCCATGAGCTTTACCATCTGGCATGATCGCCCGCTGACGAATGAGAAGATGGATGCCATTGCGCTGGCGTCCGGGCCGCATCATGCAGGATGCCAAGGTGCCTGGAGAAGTTTGAGACCACCTATAAGCAGCAGGGTTGGAGCACTCAGGACGTCCAGTACTTTGCCGATAAGCGCGCACAACTCTCCCATGTGGCGGAAGAGCTGAACCGCGCCGCGCAAAAACATGATGAAGCGCAGGTGGTGAGTTTCTTCATGCACATGGACAACACCTGCCAGAGCTGCCATAAGCGTTTCCGTCCTGATCTCTCATGGACGTAAGCAGTTCTCGGGGCGTGGCCTTGCACCGGATGCGATGCGCGATTAGATTGGATTCACCTTGATCAAGGGCGCCGAGAAATAAAAGAGTTCGACGCCCGGAACCGAGGCGCATCTGTTCCCACGTCGAATATTGCTCATCACAGGATGGCTGGCTCTTAGCTCCGGTCTGCTGTTCGCATTCCAGAAAACCTCAATTCCCGGGAACACATCCAGGCGATCTGCCAAGGCTTCCCCATCCAGCAGTTGGAGTTTTGCCGTTTCCGGCGACTCGCGTAATTGCGGCAACCTTGTCATGCCCGCCATTGCGGCCTCTGCAAAACAGAATAGCGCCGCGTTTTACTGGCATCTGGGGGACCTGCGCGCCATTTACGCTCCGGATGAAGACTACAGCAATGAGCCTGAGCATCGTGGCAAGCCCGTGGACATGCAGACCTATTTGAACGATGCATGGCCTGATTTCATCGGCCATCAGGCCAATTCTTTTCCGCCGCTTCCGTTCTATCTGGGAATAGGCAATCATGAGCTCACACCGCCCAAGACGCGCCAGGAGTTCGAACAAACCTTTGCCGATTTCCTGAACGCACCTGCGTTGCGGAAACAACGGCTCGCTGACGTCCAAGCGGGAAGATCCGGGCAGAGTACTGAAAGAGCAATGACCAGCCTCACTCCTACTATCACTGGATACAGGGCGGCGTTGACTTCATCTATCTGGATAATGCCAGCAAAGATCAGTTTGATCCTCAGCAGATGAACTGGCTGCAAGGCGTTCTGAAACGCGCTCGCGTGAATCATGATGTGCGCGGAGTGATCGTCGGCATGCATGAGGCGCTGCCGGAGAGTCTGGCTTCAGGACACAGCATGAATGCGTGGCCACTGGGTATCACAAGCGGCGAACAGGTCTATCAACATCTTCTGGATTTTCGGTCGGCTACCCGTAAGCCGGTTTATGTTCTGGCCAGTCATTCTCATTTTTATATGACTGATATTTTCAGCTCAGATTATTGGCAATCGCACGGAGGAGTTCTGCCGGGATGGATTGTGGGTACGGCGGGCGCCGTCCGTTATACTCTGCCGGATACAAAGACCAGGGTAAAAGACGCTCGCGAAAACGTTTATGGATATCTTCTTGTCACAGTCCATCCCGAATCAGGCAAGGCCGATTTCCATTTTCAGGAACTCAAGAAAGACGATTTGCAGCGTGCGGTGGGAAACATCTACACCGGAGAGTTTATTGATTTCTGTTTCGATCAGAATTCAGAAGTAAAAAGGCCCCAGCGCATCCGTAGCCATTCCTGCCTGCTCGCCTACCGGCTTACAGAAGAATTCCCATGCGGTTCCAGCGCGTGCGGGAGAAAAAGTTTTCGGCAATAGAGGCGTAGAAAGCAGCGCGGTGTGAGGGCTTTTCGTCCAGCCAGCGGGCCGTGGGCGCATCATAAGACCAGTAAACCACCATCGGTTCGCCCAGAACGTTTTTCTCCGGCACCAGGCCCCATTCGCGGCTGTCACTGGAATTATCGCGGTTATCACCCATCACGAATAACTTGCCCTGAGGAATTATCCGCGCCGGCATCTGCTCATGCCTGGCATATCCGGGAAAGTTGTGTACAACGTAAGGTTCAATCACCGGCCTGGAATTTACGTAAACAATGCCATCGCGAATCTCCAATGTGTCACCGCCTACGGCTGCCACGCGCTTCAGATAAGTGTCAGAGGGATTCTTGGGATAGCGGAAGACGATAATGTCACCGCGATGAATGCTCTTCAGCCGGGGAAGGCGCCAGTGCACAATCGGAATTTCCGGGCCATAAAGCAGTTTGTCCATGAACAGGTGATCACCCACCAGGATGGTGCCTTCCATGGAGCCGGTCGGGACCACCGAGGCTTCGCCGATGAAGATTCGCACCGTCAGGGCGATCAGGGCCAGAACGATCAGCCGGCCGATGGACCGACGCCAGAATTCCGCCGCGCCGCGGCCGCGAAATTTGAAGGTCTGCGGCGCGCCAGGCGCGACCGCCAGTGCTTTGGCGACGTGCGTCACCGGCGTTTCTCACAATTCCAGAGAGTTCATAAGGACGAAGAAGTTGTTCATGTATTCTTCGTCTGCAATGAGGTACTCACAATCAGGTAAATACCTGCTTACCTCAAGCTATGGCCGCCATTAATCTGAATACTCAATGCCGGCGCGATGCGCTTGTGGAACTGGCAGGTGAGCAACCTGGCAGCATTTCCACACGGTAGATGAGCAAACCGGCAGAATCCACAAACGCGGCAGCGAGCCGAAGATCTGATTCGACGGTGATGAGCAAGCCGGTGATCTGGATCGACGCCGGTAATGTAGCGCGTCCATCACGTACCTTGTGGAAAGCAGCGTACGTGACGCTTCCCCCGACCTGATCTGGGATTTGCCGCTCTTGCCAACGGCATAACGTCGGGGATGGAGGCTGCAAAACTCTGCTATAATCGAGGCCTACCGAAATGCCGCGGCGTTTTCAGGTCACTTTTGGCGGCTTCTTCTTATGTCGGGGAGTGGCTCAGCCTGGTAGAGCACCTGGTTCGGGACCAGGGGGTCGGAGGTTCAAATCCTCTCTCCCCGACCATTTATTTTCAGCGAGATACGCGCATTCTGAAATCCCGAAAATTCCTGCCGTAGGTAAAAATGCGACAGTGCTTTCCTCCACGGGGCGTTTTGTCGAGTTTCCACGGAACGGCACTTGCCTAAACTAATAAAACCGCTATCCTAATTCCAGAGTAGAACCTGCAATTAATCACCGCAAAAAAGGTCACTTGGTTGACCTTGTTAGGCTCCTCTGGAAAGACCATCAATGTCCAACTCATCGCAAAAGCTATCCCGTGGCTCCGAATGGCATAAATGGGATTTGCACATTCATAGCCCCTTGACCGCATTGAACAATCAATTCCCATATAAGAATGCGACTCCCGACTGGGACGCGTATATCTCCGCGCTCGAGTCACTGGGTGATATTCCTGCAGTGGCAATCACTGACTACTTCTCAGTGGATGGTTATCGAAAGGTGCTTGAATTCAAAGCCGCCGGTCGTCTCAAAAATATTGGCCTTATTCTCCCGAATATTGAGTTCAGAATCGACAAGCTAATTAATACTAAAGAAACGGAGCGCCGTCTCAATTATCACGTCATTTTTTCTGATCAGGTGACAGCGGATCAGATCGAGCAACATTTCCTTCAAGAGCTTAAGTTTTGTTTCGAAGGAGACCCGCAGAACGCGGACTATTCGTGGTCAGTGCGCAACCAGAATCTTGTACTGTTGGGTAGCAAGCTCAAGCAGGACCATAAAAAGTTTGATGATGGTCGCTCTGATTTTGAAATTGGGTGTATGAATGCGACCGTAAGCACTCAAGACATAAAGAATGTGCTTAGAGACAAAGAACAGATATTCAAGGGCAAATACTTGATTGTTTTGCCGGAAGAGAATCTCAGTCTAATGGAATGGGATGGCCAGTATCACCAAACCCGTAAGACTTTGGTTCAGGGAGCGGACGCAATCTTTTCTGGGAACCCCAATACGGCAAAATGGGCGTGTGGAGAGGGAGCCCAGAGCAAAGAGAGCTTCATTAAGGAGTTCAAATCATTAAAGCCGTGCATTCACGGGTCTGATGCACACAAGCTCGAAGAGATCGGAAAACCCAAGCAAAACAGATTTTGTTGGATCAAAGCCGAGCTGACGTTCGAGGGGCTCAAGCAGATCATATTCGAGCCGAGCGACCGGGTTTTTATTGGGGAGAAACCACCAAAATTGAAGAATGATTACCAAGTCATCAGAAGGGTTACGGTCGCTGACTCTCCCGGATGGTTTGGTGATACCTCGATTCCCTTGAATGAAGATCTAGTATCCATCATTGGTCCTAGGGGCTCAGGTAAGAGTGCGCTGGCTGAGATGATTGCATTCGCTGCTGGCTCTAACGTATTCAAGGGAGCCGAAGATCTGAGCGACACGTACTTGTACAAAGCGTCCAAGAAATCATCAACCAATGCAGACCCGATAACAAACACCAAGGTCACATTGCACTGGGGCGACACGGTGTCGGAGGAGACAATCATTCCTTTCCCATTGAAGAATGTCGGAAAGGAAGAGAAGGTTAAATATCTGCCTCAAAAATTTGTTGAACGCCTGTGTGCTCCTGAGAACAATCAAGAACTTGAGCACGAGATTGAGCGAGTGATTTTTCAGAGGAATAAGAAGACGGAGCGCCTAAACGCTTCAAACTTTCAAGAACTGCGCCGGAGCGTAACTCAGGCGATCGAAACTAAGCGTCAGAAGATGGCCTTCACAATCAAATCGTTAAACTAGTCCATTGCAGATACCGCAGGCCGAATCGAGCAACAGAAAACCAAGAGAACTGAGCTGGATAGAAGAAACGAAGAATTAAAGGCACTGCTCAGAAAACGCGCCGACATTGCCTAAGAAAACAAGACCGAGATTGAGCAACTTGAGTCCCTTGAAAAAGACCGAGCAAATGTGGA
>CAWGRA010000045.1:0-68106 GCA_963824835.1 Terriglobia bacterium | reverse complement strand
CGCTTACGCTCAAGAATTCCGTCGGGTTGGCCGCCAAGACTGTCCCTGGCAGCGATTACAACTTTATGCATGAGCTGCATTCCTCACCGGACCACAACGTATGATTGCCGAGATCAACACGGCCTACAAACCAGACCTGATTGTGCTGGACGGCATACAAGCGTTCGTTAACGGCGGCCCGGACCAGAGCAGGCTGGTGACTTCAAATGTGATTCTTGCCGGCACTGACCGGGTGGCAATCGATGCGGTGGGCGTCGCCCTCTGGGGCATTTCGGAACCACACCGGAAGTCAGCCGGACGGCCCGATTTTTGAACAGGAGCAGATTGCGCAGCGCCGTGCAGTTGGGAATCGGAGTGAGCGGCCCAAGGCAGATCGAGCTTGTGACGGGTGATGCGGAAAGCGCTGAGTATGCGAAGAAAGTTCGGGCAATTCTGGATGGCGAGCCGGCTAAAGCTGCCGCCTCCCGTGAGAACTCGCAGTACCGAGAATCCAAACAAGCGCGAGCGCCAGCAGCACTAAGCCGATGGCTACGCCGATCCATACAAAAAGGACCATTCGCTCCTGCTCTTTCAGATGGCGCAGTTACGCCGATCATGTAGTGAAAGAACCGCAACATGGCGAGAAGCGTTTTCATGATGGTAATGACAAGCCCGCGCGATTACCGGGGCTATGGCGGTCCGCTCATCGCAGAGAACAAAGGCGACCCGCAGGCCGCCTTTATCACTGAAGTTTTGAATCTTCTGGTTTCCGCGAATTAAAGTGGGCGGGACGTTCTCTGCCTGCAACCCTTTTGGCCCTTGGTCACTGTAAATTCCACTCCCTGGCCTTCCGAAGACTACCGAAACCATCGGACTGAATCGCGGAATAGTGGACGAATACGTCTTCTCCGCTCTTCGCGCTGATAAAACCAAAACCCTTGGCGGCGTTAAACCACTTCACTGTTCCTTGTTCCATTTGTCCATTTCCTGTATTGATTTAACGCTGGAATGAATGTTCGAGTATTTCGGCAGTTTGCAGAAGAGACTGCTGCTTGCAGAAAGTGCAGAACCGGTCCATTTCTAACGCTCAATCAGCATACCAGCACTGGTGCTCTAGTCCACAGGTTTTTACGCTGAATTTCTTACTTACGTAATAAGCGAGCAAATCCAGCAAGTGCTTACCCCGGCGGGACTTGCCTTATCCGGCCCGTTTCACCCCCTTACAACAAAAAGGCGACCCCGGAAGGCCGCCTTTATTTTTTGACTCTGAATTTTCGCGAATTACAGTACGCGGACGTTCTCTGCCTGCCAGCCCTTTTTGCCCTTGGTCACAGTAAATTCAACCGGCTGACCTTCTTCCAAACTACGGTAGCCATTGCTCTGGATGGCGGAGAGATCCACGAATACATCTTCTCCACTCTGACGGGTGATAAAACCGAAGCCTTTGGCGGCATTGAACCACTTCACTGTTCCTTGTTCCATTTTTTCCATTTTCCTGAATTGATTTTTGACGCTGGAATGAATGTTCGAGTGTTCGGCAGTTGCAGAAGAAGGAGAGACTGCTTGCAGAATCCAACAGGTCCATTTCTAACGTTATCTTCAGGATAGCACAGCCCCGGCGCGTGATTTCACGCCAGGTTTAGCGTAATTTCCGTACTTAGAACTAAGGATTGGCCGTGTTTCAACAGACTGGCTGGCCGGCAGTGACACAGGTTGATCAAGCGTGAATTCCAGCAGCGTCTCACTAGGCACATGGACCTGGTCGCCTTTGGTCGCCACCTGAACTGCGGTACCCGCACCTGCGCCTACTCCGGCTCCGATGGCCGCTCCCTTGCCGCCCCGGCGATTGCGCCAATCACAGCTCCCAGCGCAGCGCCGCCGCCAACCTTGGTAGCAGTGCTTTTGCCCCTCGACTTGCCGGAAACCTCATAGTCGCCAGAAGACAGCGGATAGGTCTGCCCATTGATCACGATTCCGGTGAGAGCAAGCCGCAGTTGCGATTTTCCGTTAACTTGCCTGCTTCCTGCACCTGCTGCAATTTGCCATATAGGTTGCACCTTTGGGCGCGACCGTAACGTCATTCACAACCAAAGGCTGTTCCAGCGACGCCTGAAACTTATCGCCAGGATGGTTTTTGTCTGAATCCCACGGCATCAATGGTGCGAACGGTAATTTGTGTACCACTGGGCACCACCAGGATTGCGAAGTGGTACGTGGGATCGAGTTGCTGGTGGTGGCGCAGGTTGAATTGGGAGCTGGGCTTTGAGCTGACGGAGTGGGCACGTAAGCTGCTGGCGCATTTTCCGGTGCCCTTTCAGCAAATCCCGGCGAGTGGGTGGGAGCTGCTGACTCGCGATCGTCAAATTTCAATGATGAAACATCTGCCACAGCATATTGCTGGACACTTGAACCAACGCGAAAACTGATTCGGCTATCCGTACCGCCAACGTATGTGCCTTTAATCACGCTGCCATTTTTCAATTCCAAAGTGTCACCGGTCATGATTGCGGCCGGCACTAAAACCAGGAATAACAAACCAAGTGTTCTGCATGTCATGATTGCGGGACCTCCAGGTACACATCGCGATCTGATAAAAGTCTATCGCGAGGCGCTCGCGCATGCCTAGTGGCCGTCGCCTATTGATGCATCAACTGCTTGCCGAAGAACTCCGCGGCGGCACTATACCTTTGATCCAACTCTTCCACAGAAGAAAATCGTGGATCTCATCGGGAAAGATCAGCTCTTCAAATTGGACGTTCTGTTTGCGCAGGCGCTGGACCAGATCAGTGGTTTGCTGAAACGGAACATTACGGTCATCGTCGCCATGGATGAGCAGCACAGGCGATTTCCACTTATCGACTGAGGCGACGGCCGAGGACTCATAAGCCAGCTTCATGGCTTCTTTGTAATCGGGCGCCTGATCGGCCCCCGGTATATCGAAGCGCAAAAGCGTTGACCAGTCATGCACGCCGTGGAAGTCAACTCCAGCAGCGAAAATATCAGAGTTACGGGCCAGGGCAAGCGCGGTCAGCAAGCCGCCGTATGATCCGCCCCAGATGCCGATGCGCTTACGATCGATGGAATCAAGAGCTCTGCAGATACTTTGCCGCGGCCAGCACGTCTTTATATTCAGAAGCGCCACGCCAGGCGGCGTTCGGCCGGATGGCGAAAGGCAGCGCCATACATGATGCCCAGACGATAGTTCACGGACAACACCGTGTAGCCGAGGCTCGCCAGATATTCATTTTGAGCATAGGCGTTGTGGTAATAGTACATATTGTGAAAGCCCAGCATCATCTGGCGCGGTGGACCGCCATGGGCAAAGATCAATGCGGGGCCAGGCTTTGCGGGTTTTTTTCGCGGAACAAAAAGTTGTCCGTGTATCTCCAGTCCGTCTTCACTCTTGAAGGTGACCTGTTTAGGTTCCACCAACTGTTCAGAAGGAAAGTCCGACGGAAGAGCGCTTTTGGCGATCATCTCGCGACCATTTTCAGTCAGGTGATACGGCATGGCCGGCGTGGTGGCGCTGGAGCCAAAGCTCACGATGGCGCCGTCAGCCAGCACCACCGGCAGCCATTCAATGGTCGGGCCCTTGGTGATAGCTTTGGGTGCGAAGCCTGAAGTATCAACCTGCCAGATATGGCGACGGTCCACGTCATTTTGGTTGGAGGTGAAGAAGACAGACTTCTTGTCAGGTGAGAGGGTGACGTCTTCAACATCAAACTCACCGGGCGTGAGAAGCGCCGGCTCGCCACCTTGAACGCTGATGGCATAAAGATGATTGCGGCCATCGCGTTCTGAGCAAAAGACAATTCTTCCACCCAGGCCAAACTTGAATGATGGGACCGCATACGGCGGCAGTGAATCATTCATGGCATTGCCGCTCTTCCATAGCCTGCGGGCGATGCCTGCGTCCGCGTTGGCCAGCCATATGGACCATGGCACAGGCTGCTCCGGGATCAGCGGCTGATGTGCCTCCGCACCGGGAGTTTTCAAATATGCGATCTGACGCCCATCCTGCGACCACTGTGGCGCAAAGTCATGGTCCACCGTGGGAGCAATGTAATGCACATGATCTTGCGCGAGGTCATACACAGCGATAAAGCTGTGATCGCCACGATTGGAGCGGAACGCGATACGCGTACCGTCAGGCGACCATTGCTGCTCGGATTCATTGCCGCGCAACTCGGTGAGCTGGTGGGCCGGCTTGTCGCCGGTAACGGGGGCGATCCACAAATGATGTTTCGCGCCCACCCACACAGCCCAAACGCCATCCGGCGAGAGCTGAATATCTTCGCAATCTTCCTCATCACAACCCATGTCACCAAGCAGGCGCGGCTTCCCATTTTCCACGTCGGCGGCCCAGACCTGCTGCTTTGGCTCTTTGATCTGCGTTGTCGGATTCGCTACGTGGCCTTCGCGGCTTACCTCTGATCCACGAGCGTAAACAACGATCTTGCCGTCCGGGGTGAGTTTAGGACTGAAGATGTCCTGACCATCGTCGCCTTGATAATGCGTAACCTGACGCCCCGCGAAAGCCGGCGCGTCCGCAACCCAGACATTGCGCTCGCCCTTCGCGTCAAAAACCCAGGCAATGCGCCCTGCCTTGGCAGCGGCGGTGAGTCCCGTGGGGAAAGGCGACGACATGACCTGTTCCAGGGTGAACCCCGGTGTTTGAGCGAAAGCGGTAACGGAGATAACGAGGACGAGAACCAGCGAATGCAGCAGCTTCATAGGCCGACCATGATACAGCAATGGGAGATTGCGCTCATTTGTGATTTGTGATGTAATCTGTGATTTAAACAACGCAGCCGAGGGCGGCTCGCTCCTGTTCTGTGTTCTGCGCGCAGGCGAAGCGAATGCATCGACTTCAGCTCGGGACAAGGTATATCCCTAAACCGTCACGATGCATATAACGCAGCCCTCGGCTGCGCTCGGGATTAAGTATTGACGCGATCGGGATAAACTCGAAACGCTCGAGATATTAAAAACCAGTCCTATTTGAAATGCCGGGCGCACTGCTTTACCCTTGAGCAGTAACGCTTATGAAAAAACTTGCCTCCCGCTCCCTGATTGTCGCTTTTCTGCTGCATCAACACTATCAATCCACGCACAAGACATTGCTTCCTTTGAGAAGCGCATCACGGTCAAGAAGCTTTCCAATGGATTAACCGTGCTGGTCATGGAGCGTCCGGAAGCCCCGGTCTTCTCTTTCTATACGCATGTTGACGCGGGATCGGCCCAGGAAGTCCAGGGCATTACCGGCCTGGCGCACATGTTTGAACACATGGCATTCAAGGGCACGGACGAGATCGGCACCACGAATTACCCGGCGGAAAAAGCCGCTCTCGCCAAAGTGGAAGATACGTATGCGGCGTATCAGGAAGAAAATGAGAAAGAAGTGGGCCGCGATCCTAAAAAAGTTGAGCAACTTGCGGCTGCGTGGAAAGCGGCCATTGCAAACGCCGACCAATATGTGATCCCCAACCAGTTTGGTGAGATCGTGGAGAGCCAGGGCGGCGTTGGCCTGAATGCGTCCACTGATCTGGACGAAACGCTCTACTTCTATTCATTCCCGGAAAACCGGCTGGAGTTATGGGCTTATCTGGAATCAGAACGCTTTCTCCATCCCGTGCTGCGGGAGTTTTACAAAGAGCGTGACGTGGTGACGGAAGAGCGGCGCATGCGCACAGACAGTTCCCCCCAGGGGCGATTGCTGGAGCAATTCCTGGCGGCTGCGTATGTGGCCCATCCTTATGGACGCCCGGTAGTTGGCTGGCCATCCGACCTCAAAGCTTTTTCCGCGACGGACGCAAAGAATTTTTTCCATAAATACTATGTTCCGGCCAATATGACCATCGCGGTTGTTGGCGACCTGAAAGGCGCCACGCAATGCCGCTGATCGAGAAATACTTTGGGCGCATACCGGCCGGTCCGGAGCCAGAGCCGTTGCGGACCAAAGAGCCGCAACAACGCGCGCTGCGCGAAGTTATCCTGCACGATAAAAGCCAGCCACTCTATATTGAGGGCTACCATCGGCCCGACTTTCGCGATCCGGATGACGCGGTGTATGACGTACTTTCTGATCTGCTATCCAAGGGGCGCACATCGCGGCTGTATCGCTCGCTGGTGCGCGATAAGCAGGTAGCGCTGGCAGCCCAGGGTGGCAGCTTCCCCGGCAACAAATATCCCAGCCTTTTCTATTTCTTTGCCGTGCCCAGCCAGGGACACTCGGCAGAAGAGATGGCAGCGCCGATTCACGAGGAAATAGAAAAGCTCAAGACGCAGGACGTAAGCGATGAAGAACTGCAATCCATCAAGACGCGAGCGAAAGCCGACCTTATCCGCGGCCTGGGTGATAACCAGGGCCTGGCTTCTCAATTAGGGGAATATCAGGCGATGTATGGGGACTGGCGCGAGCTGTTTCGCCAGATTGAACGCATTGATAAGGTTTCAAAGGCCGACCTTCGACGCGTTGCCAACAAGATTTTTACCGAAGAGAACCGGACCATTGGATTGATGGAGACGGCCAAGCCGCCAGTTGCGCATGCGGCACAGCCGAAAGGCGGCCAGCAATGAGCATCTTGAATCGCACAATCACAGCCCTACTGGCCCTTAGTCTGGCAGTATCAGCGGCGGCCCAAAACCCTAAACCGCAATCGACCGCTGCTGGACAAACATCCAGTACCCCGGCCAACGCCAACCCTTCGGCGGCTGAGAATAAAGCCGCTGGCCTTCCCACCACATGGAACAAAGTGCCGATTCCCCGGCTTCATGATTTCAAGCCGCAGGAGCCGCGTCGCGTGGAACTCCCCAATGGGCTGGTGGTTTTCTTCCAGGAAGACCATGAGCTGCCGGTGATCGACGGTATCATCCGGATCCGAGGTGGTTCGCGTGATGAACCCGCCACCAAAGTGGGAATGATCAGGATTTACGGCGAGGTCTGGCGCATCGGAGGCACCGCGTCAAAGACTGGCGATCAGCTTGACGATTTTCTGGAATCACGAGCGGCCCGGGTGGAAACATCCGGCACCCTCGACTCAACGGTGTTGAGCTGGTCATCTCTGAAAGAAGATTTTGACCAGGTTTTTCCCGTGATCATGGACGTTTTGGAGCATCCGGAATTCCGGCAGGACAAGATCAATCTGGCCAAGAAGCAGCTTGGGGATGTGATTTCACGCCGCAATGATGATGTTGACGAAATCAGTGGACGCGAATCCGCCAAGCTGGGCTACGGAAGTGACAGTCCTTACGCCCGCACTCCTGAGTATCAGACCGTGGGCGCCGTCACGCGGGAAGACCTGGTGGAATGGCACCAACGCACGGTAGCGCCCAATAACATGATTATCGGAATCACCGGTGACTTTGACTCCGCAGCCATGGAGAAGAAACTGCGAGATGCTCTGAGCACGATGCCAAAAGGCACACCCATGCCGAAAACCGATATCGCTTTCCGCGAACCGAAGCCCGGAATCTACTTCGTGGAAAAAGATGATGTGAACCAGAGCGAGATCAGCATGGTGGACCTGGGCATCACGCGCAGAAACCCGGACTATTTCGCCGTGGTGGCAATGAACGAAATCTTTGGCGGCGGCTTCTCCTCCCGGCTTTTTGCCGACATTCGCACCAAGCAAGGCCTGGCTTACTCAGTGGGCGGGGGCGTGGGCTCGGCATTCGATCATCCTGGGCTGATCCATATCGCCATGGGCACACAGAGTGGCAGCACGGCCAAGGGGATTGAGGCCCTGAAGAAAGAAATTGATCGCATGATCCAGGGCGGGGTCACGGAGACGGAATTGAAGAAGGGCAAGGACGCCATCCTTAATTCATTCATCTTTGAATTTGATTCCAAGGAAAAAGTTCTGGCGGAAAAGATGCGCTATGAGTTTTACGGATACCCACCCAATTTTCTGGAACTGTTCCGCGCTGGGATTGAGAAAGTGACGCCGGCGGACGTGGATCGGGTAGCCAGGAAGTATCTCCATCCGGAGAAGCTGGCGATCCTGGTGGTGGGCAATTCCAAGGATTTCGATCGTGATTTGAAAACCTTTGGGAATGTCACGCCGGTGGACATCGCAATTCCCCAGAAGAAGCCAGGGATCTAAAAACAGCCATTTGAAAGCAAAAGTAAAGGGCGGATCACTTACGATCCGCCCTTTGGTTTTGGCGCGCCTAAGTGGTTAGAAGCGCACGTGGAATGAAAGCTGCAACTTGCGCGGACCGATGCCGTTGACATCAACCGCGGCGGGGTCACCAAGGCCGTTGAAGATCTGCTGACCGGACAGCAGGCTTTTACTTACCTTGCCGTTCTGCAGATCCGCAAGATGGAGCAGTTGCCCGTTGATTCCGACGAATGTACCGTTAGGCCGCTGGCATCCGGTGCAAGTGAAGAAATCAGGCGCTGGACCAGTGATGTTACCGTTCGCGTCAACGTTGCGAGACAGACCCATGGTGGTCAGGACGTCATTGCTGTTGAACGACCCCCAGTTGCTGTGGTTGAAAACGTTGAAAGCGTCAAAGCGCAACTCAATTTTCACATTTTCGTTGTGGGGAACGTTGATGGTTTTGTGCAGAGAAGCGTCAAAGCGGAGAAAGGGATTGCCCCTCCCGGCATTGCGCTCCAGGTTGCCGTTAGCAAGTTGGAAATCCACAACATCGCCCGTTAGCGCATCCGTTGGACCGTGTGAGTCAGCGCCTGCGGGAGCAATAAACGTGTTCTGGATTGACGAGCACTGTGCGGCTGGCAATCCAGCCGTAACGCAGGATGCGACAGCGCCGGGGCCGAAGTTAGCGTTGGACTGATCGAATGAACCGACGCCGGCAACGGAGATGGTTCCATCAGGCAGCACGTTGGGACGCTGCTGCGTCTCACTGCCCGCGCCGAAGAACCTGCTGCCATTCCCGAAGGATGAAGATCCGGTGGAAATAGGATATGGACGCCCAGACTGAATTTGGCCTACCCAACTAAGGCCAAGGTTGTTGGCAAGGGCGCCAAGGAAGCGATTGTCAACCATTTTGCCGGAATCCAACACCACGCCCATATTGGCGGCGTGACGAATATCGTTGTACGCCGGTCCCAGTTCCGGACGGATGTTCCTGAAATCGCCCGGTTCGGAGATTCCGAAGAAATCCTCGCTGGACGTGATTGCGTGTGACCAGGTATAGCTGGCGTTGAATTGAATGTGATTGGAGAGCCTCTTCTCGCCACTAATAAGGAGGCCGTTGTAATGCGAGGTCCGCGAGTTCTCGTTGGTACGGATCGGGCCGAAAGTCTGATCGGGTCGAGGTCCATAGAAGAAGAACCCGGGATGGGCGGGATCCGGATTGACGGTGGGGGCGTTGGTATCACGCTCGCCGAACAAGCCGAAACCGAACTGCCCGATGTACTGGATTTCACCCTTGAAGGTCTTGGAGAATTGATGCTCAATGCCAACATTCGCCATGCGAATCTCGGGATTTTTCAGATGATTGGAGATTGGGCGGACGCGACCGCAGGTGGGAGGACAGGCGACACCTCCCGTAAGCAGTGCCGGGTTGGGCGCGTTCGGGAATGCCGCGAGGACGGCTGGATCCGTGGTCGTAATGGTGTTGAGAGTTGTACCATCAAAATTCAATGAGTCCAGCACCACGTTGTTGAACGCCAGTTGCGTCGTTTCGGCGAAAGAGGCCCTGAACAGTGTGTTGTTGAACAGTTGATAGGTGAATCCGACGCGTGGCTGGAAATTATTCAGGTCAGAGCTACAGGCGGGAATCAGGCCATTACCCTGGAAGCAGGTTCCGTTCGGCCCCTTGATCTTGCCGCCCTTGAATGCGCCCGCTTCATAGTCCCAGCGCAGACCGTAATTTACCGTCAACTTGTTCGTGACCTTCCACGTGTCCTGCCCATAGAAGCCGTAGATGTTGTCTTTCGAGGTGACTTCTCCCGGGCCAACCGCAAAAGTAAAACTGGTGGCAGCGTTGTCTGCGGCGTTGGTCGTGTACTGGCCAAAGTGGAACTGCGGGAACAGCGAATTCCATGGGTAATAGCTGATATTGGTGCCCGCCTTCCAGGTGTGCTTTCCATGGGTCCAAGTGAGGTTGTCAATGTACTGATACCGCTTCTGGAGTCCGCCTTGAGGGCAGCAGAAGTCCGCGCCGGTTTGCGTCCCGTCCGGATGAAGAACGCCGGGAGCGGTGGAATTCGTGGTGGTTGAAGTGACAAAACGGGTAAACACAAAGCGGGCCTCATTGACGATGGTAGAGGAAAGGTTGGAAACGAGGCCGACATTGAGGTTTACGTTGTTATTGATGGAGGCGGTCAAATCGTCTGGCGTTACGTTCAAGCCGGTCTGAACGATCTGATTGCTGATTCGGAAACGATCCACCGCATACCGGACGGTAAGGCTCTGGTTGTCCGAGATCTTATAGTCGATTTTGCCGGCATAGAGCAGATTCTTGACCGGCTGCGGAACCTCTTGCGCTGCTCCGAAAGGCGTCAAAATCAGAGGAACCTGTTGGCGGCTCAATTCAAAGCTGGTAAACCAGAACAACTTGTCCTTGACGAATGGCCCACCCACGGTAAACCCGCCCTCTTTGCGATGGAACGGTGCACGCGGGCATCCGGCGATGTCACCGCTGATTCCATTGTTCGGACAGGCAGGGTTATTCACGAGATTGGTTGTGGGATCGAGATAACTGAGATTGAAAAAGGGGTCCGACGCTGCAAGGTTGCGACCGCGAAAATACATATGGCCTTCGCCGTGCACTCCATTCCCTCCTGATTTGGTCACGACGTTCATGACCAGACCGGAGGCCTGGCCGTATTCCGCATTGTAGTTGTTGGTGAGTACCTGGAATTCCTGCACTTCGTCAATAGAAGCGCCTGTGCCATCGCGACCGGAAACCAGTTGGTCAGTGATATTTGCGCCATCAACGTTGTACAGATTTCCCCGGTTATTGATGGAACCTGGCCCAATAAGATCGGAGGTTAAGCCGCTTGAGTCCAACTTAACGCCAGGGGCAGTCAGAGCAAGCTGGGCGTAATCGTTGACCGAGCCGGTTGCCCCCGCAATGGTGGGCAAGCGTTCCATGTCCAGAGCGGTGACGGAGGTGGAAACATCTGTTTTCGTGGTCTCAATAAGAGGAGCAGTGGTAGTGACTTCAACACTCTCAGTGGAACCGGCAATGTTTAATTTGAATCCGAGATCTCTCTGGTCGCCAACGTTAAGCGTGATGTCCTTGACGCTGCCCGAAGAAAAGCCCTTCGCATTGACTTTTACGGTATAGGAACCGGGCGGCAGGTTCGGAATTACATAGTTACCAGTAGAGGTGGTATTTACAGACCGGCCGACGCCGGTCGACTGATTAATGGCTGTAACCTTCGCATCCGGAACCACCGCACCTTGAGGATCCACGACCTGTCCCAAGACGGTTGCAGACGCTGCGCTTTGCGACATTACCGGAATCGCGGACGCACAACAGAAAAGAAGCAAAGTACAAATAAACGCCAGACGCTTCATAGGGGAGGATCTCCTTTGCCCGAGTCGGGATCATCGAGGCAATTACAAAGGTGGTTCCCGCTAAAGAGACTTACGCCAATTCACCCGACTTTCAGGCGGCACACATTTTACCTCTCTTTAAGAAACTAAACATCTCTAAACAAAAAGTTCTCAGCAGAGCTGATAGGGGGTGGGGACGATTTTGGACCATGGCAAACCAGCCTGATTCCCGCCAGGGCCATTACGAAGGTAACGCTTGCAATTTTTTGCAGCCTTGTTCCCGGCGAGAGACTCCGCTTCCGGCGCTGTTACCTGTTTCTTCGGGTTTTATACCTTTTTCTCCCCCAAGTTTGACCGGACCAGGGATGCGCCTTTCTGTTAGTTCATGACCAGTTGATACCTTCGCCTAAGGGATACCACTGAACGGGTGGACCAGTGGTTACGTTGACAATGGTTCAGCAGTTGATATATTCGCGCTCAAGAGGCAAAGACCAATGAACAATCTTTATGACGCGATCAAAGAGAAAGAAAATCAGATCGCGATTTTTCAAGCACAAATTTCAGGGTTGCAGGCGGAAATTGAAGCGCTCCGCGTAGCAGCCAGGATACTTGAAGGCGGAGGCACACCAGATGCGCCTCGTCCGGTAGCAGTCCAAAGCCCCGTGGCAGTGGCGGGTCCGAACGGAGCGGACAAGTCCAAGCGGGTTTGGCCATAAACAATTCACAAAAATTGCCGCAAGCGCCTTTTTTCCTGGCGAACGGCGACGTACAGCACGAGAACCAAGGGCCCTGTCACAAATTCTGATGTTAGAACGGCCATCGCAGCAATGCGGTGAAGAAAGCCACTTCCGGGTGTTTGCACGAGGAGAAGAACAGGTTTTGTGGCGCATGTTGCAAACCATGTGCCGCAGGTAAATCGGAGAAAAAAGAATTGCAGGACGGCGCAACCATGGCAACGCAACCAACTGATACTGGCAAACCCAGGCTCCGCGCACAGGGCGATGAACTGACCGTCATCGCGCAACGCGCACAGGCCTTCACCAATGCATCCGGCACCGCCATCGCCCTGAGCGAAGGCAATGCCGACGAAATCATCTGCCGCGCTCGCAGCGGATCAGCCGCCCCTGAAGTAGGCGCTGCTCTGCGAGTGGAAGGCTCATTCACCGGACTCTGCATTCAGACGGGCAAAGAATTACGCTGCGACGATGCGGAAACCGACACGCGAGTTGATACGATTGCGATCCGAGCTCTGGGCATCCGCTCCATGGTGGTTACGCCCATCCGCGAAGACAACCGTGTCATTGGCGTGCTCGCATGTTTTGCTCCCATGGCGCATGCCTTCACCATCACGCACGTTGCGGTGTTGAAGACCATGGCCGACCAGATTGGCGTTCTGCTGCAAAAAGAAAAACGCGCCCGCGACGAAGGCATTGCGCCGGACGCGCAATCCGCCAGCACGCTAAGCCAGTCCAGACCCGTGGCATCAGCCCCGGTTCCCTTGCCGCCGCCCGTGGTGGTCAAGTCAAGTTCTTCAGGCGCTGCCGCCGCACCTGCGAAGGGCCCGATCCCAGTGGTAAGGGCAGAGCCTGCGCGAGCATCCGCAACGGCTGCATCGGTTCCCTTCCCACGTCATGAAGAAAAGGAAAAGCCGGAAGTGCGGGCTGCTTTTGGAACGTTTGACGCGATGAGCGCGGAGAAACCCGGCAGCAACGGAAAAATGCTGGGTGTGGTGGCGCTGCTTGTAGTGGTATTGGCTGGAGGCGGTTTCTACTTCTTGAAAGCCAGAAAGTCATCCGCGCCACAGCAGGTGGCAAGCACAGTTACGTCGGCTCCATCGCTGGCGCCGGCAGCAAGCAATAACGCTCCAAACGCGGCCGCACCATCGAACCCCGCAGCGAGCGTTGTATCCACTGGTTCTTCCGCGGCCAATGTGGCAGGTCCAGCCAGAAAGGCCTCGGAAAGCGCTACAACCAATGAGAAGAAGGCTGTCGAGAAGCCGAACTCATCCTCCAAGAACACAGAGCGCGTGATTGCTGAAGATCAGCCGCCACAAAAACCAGCGACTACCACAGTAACGCTGGGCGGCGGCCAATCCCATATTGCAGTATCAAACGCACCAATGCCCCAGGCCGATGTCTCCGCGAACCTGGCGATGCCGGGTAACTCGGCGAGTGGAGCGCTGTCCGCGCTAGCTCGTCCGGTAAGCTCATCCGCACCGACAATCGCGCAGTCTGAGCTTGAGCCGATGAAACTAATCAAGAGCGTTCAGCCCATCTATCCAGCCATCGCGAAAGTCCGGCGCTTGAGTGGGCCGGTTGTGGTGGAAGTAAAGGTCGGCAAGGATGGCCATGTCACCAATCCCAGGTTTGTGAACGGTCAGCCGGTGTTTCGTGACGCTGCTTTTGATGCCGTGAAACAGTGGATCTTCAAGCCGGCCATGTTGAATGGCCAGCCGATCGATCAGACCACGCAGATCAAAGTTATTTTCAGTCCGCAGTAAATTTGCTTGAACCGATAAAGGCCCATCCGAAGAGGATGGGCCTTTTTCCTTGTCCGCTGGAAAGCGCTCAGAACCTGGCGATTCAATTGTTTGTTACCGGCGCAGGCTGGCGTGATGCTAACCTGGCACGATGCGCGAGCAGCCACGTCGTCAAGCGATATCCGAGCAATATCAAGAGAAAGGCCCCATATGTAAGCGGCCGGCGAAGATCAGCCTTGACCAGCCATATGAAATGCACCACGCCCGCCGCGGCACTCAGGTAAATCAGCCGATGAAGTTTCTGCCAGCGTTTGCCACCCATTCGTCGGATCCATCCGGTGGTGGAAGTAATGGCTAGCGGCAGCATGCAGGCCCAGGCGGTCATTCCGGCGGTGATAAATTTTCGCTTGGCGATGTCGTGCAGCATGGCATGAACGTCAAAAAATTTATCCAGCCAGACATAGGTCATCAGGTGCAGCGATCCATAAAAGAAGGCAAACAAGCCAAGCATGCGGCGGAAGCGGATGAGCCATGGCATTGCTGAGACTTTCCGCAGAGGTGTGACAGCCAGCGTGATAAGAAGAAATGTGAGCGTCCATTTGCCGGTGGAACGCGTGATCACGTCCACTGGATTGGCGCCAAGATCATGCATTGCCTTCCATACGAGCGTTGCTAAAGGTCCAAGGCAGATCAGGAAGACCAATGGCTTCATGCCGAAACGCAGCACTTTGTCCGGAACGGAGATCATCAGAAGTCTTTCCGCAGGTCCATTCCGCTGTACAGGCTGGCCACCTGATCACCATAGCCGTTGAACATCAGCGTATCGTGTTTGGGCGCAAACAGACTGTCACCAATACGGCGTTCCTTTTTCTGGCTCCAGCGCGGGTGATCCACATTTGGATTCACGTTGGAGTAAAAGCCGTATTCATTGGACGCCATAATGTTCCAGGTGGTGGGCGGCATCTTGTCCACGAACTTCACTTTTACGATCGCTTTAATGCCTTTGAATCCGTATTTCCAGGGAACAACCAGGCGTAGCGGCGCACCGTCCACGTTGGGGAGAACTTCATCGTAGAGCCCAACCGCAATGATCGTCAGGGGATGCATGGCTTCATCCATGCGCAGACCTTCAACATACGGCCACTGCAATACGTCGCGTTTCTGATTCGGCATCTGATCGGGCGCCATCACCGTTTCAAAAGCTACAAACTTCGCGCTGGGCAGCGGGTCAGCCTGCTTGATCAACGCTGAGAGCGGAATCCCAACCCACGGAATCACCATGGACCAGCCTTCCACGCAGCGGTGACGATAAATGCGCTCTTCGAGAGGTGCGATCTTCAGCAGACTATCAATGTCAATCTTGCGCGGCTTCTTGACCAGCCCATCCAGTGACACCGTCCACGGACGTGTCCGGAAATTTTTTGACAGCCCCGCGGGTTCGTACTTATCAGTGCTGAATTCGTAGTAGTTGTTGTAATTGGTGATGTCCTTCAGGCTGGTGGGCTTCTCCGTGGTGCTGTACTGGCTCTTAACAATGCCGGAAAGCTTCTCCCCGGAGGCTTCAACGCTGCCCGGCATCGAAACCTGACCATCATCATTCTTTCGAAGGTAGAGTCCAGTGGCGACTGCCGCGCCAGTGACCAACGAACCAGTCATAAACCGCCGCCGGTTCATGTAAGTGGATTTGGGCGTAATCTCAGAGGAAGGAACGTCGTTCGGCTTCTTTATCAGCATGATCGCGCAGGCCCAAGCCTTTCTGACACCATTTTATCTATATGCAACGCGAATTTGAATGGGATTTCCATTACCGGCTTCTGCCGACTGTAAAGGTCTCTCCCATGGAATGCGCTTGGACATTAGATGTTTATGGTGGACGAAAGTTCCAAATATGCAAATACCTACTTGGCGCACCCCGTAAACTTTTTCGTATTTGCCTGGCTGCAAAGAATGGGCTAAGGCTTTTCAAATTACCCGATTACCCGATTTTGAATTTTCCGCAGGTCATCCCGTATTTCTCCGCGCCTCCGCCAAATCACCAGATCACCAGATCACCCGATCACAAGTTTTGTTTTTCCAATCACCCGATCCACCGATCTCCAGATTACCCGAGAAGCTACCCTACCCCCTTCATCCCAAGCTCTAAAGGACTTAGGCCGCCGATCCCAATCTGCGTTCCTCCGCGTTTATCTGCGGCAATAGGTTTTCCGGCTTTCTCCGCGCCTCCGTCGCGTGATCCCGATTTTCAATCACCCGATCCCGCCTTTCTCCGTGCCTCTGTGTCTCCGTGGTAGGTTTGCTCTTGGATTTCGCTGGCTTCTTCCTCCGGCATCTCCGTCACCACTTCCTTGTCTTCCTCATGGATGAACGTTGTCTGTTTAGCATTGCTGGCAGCAATCTGGAGTGAATAGAGCAACAGCCCGGCTTTCTTTTCGCTGATCTCGTCATCAATCAGCGCCTTCTGCACCATCATGATCGAAAGTTGGATTGAGTTCGCGTCTTCCAGCGCCGGCAATGCTAGCTTTCTGGGCCGCGCTTGCAGCATCCGCTCATGGGCATAGCAATAGCTGTATCCCTTCATCCGCGGACACTCGCATACCGTCCCATCCACCCTTACCTTCTCGCAGCGTGGAGCCTGGTCCGCCCGCTCCAGGTTCTGCCGCAGCTTCAGGTAGAGATCATGCTCCTGCGCTTCCGCATCCCCCACCTTGCGGACCAGTGCCGGATGGCTCTTCATATACCCCGAGCACGCCTTGTAGGCCTCGCTCAGCTCCGCCAGCAGCCGCGCCGCCTCGTTTTGCTCCTGGTGCTCAGCCGCGATTTCCGCGTCTATCTGCTTTGCCCTCTGTTCGTTGTATTGTTCCTGGTTCAGCCGGCTTCCATCCGGCATCTCGAAGTAATAAGTCACCTGCTGCCTTCACTTTTCTCAGCCCGGAGATAGTCGAAGTGTTTGGTTTCCTGGTTTGCTTGGTTGCTTGAGTTGTGTCCTGTGGTTAAGCTTTCTGGGTGCCCGATCACCCGATCACCATCACCCGATCACCCGTCCCGCCTTCCCTGGGTGTTCCTCTGTGTCCTCTGTGGTAATCGGGTTTGGCTCATTGCTCATTCTGGCTTGCGACGTCGAAGCCGTTCTCGGATTTGTGGTCGAACTTGTGTAAGTTGTTGAAGCCCCTGAATTTTTGCTCTACCCGATTTGGATTTGCCTTGATCAGCGTTGTTCTCGTGCATCTGCGGCCAATTGTGCTTTTTTCTCCGTGTCTCCGCGCCTCCGTGGTAGGTGTTTCCGCCTTCCCTCGGTGTTCCTCTGCGTCCTCTGTGGTAAACGGGTTTGGCTGATTCTGTCAGTTGGTTTTGCCAGCAGCTAGGAGCCAGCAGCTAGTAGCCGCTTTCCAAATTCTGACGACAATTTCCATTCATTGCAACTAATCTTTAGTTTACCCAGCGCCCCATCTAGACAATTACCCACGCTCGATTCAACCCTCCCCATCAAATCCTGCCAACCCTTGTCATCTTGAGCGGAATCGCAGCGAATGCTGCGACGCAGTCGAAAGATCTATGTATTTTGTCCCGGTCCTTAGGCTGAGGGCGGAACAGCTGCCTTTTGCCCTGTTTTTAGCTTCCAAGAAAGGTGGGAGAGATGAAATCTTCTAAACCCGTGTCATTCCGAGAGTTTCCGGAGTTCCGTAACGCGGAGCGACGGCAAGAGCGGGCACCGAGCATGTTGCCGCGTACATGCAGATTCAGGGAATTTCCTCGATGCTCTCTCCCTTATTCGCCGAACGTTTGGTGAGCATAGCGATGCTTTCACATCGCCAGGGATGTTTGTCCTTGACAAGCCCTTCGCTCTTATCGAGGGGTTTTCGCTGGACCGTTGCAGGATTTTTTTCAGGAGAGGATTAACAGCGGCATCCAGCCGGAGATGGCGCGCCTCACTCTGGCGCAAAATCGCGGCCGTCGCCCTGATCATTTGGAAGAAGGAGAAAGCTTCGACGCCGCTAAATGAACACAAGCAGCTTGAGCGTGGAACCAGTGCAGCCATTGCGGGTGAAAAGCTGCGATCGGCCATGCCGGAGAAGCGCTCGGGTTCGAGGGTGAGTATCCTCGGGCGGGATAGGCCTGAATCAGTCTCATGGGCCACCCTATGCCCCCCTCGGACAACCCAAAAAAGCTGTAAGGCCTGGCCTTGCGCCAGAAGTCTCAGATAGAACCATGGTCGGCACACCAACAACAGATTCTGCTTGTTGGCGTTCAGATTGGCATCGCCAGTTCAACGCAGAACATGTACCCGATAACTCCATCGGCTGCTCTAATCTTGCCCAGAAAGCGAAAGATCATCTTTGGCGAAAGGGGCTGAATGACGAGAATGAAATCTACCCGCGTCTGGGAGAAGTGTTTTCTTTTGACATCGCCCTTTATAGAACCCGCCGAAAAAAATGCGGGAGGTAGTCATTTTTTCGTTTTTTTCGAACCGAGAAAGGTGACAGCATGGCCTCTAAGTGTCCGCAACAAAGCGTTGAAAGCTGAGATCTTCTGATGGTTCCGTTATTCTTGTTCGTTTTGTGTTTTGTGGCCAATATAAGACAAGCGGACGAATATAAGCGTTCCAGAATGAGCCGACGGCAAAGAATGTCGTATCGTTTCGAATAGGAGGCATTCTTGAAACCGGATCACTTCAAAATAAGGTTCGGCGTTCCTCACTGGCGAATGAACCTTCTCGCAATTTTCCAACAAGAAGAAGTACCCGATGAATGGAGCCGGATTTTTTCCAAATCGCCCCTCTCGATGCAACCCAGATGTCGGTTGCGCTACCTATGGCCTCTTCACAGCGGTTATTAAAGTTGTTGCCGAAGGAAGGGCCTACTTGAGATTTAAATTCGATGACCGTCACGACTTGCCCGTTAGACATTACGATCAAATCCCACTTTTTCTCCGAGCGGTAATAGCCAGGTAGTTCCAAAGCGGTCCTTGTTCTAACGTTCCTTGTCTTCAAGCCTGCTTCGCAAAGGATTTCCGCGACCAAAACCTCCATCGCCCCCATCTGTGTCCCACTGGTAACTTCGCTGCGAGTTCCTGCGTCGATCTTGCCGCCCTCAAGTTGCTTCTCTTTGTTTGCAGCACGGGCATCCCAATAGCTTTGCACTGCCGCACGCAGTCTTTTTTCAACGTTCAAATAAGAGCTCCATTTCGTCACCGCCAACTCGGTAGATAGTTCACACGCAATCCTGGTTGCACGATTCCTATCGCGTTCCATGAATGCTTTTTGAAGTTCGCGCTTTCTGCAAGGGCGAAATGCTCATCGGGAGCGGAACACGAATCCCCTGGGTATAGAGCTTGGAAACGCAGATACCCGCCTCTCATTCTGACGCTGTAGGATTCGATAAAAAAGCGCGCGACTTCGGAGAGAAGAATCCCGCCGAGCACATCCAAAGCCCATCGGCTGGACTGGATATAATAGAGTTGTGATGAGGTAAGTCTGGCCGTTGTCGAGCACGGGATTTAACTCATTCTTAATGTCCGCGATATAAAGCTTTGACTCATGCGTAAGAGATTCGTTAACGCGGTCAATTGTGCGAAACCAGTTGTGCTGATTTTTTTTTGCTACGTTCCTGTTTTTGACCAAATGGGAGTGACGTTTAAATAGTCGCGCAAAAGCGGGAAGTCTGCGAGGTTTACGAGCCCACAGGAGTCCCATGGATTGACTAAATAATTACCGGCCCAGTTTAGTTCGCCTACGAATGTCATTGACCATCGCCAGCTTTAACAAGCTACAGTTGAGGTCCGAATCATTGGTGATGAATACTCGATCATTCCCAGTGGCAACTCCGATGCCGATCTTCTTTGGTTGCCTGTCTTCAGATTCCAGCGGAGGAAACTCTTCTTCGAGGCGGCGAAGCAATGCGAGTTGCTTTGGTGTTCTACACTGCCAAGGGATATCGCCCTGAACCACGAATCGACTACAGCAGCCTTCAAAGTTTCGGAGGAGGCGGCGTGAGGCATTGAGGCTACCATTCGGAGCTTCTCAGCTAATGCGCCGGGAACTAAATTTTGAGCTTCTAATCCGCGCTCACAACGACCGCGCGACCCTGAAGTGCCGCGGTGGATGATTGTGATCGCAGGGTACGCATCAACTTCGTCGTCGAAAGCATTAGCTCTATGCATTTCGATAACGAAATCAACCGCGTATTCGGCTGTCACAAGCTTGCGCAACTGAGCACCATATTGATTTCGCATCCATCGATCTACACAAATGAAAGCAAACTCCGCCTAGCTCAATTGTTAAGCGCAGCCTCAAAAAATGCAACGTAAAGATCTGCCCGGCCTCTCATTGTTGCGTATATGTGGCGGTAAGTGGCTGCTGTGGCTTCAGGCATATCCTCCAAACGAATATATGGAGGGTTGCCTATTACGAATCAACTTCCGTCTGCAATCCGATAAAAGATAATCTCCGCACCAGATCCAAGTTCCGTGCGAGCCGTTGAGCTTGCTCCTGCGAAACACCTTTCTCAACTAGCACGTGCCGGGTTGCTTCATAGGCAGTCTTTGCGCTTCGCGGATCAAGCTCATACGCATAATCGACCTTTCACACTCCTCAATGGTTCGCCCTTGCCGCTCACACGAGTCCATCAAGCGGGAAATCATTCCTTTCAGAAAGCTGCCTTGGCCAGCGGCCGGTTCAACTGCAACTGAATCGACGAGGTTGGCCTCTGGAATGTACCCGCTCAGATTCAGGAGCAAATCCACCACCCAGCGTCGCGTATAGACTGCACCTTTTGGCTAGACTGACTACCTGAGACAACTGCACCTTGGCTCATCAACATAAGGGCAGGATACCAGAATCTTGAAGTTGTTTTTGAGGCATTCTCATCTTTCCAAACCGTCCTAAAAACAGCCGGTCTAACTGACTTAATCGCTGATCGTTTCGCTAGTTTGGAAGTGCGTGCTATGGGCTCACCCTGATTGGATCAGCTGTGTCGTCGTTCATCGCACTTTCTTAGTCAAAGATGATGGGCGAATGATATACGAAAGTCACGTCCAGAATATTTAGGTTCCCCACGCATTCCTGGGTTCTATAAAAGGGAATGTCAAGAGAAACACTTCTCAGAGCGGGGTAGAGATGGTTCTCGTCATTGAGCCCCCTTTTCCGAAATGGTCTTTCGCTTTGGGCAAGATTAGAGCAGCCGATGGAGTAATCGGGTACATACTGTCTGGATCGAACTGCCCATGCCAACTGAAACGCTAACAAGCAGAATCTGTGGTCGGCCTGCCAACGCCGGGGTCCCGGCTGGCGCGATGTTCGCCTGACGGGGTGGAACCATGGTTCTATCTGAGACTTCTGGCGCAAGGCCAGGCCTTACAGCTTTTTTGGGCGTTGTCCTAGGGGGCATAGGGTGGCCCATGAGACTGATTCAAGCCTGTCCACCCCGAGGATGCTCGCGTTAGCACGAAAGCTATATTTGCTCTTTCTTCGCCCCTCGCTCATAATCTCAACATGGCCCTGAATGGCGGCTACGCGACCAATCTTCGCCGGGAACTGTGTTCCCGCAACGCCGATCTTCGCCCGCCAGCACGGCCTTGCGCACGTCTCGAGCCACGGCAGGGAACCGGTCATTGTTTACGCGCCAAACGAGGGCCGGGTGTCCACGGAAATTTCTTTCCCGCCAGCTATCAGGCCATCCAGAGAAATGCACGTTGGCGGAAGCGGCTCGATAAGGTCCACACTCAGGCCCGCACATCGCTGCCAAAGTCTGAACGTCGCTGGCGTGAACTTGATTCCTGCACCAGCTCTGACGCTCTGCTGATGAGTATCTTCTGCTGTCCGCGGGTTTTGCGCAGCCGGAATTTCGCGGCCATGCTGGGCGTAGAGCCAACAGCGCGCCCGCAGTTCGGCATATCGGCCACGCGTGCCGCTGGCCAACGGACACATTGAACGTACTGAAGTTGATTTAATTCTCGGCAATCTTCTCATCGAAGCCAAGCTTACCGAATCGGACTTTCAAACCCAGTCAGCCGCGCTGGTTGAAAATTATCGTGACCTGGAAGAAGTCTTTGACGTCAGCGAACTTCCCCGGCATCACCTCTCAGCCAATCGATCCCTTCGCTGATTCAGAAATTGTTTTCGAGCAGACTTGAGCCCCGGCCCGTTCTCCAAAACTGAAACCCAAATACGTTTCCTATCAACTCATCCGCAATGTGCTGGCCGCTCACGCCGGCAGCATGAGTTTCTGCGTGATCACAGACCAGCGGCGTCCTGATCTGATTGAACGCTGGCATGTCATCATGCGCTGCATCCGTTCCTCTGACCTTCGCACCCGCTGCAAGGTGCTTACCTGGCAGGAGCTGGCTTCAGAGCTTTCTTCCCGCTTTACAGGCATTCCTGGCCCAGAAGTATGGAATCGGGGTTTGCACAACCTGCCCGCTTCCGGCTGTTGGCGAGTAGATGATGACGCATTTTGACGTGATTTGGCGCGGCTGACCGGCGACGCAGTCTGCGGGCCGCGAAATTAGGTAAAAATGTGCTGAGTCTTCGCGGCGCGATGCATGCGCGATTTGCGCAGGTTGTCTAGCGCTCAATAGAGCCTGTTCACGTCTGGGCTTGTGCTCCCTGCAGCAACGGTGAATTTAAAAAATCAAATCCTGCAGTTCTGCTTCACTCAAAATTTGGAAGAGTTTCTGGAAGCGTCTCTCTGAAAAGTTGCTGGCACGTAACGTGCATTTCTTAAGGTAAAAGTCGTAAATAGGAGGCCCGTAGTACTCCTGACGGCTTTAACTCAAGAACGATGGAGAAGCTTCAATGCACGCTAAATTGCGCCACGTTTCATCGCTTTATTAGTGCTGGCCGGTCTCATATTGATAGGCGGCACTCTTATGGCCCAGGTACTTAAGGGTTCTATCTCTGGTACCGCGACTGATCCCCAGGGAGCCGTTGTCCCAGGAGCCAAGGTAACCATCACCAACAACGCCACCGGAACAAGCCTGACCACGACCACTGACAATGCAGGGTCTATTCCGCTTCAACCTGATTCCGGCCGGTGAATATAAATTACAAATCGCAGCCCAGGGCTTCAGTTCCGCGGTCCAGAACAATGTTGTCGTGGCCGCCGGGCGCGATACTGGCGTGGGCAGCATAAACTCGCGTCGGCCAGGCTTCCACCACGGTGGAAGTTACGGCAGCGGCCCCGCTGATTGAGTCCACCCAATCCCAGGTCACCAACACCTTTGCCGGCACCCAGCTCTCCAGCTTCGCCGGCGTGCAGGAGAACGAAGGTCTGGATAATCTCGCCCTCTTTGTTCCCGGCGTTGTTGCGTCGCGCGACAACAATTTTTCCAACTTCAATGGTGGCACGGGATTTTCTTCCAACGGATCTGCGCGGCCGCAATAACGACCAGCAGATTGACGGCCAGAACAACAATGACAACAGCGTGGCCGGCCCTGCTCTGTTTGTCACCGATCCTGAATTCGTGAATCAATACGTGATCATCACCAACCAGTTCGGTCCGGAATACGGACGCAATTCCGGTTCCGTGGTCAACATCATTACCAAATCCGGCGGCAATGCATGGCATGGGAGCATTTTCGGTAATGAGAACAACTCAATTCTGAATTCCATGACGAATTTCCAGAAACGTTTTGATACTGACATCAACGGCAATCCGCTCACCGATCCGCCTCGCTTAAATGACGAATTTGCCGGATTCACCATCGGCGGTCCCTGGATCAAGAATAAGCTATTCTTCTTTGGCGGCTTTGATGAGGAAATCGTCTCCCAGAAGAGCGATCTTTGCATCCAACAATCTCACGCCAACGCCCGCGGTCTGGCCACGCTTGCCGGTTGTTTCCCGGGCAGCAGCAGTCTTACGGCTTTGCAGAAGTTCGGTCCTTTCGGCATCTCCGGCGGCAACCCCGTTGCCATTCCTTCCACCATCACCACCGGCGTTTCGGCCGCTTGCCCCGCTGCTGAATTCAGCGGCGTGTCACGCACGCTCCCTCAGCCGTCCCACATTTTTGACTGGATCGGCCGCATGGATCTCCAACTCGGCAGTGACACCATCACCGGTCGCTATCTCTTCAATCGCAACAACGCGTTCAATACGGAAGACAATGGCGCCGCAGGTTACGTCTTGAACATTCCGGCTTTGAGCCAGGCTGTTCTTGTTGAGTTGGACGCATAATCTGAGCTCCAGAATTGTCAATGAAGCTCGTGGATCATTCGGCAGATCGAATGTGGAGTTTGGCGGGAACACCATTGGAAACACCGAGCCCACCATTCAAAACCTTGACCAGGCCGTTGCCAATGTTACGTTTTCCGCGGCTGGCTTGCTTGGTTTTGGCCCGGCAACCAATCTGCCTCAAGGACGCATTGTGAATACGTACCAGGCACAGGACAATTTCAACTGGGTGGCTGGCAAGCATCAGATCAAAGCTGGTGTGAACTATACCTATCAGCGCTCGCCTAACGCTTTCCTGCCCAACATCAACGGACAGTTTCGTTTTGCTGACTGGGACGCATTCTTCGCCAACACGCCCAACCGCGTTCGCATCGCGCAAGGTCCATCCTCTCTCGATTTTCGCGAACATGACACCTTCCTCTACCTCGGTGACGATTGGAAGGTCACCCAAAGTCTCACGCTTAACCTGGGCGTGACCTGGTCGTATTATGGGCAGCCCGCCAATCTGTTCAACAACATCACTACCAACCGTGAAAGCAATCCGGCCACCGCATTCTGGAATCCTTCTCTTCCACTTTCAGTGCGCACGTTCCCAAGCTTCCCTTCCACCAAGAACAGCGTTGGACCCAGTGTTGGATTTGCCTGGGCGCCACAAGGGGGCGGCATGCTGACCGGCGGTGGAAAAACGGTGGTTCGCGGCGGATACCGGCTGCTGTATGACCCGCCGTTCTATAACATCTACCTGAACATGGCCACGTCAGCGCCTGAGGTCTTTTTGCAGACTTTCAGCGGACCTGACGCAGCCGCATTGCCAATGCCCGCAACTCCTACTGGACCTAATGTGCGCGCGGAACTCGCGCCTTCACTGACCCGTGGCGTGCTTGACCCGCGCACACAGGCGGAAACCAGCATACCCCCTGATTTCGGTCCTGATCGCGTACACACCTGGAGCCTTGGAATTGAACGTGAAGTATCCAAAAATTCCGCGGTTGAAGTCCGCTACGTAGGCAATCGCGCCACCAACCTTTTCCAGTCCATCAACGGCAATCCTTTTGTCGCTGATTTGGCTGCCAGCTTCCCGCAATTCCTGCCGGCCGGCGTTACACCGTGCACCACTCCTCAGATCTCTCCCGCTCCCGGCGTCGCCCCCGGACCCACCAGTCCTGATTTTGGCCGCGAGCACTGCGGACAGGGTGTGCTACGCCTCCGCACCAACACCGGCTATTCTCATTACCACGCTCTGCAGAGTGAATTCAGGGCCAACAATCTGTTTAAGCAGCTGACTTTGCGCGCTTCGTACACCTTCAGCAAGACGCTGGATAACGTGAGCGAAATCTTCGGTACCGGTCTCGCCGGCAACAGCTGTGGCCTTCTCCCAGAATCCCACCGATTTCCGCAACGGCGAGTACTCCTATTCCGGAATTGACTATCCTCACCAGGCTTCCATCCTGCTGACTGAGCAACTGCCGTTCTTCAAGGAGCAGCACGGGTTCTTTGGTCACCTGCTGGGAGGATGGTCCATTTCCGCCAATTACATCGCGGCCTCCGGCCAGCGTTACACGCCATCACAGATCGCCACGGCTGAGTTCAGCGCTCCCGGCGATTTCTATGATCAGACTTTCCTCGACGCTTTCGCCGGAACGGATTCAGCCCGTCCGTTCTTCGGAAACAAAAATGCTCCGGTCACGAACGTAGGTGCGTTCGGCTCTGATGCCTGCGTCTTCTTTCAGCGTTACCGGCACCGAACCCGTCTGCAGCCCTGCTTTTGCCAACACCCTGGTGAGTGTCAATCGCTCAACATAAACGGCCCGAATCAGCGCACCAGTCCCGGTTACCAGCAATGACGTTCGTTACATTCTGAATGGCGGAGGCTCCCAGGCGGTCTTCGGCACTCCATTCGGTAATGTACGCCGCAATGTTGAGCAGGATGCCATTAGCAACATCGGCAACGTCTCGGCTTTCAAATCCATCAAATTCAACGAGCATGTGGCGTTTGAGTTCCACGCGACGGCGCTGAATGTTCTTAACCATCCCAACTTCCTCAGCATTGATCCATTCCTGGAAGATGCTGGGCTGACCAGTCCAGGGACAGGGTTTGGCGATCCTACTGTGACGAACAGTCAACCCCGTAAGCTTCTGTTTGGTGGCAGAATTTCCTTCTAGTCCGTCTCCGAGCAAGCCATTCTCGCCCGCTGGGTATCCAACCCGGCGGGCTTTTTTCTTGCGTGCATTCGCTGAAAGCGCTGTACACGCCATTGCCGTAAACAATTAGCCTAATTTCGTCTTTACTGCTTTGAGATAAGCATCAACCGTTGCTGTGTATCCCATGATGTACCGGGAGACAAAACGGAACGCGGGATTATAGACCTCGCCATTTTCCGTAATGGTCAATGACGAACCTTCACCAGAGGGCGCAATCTCATATGTCCACGTTCCACCAAAAGGCAGCCTGGGATCGGCGATGCGCGTCACCAGATGCCGGGGAGGGACTGACTCGATTGCTTCATATACGATCGTCTGGCCGCCTTTGTCAGTCTCCCTCCACATCCGGTGTCCGTTGTGCGCCGGCAACTCTTCAGATTTCCTGACCTCTGGCCGCCATGTCGGCGCAGAAGTAATCAAGCTCCACACCGCTTGCGGTGGTTGATTGACGGTAATTGAACGTGAAATGGTGTGGGCCACCGGTAGCATGGCCCCCACCATCAAGACCAGCACCAGTGGAACTGCCAGAATAGCAACAGTTATCAGCAGCAGCTTCATTGTTAGCTCCGTTTGCTCGCCTGTCAGCTTGCGTTTGTGTCATTGCGCAATGTGACGCGCCGCAAGCAGCCCTACCCAGTCAAATCGAGTTACATGATACCCCTGAGATGGGACAGACCGTCCCACGTGCTTGAAAGGTATCGACAGTCGCCTGTCCTACCGTTTAGACTCAGCAACCATTCCAAAACCGGGAGCAATAATGAAATTTCTGGGTAATCTGGAGCCATTGGCGTATGCGGTTTTCAGGGTTGTCGTCGGTTTTTTGTTCATGTGCCACGGCGCACAAAAATTATTCGGCGCATTCGGTGGCCATCAGACCTTGCATCAGCCATTGATGCTGGTGGCTGCCATCATTGAATTTGGCGGCGGCATTCTTGTCATTCTTGGATTGCTCACACGCTTTGCCGCCTTCATCGCCAGTGGTGAAATGGCCTTTGCCTACTTCACGGTTCACCAGCACAGGGGTTTGTTGCCGATTCAAAATGGCGGCGAGCCTGCCGTGCTCTATTGCTTTGCGTTCCTTTTCATTGCCTGCTACGGAAGTGGAAAGTTCGCAGTCCACAAGGATTAGCCGGTGCGGGCAACTAGCGCGCCGGAGCGAATTTCGCGGAGCTCGTCGATAAAGACTGCTTGTAGGCGTCCAGCCCCTTCCCGAATTGCCGCAACGCCGCAGTTACGCTCTCCGTTGCGGCCCCAACGCCAATGCGGAAATGGGCCGGCAGGTCAAAAAATCTGCCGGGCGCCACGCTTACCTCATACTGTTCTCGCAGCAGTTTGCATAAGCTTTCCACGCTGCCGTTTTTCAATCTGGGAAATACGATGGTGCCGTACTCCGGCCAGAAATATTCCAGATCATCCCGCTCTTGCAGGAAGGCCAGTAATAGCCGGCGGTTTTCATCCAGCATGGCCTTCATCTGCTCCGCGATACGCGCAAGCTGGCTGAGAGCAACCACGCTGAGCTGTTCAGTAATAAATGGATAGGTCGCGGCGTGAATGTCATGCAAATTCCAAATCCGCTGGGCGAGATCCTCCGGCGCCACAATCCATCCGCAGCGCAGGCCGCTGAGGCCATACGCTTTGGTCAGGCTGTTGGTCACAATGAAATGTTCCGGGTCAATGTGGAATGAGCTTTGCGGATTGGCCTCGAAAAGCATCTCGCGATAAACCTCATCCACCATCACATAGGCGTTGCTTCGCCGGGCCAGATCCGAAATCTGCCGCAAGGTTGAGTCAGGCGTGAATGCTCCGCTCGGATTGTGGAAGTTACACAGCGCAATCACCCGCGTTCGCGAGCTCAGGTTTCTTTTCAACCTCTGCTGGATCGATCGCGAAGTTGTCTTCCGCTCGCCGCTGAAATCTTCTTACGTTCAAGCCAAGATATTTGGCCGCGGCAAGAATGGGATCGTAAGTAGGTAGCTCGATCAGGATTTCATCGCCCGGCTCGGTGGCAGCAGCCAGGGCAAGGTGATTGGAAAACGACGTTCCCATCGCGCTGACCACGCATTCCTGCGGCACCCGGTACCGTTGCGCCAGGGCTTGCAGCAGCTCGTCATATCCATAGATGGTTGGCCCATTGATTTCCAACTGATCCATCTTTACGCCCAGTTCAGCCAATGGCAGGCCCAGCATTCCGCTGGTAGCCAGGTTGTGGGTTGCCGTGGAGTGGAGCTTGGCCCATTGCATGTAAGGGGAGTGTGCGCTGGCGCGAATGTTCATGCCCGTGATGTCCTTCTCCAAATGTAATACACGGGCACTCCCGTGGCCAGAATCGCCAGCCCGATCAGTGTATTTCCGGGATAACGATAGAACGTGTTCAACACCACGCTGGCGCATGCCAGACAAAAGAAAGCGGTTGTCCACGGATGCCCGGGCATGCTGAACCCCGGGGCAGGGCCGCGCTTGCGCAACAGGAAAAGGCAACTGGCGGTGAGCGTGAAGAACGTGTAGTCCATTGCCGTCACGTAGTTCAGGATCTGTTCATAGCGTCCGGAGAGAAGGATCACCACTGTCCAGATGCTTTGCAAAGTGATCGCCACCACTGGCACTCGCGTTTTGGGATGGACCCAGGCCAGTTGGCGAAAGAAGACTCCATCTTCCGCCATGGCAAAATAAACCCGCGGCGCGGTGAGCACGCTCTGGCTTAAAAATCCCAGGGTGGATACAGCAATGCCCAGCGCAATCAGCGTGGCGCCTTTTTGTCCCAACGCCAGGCGCATGACCGCGGAAGCGGGAGTATGCGTTTCCGCCAGGCCGCTTACGCCCAGGGCGCGCACACAGATGAAGTTGACTGAAATGTAAAGCGCAGCCACGCCGATCACGCCCAGCACCAGCGCCCGGGGCAAATCGCGCCGCGGTTGCTTCAATTCTCCAGCCACGAAGCAGGCCGTCTGCCATCCGCCATAGGCAAAAAGCACAGGCACCATGGCGGCTCCAAAAGCTGAAAACAGGCCGCCGGAAATCGGCTGGTCGATCAACGGGATGCCATGTAACCCGTGGACCGCGCACCAGAAACCCGCCGGCAAAAACCAGAAGCGCGATGGCAAAAATCTTGATCACCATGAGTGCGCTTTGCACTGTGCCTCCGGCCCTCACGCCGAAGCAGTTCACCACCGTAAGTACCAGCAGAGTGAGCACCGCAATCTGCCAGTCGCCAATATGAATGCCGGTGAGTTCCAGAAAATAGCGCGCGAAGGTCACTGTTACCGCTGCCATCCCGCCGGTCTGGACAACCAGAAGCAGCACCCATCCATAGAGAAACGCCGCCAGTGGATGGTACACATCACGCAGGTAGGCATATTGGCCGCCCACCTGCGGCATGCGGTCCGCCAGCTCAGCCCATATAAAAGCGCCGGTGAGCGCAATGAGTCCGCCGGCCATCCATGCGCCCAGAACCAGCCACGGCGTATGGACTCGTTGCGCCACAACGTATGGATTGATGAAGATGCCCGCGCCTACAGTTCCGCCCATGACCAGCATGGTGGCGTCAAACAGACCCAGTCGGCGAGCAAGAGCTTGCGATGGTTGGGGCGCAGGTGAATTCAAGGATTTAATTCTCATGCGATTGCGGCAAGATACGAGCCAGGCCATGTCGCAGTCATGCTCGCAATGGATCCGCCTGGCGCGGAAGGGTCATTTACTGCCTTTCCGCAGGCATAAATGCCTGATCCACCCTACGAGTGGTCGCAGGCATAAGCTGCTCATGTTGGGGGAGCGAATGAAGACATTATGGCTCTTGGCTTTTTTTCTGCGTTTCCCGCCGGTAAAACGGGCCAGCACTCGTTGCCCCAGCAGGCCGAACAGAAACGCCATCGCCAGAAGCGCTCCCCAGTGCGTGTACGTGAATCCATACAAACCGGAGAGATATTCGTGAATGCCGAAGGCCGCCAGTCCGGCAACGCCGCCAAACATGACGGGCGTAAGCATCACAAACACGTTGGGAATCATGGAGTCGCTTTTGCCGCGCATGAGTGATTGCGCCGTGCCAAAGCATGAACCCAGCAATCCGAAAAGCAGCACCGGACCCAGCAGGCGGACCTGTCCGCTGAGCAGCGTGAAGGGCAGAAAAGCAATCACCGCGGCGCTGCAAATTACCAGAAGTATGCGCAGGTGATCACCGGTGAGCCGCGTGCGATAGTACTGGTTGGTTGATTCCTCGTCCCGCAGCTTCATGGCATCCACCAGGCGGTCAGCGGTGAGCTGTTCGTCGCTTACTGACAGCAGGCTATCAATGGCTTCGCCCCGCCACGATGAAATCTTGAGGGCTTCTTCACGCAGAATGTAAGCGCGGGTAATCAGTTCACCTTTGTTCAGACCATGCACGGCAAAGCGCTGGGCGGCATGCAAGCCAAACAGGCCGCCTTCAATGTCATTGGTTTCCAGGCAGCGCAAAACGTTGTCGAGTTGTTCATGCGCGGCCGCGGCCCATGATCTGCCACCCGCAGCCGCCACGGCGCTCCAGAAAAGCCAGCTCAACCCGGAACGCCTCTGATTCGCGCAGCAACCGGTCGCGCACGCGCTCATCTTCAATAGAAGCGCGCTTTCCCGGGACAATCGCCGGCGCCGGCGATGGCGCAGATTTCTGCGAGCGTCTGCGCAGCTGTTTGCGGATCTTCTTGCGGTTGCGCCTGCGTATGTGTTTCCAGCGGAAGCGTGACGCTGGAACGATGCTGCCCGAGTTTTGCCGGCTGTTTGCGGCTCTTCTTGTGGTTGCGGCTGCGCTTCTAGCGGAAGCGCTATGGCCTTAACTGCGCTGCTGCCCAGTCTTGAGAGCAGGGATTTTTCCTGGGCAAGGCTTAGCCGCTGAATGGCGGCGGGAAGAGGCAACCATACCGCTTCGCCAATCACGTCACTGTCCGGCAGCCGGGGCTTTTCTCCTGAATAACGGACATTTTCCAGAACATCACGACTTTGGGAACGCCGTTTTCGGCATAGCTGATGGTCCCAAGATAATTCCCCAGGCGGCAGGTGCAACCTGTCTCCGCTTCCACTTCGCGAAGTACGGCTTCCTGAAAAGACTCGTTGTCTCGGACTTCACCCTTGGGCAGCGTCCAATCCTGTTCACGCTTGCGATAGACGATCATGATTTCGTCGCCACGCGGCGTTGCGCGCTGAATGATTCCACCCGCGACGCGAAGTACTGGAGTCTCTACCGGAACGAGTTCAGTTGCCATATTTTAGCTCTGGATTGTAGCTGCTTTGCAGGCCCGGGTGAAATGTATTCTTTTCCACAAAGCTAGAAATTTGAAGCCAAGAACGCGGTGGCAAACTGCACTGTTGAAATATCCCGAACAATGCGACTAAAAAATCTTTGAGACTCTAAGCGGGAGCCGAGGGAATGGCCATACGCCCAGGTAGGCATGGCGGACGTAGTCATTGTGGAAGAGCATCTCACTGGGACCTTCCAGGGTGATCTTGCCGGTTTCCATGACATAGCCGTAGTGAGAAACCTGGAGCGTGTAATTCACGTTCTGGCCACCAGCAGGATGGTCATGCCCTGGCGCGCGATGTTGGCAATCAGCTCAAAAATTTCATCCACCAGGATGGGCGCCAGCCCGAGCGAAGGCTCGTCCAGCATCAGGAGCTGAGGCTCAGACATCAGGCCGCGGCCAATGGCGCACATCTGCTGCTCGCCGCCGGAAAGCGTTCCAGCCGTTTGCCGGCGTCGTTCTCTTAACCGCGGGAAACAGCATATAGATGCGCTCCAGCCCGGCGTGAGATTTTTTGCGCAATGCAGGAAGAAAGCACCCCATGAGCAGATTTTCCTCCACTGACATGCCTGGCCATAAGTGCCGCCCTTCGGGTACCAGACTGATGTGCCGCTTGACCCGGTCCCGGGGCGAAAGCGAAGTGATGTCATCGCCATTCAGCAGGATCTTACCGCCTTTAGCGGGCAAAATGCCGGCAATAGCGTTGAACGTTGTGGTCTTCCCGGCGCCGTTGGATCCAATAATGCACGTGACCTTGCCGGTGGCAATCGCCATTGAAATTCCCCAGATCACCTGTGTGGTGCCGTAGCGGACCTCAAGGTCCTGCACGGTAAGCATCTGGCGATCGCTGGGCTGCGCTGGCAATGGTTCAGGCACGCGTTTTCCTTCCCCAGAGTAGTTTTGCCCAGATAAGCTTCGATCACTGAATCGTTATTCTGAATTTCTTCCGGCTTGCCTTCCGCCAGCTTCTGGCCGAAGTTGAGGACAGTAATGCGGTCGCAGATGGACATGATGGCTTTCATATCGTGCTCCACATACATGATGGTGGTTCCACCTTCGCGAATCCGTTGTAGAAGGTCCATCATGGCGCGGGTCTCCGAGCCGGTCAGGCCACCGCAGATTTCGTCCAGCAGCAAAAGCTCTGGTGCGGTCGCCAGGGCGCGCGCCACTTCCAGCCGTTTCTGCTCGCCCAGAGAAAGCATTGCGGCAAGCATGTTGCGCTTATGTTCCAGGCCCACCAGCTTGAGCATTTCCCGGGCCTGTTCCCGGGCCGCAACGGTACGGTTCACGCTTTTCCGGCCGTAGTGGACCGCGAGTTGCACGTTCTCAAGCACAGTCATGGCCTTGAACGGGCGCACGATCTGGTGCGTGCGCGCCACGCCTTTCTTCACCAGGCTGGCGGCGTCCATACCCGTTACGTCGCTGCCGCGGAATTCGATTTTCCCTGAAGAAGGGCGCTGCGCACCGGTGATCAGGCTGAACAAAGTTGTCTTGCCTGCGCCGTTGGGACCGATGAAGCCGCAAATCTGTTTTTCCGGGATATCAAAGCTCACGTCCTTCAAGGCGGCTACGCCCCCAAAGTACTTTGTCAGCGTCTTCACTTCCAGAATCTTCACTACTTTTTCTCCTGAAGAGCCGCCGCAGCAACCCCATCAGACCGTCCGGCTCCAACAACACGATGACGATCAGAAGGACGCCATAAAGCATCAGGTGTACGTTAGGAAAATAGACGACAAGCTCTTCTTCTATGATGCCAAAAACTACGCCTCCAAGCACTGCACCCCAGATGGTGCCGATCCCGCCGATCACCGGCATCAGCAGGATGGAGATGCTGGTCTGGAACGCAAACACATTCCCGGGATATATAAATGCCGCATAGCGGGCGTAAACGCCCCCGGCAACTCCGGTCAAAGCGGCGGCGATGGCATGGATCCAGAGTTTTGATGAGTATGGATTCACGCCAATATCGGCGGCCGCGTCTTCATCCTGCTTGATCGCGCGCAAGGCCAGTCCGAATTTGCTGTGCACCACAAGGTAGGAAACAATCACCGCCACCGCCACCAGAACAATCGCGGTGTAATAGTGCACCAGTTGGTTAAACGGCCCCGCTTCCGTAATGCGGTAACCGCTGGAACCCCCGGTGATGTCCAGATTGTTCATGACTACGCGGACGGCTTCGGTAACGCCAATCGTCGCGATGGCGAAGTATGGTCCGCGAAGGCGAAAAGTCGGCAGGCCAATGAGGTATGACGCCAGCACCGCCACGGCCGCCGATCCGAGAAAGGCAAAGTAAGGGCTGCGTCCGGCATGCATCAGGAGCGCCGTGCTGTACGCGCCCAGTCCGTAGAACACGGCGAAACCGAACGAGACCTGGCCGGCAATTCCGCCCAGCAGGTTCCAGCCAATGCTGGCCGTGGTCCACACGGCCGTGATAAAGAGCAGGCGGACCGCATTGGAAGAAAGCCCGAACTTGGGCAGCAACAGCAACACCAGCAGAGCCAGCCAGGGGAGAAAAATCGTCAGGCGACGGGCCGCGTCTCTGGTCTTCATACGAAGCGCCATCTTTTCTGGAGCAGGCCGGCGATTCCCTTGGGCAAAACCAGCAGGACCACTACCAGCAGCGCAAACGAGATTGCCGGCTGATAGCCCGCGGGAACAACCATGATGCTGAATGTCTCCACCAGCGCGAGGACCAGCGCGCCAATGGCCGCGCCGGTGATGGATTCCAGTCCGCCCAGCACAATGATCACGAAGGCGCGAAGGAGAAACGAGCGGCCAAAATCAGGATCGAAGGAGTACAGCATCGCCAGCAGAGAGCCGGCGAAACCGGCAAACGCGGTCCCCAGGCCGAAGGTGAACCGGGCTGTCCGCTGGTCATCCACTCCCACGATCTGTGCGGCATACGGGTTCTGGATAAGAGCGCGCATGGAGCGTCCGAACCAGCTACGCGCAAAGATGAATTGCAGCACCGCCAGCGAGATGACGGCCGCAACAAAAACAATGAGACGCAGAGTTGAAATGGAAATTTCGCCGAAGTTGATGGTCGAGATGGTGCGTGGCGTAAAGATGGATTGCTCAGTGTTGCCCCAGACGATGTAGCCGATGTTTTGCAGCACCAGCCAGAAGCCGAACATCAGCAGCAGAGAGGAAAGCGTGGGCGTGTCTGACTTGGGAAGCCAGCGCACCAGCAGCCAGTGCACGGCCACACCGAAGAGAAAAAACACGGGCAGAGCAAGTACCGCGCCAATGATCGGATCTATATGGAAGTGTTCAAACAGTTCGTATGCGAAGTACGCCCCGAGCATTAGAAACCCGGCGTGTGCCAGGTTCACAATTTTCATCACGCCATAGATGATCGTCATGCCCACTGACATGGCCGCGTAAACGCCGGCCAGCAGCAAGGCTGCAATCAAAAGGTTGACGTAATCCATGGCGGTCATGAGTTAGGCGGTTTCAGGTTCAGCTTCTTCCCTTATCCCTTGTCCTTTATCAGTGACCAGTACCCGGGGCCGGCACAATTGCTTCACCGGTGGCAGCGTCCTTGGGATAAACAATATCCACCTTGTCCCCTGGCTTGTTCTGCACGATGACGAACGGATAATCAGCCTGTCCGTTGGCCGCGAACTTGAGCGAACCGCCGGGAAGCAGTGAATCTTTCAGCACCGCCTTGCTGAGCGCGTCACGGATGGCTTTCTTGTCAGTGCTGCCCGCATCTTGAATTGCCTGGGCCAGAATACGTACGGCATCATAGGCCGTGGCAGCGTACCAGGAATCGGGTGCGCGCCCGGTAGCTTGCTTGTAATCGTCAACAAATTTCTTCACCTGGGGATAGGGCAGCTTGTCTGACCACCAGATGCCGGCGATGATGTAGTCCGTTCCCGCGCCCAGCGCCTTGCGAGCATCGGTTTCCGGACCGCGCGCGCCATAGCTCACCACCTGATGGTGCAGGCCGGCCTGCAAATACTGGCGCTGCATGGTGATGTAATCTTGCAGGTGGGCGTCAGAGAGGAAGATGTCCGCCTTGGCCGATTTCACCTTGAGCAGAAGACCGGAAAAATCCGTCCCGCCGAGTTCAAATTTTTCGTTCAGTACGATGTTGAAATAGCCGGGATGCTTGTCAGTCCAGCTCTTGAATCCGTTGACGTAGTCCACACCGTGATCAGTGTTCTCAACGGCGATGGCGACCCTCAGTCCCTTCTTGAGTTTGCCCTGGTCCACCAGGCTGCCGAGAAACTCGCCAGTCGTGGAGCCGAGCAACAACACCGGGCTCAGTGTTCCGAATGTATATTTGTAGCCCTTGCTGAAGATGGATGTTGCCGCTGCGCCCGGAGTGATCCACGGGGTCTGGTAGCGGTCCGGCATAACTGACTCGGCCTCGCCCAGAGCAGTGGAATATCCGCCGATCACGGCGGTCACTTTATCAGAACTCATGGCCCGCTCCGCCAGCGAAGCCGATTTGGCGGAGTCGGAACCGTCATCGTAAAAAACTTCTTTAATCTGAAGCTTTTTGCCTTTGACCTGCACTCCTCCCTTGTCGTTGATCTGCTTGATGGCCAGTTCAATGCCTTCCTTCTGGTACTGCCCTGGCTTGCCCTCACGGCCGGTGATGGGCATGATAACTCCGAGTTTGATAGCGTCATCCTGCGCCGCGGCGAAGCACACACCCATGGCAGTGACGAACAGGGCCAGAACTAAAAATCGGGCAACACCACGAAGAAATACTGAAGCTTGCATTGCGCTTTCCCTCCAGGAGAATTCTTGATCTCAAAAGACATAAGAAACTGAACCAGGGTTAAGCTGAAGCCCACGAATCATAGCGCCCCGTCGGCTAAACGGACAAGCCCTTAATCTACGTCTCTGGCTTGGAATCAGGAGCTTGCGTTGACGGAGTTTTCATGTCCCTTGAGATGAACTCCCGCCTGTTTGCAGATGCTCAGGGTTGAACGGGACACCCCGCCGTCACGGCAGCTCACAACGGTGTAAAACGCAGCCCGGCTGGAATGTGATTCGGAATGTGATTCGACGATGCAAGATATTGCCGGCGCTGTAGCGCATAAGACTCGGAGCCGCGGAGCACGCCAAATCCGGAGCCTGTGATGATCATCACGGGCTATGGCCGAACGAAATACTGACCAACTCTGGTAAATGTGGGTCTCAGCCACGATTAACTCTTGACAATATTTGGAATGCGACTACCCTGTTTGCCGAATCAGAAGGTCTCCTGAAACCCATTCTTGAGGGCGGGGGAGTGGTATTTTTACCGGACCAGGGCCCTAAGCAGCAGTGAGAAGGTTGATTTGGCTGCGATAGTCCTTGTCCGGTTTTGGAAATATAATAATATTGAAGATAGTTCAACCAAGTCAAAAATTTTCAGAGACTCAGGCCCTGGCCGGTCTGATCTCTTGCCCAGGAGGGTCGTATGTCAAGCGCTTCTCTGCCAGTGACTTCATCAGATCAGATTTCAACCTCTAAAATCTGGTCAGTCATTTTGGCATCGTCAGTTGGAACAATGATCGAGTGGTACGACTTCTACATTTTCGGCACGCTTGCCACGTTTCTAGCGCCCAAATTCTATCCGCCGGGCAATCAACTGTTTGCTTATATCGCCTATCTGGCGACCTTCTTCGTCGGGTTTGCCGTAAGGCCATTCGGCGCGCTTGTTCTTCGGACGCATTGGCGATCTCGTCGGCCGCAAGTATGCCTTCATTGTGACCCTCACCATTATGGGCGGCGCCACTGCCCTGGTAGGAGCTTTGCCGTCCTACGCCTCTGCCGGCTGGTTTTCTCCCATCGTCCTGATCATTTTGCGCGTGCTCCAAGGTCTGGCTCTGGGCGGTGAATACGGTGGCGCAGCCGTTTATGTTGCCGAGCATGTCCCGGACAACAGACGTGGCTTCTACACCAGCTTCATTCAAATCACCGCCACTCTGGGCCTCTTTGTTTCCATCGCCGTAGTGCTCGGTACCCAGAGCGCGATGAGTGACGCCGACTTCAAGAACTGGGGCTGGCGCGTTCCGTTCCTCGCCTCATTGATCCTGGTTACCATCTCGCTTTATATCCGCCTCAAAATGGAAGAGTCTCCCATTTTCCAGCAGATCAAGAGCGCGGGCATGACTTCCGCGGCGCCGCTGAAGGAAGCCTTTACGCAAATGGCCGAACCTCAAGCAGGTGCTGATTTCACTTTTTGGAGCTACCGCCGGTCAAGGCGTGGTGTGGTACACGGGCCAGTTCTTTGCTCTGTTCTTCATGACCGCCATCCTGAAGGTCCCCGCGCGCGATGCGAACTTGGTTATCGCCAAGGCTTTGCTGATTGGCATGCCCCTGTTCGTTCTTTTCGGATGGCTCTCTGACAAGATTGGCCGTAAGAAGATCATTATGGCAGGGCTGCTTCTGGCTTGCCTGTCCTATCGCATTCCGGGATCCGATTTCGGTATTTATCCCGCCATGCAGCGCGCAGCCGGCAATAACGTGGTGCACGTGGACGCCACTAAAAACAAGGTGACCGGACAGACGGTTCTTACACCACAAACGGTTGATGCAAGCGGTAAATACGTGACTGCTGCGCCGGCCACCAACGCTAACAAAAATGCACTGATGTGGCTGGTCTTCCTGCCAGGTGATTTTCGTCACCATGGTCTATGGGCCAATCGCCGCATATCTTGTTGAAGCCTTTCCCGCCAAGGTCCGCTATACCTCGCTTTCATTGCCGTACCATATTGGCAATGGAATTTTCGGTGGCTTGGTGCCCCTGGTCTGCGTCTGGATCCCGGCGGCAACAGGCAACCCGTTTGATGGCCTCTACTATCCCATCGGCATTGCTGCTTTGACATTCATTTTCGGCAGCATCATGCTGCGGGAAAGCAGTCACGTAAAGATCTGGCAGGAAGTCTCCGGCAAATCGACCAGCTCCCCCTTGTAAGTGATGCTCTGAGCGGGTATAGGATAATGTTTTGAACCAGCGGGTGGCGTGACTGCCACCCGCCTTATCATTGCGGCCCAGTCCAGGGGCAGCCCGGGTTCGATGTTCGAGATCGAATAACAAACAGAGGTCTTTATCTATGGCTGATGTCCGCGCAATAAAACCGACCGAACAAGATCAGGAAGCCAATGAAGCGCAAATTGCAGTGCATTGGAGAGAAGAAGAGTATTACTATCCCAGCGCCAAATTCATTGGACAAGCCAACCTGTTCGATCCCGCCATCCACGAGCGGTTCAGCGAAAAGAATTTCCCCGAATGTTTCCGCGAATACGCGGATATGCTTTCATGGGACAAATACTGGCACACCACGCTTGATACCAGTGATGCCCCATTCTGGAAGTGGTACGCCGGCGGCCAGCTCAATGCCTGTTACAACTGCGTTGACCGCCATCTGGATAAGCACAAGAACAAAGCCGCTTTCATTTTTGTCGGCGAGCCGGAGGAAGATCCGCCGCTGGCGATTACCTATCAGGACCTCTACTATCGCGTAAATGAGATGGCCGCGTTGTTGCGTGATTTCTGCGGGCTCAAGACGGGCGACCGCGTCACCATCCACATGCCGGTGGTGCCTGAATTGCCCGTGACCATGCTGGCCTGCGCGCGGCTTGGACTGGTGCATTCGGTTGTCTTCGGCGGCTTCAGCGGTGAAGCGTGCGGTATGCGCGCCGCGGATTCCGGCAGCAAAGTCCTTATCACGATTGATGGCTATTACCGCAGCGGCGCCATGACTGACCACAAGGAAAAAGCTGAGCACGCAATGCAGGCCGCCGAAAAAGAAGGGCACAAGATCGAAAAAATCCTGGTCTGGCGGCGTCAGGCAGGAAAATATCACTCCGCCACGCCCATGGTCCAGAACCGCGATTTCTTTGTGGACGAACTTCTGAAGAAGTATCACGGCCAGATCGTGGCTCCGGTCTCCATGCCGTCAGAGGCTCCGCTGTTCCTCATGTACACCAGCGGCACCACGGGCCGTCCAAAAGGCTGCCAGCACGGTACAGGCGGGTATCTCTCCTATGTCGCCGCTACCTCCAGATACATCCAGGACATTCATGTGGAAGATGTGTACTGGTGCATGGCTGACATTGGATGGATCACCGGACACTCTTATATCGTGTACGGCCCATTGGCGCTGGGGGCCACCAGCGTTCTCTATGAAGGTGTGCCAAACTATCCTGATGCCGGTCGCCCCTGGCGCGTAGCGCACCGCCTGAATGTAAATATCTTCCATACTTCTCCCACCGCCATCCGCATGCTGCGCAAAGCGGGGCCTGACGAGCCGGCAAAATATGACTATCACTTCAAACATATGACCACCGTGGGAGAGCCGATTGAGCCGGAGGTCTGGAAGTGGTATTACCAGGTGGTGGGCAAAGGCGAAGCCGTAATCGTGGACACGTGGTGGCAAACGGAAAACGGCGGTTTCCTGTGCAGCACCAAGCCGGCCATTGATCCAATGAAGCCGGGCAGCGCCGGACCAGCCCTTCCCGGGATTTATCCCATCATCTTTGATGAGTCCGGGCACGAGGTGAAGCCTGGATCGGGCAAAGCAGGGAACATCTGCATACGCAATCCCTGGCCCGGAATTTTTCAGACCATCTGGGGCGACCGCGACCGCTTTGTGCAGCAGTATTACGCCAAGTACAACAAGAACAAACAAAGCAAAGACTGGCGTGACTGGCCCTACTTCGCCGGCGATGGCGCCGTGCAGGCGCCGGACGGCTACTTCCGTATTCTTGGCCGCGTTGATGACGTGATCAACGTTGCGGGACACCGCCTGGGAACCAAGGAATTGGAGTCCGCATGCCTCACCGTCAACGAGGTGGCCGAAGCTGCCGTGGTCCCGGTTGCGGATGAAGTGAAGGGCAGGGTGCCCGAAGTTTACGTAGCGCTGAAGCCGGGAATCGCCGCATCGCCGGGCCTGGAAAAGAAAGTGGTTGAGGCTATTGAGACGCAGATCGGCAAAATTGCCCGGCCCAAAAAAGTACATATCGTTCCTGACATGCCAAAAACGCGGTCAGGTAAGATTATGCGGCGCGTGCTCTCGGCCATCTCCAATCAACTTGATACCGGCGACGTAACCACGCTGGCTAATCCCGATATCGTGGAGCAGATCAGGGTAATGGTGCAGGGTAACAGGAAGGTGGTTGTTAAAGATGCTCCAGAAGACCTCAAAAAATTTGGCGAAGAGCGCTGACCGGTGACCGCGGAGCTTGTCATCCTTGGCGACAGACCGCTGGGGCGGGATTGAAACGGTCCCGCTGGGGCGGGGTTGAGATGATAATGAGTAAAAGTGTAAGCGACCGGTTTATCCCGGTCGAGATCTGGCTGTCATGAAGTACGGTTGCACGCTGCTTTTGCACTACATCTTCTTTTTGCACGACATCTGAGGAGGCGTAAATGAAGGACCGGAAAAAAGGTACAGGAGTATCCCGTCGAGATTTCATGAAGATTGCCGGAACGGGCGGCATAGCTGCTGGAGCGCTCGGACCGGCGTTTCTGTTCCCGGAACGGGCCGCGGCCCAGCAGAAAACACTGAAGATTCTCCAGTGGAGCCACTTTGTACCGGCTTACGATCAATGGTTCAACAACACCTTCGCCAAACAGTGGGGCGAAAAGCACAATACCAACGTCATTGTGGACAACATCAACCTCACTGATCTCAACACCCGTGCCGCTTCTGAAGCGCAGGCGAAAAAGGGCCATGACATTTTCATGTTCCTCTCCCCGCCGGCCGCCTATGAAAAGCAAGTCATTGATATGACCCATGTCTATCAGGAAGTGGAAAAGAAGCACGGCAAGAAGATCGATCTGGCGCACAAGTCCACTTACAATCCGAAAACCAAAAAGTATTTTGCTTTCTCTGATTCGTACGCTCCCGATCCGGGCAACTGGCACAAAGACTGGTGGACCGAAGCAGGGTACCCGAATGGCCCGGACACATGGGATGACCTGCGCGCCGGCGCCAAGAAGATCAAGGACAAAAATGGCCACCCCTGCGGCATCGGTCTTTCACAGGAACTTGATACCAGCATGGCCATGCGCGCTCTCTTGTGGTCCTTTGGCGGAGCCGAGCAGGATGAAGCCGGCAACGTGACCATCAACTCCAAGCAGACCGTGGAAGCGCTCAAGTTCATGAAGGCCCTGTATCAGGAAACTGAAACGGCTGAGGTCTTTACCTGGACGCCGCCTTCCAACAATCAAGCCATGCTGGCCGGACGCGTTTCATACGTTGCGAATGCCATCTCCATCACGCGCCAGGCAGAGCGTGAGCACCTGCCCATAGACAGCAAGATCATGATCAGCCGCGCCCTGAAAGGACCAGTTCGCCGCATTGCCGCGGAACACGTGATGAACTGCTACGTGATCTGGGACTTTGCCGAGAACAAGGAAGGCGCACAGCAATTCCTGGTCGATTACATTGACTCATTCCATGACGGCTTCATTGCGGGACAGTTCTATAACTTCCCGTGCTTCCCCAGCGTTGTTCCCAAGCTGAAGGAAGAAATCGCCAATGATCCGCGCGCCACGCCCAGCAATAAATACGCCGTGCTGGGTGATGTTCTGGACTGGGCCACCAACGTGGGCTATCCGGGATATGCCACTGCCGCCATCGACGAAGCGTTCAAGACATGGGTCATCCCCACGATGTTCGCCAAAGTCGCGCGCGGTGATGAAACGCCGGAGAACGCGGCCAAGGCTGCCGAAACCGAATACAAGCGCATCTTTGATCGTTGGAAATAACGATCGCTGGAAATAAAGATCGTTTGCAAATAAAGATGTTGGAAAAGATCGCTGGAAGGTCGCTGAACGTGAAGTGACGATGTAAAAATTAATCACGGGGGCTCGATGGCTGTCGTTCAGACACGTAATCTGACCAAAGTATTTAAAGAAGGCGAGCTGGGGGCAGTCAACAACGTAAACCTGGAAACTCGCGAAGGCGAGTTTCTGGTTTTCCTGGGACCTTCGGGTTCCGGGAAAACCACTCTTTTGCGCATGATCGCCGGACTGGAAACACCCACGTCCGGCGAAATTCTTATCGGCGGCAAAGTCGTGAATGATATGACGCCGAGAGAGCGCAGGATTGCCATGGTCTTCCAGAGTTACGCGCTATATCCGCATCTCACGGTTTACAACAACATTGCATTTCCGCTGAAAGCACAAAACGTACCCAAAAACCTGCACAAAGAGAAAGTCGAGTGGGCGGCATCGCTGCTGAGTATCGGCAGCCTGTTGCAGCGCAAGCCGCGCGAGCTCTCCGGTGGTGAAAGGCAGCGCGTAGCCCTGGCCCGCGCCATCGTTCGCGAACCTTCGGTCTTCCTGCTGGACGAACCTCTTTCCAATCTTGACGCCAAGCTGCGCCTCTCCGCCCGTGAAGAGCTGGAACGTTTCCATCGCCGCGTGGGCACCACCACTATTTATGTCACGCATGACCAGGTGGAAGCCATGGCCATGGGTGATCGCATCGTGGTGCTGAACAAAGGCGTTGTACGTCAGTTCGCCACGCCGAAGGAAGTCTATGACGATCCGGCGGACACTTTTGTCGCCACCTTTCTCGGCTCGCCGCCAATGAACCTGGTGGAAAATGGCGATTTGATCATCGGCTTCCGCCCGGAGCATTTCCGCCTGGCGGAGGAAATTAAAGAAGCCAAAGTCCCCTTCAAATTCCGGGTTGAGAACGTGGAATACCTGGGCGCGGAGTTCATCCTGAGCGGATTCATCCTGGGCGGCCAGCTTGACGGCAAGAAAGTTGTTGGCCGCCTGCTGCTCGGCCAGACGTATGAAGTCGGCGCGACGTATGACTTTGCCGTGCCGGAACGCCATTTGAAATTCTTTGACCGGGCAACGGAAAAGAAGACCGAAGCGAGGGCGCTGGCATGGGCGTAACTCCCTCAACTCCCGCAGGCAGCGCGGAGTCCCAGGCCGAAAAAGCTCCGCCGCTCACGCCCGGGCTGGAGAAGCCGGGTGACTTGCGCCCAAAGTTTTCGCGGGTAAAATCGGCCACCGCGGCGCAGAGCCCCATGCTGGGCGCCGCCATGTTTGGCCCGGCCATACTCTATATCGTTCTCCTGATTGGAGCGCCATTCCTGCTGGCTATTTTTTATGCTTTCAGTGACGCGCGCATCGGCAGCAGCGAACTCCATTATGTAGGGTTTGAAAACTTCCGCAGCATTCTGCAAAGCCCCAGCTTCATCAAGGCGATCAAGAATTCCATTGTCTTTACCGTGGTTACGCAGATTGTTGTCATCATCTGCTCGAACATTCTTTCCATCGTGCTGGAAAAGAAATTTCTCGGACGCGGGCTGGTCCGCTTCCTGATCCTGCTGCCCTGGGTAGCGCCGGTTTCGCTTGGCACCATTGGATGGAAGTGGATCACGGATTCCATTTACAGCGTGATCACGTGGGTTCTGATCTGGGCCCATCTGGTCAAGCCTTATGACGCGCCCATGTGGCTCGGTCAGCCCTATCTGGCCATGGCTTCAGTGATCATGGTCCATTGCTGGCGATTGATTCCTTTCTCCACGGTGATCCTGCTCGCCGGACGCACCGCCATCCCCAAGGAAATTCCTGAAGCCGCGGCCATTGACGGCGCGGGATTCTGGCGCACTCTCATCCAGATCACCCTGCCCATGATGAAACCGATTCTCAGCGTCGCCCTGTTGTTTGGCACCATTTTCACGTTTACGGATATGACGGTGGTTTATATCCTGACCGACGGCGGACCGTTTGATTCCACACAGACTTTGCCATCGCTGGCGTTTGCCACCGGAATTCAAGGCAGTGACCTGGCTGCCGGCGCGGCCATCTCGCTGTTTCTGGTTCCAGTGCTGGTGGTGATCGCCTATCTCATGCTGCGCGTGGCCAGCCGCACGGAGGGCGCGTGATGAACAACTTAATGCTTCGCAAGTTCGGCCCGCGCGTCACCAAGGCCTGGTACTAGTTTTCTTTGTCGTGCTGCTGGCCTTTCCGTTCTATTGGATGGTGATTGCCGCCTTTAAACAGAACGTTGATCTCTACAACGTTGAGAGCAATCCGTTCATCTTCAACCTGAAGCCCACGCTGGACCACATCAAGCTGCTGTTCAATGAGACCCGCTACGTTCGCTGGCTGGGGAACACGGCCTTTGTCGGGGCGCTGGTGGTCATGATCACGCTTGTTGCTCTCCATCCCGGCGGCATACGCGCTCGCGCGCCTTACCGGACGCTGGGGAGAGAGGATCGGGATCGGGATCTTTCTGACGTATCTGGTTCCACCCACGCTTTTGTTCATTCCGCTCTCACGCGTGATTGCGACCCTTGGCTTGCAGGACAGTTTATGGTCCCTGGTGCTGGTTTATCCCAGCGTGACCATTCCGTTTTCCATCTGGCTTCTGATGGGGTTCTTTAAATCCATCCCCAGGGAACTGGAAGACGCTGCCATGGTGGATGGGCTGACCCGGATTGGCGCATTCGTTAAACTGGTGGTGCCGATCTCGCTTTCCGGAATTCTTACCGTGGTCATTTTTAGTTTTACTCTGGTCACCCAGGAGTTTGTGTACGCTCTTACGTTTATTTCTCCTGAATCAAACCAGATGGTGGGCGTGGGTATCCCCATATTTCTGGTGCGGGGCGACGTGTACTTCTGGGGATCGCTCATGGCTGCATGCCTGATTGCCAGCCTGCCCATAGCGTTTCTTTACAATTTATTCCTTGATCGCTTCATTGCCGGGTTTACTGTGGGTGCAGTGAAGGGCTGATTTTTCAGATTTGAAGTTTCAGGTGAGTTTGTGGGCAGCATGGCGTGACCCCGATAAACCACTTGACAGAACGGTTCGCAAGGCACAAAGTATTCGGCGCACTTCCATGTCTCCAACCCGTAACCGTCTGGCCGCGAGGGAAGAAGTGCGTAAATGCAGTTTTCGAAGTCTTAAAAGGATAGTTCCGGGACTTCCTTAATCTCAGGAGATTACGATGCCGACATGGACACAAGTATATGATCCGCTCGGGCACTGGTGGCTTTCGGCGCTGGTAGCTGCGCTGCCCATCATTGTTCTTTTCACATTGATGGCCGGATTTCGGGTTAAGCCTCATTGGTCAGCACTGGCCGGAGCATTGACTGCGGTATTGGTCGCCAACCTCGTCTTTAAAATGCCGCTGTCGCTGGCCGGCGGCAGTTTCCTTTTCGGCGTTTCCACAGGTCTATTGAACATCGTCTGGATTGTGGTGGCTGCCGTCTTCCTCTATGACATTTCCGTCAGTACCGGCGATTTTGAAATCATGAAATCGTCAGTGGCCGGCATCACTGCGGACCGTCGTCTGCAACTTCTGCTGGTGGCCTTCTGCTTCGGAGCCTTCATTGAAGGCTGCGCAGGCTTCGGTTCACCCGTTGCCATCGCCGGCGCTTTCATGATCGGACTGGGATTCAAGCCGTTCCATGCCGCTGCGCTGAACCTCATCGCCAATACCGCTCCGGTAGCATGGGGCGCCATCGGTACGCCAGTACACATGCTGGCCACGGTAACGGCGCTTCCCGAAGCCGACATGAACGCCATGATTGGCCGCATCCTGCCATTCATGTCAATTCTGGTGCCGTTCTGGCTGGTTCGTGCCATGGTTTCGTGGAAAGAAACTTTTGAAGTCTTTCCCGCGATCCTGGTAGTCGGCATCTCCTTTGCCTCCATGCAGTTCTTCTGGTCGAACAAGATGGACAGCAACCTGGTGGACATCACCGCCGGTCTGTTCTCACTGCTCTGCACGGTGGTGTTCCTGCTCTTCTGGAAGCCGAAAAAGATATGGCGATTTGAGGACGAAGGCGGGCCATATCGCAGGTGACGAAGGCGGGCAGCCGCTCTTCCCAGCGTTTCCGGCGGCTGCCAACGGTCCGGAATTGCATACCTATTCGGCTGGCCGGACTTTAAAGGCCTGGATGCCGTTCCTCATCCTTTCCGTCTTCGTCTTCCTCTGGGGATTCAAGCCGGTCAAGACGCAGTTGAATAAAACCACTCCCGCCTGGACCACACCCGAAGGCAAGCCTCGCGGCGGATGGGAAACACCCATTCACAACAAGATTTCGCGCGATAAGCCGGTTGTTCCCAAGCCGACACCGGAAGGCGCGAAGTTCCCGTTCATCTGGCTTTCCGCTACCGGTACCGGCTGTTTCCTGGCAGCCATTCTTGGTGGCCTTATCCGCGGCGTCAGCCCGGTTAAGCTCATGACACTCTTCTTCCACACCGCGTGGCGAATGCGATTTGCGGTGCTCGCCATATCAGCCATGCTGGGATTGGGGTTCGTCACACGATACTCGGGTACAGACGCGGTGCTGGGACTTGCCTTTACCCACACCGGATGGCTGTACCCATTCTTCGGAACGTTCCTTGGCTGGCTTGGCGTGGCGCTCACCGGTAGTGATACCTCGTCCAACGCCTTGTTCGGCAGCTTGCAGAAGATCACGGCCCAGCAGCTTGGCCTTGATCCTGTCCTGATGACGGCGGCCAACAGCGCCGGCGGCGTCATGGGCAAGATGGTGGACGCGCAGTCTATTTGCGTTGCCACCGCCGCAACCAACCAGGTAGGCAATGAAGGTATGATCTTCCGCTTCGTGTGTCTGGCACTCCATCGCACTGGGCGCAATCGTAGGCATCATCGTGATGTGCTACGCCTACATCCCATTTGCGAAAGCGCTGGTTCCACACGGACTCAAACTGCTCTCGCAATAAGCATCACATCAGACCACTAAGTAAAACACCGCCGGAAACGGCGGTGTTTTTGTTGTTCAATCTTGTCGCTTCGCTCCAAATCGCTCGAAATCTCTTCTCGTGGCTGTATCAGCGTGCGCTCGTAACAGCGGACTCGACGCGCAAGTCGGCCTTGTCCTTACTTCTGTTTTGTAATCCCGAACGCAGTGAGGATCCCTACGATTCTTCAGCGGATCTTCGCGGCAAAATATGATCTTCAATGTAGAGACGCCGGCATGCCGCGTCTCTCAAATGTCAAGAGTTTTGAAATGTCAAACTTCGGCTGTAATGGGCGATGTACCCGAAAGTTTAAGACCTTCGTCACCTGACCAATGTACCGAATGCTGATCCAAAAACTATCCGCCAAACCCCGGCAGGTCCACCCGCTTGGCGATGTGGTCTTTGATCCAGTGCGCGTCCCACCACTCTTTCGGATCAATCTGGACGCCTTCCAACTGCATGCTGAAATGTATGTGGTCGCCGCCGGCCATGCCGGTCATGCCGCTCTTGCCCATGATCTGGCCCTGCTTCACCATGTCGCCTTCATGGACGGCGATCTCGCTCAGGTGGCCGTAGATGCGATTGCAGCCCATAGCCGTGGTCCAGCACAATGCAGTTGCCGTAGATGCCCAGCGGCGCCGCGTAAACCACGCGTCCATCATTGGTGGCTTCTACGCCAACATGCTGCGTGATGGACAAGTCATATCCCAGGTGGACCTGCTGGTCGATCTTCTTTCCCTGATACATGTAATTGCGGACGTCGGCAAAATTGGCTTCCACCTTGGAATTGGTCTGCTGCCTGAATGGCTGCGACCATAGAAAATGGTCGGCTGTCTTCAATCGCAGATCAGACAGCGTCTTGTTATTGTCGCGACGCATCTGGCTATTGATCTTCACAAAGCGTTCCACCATGTCGCCTGAGCCGTTGGGATCCAGCTCATTGACCACCTTCTGCATGAACTTGTCATCCATGGCAGATCGCGCGTGCGATATTTGGGCTGCTCTTTCTTCGGGAACTGGAAAATCATCTGTCCGGTGACTTCATTGCCGGCAGGATCGGTGGCGTAAACCAGCGGCGGAGTTCCGGCCGGCATGTTCCAGGCAAAAGCAAACAGAGAGAAGTATCCCGGCTTGCCACCGGGCATGGGCCACGCGCGGAATTTCTCATCGCCCACGCGAACGCCATAGTCGGTGGTGTATCCGGAAACGTTAAAGGTGGCCAGATCGGCCATGCCCAGATAGAGGTAATGCTGATCAGAATCCACGCTCACGCTGGGCGCACGCGTGATCACCACTACCTCGCGCTCCACCCGGGCCGTCTTGCCGCGAAAATCATTTGACGTTGCTTCAACAATCAGGCGGGCCTTGCCATCTTTGAGTTGAGGCGTGGCCTTGGCCCCGGCGTTGAACGTTAAAGTGGTGTCAGGCGTGCCGCCCTTCCAGCGCAGACGGTGCGAAGGCGATTCCATGTCCCACACCTTGTAGGCCGTGCCGTTCTGTTCCACCGTGGCTACGGCGCTGCGTATGCCGTGCGGATCGCTTACCTGGACCGTGATGGGTGTGGACTTGCCGAGCGCGGTAACGGTGGCAGGCATCGTCAGTACTGGAGTGGAAGACACAACCATCAATGCCACAAGCGGCACGATGATCAGCAGGCAGATGATAAGCAGGAATGTACGCATGATGGAAATTTCAGAATAGCACGAGGGGAACGCGGGATTGGGCAGGGAAACGCAGTAGAGTACCGTAGTTAAAACCCCAAGCCGGAGTTTATCCTTTCCTATAACTCTGGAACTTTCGTGCTTGCCGCGCCGTACCACGATCACGACTCAGAATTCGAATCTGGGAAACTGGGGCAAGCTGGGGCCCATTACCACAGAGGACACAGAGGAACACTGAGGGAAACCGAACCCGCTAAACACAAAGGGCACGAAGAAAGGCAAAGGACGCAGGAAATCGGTAGATCGTCAATCTTCAATCTATGAAAAGCAAACTTGCTTACGTGGGTCTTGGTTTCCTGAATCTGCTGGTACTGCTGGCAGTGCTTTTTGGCCTCCAGACGCTCATACGCGGGCGCGTGCCTGACTTGCTGGGCTTAACCCTGATGTCATTAACCCTCCTTGTGTCGTACGTGGCAGGCGTGCGCTGGATAGAGCGCCGCGAGCCGGAAGAGTTGCTGCATCGCGCCGCGGGCAGGGAATTTTCGTACGGCTTGATCCTGGGCATCTGCTTATTTGCAACCGTCATGCTCGTTTTATGGATGGCTGGCGTATACCATCCAACCGGTCGGGGAAGCATTGCGCCCCTGGCTGCCGGGTTTCTCACTGCTTTTCTGGCTGCCGTTTCTGAAGAGATCATCTTTCGCGGATTCCTGTTTCGCCTGACCCAGAAGCTGGGTGGCATGTGGGGCGCGCTGGCAGTCACGTCAATCCTGTTCGGCGCGGCGCATGCCGCCAACAAAGGCGCCACGGTGGGTAGCTCCGTGGCCATTGCTCTGGAAGCCGGCGTCCTGCTGGGCGCGGCTTACGCGCTTACCCAGCGCTTGTGGCTGCCCATCGGCCTGCATGTGGGATGGAATTTTGCAGAAGGCTCCATCTTCGGGATGTCAGTCTCCGGCCGGGCACGAGAGGGCTCTTTGATCACAGGCGAACTTCACGGAAACACCCTGCTTACGGGCGGAGCGTTTGGTCCGGAAGCCTCGATCGTGGCTGTAATCGTCTGCCTTACGGCGGCGATTTACCTGCTGTGGAAAGCCACTCACAGGCCAAAATCAGAAGTTTCAGGCCCGTACAGATTCGCGCCGGGGAAGGCGACATAAGTTGCCGAGTAAACTTTAGTTTTCTTGCTTACTCAGCGGGCATGAGGCATAGTGAGGCAGCCCCCAGGGGTGATGCACAGGTTCTTTGAAAACTGAAGCTACGCTGTTGAATAAGTAGTAATCGTTCGAGATGGTGCGAACAGGGCTTAGCTCAAATCATCCCCTGGGATGATCTGAGCTAAGTCCTTTAGACTGGAGTGACCCCCTAAGTTGAGACAAGGAGTAAAGTCCCATAGACCAGTGAATGGAGAATGGGATGGGAAAGAGAAAGAATCGGCGATGGAGTTGGGAAGAGAAGCGTCGGATCGTGGGACGGATGGAAGAAGAGCGACACCAGGATCTGGCAGATGAGTTGGGAGTGGATCGTCGGCAGCTCTATGCGTGGCGCATGCAAGTGCGACGTGAGGTGGAAGGGCCGCCGGGGGATGGGCCAGTGGAGCGATTGGAAAAGGAAGTACGGCAGCTGCGCGACAGTCTGGCCAGGAAGGTGATGGAAGCGGATTTCTTGCGGGGTGCGTTGCGAAGAATCGAGGCTCGACGCCAGAACAGCGAAAGCACTGGCGCCACTGTATCTACCAGGAAATCGGGAAAGTAGAGCAGGAGCAACAGCACCCTAGTATCGAGTGGATGTGTGGAGTGACGGGAGTAAGCCGAGCGGGCTTTTATCGCGACTGGCAAGAGCGGGAACCGGAAAAGGAAGAGGCTGAGTTGCGTGGGCGGATCCAGCAAATCGTTCTGGCGCATCGCCGGAACTATGGATATCGGCGGGTGAAGAGAGACTTGAAAGACCAGGGTTGGGTGGTTAATCACAAACGGGTGGCGCGGATCATGGCAGAAGACAACCTGCTGTCAGTACGGAGGCGGCAATATATCTGGACCACGCAGAGTGCGCCCGATCTGCCGGTGTTTCGCAATCTGGCAGCGACCATGGAACTGACAGGAATCAATCAGTTGTGGGTGGCCGACATCACCTATATCCGTTTACGGGAACAGTTTGTGTATCTGGCGGTGGTGTTGGACGCCTACTCGCGGCGCGTGGTGGGCTGGAGCCTGGATGATACATTGCAGACTTGTCTGGTGGTGAGGGCTTTAGGCAATGCGATTGCCGAGCGGAAGCCCGCGCCGGGACTGGTCCACCATTCCGACCGTGGCTCACAGTATGCCGCGCGGGAATACATTGCCTTGTTGGAGGAATATGGGATTGAGCCAAGCATGAGCCGGGCGGGCAATCCTTATGACAATGCCCGCTGCGAAAGTTTCATCAAGACACTCAAGGCCGAGGAAATTTATACGCGTCAGTACCGCGACCGGAGCGATCTGGAACTGCACATGGCAGAGTTTTTGGAGCAGTACTATAACCATCGCCGGCTGCATTCGGCGTTGGGCTATCGTTCCCCTGCCAGCTTCGAGCAAAGCTTACGCTCTGGAGCCGGCCAGCAGATGAGTTTTTTCAGGCATGAGGAAATCTATCGTTCCGATGTGGCTTTAAACCGGGAGGGTTTGTGACTTTCTCCCGGTTCCATCGTTGCGATGAGTTTCCAGCTGAGTATTCCTTGGCCAGTTGCTCTCCAGCAGAGCTGGCCTCCGCTTTCTCAGCTATTTACCATGCTGCAACCAATTACCCCGTGCGTCTACGGAAATACAGCGAACGGCTTTTTGGGACTTTCACTACTGTCTCACTCGAGGGGGTCACCTCAAGACCTTGGGATGCGGGGAGGAGGTAGGGGTGAAAAGGTTGGCGAGAGAGTAATTTCACTTTGTGTCGCCACCTACGGGGCTCGTCACGATCTGGACGCTGACCCACCGTTCCGGATTCGCTAACGCTCGCCTTCACGTTGAGCTAACTTCTCGTCGCGCCTCCGGCACTTTGTAGGTCGGAGATTGTGCACGGTCGTTTCGGCTCAAATGACAAAAGGGGACCTTAAGGAGAGAACTCCCGGGCAAAATTACCACCCAAGAATGTTTAGCATCTCTGGGGTGGTATTCTGAACGCCATTGCGGAGAGCACGTGGCTAAACAACCATTCTTTGTATTGAGCACTGTAAGGAAGATCAGTTATATGTTTGGGGACGCTCTTAAAATGCTACTAGAGCAGAAACATATATACCAAAAAGTGAACGTGGGAAATCCTGAGGAGTATTGGGAAAAACTCAGGAGCCAACATCCCGAACATGGGCCCCAAATTGACAGTTTAGAGGCGGATGTTTCGGTAGACAAATACTACTTGGGAACCCAGGTTTACTTCGAGCAGGGTACTGAAGGCACTGAATACCACACAACACTCCTTCTCAACAACGCTAAGATGTTTTGTCAACTTTGCCGGGGCAGCGAATCCTTCGCACCTGTCGTCTATCGTGATCTCGAAGGGCTGCTCAACGACGAGCAGACCGCATCCACATTGTTTCCGCCTGAACAAGTGCTGTTTCTCACTTATGAATGCCAACACTGCCACAATCACCAGATATCGGTGATCGTTTACCGTAACGGCTGGGACCTCTCTCTGCAAGGACGTTTTCCCATGGAACAGATCGAGCTCCCCAGATATATCCCTAAGCGCGAGCAGCATCTTTTCCGTGACACTTTGATTGCCATGCACGGTGGCAAAGTCTTGGCGGCACTGTTTTATTTGCGCACATTCATCGAACAATTCGCGCGCAGGGTGACAGGGATCACTGACAAAGAAACGGGTGACGTCATCATGGAACGGTACACGGCAACGCTCCCGTTAAACCAGAGAGACTCAATGCCTTCCCTACGGCAGTGGTACGGAAAGCTGAGCGAAGCCTTACACGATGCACGAGAAGATGAACAATTACTGGAATCCGCCCTTGAAGCGATTGAGAACCATTTCGACATAAGGCGTGTTTATAAAATTCCAGAAACTATGGCTGACGATTCCCAGAAGAAATAGAGGGAAGGAACCGCTCCGCACATTTATATGAGGATAGGGTATATGAGGATAGCGCTGGGCTTCTGAGCTTGCTACCGCAACCGGTAGAACCAGTGGACAATTTGAATTCTGTGCAGCCAGGACATGAACTGTGCTACTCCACTGACAATCGTGGGTATGGAGCCAAGGGCCATGACGACGGACAGGAAGACCATAATCTTGAACTGCCGGTTGTTTCTTTGCGTGGACGATATGTTCCCCTCGGCGGTCGCAATTGAAACATTGACTAGTTTTTCAGAGTTTTGCGCCTGAACTTCCATCTGCGCAATAAGAAGATCAAAATCCCTCTTCATCGCCTCGCTTTGCTCTCGGGTCGCCTCGTTTTGCTTGCGAGTCGCTTCTGCGATTGCAGAATGAACCGAGTTGATCCTTTGAACCGCTGGCACGAAATCCACTTCTGGAATACGCGGGGCCGCGATCAGCGCTTCCGCTGACGGGTTTGCACCTGTAATGAAAATATTGCTATCGCCAAAATAATCATGTCGCATGTTTGCGAGTTGAGACGAGGTGTGCTTTTCCAACTCGGCAAGGCTGTCTCTCATTCCGCCAAACTCCGGCAGATTCAGGTTCTCTGTGAGCTTGGCTATGCTCGCGGAAGCGCCTAAATTTAGGGACTCCAAGTGTTTACTTAATTTGTGAACTGAACTGTTCTCAAGTTGATCGATGATGTTGGTCTTTTCTGCCAGCCCCTTGACGATACTGCTTATGCTCGAATTCTGCATCTCGAAGTCTATAATCATCTTTGTGAACGCCGAACTGCTGGCGATGCCTACATTTAGAAATTCAGGAGAAACCAACGCGAGCTTTTCCGTAATAGACGCCATTTGACGGTTCGCCTCTTCAAGCTCAGAACAGGCCTCTCCGCGAGATTCCATATCGCACAAGTCATTCAATGTAAGAGCTTTCTTCGTCGCCATGAGCCGAGCGTAACACGCATTGCTTTCTCGTCATCTAAGGCAAACACCTGAGGGTGAGGCTTCCCCGGTCTTGCAGATGCAATCGGCTTCCGGGCATTCGATCAAAAGCTGAGACATTTGATCGGGGATTCAAGATAAATTAGGGCGAGCTGTTCATCAATAGCGAACGCGGGCGTCTATGCTGCGTTCGCTATCAGAAGCAAAGAATTCTTTTCCAAGATCATTTTTCTAAAATTTACAAAAGAAATGCTGCATCGGAAGCATGCAAACCAGCATCTACTCTGGATGTGAGTGTTGACTCCTCTTTTTCTGCGTGGGCGAATTGGCTCAGACCGGTCGGGTAAGCCGATTGGCTGGCTGGGGATGATCCCTGCCAATTTGGACAATGGCGGAGAAGGAGGTAAACCTATGAATAACATTCATAGGCTGAAGCGGGAAACGCTGGACGTCGCGATTTACGTGATGCTGGTCGTTGAACTTAGTAAGCTCATTTTAGCTACTATGAAGTAGCTGACAGACATGGGCTGGGGATTATCTCCCAGCCAGTCGTGTTTTTGGCTATGGCAGTGAATGTGTTGCGGGTACGTTCACTCCGCATATCAGCCACCTTTAAATTTAAATAAGCATCAGTGGCCTCAAGGTCGCTTTGACCAAGGCACGCCTGGAGTCCTCGGGCGGACACACCCAATACTGAGCTGTGTGGAAAATTACGAAGTCCCAAACAAGAAAAAGGTAACCGGGCGCCCCTAGCTTTTGGATGTGATTGGACAAAGATTTATGGCGGAGAGGGAGGGATTTGAACCCCCGATACCCGTTAAGGTATGGCCGCTTTCGAGGCGGCTCGTTTCAACCACTCACGCACCTCTCCGCGCCGTGAAAATTCGTGGTCTGAAGTATTTTATCAGGTACGCCACGGCTCACGGCATGTGCAGCTCAGATTTGAACAGGGAGTTACTGTTGCCGCAAGGCCTCGATGGGGTCCACTTGCATGGCGCTGCGGGCCGGGATGTAACAGGCAAACAGTGCCACCAGACACAGCAGGAGTGATACGGAAACAAACGTGGTGGGATCAAACGGCTTCACGCCAAAAAGCATGCCGGCCATTAAGCGTGTGAGAGCGATGGCCGCGGCCACGCCCAAGGTGATGCCAATCAGGGTCATGCGGACGCCATCGCGCAGGACCATCCGCAGGACATCAAGACGCTGTGCTCCCAGCGCCATGCGCACGCCAATCTCACGCGTCCGCTGCCCCACCATATAAGAAAGGACGCCGTAGATTCCGATGCTGGCCAGCAGCAACGCCAGTCCGGCAAAGACACCCAGCAGAACCATGGTGAATCTCTTGCCCTCAATGGAATCAGCCACGGTCTTGGTCATGTCTTCGGGATGGTGAATCACCACTTCAGAATTAAATTCATGTATTCGGTCTCGGATGGTGGCCATGTTGGATGCGCCCTGAGATTTCTGCCGGAAGAATACGTTTGCGTCCAGCCCGCGCATGTTGAGAGCTTTGTCCGGTAGCTGGGCAAGGGGCAGATATAACTGGGCATGCAGTGAGCTGGCGGCGTCGCTATCCAGGCCCCATTGATTCACATGGCCCACCACGCCGACGATCTGAAGCATCGGGAGCTTATCGGGATCGGCTGGATTGGTATTCATGTCAAGATATTGTCCAATTGGATCGCGATCAGGAAAATATTTTGCCGCGAAGCTTTCGTCAATGACCGCTACGGCGGCTGAGTGCTCGTTATCAGCGGCGGTGAAGAAACGGCCGCGTTTCAACGGAATCTGCATAAGCCGGAGATAGTCGGGTTCCACAATGTACTGAATTGCCATGGGCAGATCTGCTTGATGGGCAGGCTTGGGCCGCCCGGCAAACCAGAATTGTTCTTCATCATCGCTGCCCATCGGTTGTGCACCCCAATTGAGTGAAACGGATTCAATTCCCGGGCTGGTGGCCAGCTTGTCATGGATCTGGCGATAGGCCGCGCGAATCGCCGGGGCAGGTTGTTTGGTATAGGAATCCGGGCCTGAGAGTTCGAATGTTGTTACATTGTGAGGATTAAATCCCGGATCGAGTGACCACAACTGGAACAGCGTCCTTATCATTAGACCCGCGCCGATCAGTAGAACCAAAGCCATGGCCATTTCGCCCATCACGAATAGTGCCTGGGCTCCACCTCGTTTGCCGGCCACACCTCGGCCACTCTCACCCAGTGTTTTTCCCACGCTGCCTCGCGTGGCCTTCCACGCAGGCGCCAGCCCAAAGATGATGCCGGCGAGGATGGATATAAAGAAAGAGAACAGAAGCACTGGCAGATCCAGACCAATATCGTTGGCCCGCGGCATGCCTTCAGGGATGGTAGCCAACGCTGCTTTGGTTCCAATCTTGGCCAGAAGCAGGCCAAGCGCTCCTCCGATCAGAGACAGGAGAATACTTTCAGTGAGAAGCTGGCGTATGACCCGGCTCTGTTCAGCGCCCAGGGCAAGGCGAATGGCAAACTCCTGTTGCCGCGAAGTTGAGCGGGCCAGCTGCAGGTTGGCAACGTTCCCACAGGAAATCAAAAGAACAAAAGCAACCGCCACCAGCAGAACAATGAGGATGGGCCTCATGTCGCCCACTATTTCATCTTTGAGTGAGATCAAGTTGGCCTGGCGAGTGGAGTCGATATCGGGATAGGCGACTGCCAGTTCGTGCGACACGCGATCCATGTCTTCGCGCGCCTGTTGCAGAGTCACACCGGGCTTGAGTCTGCCAATGCCATCGAGTCCCCAGACCGCATTGCGCTCGTTGTAAAACTTGGGCTCATTGAACTCTCCCACGGGCACATAGACATCATTCATTCCGCCGCCACGCTGAAAATTCTGTATGCGTAAATGAAAACTGGACGGCACAATGCCGATAATAGTGCGGCCAACGTCATCCAGAATGATGCGCTGCCCGATAATGTCCTTGCGTGACCGAATTTCCGTCTCCACAATCCTTCCGTGATCATTACGGTGGGTTGGCGCCGAGGCGGTCTTCATCGTCGCTGAAATTCCGGCCGAGCAGGGGATTGACGCCAAGAATTCGGAAAAAGCTCGCCGAAATCATCTCGCCGTGCATGCGTTCCGGCTCGCCGTTGCCGGACAAATTAAAACCTGTGGAGCGATAAACAGACATGTCGGCAAAGGTGCGGTTCATTCTGCCGCCAGTCTTTAAAATTGGGATATGAGATGGAGGCGTTATCAAAGTTTGGAATCTTTTCAAAGAGAGAAACCAACTGGTCAGGATGGTGGAACGGCAAAGGCTTTAGTAATACGCCATTGAATACTGAAAAGATCGCGGTGTTGGCCCCAATCCCCAGGGCAAGAGTAAGGATTGCGATGAACGAGAACACGGGAGCTTTGGCCAGATGCGAATGCCGTAACGCAGGTCTTGAGCAATGGACGCGGACACTTTTCCGGACATAGGCTTTTTGACTATGGGACTGCCCGGGTTAGCGCGAGAGCGGTGAAATTCGCTATTAGATTTGTGTCTCGAGAATCTAAAGTGTCTGTTCTCTTCTGCGTCGAAAAAAGTCCTGCAGAATTTCTGAACATCGATCGGCAAGCACGCCTGAGACAACCTCCATTTTGTGGTTTAATCGAGGATGGTTGATGACCTCGAGCATGGAACCGGCAGCTCCGGCCTTGACATCTTTGGCGCCATAGACCAATCTGGCGATTCGAGCGTGGATGATGGCGCCGGCGCACATGGCGCATGGCTCAATGGTGGCGTAAAGAGTGCATCCTGTCAGGCGATGGTTGCCCAGATGTTTGGCCGCCTGGCGCAATGCGACGATCTCGGCATGGGCGTGGGATCATGGTCGCGCAGATTACGATTGCCCGCTCGACCGACGATTTCGCCATTCTGATGACTAAAGCGCCAACAGGCACTTCGCCCGCCTCCGCCGCCATGCGCGCCTCCGCCAAAGCCAGTTCCATCCATGTACAGCGTCAGTCAGAGAGACGCTCAATGTCTCTGGAAATTGAAGAGATTTGCGTTCAACCATTGTTCTGCGCTAGTTGCCAGCTAAGGTTGCCTTGAAATCTTAGCAAAGATGCTCTGCTTTAATCTCGCTAACCCAGTCAACCCGCCAGTGTTAACTAGTCTCTAACCTGAAATCACTGACTCAATTTGCGCACGGAAGCGCAGGGGCCTCGACAACCCAAGGGCAGTGAAACTTCGAAGGAGCAACAGACATGAACAGGAAATTGATTTTGGCAATGATGCTGGCCTCGGGCATGGCATTTGCGCAGGCTGGCGGCAGCGGCAGCGCCGGATCGACAAGCCCGAGCGGCAGCGCACCAGTCCAACAGGTCGAGCCACAGGCGCCGCGAATGATGCAGCAGAATCCAAGCCAGACACCGTCCCAGCAGCTCAAGCACAACAGCCCCAGCAGTACGCAGCCTACCCCGAGTACGACACCCGAGCAGCACCCAGACAGCACCAAGCAGCAAGCACCACGACCAGCACCACAACCGACTTCGACCAGCGTCACAGAATTCCATGACCGGATGCCTTAAGCAGTCCGGCGGTAACTGGGTGCTGACCTCTGACAGCGGTCAGACCGTCAACCTCAGTGGCGATCGCTTCTTCAATCAAGCCATATGACGGCCAGAAGGTCCAGGTTCAGGGCACGCAGGCCAGCGATGGCTCTTTCCAGGTAACTTCAGTCAACAAAATTTCTGACACCTGCACCAATCAGCAGGCTTCAGATGCCACGGGCGCGAGCGGCTTAAGCAGCCACCAGCGCGGCAACAGCGCAGCAGCAGGCTCACCACAGCTGCCAACGCACGCTGACCAGCGCGCTAATCGCGCCAGCTCAGCCAATGCAGCGGCAACTAGTGCTGACAGGCAGCCGCGGTACTTCGGCTGCCAGCAGCGCTGACCAGACTGCACCAGACTTCGGCGACAACTCGGAACTTCATCGGCTCCTGCAAGGGCCAGAGCGCTGCCAGCACCGCCAACCCGGGCCAGACTGCTACCTCTCCGGCGCCGACCTACGGATCAACCGACCAGCAGGCCAATTCCACTTCCACCGCTCCGGAGCCAACGCCCAGGCTCCTGAAGCTCAGGGCTCAACGCCGGCCACCAACGCTCCGGCACTACCGCTACCGGCCACAGCACCACAGCCGATCAGACGTCGCATCGACAACTCCCTCAACTTCGACTCCGAGCGCGACCACTCCGAGCACCACTGACCAGAACGCTGCCGCTGCACCGAGCTCTACCCGAGCACGTCTGATCAGAACGCCGCTGCACCCAGCGCCACCACTCCACCCAGCACCTCTGACCAGAGCGCACCGAGCGCCGCTGCCGGCCAGAGCGCAACCTCCACCACAGCGATCAGAACACTGTTCTGATCAAACGTCTGATCAGGACGCAAACGCCGGCCAGAAGCTGCCACAAACCGCTTCTCCGCTGCCACTCCTCGGACTTCTGGGCATGGGCTCACTGGTCTCTGGTTTCATCGCTCGCAAACGTAAATAAGCTCTGCATAACGTAAACAAAAACTGCCCGGAAGATCACCTTCCGGGCAGTTTGATTTTTGGGGCGGAGTGTCTAGAATTTGCGCAGCTACGCTGCCAACAGCCCGCGTGTCCCGCGTCGCACCAGTTCCGTCGTCACACCATAAACCATATGTGCTGTAAAGCCCAATACGTGGCTCGATAGAGGAACTTCATTCGGTTTTCGCACTCAGGCCTGCCAGCGGCACAGCGATCTCATCGGCGCCCACAAACACATGGTAGCGTAAGCCGAGCCGAATCCAGCCTTCGTCTGTGGAATATATTCTGACAGCCCACCATAGACTCCGCCCATTACTGTTCCCGAAAGCCATAGTGCGTAATGGCTTCAGCCGCCTGCACGTTCTCGTCGGAGATCTCACGATGCAGGAATTCACGCGAGAGTCTCTTGGCCAGCTTTAATGTTGCCGGATCACTCTGTTCGCCCTTTTTTCGCCGACTGTTCCGGTTGCTGCTGGTTTTCATTGATTTTGCTCCATACTGTGAAAACCTGGTTCATGGTCCATGACGCTACCAGTCCGCCGATCAGTGCCGGCCACCACGCCCTTCCACAACTCGTGTGGAAGTCGCCATCATAGAGTGTCTTCTCGTTCCTTTGCCATTTCAATCTCCTCAAATGTCTTATTTGAAACCTATCAGAGTCGATGAGAGGCTGGATGAAGTCTTGCTGCGGGAGGCCTTGTGCGGCCAGTAGCACCATTGCTTGTGAATTTCAGCTCTGTGCTACGATTATCGTGACCTGAGGCAGCGCATTCATCCGCTGTGCCGCATATCCAAAACCCAGGAGTCAGATCATGTCCACTGCCATGGAAGCCATCAAGTTTGATATATGCTGCGCCGCCCGAGCCCTGTTTCGCGCCGGACTGAGCGCCGGAGTCGCCGGCCACCTCAGCGTGGCCGTTGGTGAAAACAGCATGCTGATGAACCGTTTCGGCCCTTCCTTCGGCACGCTTGCGTCCCAGCGGACATCTGCACCTTTGATTTCCAGGGCAACGTCATTGAGCACGATCCTTCGGTTGATCCGTATGTGAATGAAACCATCGCGCTGCACGCCGTCATCCACCGGCACAATCCGCAGATCATCGCGCTGGCGCACACGCATCCTCCAGCGACCATTACCTGGGGAACATTCCGCAAGATTCCAGAGATCTATGATCAGGAAAGCTGCATCCTTGCCGGCGATGTTGGCATTGTGGACGAAGACTACACCGGCCTTGCCGCCACTGAAGATCGTGTAAAGCCATTTGCCGAAGCAGTGGGCAAATTCCCCGCCGTCATCCTTCCAACCATGGCGCGATCACCTCCGGCCCGAATATTCAGGTTGCGCTTACGCGCATGGTGCTGCTGGAAGGCATGTGCGCGCGGAATATCTCTGTGGCTGTGGCGGCCCAGGCCACCGGCTATAAGCCGCACCCCATCAAGATGGAAGATGCGCTCACCGCGAAGCGTGAGATTTCGCAGATTCCGGCCATTCCGTCGGTTTGGAAAGATACGCTGATGCGCTTGCAGCAGACCGATCCTGAACTCTTTGAGTACCGGCCGAAGACTGCGGCTGCATGAAATCTGCTGTCGAAAGCTGTAAGTTTGATTGGAAGCTGAAGATGAAATGAGAACGCTTATCTCGCACGCAAGAAATCCGCTGATGGGCTGGGACATCAATGTGAACCTGACGGCCGACGCCCCGCAAAAAATCGCCTACGTTGAAATTCGCGTAAACGATTTCCAGAAGTTGAAGATACGCCCGACAATCCGCTCGATTCATGGGATGACACCCTCACGCAGCAAGGCGTTTTTCCCGGCGAAACAAAGTGGATGTTCTGGTAAGGGATCAGAACAGACAAGGATATCGCGCCGAACACAAATGGTCTTGAGTCGTTTTCTTTTGTTGAGCGGAGCGAGAAAGGTCCAAGGCACTAAGAAGGAAAGGCCGTCCAGGCGCCGACTCACTCTCTTAATCCCGACGGAGTGACAAAATTCAAGCGGTTTGGAGCGAAGCGACCAGGAAATTGCATATGAAGGGCGAGGCCGACTAGCGCGCCGAGCCCGCTGCAACAGGAGCCTTGATGCTGTGGCCAAAGACGAAGCTCTCACAGCGGTTTGGAGCGAAGCGACAAAAATAATAGCGGTTCTTGTTGCGTCGCGCAGTGGATGGCGCCCAGGCCCCAGATGAAATCGCCGCAATAGATGCCCACAACTTCATGTTTGGGAATACACTCGCCAGGATGTTAAGCGCCACGCGGTCATTGGGATCATTGAATGTGGGCACCAGCACCAGATTGTTGGCGATATAAAAATTGGCGTAGCTCGCCGGCAGGCGCTGCTTCTTGAAAATCACGGGCCGCGGCAGCGGCAGCTCCACGATCTTCAATTTTCGTCCTTCAAGTCAGTTGCGGACTGCAACCGCTTTAGATTTTCCTGCAGCGGCTCATAGTTGGCATCGCCGCGATTGTTTTTCCACCGCAGTCACGATCACGTCCGGCGCAACAAAGCGAGAGATGTCATCCACGTGCCCGTGCGTGTCATCACCGGCAATGCCACGGCCAAGCCATATCACTTTTTCGACGCCAAGATAATCGCTGAAAATCTTTTCCAGATCTTCACGCGTCAGTCCGGGATTGCGCTGCTGCACTTTGCTGAGCAGGCATTCTTCCGTGGTGAGCATCAGCCCCTGGCCGTTCACATCAATGCTGCCGCCTTCCAGCACTACGTGATACGGCTTGCCCGGACGCTCCACCACAGGCATGAATTCTTTCAGCTTGAGCAATTTGGCCACGCGACCGGGAAGCTGATTGTCCAGCTTGCAGTCTGGATACTTGGCCCAGGCATTGAAGCGCCAGTTGGTGATGGCGACCTGGTCATGCCGCGGAGTGCGTCGTGATAAAAATCGGCCCGGAGTCGCGGGTCCACACGCGATTCATTGGCCACAGATGAAACTTCACGCGCTTCAGGTCAGCGCCGCAACGCGAAAGCATGTCGCGTGCCTGCGTTTTTGCCGCGGCATTGCGGACCAGAATGTTTACGTCCTCAACCCGGCTCAGGTAACGGACGATCTCGCCATAGACCCATGGAATGGGTTCAAATTTGCCTGGCCAGTCAGTGCGATTGTGCGGCCAGCCCAGCCACGTGGCGCGATGCGGCTCCCACTCGGCGGGCATGCGGTAGCCGAGAGAACGAGGTGTTGATTCCATCGCCGTGCAACCTGGTTGTTGAGACTCTTCGATGTCGAGAGCCCATCAGTCAATAAACCTTTGCGTGATGCCCCCGTAGCTGTCAATGCGACGGTCGCGGAGAAAGGGCCAGTTGCGGCGCGTTTCTTCAATCAGCTTCAAGTCGCATGTGCCGATCAGAATCTCTTCTTTGTCGTGTGAACCCTCGGCAAGCACGCGGCCGAACGGATCACACAAAAACGATCCGCCCCAGAATTCCAGGCCTTTGCCCGCGGCGCGATTGCCGCGGACATCGCCGAACTCATGGCCAACGCGGTTGACCACGGCAACGAACACGCCATTGGCGATCGCGTGGGCACGCTGGATGGTCCGCCAGGCGTCATGCTGCGCTGCGCCGAACTCGGCCTTCTCGTCCGGATGCCAGCCGATCGCCGTCGGATAAAAAATGATGTTCGCGCCCTGCAGCGCGGTCAGCCGCGCGCCTTCGGGATACCACTGGTCCCAGCACACGAGCGTGCCCATGCGCGTCACGCCAGTGTCAAAAGCCTTGAAGCCCAAGATCGCCCGGCGTGAAGTAATACTTCTCGTAATAAAGAGGATCGTCCGGGATGTGCATCTTGCGGTAAAGGCCCTTGATGGTGCCGTCGTTCTCAATCATCACGGCGGTGTTGTGATACAGGCCGCGCGCGCGCTTCTCAAACAGGGAAGCCACAATCACGATCTTGAGTTCTCGGGCAATGGCGGTCAGGGCTTCACGTGCTCGGGCCCGGGAATGGGCTCAGCCAGATCGAACAATGCCGTGTCCTCTCGCTGGCAGAAATACTGCGCGCGGAACAGTTCCGGCAGGCAGACAAGTTGGGCTCCGCGCTTGGCCGCCTCGCGGACCTTTTCGCAGGCGCGGCGAAGGTTCTCGTCCGGATCGGGCGAGCACGACATCTGAATCAGTCCAACGGTGAATTGGTCAGTGGGCATCGATTTTCTAGATTAACATCTGAAAGCCACTGGATACATTGCTTTGAATGGCTCCGAGCTGTCATCAGATCATTGCAGGCTTCTAAGGCCGGAGCCATCAAAGTTGCGCGGCTTGTCACCGGGTAGAGCAGCATTAGTCGCGCTGCGTAAAAGATCATTTATTAAGCCTGCGACTTCAGCCTTCTAGGCTTCCGCGATCTTGATCACCAGCTTGCCGCGTACGTGACCCGTTTCGCTTTTGCGGTGCGCCTCAGCGATTTGTTCCAGCGGATATACTTTTCAATGATCGGACGCAACTTCCCAGCCTCCACCAGCGCATTCACCTTTTCCAGGTCGCCGCCGCGAGGTTTTGCGGTGATAAATCCGAATCGCTTGCCGCGGAGCAGCGCGCTGACGGTTGCGGAGCCACCGCCCGGCCTACGGTGGTGAAAAATTTGATTTTTCCCTTGGCTGGCGGCGGTATCGGCGGGGAGAGGGTTATCAACCGTCCGCCAGGTTTAAGAACTTTGAGTGAACTTGACCAGACCTGCTGGCCCACACCATCCAGAACCAGGTCATAATCGGAAATCTTGTCTTCGATCTTTTCTCGCGCGTAGTCGATGGGGAGATCAACGCCGAGTTGGCGGAGAAAATCCTGATTGCTGGTGCTGGCTGTTCCGGCCACGTAGGCTCCGAATGCTTTGGCAATCTGTACCGCAAATATGCCAACGCCGCCCGCAGCGGCATGAATCAGCACTCGGCTTCCGGCTTTATCTTGCCTTGCTCCACAGCGCCTGCCATGCAGTAACGGCGGCCACCGGCATGGCCGCCGCTTCTTCATGCGTAAGGCTGGCGGGTTTGCGCGCCAGCGTGCTTTCAGGAGCCACGGCGTATTCGGCGTATGTTCCACGAAAGGTTTGCGCGACTCTGCCTTCTTTGAAGCCGTGGACCTCGTCGCCCGGCTTCAATAACGTAATCGCGGGCCCCACTTCTTCCACCACGCCGGAGAAGTCAGCGCCCCAGATCACGGGAAACCGCAGCTTCCATAGCGGAGCCATGTATCCGGCACGCAGCTTCCAGTCCAGCGGATTCACGCTGCTGGCATGGACGCGCACCAGCACACCATTAGGACCGGGCTGGGGAATGGGAATCTCGTCCGCCAGTTCCAGGACTTCAGGTCCACCGTATTGTTCGCAGATGATGGCGCGCATAGGAGCAATTGGCAATTAGCAATTGGCAATTAGCAATCAGCTAACAGCAGTAGCTCAGCTACAGAACGATTGGCAAATGTCAATAAGTTGCCCGTGCTATTTAGCAATAGGACTAATAACGCGCACTACTAAGTACCAAATACCAATTACCAATCGCTGTTTGCCAATCGAATGCTTAATGGCCTGAATTGCCGATTGCGATTTGCCAATTGCTGACTGCTACTTGCCAATGCTAAAATAGTCCAGCCCATGGATTTTGACCAGCTAGAGACCTTTCTTGAGGTCGCAAAGCACACCAGTTTCTCGCGCGCAGCGGAGAAGCGCTTTCGCACGCAACCGGCCATCTCATCGCAGATACGGGCGCTGGAAGAAGAAGTGGGCGCCAAGCTGTTTGACCGCAGCGGCGGCAAAGTGGGTCTCACCGGCGCCGGCAAAGTGTTCCAGCAATACGCGGAAAACATCGCTGGAAGCGCGCAAGACCATGCTGGTGACCGTGGCGGAAATGGAGCGTGTGCCGCGGGGTGAGATCGTGGTGGGCGCCAATGAAGGCACGTGCCTGCACATCCTGCCTGAAGTCTTTGCCGACTTCAAGCGCGCATATCCTGAAGTAGGCGTGCAGATCAGCCGCCTGGAGCGGGCCAAGATTCTGGAATCGATCATCGATAACTCGGTCGATTTCGGCGTCGTCTCCGCTCCCGTGGATGACAAGCGTATGACGGTCGTCAACATTCATCGCGACGAACTGGTCATCATTGTTCCGCCGCATCATCCGCTGAGCCGCATGAAACAGGCCACGGTCGCTGACGTCGCAAAATATCCAGTCTTGCTGCCCAAAGTGGGCCGCACACGAAACGCACTGGCCAACATGTTTCATGAACGCAGTCTCAAGCCGAAGATTGCCATGGAACTCGATTCCAGCGAACTGCTGAAGCGCTTTGTGGCTGCCGACGTCGGCATCGGCTTCATTGCCCGCTCCAACGTGATGGAAGACGTGAAGGCCGGAGTGCTCGCGACTCTTGCCATGGCCGATGCATCCATCCGCCGCGACCTGGCGCTGGTCTTCCGCAAAGACAAGGCCCTCAGCCGCGCCGCACTGGCGTTCATTGAGATCGCCGTGAAGAGGAACGAAGCAATCCCTGCGCGGGTGTAAAACAGTCACAATAAAACCGCGATTAGATTTTCAAATTCGCATGTAAAATTGGTCAGCATTGAACGTCCTCTTGCCATCCTTAACCAGCCCGGTTTGCCCCGGCGTCCCGCGAGTACGTTCGGCGAATCGCAATACGCCGCCATTGCCGTGCTGTTCGTTGCCACGTGTTTTTTCAATGGTTTAACCAGAGGGACAATTTGCGTTGCTCCTCTGGCCACAGTCCGTGGTCAACACGCCCTTTGGTATTTCCGATTCTGACAACCATATTGGCCGGGTCTTCGGCACCGCCGAAAAAGCCGGTATTCGCCAGAACGATTTGCTTCTCGCTTTGAACGGTCGGCCTTACCGGGGCTTGGCCGATTTAGCCACATTGATGGCCGCCTCCCAGGGCCGGCGACTCCATCGCCGTGACCTTTTCTTCAGGCCCCGTTTCTTAGCGATGTAACCAGGACCGTGAATGTTCGCTTACAGGAGCGGGTTACCGCTACCAGATGGAGCCTCAATCAAATCATTTTTGTGACGCTGGGCATCTTTGTTCCTATTTTTTGTATTGCACTGGGATTCTGGACTGTGCTGGCTCGTCCACGCGATCCATGGCCTGGCTGCTGCTTGCGGTGCTGCTTGGGTTCACCCAGATTCTCCTGGACCGTTGACGGCTAGATGGCCAGGATGGATCTATTATTCTCCATAGATACAGGACCATTATTGAACGGGACCTGGCCGGCTTGGATGTTGCTTTTTGGCATCTACTTCCCTGAGCCTTTTACCCGGGCCATGGCGCAAGCTGAGCGAGGTGTTGATGTGGGTTTTGCTCCCGCCCTCGCATTCGACACGCTGACCTCCCTTTATATCAACCTTGCCGGCTATCACGATTATCAGCAGTTGCCTGGCTGGACTTCCTGACTCCTGTCGCGCCTTTCATACGCCTGGCTGTCTATTTGTCGATTGGTTTTTTCACGATCGCTCTTGCAGTGAAGTATCGCCTGGCGGGATCGCCCGATGCCAGGCGGCGTCTGGCCCTGCTGTATGTTGGCTCCTTTTTCTCTCTGGTGCCGGCCATCACCATCACGCTGGTAGGTGTTATAAGGGGGTATTTCCTGACCAACTGATTCCGGCCTGGCTGTTTTCATCATTTGCTGTTGGTCTTGTTTTTTCCGCTTACGCTGGCGTACGTGATCGTGGTACATCGCGCAGTGGACGTGCGAGTTGCGCTCCGCCAGGGGTTGCAATATGCGCTTGCGAGCAACGGCGTACTGGCGTTGCAGATCATCGCCTCTTCTGTGGTTATTTTCGCGGCCGCTACCCTGGCTACAGACACCAATCGCAATCGTCCCCAGAAGATTGAAGCGATCGCCCTGGGTTTTTCTCCGCCTCTTTCTTCTGCGTCGTGGCGCGGCAAAGCTGCGCGGGTGGACAGATCGCAGGTTCTTCCGTGATGCCTACAACGCCGAACAAATCCTCACAGAGCTAAGTGATGAAGTCCGCACCATCATTGAACCAAAGGCGCTGCTTCAGACCGTGGTGCAACGGATAGCCGATTCACTGCATGTCCGACAGGTGGCGGTTCTGCTGAACAACTCTGGCGCATTCCTGCCTGCTTACGAATTGGGATACTCGGACCTGCTAATCTTCAGTTTGCCTCTGACGCCGGCACGGTGAAACAGCTTCTGGCAGAGCGACAGCCGGCCCGCGTTTACATGGACGATCCTAATTCGTGGGTGAACCGTGAAACCGAAATCTCCGCAGACGAGCGAGCCCGGCTACTCCAACTGCATGCTGAACTCCTCTTTGCCTCTGAGTACCCGTGACAAGCTGCTCGGTTTTATCAGTCTGGGCCGGAAACTTTCAGAAGAGCCGTATTCCCGGTTCAGACTTGCGCCTGTTGCAATCCGTCGCGGCACAAACGGGTATGGCGCTGGAAAACGCCCAACTCACGGATGCCATGGCACGCGAGATGGCCCAGCGGGAAAAGCTGCATCGCGAGATTGAGATCGCGCGAGAAGTGCAGGAACGGTTGTTCCCCCAAACTCTCCCGCCTATTGCCGGGCTTGAATACTTCGGGAAGTGCCGCCCTGCACTGGGTGTGGGTGGCGACTATTATGACTTTGTCTTTTTACCCGGAGGCAAACTCGGAATTG
>CAWGRA010000044.1:0-84018 GCA_963824835.1 Terriglobia bacterium | reverse complement strand
CTCGCCCGCGCCGCCTATGCCACCTTTATTCCCTGGTCCGCCGCTGCCCGGGGCCGTCCCGCTGCAATCGCCATACCAGCCGTCGATCTGTGTTTGATGGCCTGTCAGGCCGGTGCCCCCCCCGCCGCCCGCGATGCCGCTCCCCCCAGGGGGCGCCGTGTCCACCAGGGCCGCCCGGACCCGGGATAATAACGTTTGTTCCGGAGTTTGCAAGGACTGAGGAGCGAAATACGATCGGGAACGAAGCACCTCCGGGGTGCCGCCGGTTCCGCCCAAACCACCGCATCCGCCCGAACCACCCCCACCCCCCGGATACCCTCGTAATCGTTGTGGTGGAAGTCTATTTCCACAGAGGCAAATCCGCCCGCGCCACCGCCGCCGTCCTCCTCCCGGCAAGCCCCAGCTGCCGCTACCGCCAACTGGCCCCTGCGTCCAGGTCAAATCGCGAAATTGCCCGAGGGCGTTGGTGCTGGCGGTTCCCCCGGTAGCACTCGGTGCTCCCAGAGCGCCAGGATCCCCCTGCCTGCCGTCAGGCGTATTCGTGTTACCGCTGACACCTCCCACGCAATCGCATCCGGCGCTTCCGTTGGTCCCGCCCTTGCCCCCGCTGCACCGGGCGCGTCGCCGCCTTTTTGGGCGACGCTCGAATTAGCCGGTGTACAGGTTGTGTGACCTAATCCACCCGTGCTGTCGACAACTTGGTATGGTGCGCCCGCGCCGCCGTAGCCCGATATCGTGTGTCCCGGGTCGGCGCATGTTACCTCCGGCCCGCCGTTAGCGCCGAATTGAGGCACCGTCGCATTGTCTCCCTGGATGCCGCCCTTCCCATCGGCGCCCTGCACTCCCGGGCTGCCTGCGCCTCCCGCGCCGCTGACGATAACGGTTTGATCAAGAGACAGGTTCGACTTATCTACAGTCATCGCAACGCTGGCGCTACCGGCAGGAGCATCGTTGGCAAGAATGGTGAAGCCCGCCAGTTTCACAGGCGCGCCGTTCGAGGCAATCGAAAAGGCAGGCAAGCCTTTGACAATAGTCCGATAGCGGTTAGGGCTCTCGCCCGTGAACCTGCAACTTCCAAACAACTGAATCTCGTGTGAAATCGTAACCGGTGTGGAAACGGAATATATGCCGTGCTGAGCGACGACAACACAATTTGGCGCGCCATTGCACCGATTCACGGCTTGTTGAAGTGTTAGACAAGCTCCGACTTCCGCGCTCCCGCAGGTGCTGCTGTCGAACCCGTTTGTGGATACGTAGATAAATGAGTTGCTGTTCGGAAGCTGGGAAGGACATGTGGCCGCGAGCTGTTGCAACGGTGCGGCCACCAGGAAACAAGACACCGGAATGAGGGAATGAAAATGACGGGAGCGCTGTGTGACGGCATCAAACAGCGATGTGGCGAAGCCACACCAATCAAGCATGTTAGTCCCCTCCCGATACACGCCGCCGGCACGCTTCTCCAGAGGAGCGCCCACCTTGCCACTGGAAGCCAATTGTTTAAACTGAGCGCGGGATTGTAGAATACACGATCTGGCAAGTCCAAATCAATGAATCAAGCGCATGACAGGTACCAGTGAGTGCGCGATCCGCAGCCATTCAGCGCCGATATAAAAACACGCACGGCTCGTGGCGGCTTTCGCCTCCGTCGTTGACCACATATGTTGCCGGAGCGCTGCCGCCGCTCCACAGCGCTCCCGCCGCGTGCACGCCGTCTTTGCGCAGCGCATAAAAGCGAATGTCGAGCTTCGCCAGCCTGGCCTTATCGTCGTTGTAGTTCCGCGACACGCGCCTTAACACATCGAGCACCGCTTCTCTCGGGTGCATGCCGTGCCGCATGTTTTCGACAACCGTATGGCCGCCGCAGATGCGTATGTTCTCTTCGCCAACACCAGTTGAGCCCGCGCCGCCCACGTCCTGATCGACATATAAACCTGCGCCGATAATGGGCGAATCACCTACACGTCCGGGAATCTTCCAGGCCAGGCCGCTGGTTGTCGTAACGCCCGACATTGCGCCTTTTTCATTCAATGCGAGGCAATTGATAGTGCCGTAAGTGGGGTGGAGCGCCTTGTCCCACGCCCACGCGAGAGTTTCGTTGTCCACATCCGGAAACGCGGCTTTCACGCGCTCGAACGCGCTGCTTTCAGCCCTCAAATTCTGATCCATTGAAACCCAGTTATTGAACGCGTTCGGGTTTCGCAGCGATTGTTTCCACACCAGCCACGCGAGCCGCGACTTTTCAGTCAGCAAATCTTCTTCGTGATAGCCGTATGCCTTCGCAAATCGTAAAGCGCCTTCGCCGACAATCATCTCGTGCGTGGTGTGCTCCATCACCAGCTTGGCGATTTTCGAAGGAGTCTTGATGCCGCGTATTGCTCCCACTGCACCGCAGCGCCGCGTCGGGCCATGCATCACGCTGGCGTCAAGTTCAGGCACGCCGTCTTCGTTGGGCAGGCCGCCGTAACCGACCGATGTATCGTTCGGATCGAGTTCGATAATATTTACGCCGGCGATCACCGCATCGAGCGTATCGGCGCCGCTATCTACCATTTCCCGGGCCTTCCGGCACGCGGCGAGACCATTGGCGCTGGAAATCACCACACGTTTGGGCGCTGCGCCCGTCACCTGGGCAAAGGCGCCGCCTGATGCGCCCAAAGCAGCCGAACTTACCAACCATTCGCGGCGATTCATCATGTTCGATGTTTGTACCACATGCGCGGCAGGGAAAACGATATAATCCTGCTGATTCGAGGACCTCTATGGCGACTGAGCAGAACGCGGCAACAGCGGAACCTTCGCAAAATTTTTTGAGCGATTTCGGCGGGATGTTTAACTTCCTGATGGACCCGGGCGGAGCGGCGAAGCGTCTGCCGCGAAAATTCTTCTGGATTGCCCCCCTCATCCTCGTATCCCTCGTTTTCATGGCGTGCGGCTTTTCGAACCTTCCGCTCATCCAGCAGGCCATGATGAATCAGCCCCCGCCGCCCAACGCAAATCCCGAGCAATTTCAGAGGGGCATGCAAGTGGCGACGATGCTCCAAAGGATCGGCGTTTACCTGTCTCCGCTAATCTTCCTGGTGATTTCGGCTGTTTCCGCTCTGATCGTTCTTGCCACCGCATCGGTTCTCGGCCTGAAGGCGCGCTTTCTCGAACTGTTCAATTTGATGGCCGGGCTCTCCCTGATCGGCGCTCTGAAGGTGGTTGCAATCACTGTGATTCTTCACTTGAAAGGCGAGCCATCGTCACTCGCCGATCTGCAGCCGCCTCTCGGTCTCGACATATTTGCGCCGGTGGGCATGAACAAAGTGCTGGTGGCCTTCCTCGGGTTCTGCAATATTTTTGAACTGTGGCAGTTCGTAATGGCCGTCGCCATTATCGTCGTTTTCTATCGCGTGGCAATCGGCAAAGCCGTGATATCGGTTGTGCCTTTATTTCTTGTTGCGCTCCTTCTTTCACTCGTCGGAGCCTTTTTCTCCCGAGCACAATGACTGCGTGGATTGCGATCCACCCAATACCAAGAGAGCCGAAGAACATCGACTGTGTGAACGCGGCAATCCGAACACATGATCGGCTGATCGCCTCCCCGCGACACAAGTGTTGCCAGCGCGCGCGTTGCTTATGCGGCCGGTTCCGGTTCGCTTGGGTATTGCGCTACTCGTAAACAATTCGTCCCACGCGGCTGGCATCGTACGCTTGTAAGAAGGCGCGGTGATTTGCCCGTCGGCTTATCTTAATCGCCGCTTGACCGCGGCCGAACTAGTGGCGTGAAGATTGCAACCTTCAACATCAACAACATCAATAAGCGGCTTGCAAATCTCTTGCGTTGGCTCGAAAGGGAGAAGCCCGACGTTGTCTGCCTCCAGGAACTCAAGACAGAGCAGCATGGCTTTCCGGCCGAGCTTTGCGGTCCAGCGGATATGAAGCGGTTTGGGTAGGTGAGCGCTCCTGGAACGGTGTGGCGATCCTCGCCCGTGAACAACGCCGATCCTGACTCGCTCAGAGCTTCCTGGCGACGATCACGATAATCAAGCTCGGTATGTGGAAGCGGCGGTTCGTGGTGTTCTCATTGCTTGCATTTACCTGCCCAACGGCAATCCTCAACCCGGACCGAAATTCACGTACAAATTGGCGTGGTTCGAACGGCTGATCATCATGCGAACGACCTATCACAGCTGGTGTGCCGGTTGTGTTGGCCGGCGATTACAACGTAGTGCCCACCACACAGGATATTTACCCGACTCGATCTTTAGATAAGAACGCTCTTGTGCAGCCAGCCAGTCGTGAAGCATTCCAGCGGCTGCTTCGCCAAGGCTGGACTGATGCTCTGAGGAAACTGCATCCGTCGGGGCCGCTCTGGACATTCTGGGACTACAAATTTGAGAGATGGCGGGGCGGACAAGGGGATGCGGCTCGACCATTTGCTGCTCTCGCCTCAGCTCGCTCCGCTGTTAATTGATGCGGGCGTCGATAGATGGGTCCGAGGAGAGGACAACGCGAGCGATCATGCTCCAGCGTGGATCACACTTAAGTTGTATCGTTCGCTGGCCGGGGCTCCTGATGAAACGCAAATCGCTGAAAGCTGCGCACAGCTGCCCAGTTCGAGGTAAGTCCATGCGCGCAGCGGCACCGATTTTACATCGCGCAAGCGGAGTCTTCCGGACTAATCCCGATGCGCATCCAGCCGGTCATTGTCCAGATTGCGACGGCTGGGAATCAATTCATAAACACATTGCCGTTGATCGCGGGTAATCGGTCCCGTCTTCAACGCCACCTTCCGGAAGCGTGGTTTCACAGGCCTCAACTTCCGTGTGGCGACGATCCACCCAGGAAAATAGCAGTATGGCGTAAGAGAGCGTTCTCAGCTGTTACTCATCTCTGAGCACGACGTTCGGGTCTAGCCGCGATGCGCGCCACGCCGGCAGCCAACTGGCGACCACCGCCACGGCCGTAATCGTCGCGATCACAAAGGCGATCGTCACGGTATCTGTCGGCTGCACACCAAACAGCAGGGACGCAATCAGCCGATTTACGGCAAGCGCGCCTGCAAGGCCAATGGTGACACCCAACGCCGTGACCTGAAGCCCTTGCTTCATGATCTGTGTGAGCACGTGGGAGCGAGCTGCACCGAGGGCGACCCGAATGCCGATCTCGCGCCGGCGCTCCGTAACCATGTAGGAGAGCACACCGTAAGTGCCGATGGCTGCCAGTAGCAGCGCCAGTCCGGCAAAAGCGCCCAATAGCTGCGCCAGGAGTCTCGGCCGGCGAATCGATTCGGCGAACACCGAATCCATGTCGCGAAGCCGCACGACGGGAACCGCGGCGTCCACTTCCCGCACCACTCGCTCGATCGTCCCTGACAGCGCGGCCGGTGGCAGCGTCGTCCGCATCACCACATTCATACTCGGCGGAGAGACGCCGTGCTGGTCAAGGGATACGTAAAGTTCAGTTCCTGCCGGGCGCTCCACCCCGCGCTGCCTGACGTCCTTGGCTACTCCGATCACCGTATGCCAGACATCATCGCTAGCGCCAAACGAACCACCCGGAGGCCGCAGACGCTGGCCAATCGGGTTCTGCCCCTTCCAGATCCTTTTCGCCAAAGTCTCATTGACGATGGCCACCTTGCCTTGCGACGCGTTGTCGGTTCGCTCGAAGCCGCGGCCGGCGACGATCGGGATGCCCATCGTCCCGAAATAGTCGCCCATGACGAATTGGTAGTAGTCGATGATTTCAAAGGGCCTTCCATCGTCGGAGGTGTAGTTCTCGATAGGAGTAGCGATCGCATCTGGAGTTCGATTCGGCGGCAGACCCGACATGGCAACCGTTCCCAGCACGCCCGGTACGGAGCGAAGCCTGTCGAGGACGCGTTGATATGCCTGCGCGCGTGTGTCGGGTTCTGAATTCGCCATTGGCAATGTCATCGAGAACGTCACCAGCCGCGACCGGTCAAATCCTGCATCGATCCTCGTGAGGTTGTAGACTGTCTGAACCAGCAAACCCGCTCCGATAACCAGCATCACCGCGAAAGCGACTTGGGCGATCACAAGTCCACGACGGGCGTAATGACGCCAGGCGCCGCTGGCAGCCCCTTGCGCCCTCCTTGAGTGCAGTCGCCATGCTACTCGTTCTCCCGCGCCCGAGCGACACGAATCCGAAAAGCAGGGCAGTCCCAGTCGAGAGGCCGAGCGCAACCAGCAGAACGGGCAAATCGATCGTAAGCTCACTCGTCCGTGGGATGCTAGTCGGGTAAGCACGGATCAGCGCCCGCACGCCAGCGCTGGCTAGCCACAGACCCAGAATGCCACCGGCTCCGGACATCACCGCACCTTCGGTTACCGACTGCCGGAGCAGCCGGCCGCGGCTGGCGCCGAGAGCAGTGCGCAGTACAAACTCACGTCTGCGTGACCCGGCGCGAGCCATCACCAGGTTTGCAAGATTCGCGCAGACGATGAGCAGCACGAATCCCACGGCGGCCTGCAGAACCCAGATCGGGCGGCTGGCATTCCCAACGATCGCGTCCTGTAACGCCCGCAATTGGAGGGTGTGGTCTACTGCGCGCAGGGGACGGTTCGTGGGGACATGGTCTTTCGTGCCGACACGCTCGCCCCAGTTTTCGACGAATGCGTTCAGCTCCGTCTGTGCCGCCTCGAGCGGTGACGCCGTCTTTCAGTCGCGCAATGACGTATAGGACGTGGGCCCCGCGTTGCCGGGCCGTATTCGGGTGGAGCCAGAGGGGCAACCAAACCTGGGTGTGGTTATCCATGACGTCGGCCCCGGGTGGCATAATGCCAACGATTTCGTGGGGGCGGCCCTCGATTTCCACCTTTTGTCCAACGAGCGGTCGTCCTCCAAATGCTGTTCGCCACAATTCGTGCGAGAGAATTGCGATCGGTGGCGGTAGCGTCCCGGTCCAACGCGCGGTTTCTTCGTCACTGAAGAAGCGTCCCTGCTCCGGCTGAATACTGAGCGCCTTGAGCAAATGTGCATCGACGGAGATCGAGCGCACCCGCAGAGGTCGATCCCCGGCCGTGAGGTTGACCTCGCCGGTTGTGTACGCCGCGCCGCCGGTCGAATAAGCGCCAACCGCCGCGAACGACTGGTTCATCTGGCGGAACTCCGATGTACTCTGGCGCAGAGAGCGCATTTCGGGTGCCCCCAATGGCCGGAGATTCTGCGGTCAGATACATCAGCTGATCGGGTTTTGGATAGTCGAGGGGCCGCAGCAGCACTCCATGCACGATCGTGAAAATGGCAGTGTTTGCTCCGATCCCAAGCGCCAGCGTGGCGACGACAACTCCTGTGAACCCTGGACTCTTCGCTAAAGATCGAATCGTGTAACGTACGTCTTGTACAAGATCCTCGACAAAGTTTACGCGGCGCATATCCCGGCACTCCTCCTTGTATTGCGCGATGCCTCCGATCATGCGCTGCGCGGCCCGGCGGGCCTCCTCGGGCGGCATACCGGATGAAATGTTCTCTTCAATGAGCTGATCCAGGTGGAAACGAAGTTCGGCTTCGAGCTCGAACTCGACATTCGGACGGCGGCACAGCGATCGAAGCCGCAAACGGGCTTTGTCTAAAATCCGCATTGCTAAGCCTCCTGGACCACTATGTTGATGGCCGTCGACAGACGAACCCAGTTCGCCAATTCCCTTTCCAGTTGCTTCCGTCCCGAACGCGTAAGGGAGTAGAACTTTGCCATTCGCCCGGTCTCGGTCGGGCGCCACTCGGCCTTGATCCAGGCCTGCTGCTCCAGACGGTGTAGCGCCGGGTACAGGGACCCCTGCTGGATCTGGAGAGCTTCTTGTGAAACCTGTTGGATGCGCTTGGCGATCGCCCAGCCGTGTTTAGGTTCGAGCGAGATGGTCTTGAGGATCAACAGATCGAGAGTGCCTTGGACAAGATCGGTTGGCTTTGCCATATGCCTAGATTACCAACAATTGTAGACGATCATAGCTGTCGTTGCACAAGCCGGCCTCATGAGTGACCAACGCTTTGATTTGCCCTGGTGTTCGCCTAAAGGCAGCCACGGGATATGCGGACCTGTCACGGGATACAGAAAGAACGGTTCTTGCGACGCTTCTCGATCGATACAAGCGTCAAGGTTATACTCAGCCGCAATAATATTAATCGATGCTGATTCTCGCTCTCGGCTTCCCCGCGCCGTCACGAATTGTTGCTGGCCGCGGGCATCGATCATGTCGTTCGCGCCGCTTCGATCGTTGAAGAACATCGTCCCGGCGAGCTGCCTGCGCGCCTCGTCGAGCGTCTGGCGGAAGAGAAAGCCCGCGCCGTTCCCAGTTCGACGGACGACGTCGTGCTGGGGGCCGATACGATTGTCTACTTGGACGATCTGGCGCTAGGCAAACCTATTGACGACGACGATGCGCGCCGCATGCTGCGTTTGCTTTCTGGCCGCGACCATTGGGTGTACACCGGCATTTGCATTCTGGCGAAAGGGAAAACCATACGCGACGTCGCTAGTACTCCGCGTTTCGTTCGAGCGCATGGGAGAGAATGAGATTCAGGAGTACACTCGAAGCGGGGAGTCTTGGGATAAAGCGGGCGCGTACGCCATCCAGGGACTGGGATCGAAGTTCATCGCTCGATACAAGGTTGCTATCACAATGTGGTAGGATTCCGGTGTCGCTTGTTTATCGCACTTGTGCGCGATTTGAAGCGATTGACTGGTTAGCTGCCGGCATAGCTGTGCATTGTCTCTTTTGTCTCTGGCGCGCAGGATAATGCCGCCACGGAGTAGAAAACACGAGGGCGTCCTTTATCTGGATCATTCGCTGAACGCGCGGCTCCGCCCGGTACCAGTTACAGGCCGTTCGCCTAGGCGACGGTTTTTGGAGCGTTCGCCGTGAAGTCACCACCGAAAAGAGCCTGCCCACATGCTCCAACTGCTTGAAGAACATGGCGCGGTTGATAATTTCCGCCGTCTCTGCCGGCCGCACGGACTTGCCGCGAAAAGGACCGCTCTATACGGATTCCGACCTGTACAAATGGATGGAAGCCGCCGCCTGGGCCATGCCTCCAACGAGACCCCCGACGCCTGAAAAGGACAAGCTTTCGCAACGAGATCGAAGGGCTCACCTACGGATATTCTGGCGGCCCAGGAACCGAGCGGCTACCCCGAATACCTACTATCAGGGCGACAAAGCGCACCTGCGCTTTACCGAACTCACGCGGTCCCATGAAGGCTATTGCCTGGGACATCTGATTTCAGGCGGGCATCGCCTACTATCCGAGCTACTGGAAGCCGCCGCGTTGCTCGATCCCGCGTATTAATTTCGCCGACTTATCTGGCGAGCAATTCGGTCCGGCCAAGCGCCCCTTTTCACCGGCCATCCCGAATTGGAGATGGCGTTGATTGAGCTGTATCGAACCACCGGGAGGGGAAGTACCTGGATTTCGCGCGCTATCTCTTCAGTGGCGTCGAGCGAGACGCTACAAGCTGAAGGATTCGATGTGCGGTACATGTTCAGCGGCAAGCCGTTTGTCTCCCGAACGGAGTTCGAGGGCCATGCCGTGCGCGCGCTCTACGCCTCCTCCGGAGCAACGGATTACTTCACGGAAACGGGCGATCCCGCTTTCAAAAACGCTCGATTCTCTGTGGACCGATCTGACGGCGCGCAAGATGTACATCACCGGCGGCGTCGGTTCGCGTTCGCCGGCGAGAGCTTTGGCGATCCGTACGAACTGCCCAGCTGAGCAGGCTATGCCGAGACCTGCGCCGCGATCGCGAACGTCATGTGGAACTTCCGCATCTGGGCGCTGACGGGCGAAGCTAGCTACGCCGATGTCCTGGAACGCGCGCTTTATAACGGGGTCAATTCCGGGATGTCTGCTCTCCGGCAACTTGTACTGTTACCGCAATCCCCTGGCTTCGAATGGGGAAAAGTTGCGCAATCCCTGGTATGACACCGACTGCTGTCCGCCCAATATCGAGCGGCTGTTCGAATCCCTGCCGGGCTACTTTTACGCTATGAGCCGCGATGGGGTTTATGTGAACCTGTATCACAATTCCGAACTCGATTGGCAGCTTGAGGACGGCATCGGGATCAAGATTGCGCAGGCCACCAAGTTATCCCTGGAACGGCGAAGTGAAGCTCGCGATGGATCCGGCGCATTGCGCTTCCTTTACGGTGTATCTGCGATGGCCTGCAGGCGTCCTCAGCGGAGGTACAGGTGACGGACAGCCGGTCGGGCTGGAGCCGCCAGGCGAGGCAGTTATATCGCGGTCTCGCGACCTGAATCCTGGCGATTCGATCAGCCTGAGCCTGCCGATGCCGCCTACCGCCATGGCGGCCAATCCGCGGGTAACGGATACCTATGGACGCGTCGCCCTGCAGCGCGGTCCGCTCGTGTATGCTCTGGAACAGATTGACCAGGCGGGTATGGCATTGGCTGACCTCTTTATCAGACCGGCGGCCCCGATAGCCGTGGAACCGCGGAGAGACCTGTTAGGCGGGGTAACCGTCTTAAAGATTTCGGGGCAAGCTGCCGAAAGGTCCATCAGTGAGGAACCTCTCTATCAGCCATTGGCGGCCACGACGAATCGCGCCAAACGCTTGGTAACGCTGACGTTCATCCCCTACTATGCGATCGGGAACCGAGAGCCAAGTCCGATGGAGGTATGGGTGCCGCGTCACCAAAGATTCCTGGTGTCTTCGAGCGGGCTCTTCACTCAGGTGAAAGACACCCGGCCGGCCAGTAACGAAGCCTGCGGAGGCGGCCACAAAGATATGGCAAGATTAGATAGGTACGCGGAGATCATCCAGGCCCATGAGTAGCTCTTTCCTACTGCAAAAATCGGCGATAACCGGCTTACTATTAGCGCTTTGTCTTTCCCTTGGGAGTAATGCGCAGCAGGCGCCCATAGCCCCGCCTCCACAGGCCGGAACAACCGAAGACGACACCCCCGCCGGCTGCCGGAAGCGAAAAGGACAATAAACCCCTCGGAACCCAAATCGGGAGCCGGGGCCGCGGTCGAACTCCAATAAGTACAAGATTGGTCCGTCGGACATTTTGTCCATTCGTGTTTGGAACGAGGAGAAATTCTCCGGTCCGGTGGCGGTCCACCAGGATGGGAAGATCACCCTTCCTTTGGTGGGGATGTGGATGCCGGTGATTCTAACACCGAACGAAGTCCAGGATACGGTGGCCAAAGCACTGACTAAATATGTTGTGAAAGCCCCTGGTGACGGTAACTGTTCAGGAAGTGGGAAGCAAAAAGTATTACCTGGATGGCCAAGTCAATCATCCGGGTGAATTTCCGCTGGCGATACCGACGACGATTCTGGAAGCTATCAGCCGCGCTGGTGGTCTGCAGGAATTTGCCAACACCAAGAAAATTTACATTCTCCGGGGGGACAAAAGGCATTGATGAGGCCGGCTACGTCAATATCGGCGGCATTGAGCAGTGGGTTACCATTCGCGGCCAGGATCGCGCGAATCCTGTATTGTTGTTTTTGCACGGCGGCCCTGGCGACGTGACCAGTTGCTGGACATTCAGAATGTTCGCCCCCTGGGAAGAGCACTTTACCGTGGTGCAGTGGCACCAGAGAGGCTCCGGTCGCACATTGAAGAAAACCGGAACGGCGGGGTCCGGCAGTCTTACGGTGGACCGCATGGCCCAGGATGGTATTGAACTCGCGGAATACCTGCGGAAACATCTCAGGCAGGAAAAGATCATTCTGGTTGCCCATTCTTTCGGCTCGATTCTCGGCATTCAGATGGTGAAAACCCGGCCTGAACTTTTTTACGCCTACGTGGGCACCGGCCAGATTGCTGACGAAACTAAAAATTATTCCGCTGCCTATGATGCCTTGCTCAAGAAGGCGCGAGCCCTCAACAACCAACGCGCCATGGAAGAACTGACCAAAATCGGGCCACCGCCCTATCCCGCAGGCGATGGATACCGGGTGCAATGGAAATGGGCGAATTTCTTTGAAGGCGCGGATGCCTTCATTGCGTCCACACTCGGTCTTGCGCTGGTTGCTCCCGGCTGTTCCGTTGAAGACATCAATGATTCTGCCGCAGGCCAGTCATTCAGCGCCGAACAACTGGTGCCGCAGACAAAATCAAAGGGACCGAAAGAGCTCGGACTGAAGTTCGCCATCCCGATGTTTTTCTTTCAGGGGGCTGAAGACTTCACCTCGCCCACGGCGCTTGCCCGCGACTACCTCAAGACTTTGTAGGCGCCAGGTAAGAAGTTTGTGGCTATCCCGGGCGCAGGCCATTTCGCGGTGTTCATGCATTCCGATCAGTTTCTGGAGGAACTCCTTAAGCGGGTTCGCCCTCTGGCTATCAATCCCTATTCTCTTCGCAAATAAAAGCGCAGCAAAGCGGACTCCTCGCTGCCCTCGGAACGAATAAGAGGTGAGAGCGACTCAGTCGAGCGAGAATCATACGCAGTCGGGGGCGGCTGCGCTCCACAATATCGTTTTGTCCTGAGCCGGGCCCCGACGAAAAAGCAAAAGGTTAACGCTTTTTATCTTTTCTCGGAGCCAGTTCAACCTTCCGTCGCGGGCGATTCTTGATCCATATCGGCGAACCGATAAATCCGAAGGCTTTGCGGATCTGATTGTCGAGAAAGCGTTCGTAAGAAAAATGCAGCTTCACGTCTTTATCAGTGAACAAGATGAACGTGGGCGGGCTTATATTGGACTGCGTCATGTAGAAGATCTTGACCTTCTGGCGATGTGGTACCGACGCGCGATCAAAATCCACTCGATCAATAAATTTATTCATCTGCGAAGTGCTGATGCGTTTGCGTCGTTCTGATGAAACCAGCGCCAGGGTCTTGAAAAGATTGTCCAGGTTTTTGCCCTCTGAGGCGGAAATAAAAACCATGGGCGCGTACTCCAGGAATTTCAATGACCGGCGCGCCTGCTGTTCATAGATTGTCCGATCGGCGGCGGGCTTGCCGTCTTTTCGTCCCGGCCCAACCAAATCCCATTTGTTCACCACGATAATCACTGAGCGTCCGCTTTCATGCGCGTAGCCGCCAATGGTCGCGTCCGAGGAGGTAACGCCCTCCACGGCATCGATGACCAGCAAGGCGACATCTGCCGCTTCCAGGTGCTTGCGCGCCATCACCACGGAAAGTTTTTCCGCCATCAGGTGCGTCTTGCCTTTGCGGCGAATGCCGGCAGTGTCAATGAACCGGTAGATCTTTCCATCTTTCTCAATGACTTCATCCACCGCATCACGGGTTGTGCCCGCGATGGGAGAGACAATCGCCCGTGAGCTGCCGGTGAGCACGTTCAGCAGTGTTGACTTGCCCACGTTAGGATGGCCGATGATGGCAACCTTGGTTTCGCGCAGATCGGTTTCAGGTTCCTCGAGCTCGAGATTTACATCACGCTCCGGGGTTTCGCTTTCGTCTCCTTCGGCCCGCTCTGCTTCGCCATCCCTCGCGAAAGCTTCTTCTTCGGCCTGGGCTTCCGTTCCCGACTGCGCCTTATCACGCCGGCGTTCGCGCCTGTTCTTGTGTTCATCATCCGCGTCATCAGCGTCGGTTACCACAGGGACAACAGCCAGCACGCCTTCCAGCAATTCCGCAGCTCCTGTTCCATGCTCGGCTGAGATGGGATAGAGCTCGCGAATGCCAAGAGTGCGAAAGTTTTCCGCCGCCGCTTCCTGCTTGGTAGAGTCCACTTTATTCACGGCAAGAAAAAGCGGCTTGCCCAGCTTCTGCAAAAGCCTGCGCCAATTCCAGATCAGGCGACGCGAGCTCCGTGCGCGCGTCCACCACCATCACAATGGCGTCTGCTTCTTCCAGCGCAACCCGCGCCTGGCGGAAGATTTCTGAAGGGATCAGGGCTTTATCGTCAGGAACAATTCCGCCAGTATCCACAATGCGCAGCTTGCGATGCTGCCAGATGGTCTCGCCATAAAGGCGGTCACGCGTGATACCGGGCTCATCGCCCACGATGGCCCTGCGGGAGCCGATCAGACGGTTAAAGAGCGTGGACTTGCCCACGTTGGGCCGGCCAACAATCGCCAATATAGGAACTCGAACTTTGATTTTCTCTACCACCACTTAAACTCTCTTTTCTCGTAATCCATTGAGCCGAGCGCTATCGGCATTGCAAGATGCGCATTCTTGCTCGGCAAATACCCACATACCGCTGTCAATTACCATTTACCAATTACCGTTTACTCATTACCAACAGCCATTTACCAGCTATTATAAAAAGACCGCTGTCATGGCCTCTCCCACGCAACCTGAAACCGCAGCTCAGCCTCGCCGCCTGCCGACGCTGCATCAATTCTTTGCGCCCGGCGGCCTGCTCAGCCAGGCGCATCCCAACTATGAATTTCGCCGCGGTCAACTGGAAATGGCGCAATCCGTGGAAAAGGCTTTAGAGGAGCGCCGACACCTGATTGTGGAAGCCGGCACAGGGACAGGTAAGACTCTAGCTTATCTGGTTCCTGTCATCCGCAGTGGCAAAAGGGTGATTATTTCCACCGGCACCAAGAATTTGCAGGAGCAGATCTTTTTCAAAGACATCCCTTTTCTGGAAAAACATCTGGGGCCGTTGCGTGTCTGCTACATGAAAGGCCGCAATAACTATCTGTGCCGCCAGAAGCTTTATGATCTCACCAACCAGCCGGTTCTTTCCGGATTGCAGGAGATTGAGCAGTATCGCCAGATTGCTGCCTGGGAGGAGAACACACAGAGCGGTGATCGCGCGGAGCTGACCGAACTGCCTGAAACCACGCAGCTCTGGCCCAAGCTTGATGCGCGTACCGATCGCTGTACCGGGCAGAAGTGCACCCAATGGGACCGTTGTTTCATCACGGAGATGCGTCGCCGTGCCATGGAAAGCGACATTGTCATTGTGAATCACCATCTTTTTTTCGCGGACCTGGCACTGCGTCAATCCGGCGCGCCTGATGCCGGTATCCTGCCGGAATTTTCCGCTGTGATCTTTGACGAAGCCCATGAACTGGAAGACGTGGCCAGCAGTTACTTCGGAGTGAGTGTAAGCAATCTGCGTTTTGAAGAACTGGCGCGTGACATTGAGCAGACGTTGCAGCACAAGCAAGTGATGTCAGCCACTCTGCTTCAGGGGCTGGCGCGATTGCGTGAACGCTCACGTTTTTTCTTTGGATTGCTGCCCGCGGGCGATGGCCGTTTTGCCTTCAGTAATCGCGAAGGCTTCCTGATCAAGCACGCCAAAGACTATGAAGGGTTGATGAACTCGCTGGAGTATGTCTTCTCACAGCTTGAACTGCTGCCCAAAAAGCCGGAGGAAGTGTTCAACTTTGCCAGGCGCACGCAGGAGTTGCAGAAGCAGGTTGCGTTCATCATGGAATCGGAAGACAAGAACACAGTGTTCTGGATTGAGTGGCGGGGTGAAGGCCGAAAAGGCCGCGGCGGTCATGGGCATGTGATCCTGCAAGCCACACCCATTGATGTTTCGCAAATCCTGCACAGCAAGCTCTTTGATGCCGTGGACACCGCGATTCTGACTTCAGCCACGCTGGCCGTGGCGGCGCCGCAGAAGGGAAATTTTGATTACATACGCCAGCGTGTTGGCCTGGAACATACGCGAGAGCTGGTTGTGCCTTCGCATTTTGATTATGCCCGGCAGGCCGTGCTCTACCTTCCTCCGGATATGCCTGATCCGCGATCAACCATTTTTGGCAATCGCGCCGCCGAGAAGATCCGCCGCATTCTGGAAATCACGCAAGGGCACGCTTTCTGTCTTTTCACCAGCTATGCGCAGATGAATGACATCCATGATCGTCTTTTGGGTGAGCTGCCATATCCCATGCTGTTGCAGGGAACAGCGCCGAAGAACGCCTTGCTGGAAGAATTCAGGACCACCCCGAATGCCGTGTTGTTTGCCACATCTTCATTCTGGCAGGGTGTTGACGTACAGGGGCAACAACTAAGCTGCGTGATTATTGACCGTCTGCCGTTTGCCGTGCCCAGTGATCCCATTGTGGCGGCGCGTGTGCGGGCGATTGATTCCGGAGGCGGAAACGCGTTCTTCGAGTATCAGGTGCCATCCGCGGTCATATCTTTGAAACAAGGCTTCGGCCGCCTGATTCGTTCGGTTAAAGATCGTGGCGTGCTGGCCCTGCTGGACAATCGTTTATTGAAGCAGCGCTATGGAAAAGTGTTTCTGGACAGCCTGCCGCCTTACAAAAAAACCAACGACCTTGCCGAAGTGGATGAATTTTTTTCAGCCACCCCGTAAAGGTCGTTCCTTGGAGCGTAGTCCGTTCTCTGATGTCTTGTCTTTTAATCAGTCTTTGATGATGCGAGGTCCGGGCTGTTGAACAACCGGAGCCGGCGGAATCTCCTGCAAAAATTCGACCACCAATTCCTGCACCGTAAATTCTTCGTGCGCTGCATGGCAGGCTGTCGAGACACTGTAAAGCGCAACTTCCCCGGCTTCCAGTTCGTCCGCCAGCTTCCGCAAAAGCTGGACTGCCTTTGATTCATCAACTCCAAACGCATACTTGCCTGCTCGATCGGCATATTCCAATGCGCTCATTTGCCTTTTTTCTCCACTAGCCATTTGCCGTGTTACCTGTTCCAAACTGCTAGAGAACGAGCCGTCGTCTCGACCCTTGCGGAATTAAAGATGGCTTTCTTTTATTATTCTTTTACACCCTCTAGTAGATTCGGAGCGTGACATTTTCGAATTCCGTAAGGACATTTTTATTTGTAAAGATGAATTGAATCTCCACGCGCTCGAACTAGCTGAGTTTTAATGGATCGCCGTGTTGATTATTTGAAATTTCTAATTTTTAACGGCGAGTTCAATTGATCCGAAAAGTATAAGATTCCACCGCCGGTTTCTCTCCTGGCCTGACGGTCTGCAACTCCGACTGCATAGCGTGACCGGGTCCATTTTTCCTGATGGTCCCGAAGCTCACAACCAAAGTCTTTGAGCGTTGCGACGGAAACCAAAATATCGCGGTGGCAAGTGCCGGCTCTTCACCAGCGGAATCTGCCGGCGTAAATCTGCGGCAAAAGGGAATCAGTTCAATCGCTCGACTACCAAATTACGCGTTTGCCCAATCTGTCCCGCCCTCCCGCTTTTACATCCCAAACTCCAGGCGGTTTGTAGCCAACCGACATTACCAACGTCATCTGGTGCATGTCCTCTGGTACAGAGTACTTTAAGAGTCATTCAAGGGCCCTCTCGGTGATGCTGGCGCCTGCCGGCGTCCATGGAAATAAGAAACAGGAGTAAGCATGTCGACAAGAGGCGCATTCAGGATGAAGGTTGTCCTTCCGGTAACCGTCATCCGCAACGACCATCCCGAGAAACAGCTCGCCCATACCCTGGACATAACGTCAGACTCGGCGCGGTTGGGCGGTTTATATATCCCGGTTGAACCAGGTGAGTTGATTGATCTCCAGCGCGGAGTGCTGCGCGGGAAATTTTATGTCTTCTGGATAGGCGCGCCGAACACCATGCTGGCCGGCCAGGCCGGCATTCGCGGACTGGCGCCGAAAAGCATTTGGGGCGTGGACCTACCGGAAGATGCCCCTGATCCGATCATTGATACACAGAACGCACGCACAGGATTGCCTCTGGTACGCGCGGCCCATACATCAACCGAGCGCCGCTGGCATACGCGCCATGCATGCCAGGGAGGCGCGGTAATTCGCGCGGCCGGATTGAACCATCCGCTGTACGCGCAGATATCCGAAATTTCCGCGGGAGGCGTGTACCTGGAGACCCCCTCAGCCCTGCCCCCGAATACGCAGCTCCAGTTGCGGATGAACATTGAAGGGATCACGCTGGAAATGCCGGCCGTGGTGATATCCAGTGATGCGAATGTCGGCATGGGCGTGAGCTTCCAGAAATCCACGGCCGATAATCAGGCAAGGCTTGCTCTGGCACTGCGCCATTTACAAAGCAGAGCACTCGAGATGCCCGAACCAAAAAACTCTTTAGCGGGCATGGCCAGAAGCATGGCGATCTAAGGCAAAAGTTAACCACAAGGACACGAAGGACAGAAACGGATCAGAAAACCGGGCGATAAGGTCCGAGCGTCGCAGTTTGGAGGTGCTCGGAATCTTAAGCGGTTTGGAGCGAAGCGACAGCTTGGGCAAAACAAGAGTCGCGAGCCCCGAGGGGCGGCGAGCGGCTTGCAACAGGCGCGTAAGTAACTTTATGGGGGGAAGGCTGATTCGCGGTCTGGAGCGCAGCGACACAAGCAAAAGTCGCGAGCCCGCTACAACAGGAGCCTCGCACTGCGAGGTGCTCGGAATTCTGTAGCGCGTTTGGAGCGAAGCGACAACACTAAAGGATAATGCGGTCGTCGCCGACCCGGCGCGTAACGCGTTCGCGATCGAGATATTCGAGCAGCGGGATGGCATACTTGCGGGAGACGCCCGTGAGATCTTTGAATTTTCCAACATCAATCCTGGGCGACGTGGCCTTTTGTCCGGCAAGAATCTGCCGTAATTGCTGAAGCGCGCTGTGGTGAAACACCAGCTCGTCCGCCAGCTTGACCAGCACGCGGTCCCGCAAAAGAAGCGTCACCAGCTTTTGCGCCCGCGTCTTATCAACCGGCAATGAGGCCAGCACTTCCTTCATCAGGGGAACTTTCAGGCCGGCGGCGGCAAAGGCTTTTTCAATTTGTTCTTTGGCTTTGGCCTCATCGTCCTTCAGTTCCACGCCCCGCCCTGTGAGCCTTACCTGTTCGGCGCTGATTTCAAGCTTCTTATCGCGGCCGAGCTGTGCCAGCACGGCTTCCATTACGTTCTGGTTCAGGCCCAGTTTGGCGCGCAGCTCTTCCTTGCTGATCCCAGCAACCAACGGGTTGGCTTTGTGAAACGCCTCCAGCATTGCCAGTACGCTTTCGCGCGATTTTTTGAAAACGTCTGCGGCAATGCGGATATCGCCGGCCTGCACGACCTGGTTTTTCTGCGCCAGGGCAGCCATGATGGGCTGCAGCACCGACAGTTTGAGTCCGGTTTCACGCACGGCAGCCGCCGGATCAAGACCATCTTTACCGCGGCGACTGATACGCGCCAGAAGCGCCTCTTCACGCGACCCGGATGCCTGGGCCTTGAGGAAACTTACCCGCGCCTCGCGCTTTTGGCGAACCAGTGGAAATGCGTCAAGCACAACAGCGCCGCCGATGGTCACCACCGGCGAATACTGCCGCAATATCGCCCGGTCACCCGGTAGAAGAAGCAGCGGATCTTCAGTGCGCAGTTGCGCCAGCGCGGATGTGCCCGGTTTTATCTCCGCGCCTTCGTGCAGCTTAATCTCGGCGATGGTCTCAGAGGCAAACGCGTGCAGATGAACGCGGGCACGATTCTTGAGCGGCTTGGCGTCAGCAAGTAGTGATAGCTGGACTTCAATGCGCTGCGTGGGTTCGAGCAGGCCGGGGGCCGTCAACGTCATGCCTCGCGCAAGGTCTTCCACCTGCACGCCCGCCAGGTTAAGCGCGGTACGCTGGCCCGCGGTTGCCAGATCGCTGGCGGCGCCGTGCACCTGTATTCCGCGCACACGGACCCGCTGCCGGTTGGGAAAGATCTCAACTTCTTCTTCCTTTTTCACCTTGCCCGCAATCAGCGTTCCGGTCACCACTGTGCCAAACCCTTTCATGACAAAGACACGGTCAATGGGCAGCCGGAAGATAGCGTCAGTGTCACGGGCTGGAATTTCAGCGGTCAGGCGGACGATTTCATGCTTCAGATCGTCAAGTCCGGCGCCGGTGTGCGCGCTTACGGCGATCATGGGTGAACGGCTGGCGTCAAGAAACGATCCCCGGACAAACTCTTCGGCTTCCATGCGGACAACGTTCAGGGTGTCTTCATCAACCGTATCCGACTTGGTGATTACGGTAATGCCTCGAGGAATGGAAAGCAGGCGGCAGATTTCAAAGTGCTCGCGCGTCTGCGGCTTGATGGATTCGTCGGCCGAGATCACCAGCAGGACCATGTCAATCCCGCCCACACCGGCGAGCATGTTACGGACAAAACGCTCATGGCCGGGAACGTCAATAAAGCCGTAACGCAGTCTTTCACCGCTGGGGGCGTTGAGTTCAAGGTGCGCGAAGCCGAGATCAATGGTGATGCCGCGCCGCTTTTCCTCTTCCAGACGGTCGGCATCGATGCCGGTAAGCGCTTTCACCAGCGAAGTCTTTCCGTGATCGATGTGTCCGGCAGTACCGATAATGATGGACTTCATTTTTTTCTGTCGCTTCGCTCCAAAACCGCTGGAGAGTTATGTTCCTGCCTTGCTTACTCTGGCTCTTGTCGCAGCGGGCTAGGCGCGTGTTCGGCCTCGCCCTTAACGTCTCAGTTACTGTCGCTACGCTCCAAAACGCTAAAGAGTTCCTAACTTGATACCTTGTCAGGCTCTTGTCGCAGCGCTCGGCGCGTAATACACCGTCGCGGCTCCATCCAGCGATGTCAGGATAACAGTTTCGATTGTCAGGCGTGAATGGAGCGACTGTGAGGTGCTGCCCAAAGGGAAATGAGAAATGAGCGAAGCTTCAGCAGCAAAGTCCATGTAGAGACGTCGGCATGCCGCGTCTCCCGCTGGCGGTAAGAAATTCGCCGTAGAGCCGTAGCTTGCTACGGCTCCAAAAATCGCAATCTTACAAGGGCTGAGGGTTGCCCATACACCAAGCGCCGAAGGCGCGACACAATCTAGCCCCGTTCGTTCCCGAGGGTGCGTGCTTTTCGGAAAAAAGCCGCGCTGAGGGATAAGGGCGGGGTAAGCTGACGAGGAGGCAATTCCTCACTGCCGTAGGCAGGAGCGCAGCGGAGCGACATAAGTACGCAAAAAAGAAACCAGAGTAGTGGCCGCGATCAAAACACTCCCAAAAAACCAAAGAGGACAGCAGGTTCTCTGTCCTCTTAGTCGGGCCCGGCTGCTTGCTGCCAGGGCCAATCTTGCTCACACCAGATGAGATGCTCCGGCTCTGGTCCAGGTTGCAGATAAGGGGATCACAAGTCGCGGAGACTTCGGCATCAGACAGGAGAAAATCCACGTGAATACGTGAGAAAATCGAAAGTAGACTCCCTTATGCCGACAACACAAGCTTCCGCCATCACTCCTGAAGTCATTAAAAGCCACGGGATCACGCCAGACGAATACGAACGGATCAAAAGCGCGCTGGGACGCGAGCCCTCGTTGACGGAGCTGGGAATTTTCAGCGTGATGTGGAGCGAGCACTGCTCTTACAAATCGTCGCGCGTGCATCTGAAGCGCCTGCCTACGCGCAGCAAGCTGGTGGTGCAGGGCCCGGGCGAAAACGCCGGCATCATTGACATTGGCGATGGATGGGCCTGCGCCTTCAAGATTGAGTCACACAATCATCCGTCATTCATTGAGCCGTTTCAGGGCGCGGCCACCGGCGTTGGCGGCATTCTGCGCGACATCTTCACCATGGGCGCAAGACCGCTGGCGGTGATGGATTCACTGCGCTTTGGTCCGATCACACCGGATAAAAAGACCGACCAGGCGACGGTGCATCACAATCATTCGATTCTGGAAGGCGTTGTCAGCGGGATTGCATCGTACGGAAACTGTTTTGGCGTTCCCAACCTGGGCGGCGAAACCAAATTTGAAGCCTGCTACGCGCAGAATCCACTGGTGAACGCCTTTGCGCTGGGGCTGGTACGGCGCGATCAGATTTTTTATGCCAAGGCTGCCGGCGAAGGCAATCCGGTGATCTATGTGGGCGCCAAGACCGGTCGCGACGGCATCCACGGCGCCACCATGGCGAGCGAAGAATTCAGTGAAGGCTCGGAGCAGAAGCGGCCGAATGTCCAGGTGGGCGATCCGTTCCTGGAGAAGCTGCTGCTGGAGGCCTGCGTGGAAGCCATGCAGACCGGAGCGGTGGTTGGAATACAGGACATGGGAGCCGCCGGACTTACGTGTTCCACCTGTGAAATGGGCGCGCGCGGCGGCGTGGGCATTGAGATCGAGCTCGACCGCGTGCCACAGCGCGAAACCGGCATGAACGCCTATGAGATCATGCTGAGCGAATCGCAGGAACGCATGCTTCTGGTAGCGGAAAGCGGACGCGAACAACGAAGTGCTTCGGGTCTTTGAAAAGTGGGGACTGGACGCAGTGATTGTAGGCAAAGTCACCAGCGGCAGCCGGTTGCGCGTGCTCGAGCACGGCAAGCTGGTGGCGGACATTCCGAACACCGCGCTGACCGATGATGCACCGCTGTATCACCGCCCCATGTCGCCCTGGGAGGCGCCGGTCCCGCATACCAGGCCCGGCGCACATAAAGTTCAACAGCACAGGCGACTTCACGCCGATTTTGAAGCGCCTGCTGGGCGCCGCGAACATATGCTCCAAGCGCTGGATTTTTGAGCAATATGACACCATGGTGCAATCCAATACCGTGGAAGGCCCGGGAGCGGATGCAGGTGTAATGCGGTTGAAAGGCAGCAAGCGCGGGCTGGCGATGGCGCTGGACGGCAATGGTCGCTGGGCATGGCTCTCACCCAGGCTGGGTGCCATGCACGCCGTGGCGGAATCTGCCCGCAATGTCTCCTGTACCGGCGCAACTCCCGTCGCGGCCACCAACTGCCTGAACTTTGGCAATCCGGAAAAGCCCACCATCATGTGGCAGTTTTCTGAGGTGGTGGACGGAATCAGCGCCGCTTGCGAAGCCCTGGAAACGCCCGATCACCGGCGGCAACGTGAGCCTCTATAACGAGACGCTGGGCGAAGGCATTTATCCCACGCCCGTGGTCGGTATTGTGGGAATCATGGAAAACATTGAAAACACCATGACCTTCCACTTCCGTGAGCCCGGCCAGGAGATTCTGCTTCTGTGTGCCACCACAAAAGGCAACTGCGCAACAGGCAGAAACTGAACTGGGATCGTCAGAGTACGCAAAGGAGGTGCTGGGCGAAATCTGGGGCACGCCACCGGCTCTGGACCTGAAGCAGGAAGCCGCTCTGCAGAAATGCCTTCGCGAGTTGATTCAGAACCGGCTGATTGAGTCAGCCCATGACTGTTCTGAGGGTGGAATGGCCGTGGCCCTGGCCGAATCGGCCTTCCCGGCCAATATAGGCGCCGACGTGGATCTTACTTCGAATGAGTCATTTACGGAGGCCGTTCTGTTCGGTGAGGATGCCAGCCGGGTATTGATTAGTTGCGACCCGCAAAAGGCTGAGATCATCAAAAGAACAGCGGTACAATGGGGTCTTAGGGCCGACCGGATCGGGCGCACAGTTCCTGAAAATTTGAACAATAAGAATCGATGGCAAGCCTGCTGTTCAGGCCTCAGTGTCTGAACTGAGGCAGGTTTGGGACACTGCATTAAGCCGGGCCTTGCATGTGGATACGCCGGAGCATCTGGTTCCGGAGACGTTGCAGAAGAGCTAAAAGAAGCTGCTAGCTGCTAGCTACTGGCTTCTAGCTCAAACAACGGCGGCAACGATTTGGAGCGAAGCGACATATCGTAAGCGCAAGTAAGGTCGCGAGCCCCGAGGGGCGGCGAGCGACCTGCAACAGGCGCACAAGTGATTTCAGGGCAAGAAGGCTGATGAGCGGTTTGGAGCGAGCGACAGAATCGTGGGCGGAGCGGCGAGCGACCTGCAACGAGGTGCAGAGTGAATTCAGGGGGAAAAGCGATCATGATGCAGTTTGGAGCGGAGCGACAGTTATTTAAGGACGAATGCGGCGTCATGGCCGTGCACACGCATCCCGAAGCTTCAACCCTGACCTATCTTGGCCTGCATCAGCTTCAACATCGCGGACAGGAATCGGCCGGAATCGTTTCTTCTGACGGCGCACGCCTGCACCTGCACAAGTCCATGGGACTGGTGGCGGACATCTTCACCGAAGAAGCACTCAGCAAGCTGCCCGGAGCTATTGCCATTGGCCACACGCGTTATTCCACCACCGGCGATTCGGCTGTGCTGAACGCCCAACCCATTATGGTGGATTGCAATAAAGGAATGATCGCCCTGGCACACAACGGCAATCTGGTGAATGCCTGGGAGATTCGCAACCGACTGGAAGCGCAGGGATCAATTTTCCAGACCACCAGTGATACGGAAGTGATTGTGCACCTGATCGCGCAATCACGCGAGCAGACGCTGGCGGATTCAGTTTGTGACGCGCTTACGCAGGCTGGAAGGCGCGTTTTCACTGGTCATGATGACCCGTGACCGGGTATTTGCCGTGCGCGATCCTCGCGGCTTCCGTCCATTATCCATGGGAAGAATCCACAACGGTGGGGGCGATGAACGCGACACCATTGTTTTCGCTTCCGAGACCTGCGCTTTTGACCTGATTGGCGCGGTCTATGAGCGAGACGTGAAGCCAGGAGAAATGGTGGTGGTTGGCCCTGAGGGCGTCTCGTCACGTTTCTTTGCCGCGGAGATGAAGCAGACCAGCTGCATCTTTGAGCATGTTTATTTCTCCCGCCCGGATAGCACCGTGTTTGGCCGTGCAGTGCAGACAAGCCGGGAATTGATGGGACGGCAGTTGGCGAAAGAGTCGCCAGTAGATGCTGATGTGGTTGTGCCGGTGCCCGATTCCGGCGTGACCGCGGCGCTGGGGTTTGCCGCCGAATCTGGAATACCGTTTCGTTTTGGATTGATCCGCAACCACTACGTGGGCCGCACATTTATTGAACCTGAGCAACGGGTGCGAGACTTCGGCGTTAAGCTGAAGCTGAATCCCGTGCGCAGCCTGCTGGTGGGCAAACGAGTTGTGCTGATTGATGATTCCATTGTCCGCGGAACCACCAGCCGGAAAATTGTTCGATTGGTGCGTGATGCCGGAGCCAAGGAAGTCCACGTACGTATTTCCTGTCCGCCAACAATTTCACCCTGTTATTACGGCGTGGATACCCCGTCCAAGAGCCAGCTTATCGGGGCAAATAAAACCATAGAAGAAATCCGTGAATACATAGGCTCAGATACTCTGGCCTATCTGTCCTTGAATGGCCTGCGCGAAGCTTGCGCGGAAGGCGAAAAAACCAGCTACTGCACATCCTGCTACACCGGCATCTATCCTACTGAATTTGTGCCACTTGAACATCTGATCCCGGCAGCAGTTCCGGAAAAGAAACCGTAACCAGCAGAGCTGGCCATCTGGTTCCGATTAACTCCCACCGTCGCACAACTCATGCCCGGGGAAGTGATTCCAATATATAAGAAAATGTATTTAAGCTATTCGCCGCAAACGCCACTTGCGAAAAAGCTTCAGGGCTTAAGAACAGCAAGTTGCGGGAATGCTCATCTCTATTGAGCAGGCGCAGCAGCTTATTGGGCGGCCAAGTCGGATCGATAAATAATGCCAGAAGGTGTTGAATGAATTTAAGTCGCGTTATGCGATTTTTCAAAGCGAAGCTGAGAGCAATCGTGGATTGGTGCGCGCTCAGGATATTGATGCTGGTTGAGCATGAGCCTAGTGAGGATCGGGTGGAATTGCTGGTGGAGCCCACCCCGCATAAAACGATTAGAGTTTGCCTGCCCACTGATCAGATACTCAGCCAGATCCGCTCGATGATCATTCGCAGGAACAGCCCACGCCAGCAGGCCTCAGTTCTAAATCCCTGTATTCTTTACGCGGCGGTAACACCTGGTTCAAGGTGTGCGGCTCTACCGCTCGCATGCAGAGACTGTTCAGCGGCTTTCAAAACAGCATGTTTCGCCTCTGGCAAAGCCAACGCAGGGATCACCGTTAGATTTCCCAGCAGTGAAGCCAATTCCAGGTAGGTTCGGCGGCATTTTTTCATGAATTCAACCGGGTACTCAGGCTTACGGGCGTAGGCAGCCACCGGATCAGTATCCAGCATGTAGGCGACGTCAGGTTTCGGAACCATTGCCTGGACCAGCTTGATAAATCGCCGGCTCAACGCGTTTTTGAGATTCAAATTGGACAATTCGTCATAGATGTAGCGATCGAGAATTACAACGTCAACGCCTGCTTTGATCCGTTCACGCGCAACCACGCGCCGAAGGTTGATGGCATCAAGAAGATAAAGAAAATGACGAGCCAGGGTAAGATGCCAGCCGCGCATGTTCTTGTCCCGGCGATTCACGGGTTTACCTGGCGCTCCAATTCCGCGCTCACTCTTGTAAACCTTATGGACAAAGCCTTCGCGATATTTCACGCCAACCACCACGTTGTCCCAGAAGGCAAGCAGGCGCGTGTTCAAGCCCGCGGCATTCAGGGCAAGGCGCAGATTTTCTATCTGCGTGGATTTGCCGGAACCATCCAGGCCGGAAAAGCTAATGAGTAGCGGGCGATGTGAGAAGCTTGGCGCTCATTTAAACCTGTTTCCCCTTCAATCGTGAACTCAATCATGAATTGACGTTCTTCCTAACGGGCTCCGGGAGGCAAAGAACCGGTGCTACGGGTAAGGGCATAAACGGTTCCAAGAGCGGCGCCGGCGGCCGCAATGGCCCCAATCTTGATAAGCAATCCACGGGTCTGGTGTTGTTTGGCTGGAGCAATGGCAGCGCCCGCAGGCTTGGCAGCCGCGCCACCAGCGGTGGGAACGCGTTCAGCGGTAGCCGCGCCAACCGGTTGAGTGGGCTGCTGCGTCTTTGGTTGAGGAGCCTCAGGCGGATTCGTTGTCTGTGACTGCACCGTGGACTGCTCCTGTTGCTGTCCACCGTTTGCATCAGGGTAAGTGGTCACCGGCTGCAAAGGGCCCTGGGAGGGATCAATCGTGCTGCCATTCGGGGAAGGCTTTGCTGGCTGCGTCTGCGCTGGGGTGGTAGAGGCTGGTGGCTCTGAAGCTGCCGGCGGAACGGCCTGTGGCGCCTGTGGCGAAGTTTGAGATTGTGAAGATGGAGCTTGTGAAGATGGAGCTTGTGAAGTTGGGGCTTGTGAATTTGAAGTCTGTGAAGATGACGCAGCCGGCGATGTTGGGGACTGAGTTTGCTGCTGCGCAAACATCTCAGGCGTCAGGCATAGGCCAAAGGCCAGGGCCAAGGCCAGTGACTTGGATATTCCGTGCTGAATTCTCATAGAACCTCTCAGATGCAATTTCGCATGGTTCATTAATCTGGTTCGTTAATCTTGTTCGTTTGATGTTGGTTCGTTAATCCGTTTTTGCGCTGGATGCGCCGGCAGTGGTGCCGGCGAGCGTGCTGGCGGACCGGCTGTTTTCCACCTGCGGCAACCGGCTGACGTCAGCTTCTCTGTTCCAGAAGTATTTGATGCGATTTTTCAGGTAATGGGACAGGCTGGGCAGACTGGTCTTGTACCAGCAACAGTCCTCCATATGGGGTGACAGGCCGCAAACGATCCGGATGCGGCGAAGCATGATATTAGGCGGCAAAAGCAGTGACGCCACAAAGCGGTGATTGCCTTCCAGCAGAGTAAGTGGACGATGCTCATCCAGCCCGATCAGCATCACCGTGGAGCGCGGGCCTTCATGCTCCATCAGGCTAAGAAGGGCCTGGATCTTCAAAGCCAGTGGACTGGGACTGCCGGAGTTAAACTGCGCCCGGATTTTTTCCGCTACGTACAGTGCCCTGAAGTTGCCACGGGCCACGGCCCGCCACTGGGCACGAGGAAAGACATTGACGCGTTCGGAATCTTCAGGGCAGAAATCAACTTCATACCATTTTGTGTCGGGCGGTAACTCACGCCACATGGTTGCACGCCGCCGGTACAGCAACGCCCGGCGCAGTGAGTTTTCCGCGCCGTTCTCAAGGTTCGGGTGATAGACAATCTGCTCAAACTGGCGGCGATCTCTATCAAACTCCTTCTGATAGAACTCTGCCCTCAGAAACTCAGAAATGATTTCGTCTTCGCTTACCCGCCCCAGCCGTTTCACGGTGTAACCTCCATTGAGATACGCCGGAACCGGCGCAGGAAGGGGAACGAGACGAGCGCTAACATCAGGCTCATGAGCACAATCTGAACCAGGATCACTTCACGCAGAGAGTGGTGAAACACGCCAATCGCCAACACAAGAATTCCACTGAACCACAACTGCAACCAGCCTACATTCGCGATGCGGCGGGAAATCTCATAAGCCATCAGGACCATGGACATGGCATAGATGGCGGTTGCAATGGCGTACAGCGATAAGAGGGATGATGTGGAAGCGAATGCCCGGCCAAAAATCGCTCCCATGATCACTTGCGGGAACAGGCTCACAAACAGGATGAACAACGCGGAAATCGCACCCACCAGCGCCATGGGAAACCAAATCACATGAGGGCTTTCATGTTCCTGCTTGACAGACGCGCTCACCGGGAACATGGCGCTTACCACTGACCAGGCGGCAAAGTACAGAACACGACCCACCAGCGCGACCGCGGCATAAAGACCGGCCTGCTCGGGCGGGAAGAAATGCTTCACCAGCACAATGTCGATGTTGTTGATGATGACCTGGCCAACGAAAAACACAATTGCCTGAAACGCCTCGGCAAATGACGCCCGTTCTTCTGTTACGGCCTTCACCCGCAGTGCTTTTGGGACCGCGCGGGATAAAGTAGGCCATTACCACGGCGATAGAGATCGCCCCCACGCCCCCAAGCACGCCATATCCCAATAGTATGAGAGCAACGCCAATCACAAATCTGGTGACAGCTTCCACAATGTACGTGCCGCTAAGGCGAGTAAAAAGACACAGCCCCTGCATGGCGCCGCGACGCACTCCTACCGGCGCATAGAAAGTAATGCCGACGGCCAGAATGGCAATCAGCAGTGACGAGGGTACATTGAGGTAGCGCGAGAATGGCCTCTGCGCCGCGACCAGAACCAGGCCGATGCAGAGACTAACCATCCATGAATTCTTAAGCAGTCCGTGGTACACGGCCGATTTGCCGCCTGCGGTTTCATTTCGCGCCACAAACTTGGCGCACACCATCTGGAATGCCAGCGTGATGCAGGAAGCCATCATGAGCAGCGTAGCAGCCACTGCCACCTGTCCGAACATGGCCGGGCCAAGCAGGCGCGCCATCACCACGTTGGTAGCAAAATTGATGCCGCTCACCGCCGTAGAACTGAACAGCATGACCAGGCTGCCGGTCAGCACAAGCGCGTGCGCCCGCTTGCGGGCGGAAGCCCGCTCTGTGCAATCGTGGCGTTGCTGCTCGGGAAGATGACAACGCTGTCAGAGTTCGGCATACGTCAAAGGCCCTTCAGGCGGCCGAGATTGTGGGCGTGCGTTTGTGTAAAAGTTGCTGCCGCATGGTATTGGGCAGAAAGCCGCTGAAGCTACGAACAGCGTCAGAGGAGGTGTCATAGATTTCAAAAAGTCGCTCCGTGCGAGTGAGTTCCAGCACTACGTAGGCTTGCGGGGATGGAGCAGCCAGCTTCAGGTCTCCATCACGCTTATGCGCCGCTGACATGCAGCTTAAAAGCATCTCTACGCCGGCAGCATCAAGTCTCACCACCTGCGAAAGATCCAGAACCAGTTGCGGTCGGTCAGTAACCAGAAAGGGGCGCAGAGCCTGCATAAATTCACGCGCTGTGCGGGCATTGACCCGTTCCGGCATTCTCTTCACCACAACGGGCCTGCTATTGATTTCCATGGGTCCTCACTGCAACAAGATTGGGAAATTCATCGGCTGCACCGGTGTTGCAGGCCGGAGCTTCATATCCCGCCGCCTTGCCAAGCGCTGGAGATGTTTGATGCAGCGTGACATTCAAGTCAGGCTGTTGCACACGTGCGTCCAAACACCCCGCGCCATACCTGGCGGGGAAGAAAAGTAACAAGCTCTCTCGCGGAACTTAAAAAATTCGGCGTCACGGCCTCGGTCGTGCTCCTGATGAGCTTGTAATCGCTGATCAGTGCGGTGGCGCCGCGTCGCAGATTGGCAATGATTCCCATGCCCGCCACCGAATGGGCCAGGTCAAGTCCCGCGCCCAGATAGCAATTAGCCAGAAGACTGGAATTTTCCACCACCGTGCCGCAATCTACTTGAGCGTGTCTTTCCACTGAAGTGCAGCGGGTAATCACCGAACCCGAACGGATCCTGGCTCCGCTACCGATGAAGGCTGGAGCAATCACGCGCGCGCCCTTTTCAATGTGAGCGCCGGGCGCTACCCATACACCGGGCTTGATCTGAATACCTCTGGGGCACGTCTCAGTCCTCATGCTGAGAATATCAATGGCAAACTCGCGCAGATCGCCTGCGCTACGCAGGGGATTGAAATATCCGGTGAGCTCTACCAGGGGACAATCAACGCGGCACTTGGAAAGGCTGGTGCGGAATAATGACGCCGCATCATTGCGGCGGGAAGCGCTGATGCAGAAAACCTCCAGCGGCTGTCCTTCATGAGAAAGCTGGCTCACCCGCGAATTGTTGTCGAGGTGGAGCTGGACAAATTTTTCAAAGTCCATCTCCTGATACGCACCAATCTTGATGAGGATTACTATTTCGGCGCCCGTCTGCACCAATTCATTAAAGGCGTTCTCCGCTGTTCGCCAGAAACGATCTCGGGAAGTAAAGATGCTGGTGAGTCCCGGTTCGCCCTGGTGCAATGCCCCTTGCAGGAACTGATGAAAAATCTTCTATGACGGCCGTAACAGGACCGACGCCAAATTTACGCAGTCTCTCAGCAGTACGCATGAGAGCGCTCTTTCCGGCAACGTCGAGCAAGCCCAGGGGCACTCCCCCAAAGCGATTTGGCTCGGTTTCCGGCTCAGCTTCCGAGTTGATGAGGACCAGTCCGCGAATATCCATTACTCTCACCTGCAAAACAGCTTTGGTGCGCTCCTTCAAAAAAGTAGCGGCGAAGTCAGGTGAGGGCCCGCAAATCAGCGCTTCAGCAATATCCGAGGTGCAAATGACATTACTGCAAAATCCGTGGAACCCTCAGGCTCTGAAATCATGAGCCTGCCGGTATGAACAGATCACCGGCTAACTATCCGACGCGCAGCGTCAAACTGACACTACGCCACACCGCCCGTTTTATGGCAGCAGTGTTGGAATAGATGAGGAATGCTGAGCTGGTGTTGCAACGATTGGACACTTTCCGAGCTCCTGCTGCTAAAATTTTTTTGTGCCAAAAAAGCCTTACTTAGTTCATTACTACTGTATGCAGTCGCCTCTCGGCGCGTTGCTTCTGGCCGCCACTGAGACTGGGTTACGCGCAATCTACTTTGATGGCAGAAAGCCGGCGCCCGATAAAGACCAGGTTTGGATTGAATCGGAAGAAGCCCTGCGGCCTTATCGAAATCAGCTGGACGAATATTTTCTGGGAAATTGCAGAGAATTCACTTGTCCACTGGATCTGAGCGGCACCGAGTTTCAAAAGCGCTGCTGGGATGCCCTGCGCAAAATTCCGTATGGAAAAACCTGTTCCTATGCCGATCTGGCAAAGGACGTGGGCAGCCCGCGCGCATTCCGCGCCGTTGGCCAGGCCAACCACAATAACCCGGTTCCCATCATCGTGCCGTGCCATCGGGTGATCGGGAGTAACGGCACTCTCACAGGGTACGGTGGGGGGCTGAGCATCAAGGAAAAGCTGCTGGAGCTCGAGGGCATTTCAACGCACAAGCCGCTTCTATTCGCCTAAACGGGGCGATGTGGCTGGCCGGGATGCTTCACGACTGAGACCGCAGGATCCTCCCGAAAATAACAAAGCGGCGCAGTGGCCGCTTTACTTTGCTCTTTTTCTTGCCGCACTCTCGCTCAGTGCTGCGGAGGCTGCGTGGCGGCCGGCGGCGTTCCCTTATTTGGCTCGGGATTAGCCGAGGGATTAGCGTTATCGTGAGTGGCCGCGGGCGTTGACGGATTGGCGCCCGAGCGCGCCCCGATGGTGACATGGCTGACTACCTTCTTGTTACCTGCATACGATTGCACGATTCGGCTCGCGGTGAGTTTTTCGCGTGGCGTGGCCACATTGCCGCTCATTTCGATGCTGTCTTCGGCCACTGACACACGCACACTATCCCCGCTCAATGTTGGTTCCTTGCTCAACGCATTTTGAATCTGCGATTGCAGCTCGGAGTCTGAAACCGGCGGATTTGCCGGTGGGTTGGGAGTCTCCGCGACCTGCGCCTGTCCCGTGCCTGAGCCGGCTGCTCCTGCAACTCCACCGCCGGAAGCATCAGTTGCCGATCCAGGTTTCATGGCCGGTTGCGTTCCCGTCGCCGCTGGAGTGCTCTGGGTCGTCCCCGGCAAAGGCTGAGACGACGGCACATTACTCTGGCCCGGCGCTTGCTGGTTCCCTGATGTGCTATTTCCGTATATGCTGCCTGCATTATTGGCGGGAGTTGCTTGTCCCGCTGCGGAGCCAGAACCGGAGGTTTGCGATTGTGAGTACGCAACAGCGATTGCAAGCACAAAAATCAATAAGTAATAAGGCTTTGCCATGAGGCAGGCTCCGAGTATAAGAGACACAGCAATCCGTAGCTGCTGAATCCTGCAAGTCTGCTGCCAAATAGAAGGAGCCGCCATGATTACGAGAGTGTTCGCTAAGCGGCTAAAAACGCTGGATTTGTGGATAGGCTTCCTTGAGAATATAGCAGATGACTTCTTCGACGGACAAAATTCAGGTGCTCAATCAGAGCATCAATCTACCAATAGGTGCGCCTGGGCTTCCTATCCACTTTTGTAAAGAAAAGATTTCCGAGCATTTCTTAGAAAGGACGCAATCGGCGGTAAACTCAAGGTATGAGCGGCCACGCGCACCCCCATGCTCCAATGAGCTCGAGAGCGTTACGCTACTCGCTGGTGGCCACTTTTGCGTACGTTGTGGTGACGTTGATAGCCGGCTTGCATTCGCACAGCCTGGCATTGCTTTCTGAATCGGGCCACAATTTTACTGATCTTTTGGCTCTGCTGCTTTCCTGGGTGGCTGTGTTTGTGCAGACCCGTCCGCCAAGTTCGACCAAGACATTCGGATATCATCGGGCCGGCGTTCTAGCCGCTTTCATCAATGCCCTTACGCTGGTTGGGATCTCGTTCTACATTTTTTACGAGGCGGTTGGCCGTATGCGCCATCCTGTGGAAGTGCAGCCGCACGTAATGATCTGGGTGGCATTCGCCGGCGTGATCATGAACGGCACCATCTCATGGTTACTGTTCAGGGCGGCACATGACGTAAACATTCGCAGCGCGTTCATTCACCAGTTGGGTGACACGGTTTCAACCGCTGCGGTCATCGTGGGTGGCTGGGCCATTTTGTGGACCGGAAAAAGCTGGATTGATCCAGCGCTTTCCATAGGCATCTCATGCCTGATTCTCTGGTCGTCGTTGGGAATTATCAGGGAAACTTTGAACATCCTGCTTGAGGGCGCGCCGCGCGGCATGTCCGTTGAGCAGATCACCGGCGCGCTGGCTACCGTGAGCGGAGTCAATGACGTGCATGACGTCCATATCTGGAGTATCGGTTCAGACACGCACGCGCTGGCCTGCCATATTCGCATAGATGATATCCCCCTTTCTGAGAGTGATGTGATTCTGCGCAGCGTCAAAGTGGTATTGTCTAAAACGTTTCACATTGAGCACACTACCATCCAACTGGAAAATGCTGAGTGTGATGTTGCTCATGGATGCCTCATTCCGGTTGGCGCCCACAATCATTTTGGAACCGGGGATTCCAAGGTGCTTAAAAGCAACTAGCTCACCTTTAAGTCAACATCGCTGACGCGGCATCATGCGCTGCGCTTTTCCTGGCGTTCATAAATCTCTTTCACTGTTTCCAGCGTATCGATTTCCGCGGCAGACTTATCTGGGCGTATGCGCAGGATCCGAGGAAATCTCAACGCGTATCCGCTCTCATGCCGGTCAGACTTCATCACGTTGTTAAACGCAACTTCCAGAACAATCTGCGGCTCCACAGTACGGCGGAAGCCCTGATCGTCAAGCGTGTGCGCCTGAAACCAGACCGTCATGTCGGCAATCTCGGCGTCAGTAAGCCCGGAATAAGCTTTGCCCACATTGAGCAACTGGTCGTCAGCCCGGATCGCGAAAGTGTAGTCACTGAGCACCTTATTCCGCTTGCCGTGGCCCCACTCCACGGCCGTGACCACCACATCCAGCGTCGCCAGTTCGCGCTTGAGCTTGAGCCATGATTTGCCGCGACGGCCCGGCGTGTACGTAGAGTTGAGGTCTTTCACCATCAGACCTTCATTGCCACGATCACGCGCCTGCTGAAAGAGCTTGTCAAGGTGGGCGGGCGAATCCGCGGTAAGCATCGGCGCCAAAATCACGCGCGGCAGGCCCGGACTTAACCGCCACGGCAGGTTCAAATGAAAGATGGCCCTGCGCAGTTTCAACCGCGGCCATGGTGTGGTCCACGTTGAAGCCATGCTCGGGTACGGAAGCGAAAATTTCCTCCAGCAGCTTTCGTCTCTCGCGCAGCGGCAGCTCGATCGTGAGTTCGCCGCGGGCGTAGATGACGTCAAAGACCATGTACACAACCGGAACAGTGCGCATGAGATCAGCCGAAACCTTTTTTCTCCCCAGACGTTTCTGCAGTTCAGAGAAAGGCAGCGCCTGATTGAGACTTTCACTCCATGCCAGTATTTCTCCATCAAGCACAACCGGCTGGGGAAAGGCTGCCAGCGCCGGGGGCAGTTCTGGAAATGATCCGGAAATTTCATCCATGGTGCGGGAGAAGAGCCTGACTCGGGCAGCTCCATCTTCTTTTTCCCGCCGCAATGCGCCTGGGCGCGAATGCCGTCGTATTTGTCTTCCACGGCAGCTTCAGTGAAATAGGAGAAGGCTTCTTCAGCGTCCTGCGCTGGGCTGGCCAGCATCAGGCCAAGAGGATGAAAGAGACGCATGCGCGCCTGGTCAAGTTGATGAGCGGCGGCAAGCCGCAGCGTTTCCCCGATATCGCCCAGAAGCATATTGGCTCGCTGGACCTGGGCCGCTTTCACGGGCAATTCTTTACGTTGTGAACGCCGCCGCAATGGCTTCTTCCACCAGGCTTTCACGCAGCCCAATGCGGAGATCACCGCTGATGATCTTGATGATGTATTTGGCTTCGAGCGCTGTAGCGCGGCGGAGAAGGTCTTCCACAATGGCGCGCTTGGGCGCAGGGCCAGAGAGTCGCGCAATTTCACTGAACGCGGCGGCGAGTTGACTCACGGTCAGCGAACTGGTCTTGGGCGCCCCGGTAAGCAGGTCCTGCGCAGCCGCGCCAAGATCTCCATGGCGACGATAAGCGGCCGTGAGCGCAACTTCCGGTTTACCGGAAACCTCAGCCAGGGCACGCCAGAGCAATGTGCCGCCAACCTGCAAAGTGCGCTCTTCCCACATCGGAAACGCGCGCCCCGAAAGAAAGATCGCGGATTGTGCCGCCTCATCCACGGGCCGCTTGCGCAGATAGTCGGCGACCAGACGGACTTTTTCTGTCTTTTTAGTGGTGGCCGCTACGGCGTCAGCAAGCTGGGCGAAGGCGAGCATTGGCTTTGTTTAATTCCGAGCAAGCTTTCTTAGTCTTAAATCCCGAGCCAGCGAGGGACCCTACATAGAACAGTTGCAGAATTACTTCCATATCCTACCATTGAAAATTACCTGCGAGCTATAGGGATCCCTCACTCCGTCGGGATCACGCAAAATCGGGAAAAACAGCCCTACTGGAAGAACTCATTCATGCTTCCAGCCACTGCCGAAGCTCCCGGCCTGTCGCCGACTTTCAGCAGATCGAGAACCAGGCGCAACGTGTTCTGGTGCTGGTAGAACGTGGTGGACCTGAATCCTGCTTTCACGTGTGTGCCAACCAGCACGGTGGCAACCTGTCCGCCGACGTTGGTCAGGTCCGTAAGATCGCCTTCGTCCCAGGTGATGATGAACACGCTGTTGGCAAAGGCTGGGTTGTTGATGAGCGGATCTATGTTGGTTTTGAGCCACGTATCAGCGGTGGCAAGCTTGGCGGAATCAAGGCATGTGCTTGCCTGGCCAGGACAGTCGTGTGCGTCATCTACGGAATTAGGCGCGATGAACGCGAAGTTCGGGAGAGTGTTAGCCGCCATATCGGCCTGAAGCTGTGTAAACGGTACAATGTTGGCCGCCTGAGCGGTGTTGCTGACAACATCACTGAAGTAGGAAAAAGGATCGTGATGTTTCAGGTAAGGTGCCACGTCTGCCGCCCAGATAGCCTGCTGATGGAATGCTCTCCATGTAAGCCTTCCAGCTTTTCCCGGCCCCGTTGAGCGCTCTTACAATATTGTCATCGCTAACTGTCCCGGTGAAGTGAGTCATCAACGGATTTCAAGTTCCCGGTGGTCAGCATGAAGTAATTGCCGATGGATGGGTGCACGTCACCAAAGTAGTTGGTCGGCCAGCGAGTGTGCGTTAGCCAGCGAATTCAGATATGGCATGGAAGGGCTGCCGATCACCTGGGAAAAACTGTGGTTCTCAAGCACCACAACAATCACGTGGTCTGGCGTAGGCAGAGTATTGCCGCTGCCCGACCGCCACCGCCAGAGTTGGAACTGATGACTACCGCCGCCGCAGCCGGAAAGCATGAGAGCCGATCAGAACAGAACAGAGCAAGAAACAGAAAAAAGTAAAAGAAGAGCGTAGCATGAAGTGAAATTTGTAACCCCCGGGTTAGTAATGATCGGCAACTTGAGGAGAAGCCTTTAAGATTGCCTTTAGCGTTTAAGATGCGACTGTTCCGGAGTGAGATACTCGGAGTCTGGCAGGAGTTTCCGGCCAGCAGCAAACCATTCCAGCACTGCTGACATCCAACACCTGATCTGCTCTGATTCGCGGTTCTCTCGCGGCACTATTTCATTTTTATGCTGATGGTCTTGATCTTGCTCGCCATATTGACGCTGATTTTCTCCGCAGGCTTACCGCCCATCGATAGCCCTGATCCTGTCAACCTCCGTGATCAGTGGAGCGGCAGTGACTTATTGGTTCAGCCGCGCGAAGAAACGCACGGCAACAGTCAGGATTGTTGCTGAACCAGATACAAAACCAGAATTCCAGAAGAAAATAAGCTAAACAGGGTTAAACTCTGCAGATGAAGTCATTGGGCAGAGTTGTGTTACTGGCCACGTGTGTTGCTGCAGCGCAGTCGAGTCAGAAAACCGATCCGCCTGGTCCTGATTCCGGCAAAGCCACGGCGATCTCCGTTGCTCCACTCATCAAGAAGCAGTTCGGTCCAACCTTTACTGCCACAACATCCCTGCCCAGAACCATTCTTTCAGCCGACTTCGATGGTGATGGTGTGGAAGACGTGGTGATCGCTGCCGACAGCGATGATCCCATGCCTGATTCCTACGAGTACAAATATCAGGTGTCCGATCCCTACAATTCCTTTTTTGGCTTTGGCGATCCGCGGCACACCGCCAGCATGTCTCACTATGATCCCGGCCACACACATGATCTGCTGATCATCTTCGGCGCCGGACCGGATGCCTGGCGCTCCGCCACGCCTAAAGCAAAGTTCGTGCTGATCAACGTCCCGTTTGATAGCTTTGAGCTGGGCCGGCTGCTGATCAAGAAAAATAAGCCGCCGATTTTTGTGGTCAAAATGCAGGAAGCGCGGCTGATTGAATCCACCGTCTTCTATGACGCCAAGAAGAAGCGCTGGCGCTGGCAGCCGGGCGATACGCTGGAGTAATCAGGCCGTTCCCTTGTTCTCTCCCAGCACAACCTTCACGTCCATCTTCTTTTTGCCGCGATAGATCGTGACGGTTACGGTATCGCCTGCGCGATGCTTCTGCATCACGTGGGAAAGCTCTTGCTGGTCTGTGAGCGCCTCGCCATCCACGGCCACGATCAGATCACCACCCAGGGTAATGGGAGTGTTGCCGATGTAAGCGCGTTCTGATCCTGCGCGAAGTCCAGCACGATCGGCGGCGCTGCCTTCAATCACCTGCACCACCAGCAGACCTGAGTCCGCGGCCAGGCCCAGCTCGTCCGCAAGCTGCGGCCCGATGGGCAGCGTTCGTACACCAAGCGATGGATAACGCGCGCGACCGAGATGGACCAGATCATCCAGCACTGCCTTGGCGGTATTGATGGGAATAGCAAAGCCGATGCCGGCGCTCTGTTCCACGCCTCCGGTAAGAATCATGGAATTGATGCCAATCACCTGGCCACGCGAATTCAGCAGCGGACCGCCGGAGTTGCCGGGATTGATGGCTGCGTCAGTCTGGATTGCTTCGTCAATAAACCCGCGCTCGCCGCGCAGGAGCGAATTGAGCTGATGATGCCGCGCGTCATGGTCCCACTGAGGCCAAAAGGATTGCCGATGGCATAACACTTTTTGCCCGACAATCAGATTCTTGGAATCGCCGATCTCAGCCTGCGGCACTGACTTGCTGGGAATTTGTATCACGGCGAGATCATGCGGCGGGTCCACGCCAATGATTTGCGCTTTGTATTTCTTCTTGTCGCTGGTGGTGACCTCCACCTGCCGCGCGCTTTCAATCACGTGATAGTTGGTGAGAATGTGGCCTTCAGAGTCAATCACAAAACCTGATCCCATGCCTCTGCTGCGGCACCGCGCCATAGAAAATGTCATAAGCCACTGCCGTTGAGGTGATGTTCACCACCGCCGGCAAAGCCTTTCTTGTACACAGAAATGTTTTCCTGCTCTTCATTGTCATAGTTCGGCGAGCCGGAGGCTTCCGTGAGTTCAATGTGCGTCAGGCCGGGTGATCCAGGAAGGATGTCAGAATTTCTGGGGTGCGTGGTGAGCATATAGAACGCAGCCACCAGAATAACGGCAAGAAGAAGAGGACGTAACGATCTTCATTGCTTTTTCAACCTCAAAAGGTCTTACGCTTGGCCAATACCCGAAGCTCAGAGTAGATCCTCTCTACCTGATGCGCGAGTCAGTTCCAGCGGACCGGAATTATCGACCACGAAATCCGCACGGCGTACTTTGTCATCGTCAGAAAGTTGCGCTTTGCTGCGACGCTCAACTTCGGCCCGCGCCAGCGGTTCCGGCATGCTGGACCGCGCGGCATAGCGGCTGACTTTCTGCTCCGGGCGGCAGGTCACTACTATTAACTTATCAAATCGCCCGCGCAGACCGGCCTCAAGAATCAGAGCCGCTTCCACCATGGCAACCGCATAAGGCTCTTTGCTGCCGATCTGATGCATCCACTGCTCCTGCCGCTTGATCACTGCCGGATGAACAATTTTATTCAGCTCCTCAACCCGGCCGCCATCGAAGGCCGCGGAGGCCAGCCGCGGACGGTCAATCTGCCCGTCAGGACGAACGATCTCCTGTCCGAATTTGGCTACCAATTCTTCGTACACCGGTTCGCCCGGACGATAAAGTTCGTGGGCAATGGTGTCGGCTTCAATCAGATGCGCACCGAGATCGGAAAACATTCTTCCGACGGTGGATTTGCCGCAGGCAATGCCTCCAGTGAGGCCGACACGAAGCATTCCTCTATGTCCTCCCCGAACGCGGCGCGTTTTCGACTTTGCCTCGAGCCGCGACTTTTCCAAGCGCATCTCGGCCGCAGCCACAGTGTTGGCCATCAGCATGGCCACGGTCAGCAATCCCACGCCGCCGGGAACAGGCGTGATGGCGCCGGCCACGTCCGCAACGCGCGGATGCACGTCACCAACCAGAACAGAGCCCTTCTCTCGAAACGTTTTTTCCCGCGCAGCATCGCCGGAAAATATCTCGATCAAACTGTTTGCGATCCGTGATGCGATTGATGCCAACATCAATCACGGTCGCGCCAGGTTTGACAAAGTCTTGCGTGATGGCCGCAGGGCGCCCCATGGCGACCACCAGAATGTCCGCCAGGCGCGTGATGGCAGCAAGATCACGCGTTTGCGAATGGCACATCGTGACCGTGGCATGATGGTTGAGCAAAAGAATTGCCATGGGACGGCCCACAATATCACTTCTTCCCACCACCACGGCGTGCTGTCCGGCAATTTCAATGTTGTTGCGGCGCAGCAATTCAATGATGCCGGCAGGCGTGCAGGGCGCCAGCGCCGGGACGCTGCGTAACAAGATTGCCGATGTTGACCGGATGAAAGCCGTCTACATCTTTTTCCGGAGCTACGGCCAGAAGCACCTTCTTTGCGTCCACATGCGCAGGCAGGGGCAGTTGCACCAGGATGGCATCAATATCATCGCGCTGGTTCAGCGACTCTGACCAGTTGCAGCAAGTCTTCTGTGCTGGCGCTGTCCAGGAGGCGTGAATTTTTCGCTATGAATGCCCAGCTCGTCACATGCTTTCAACTTGCTGCGGACATAAACCTGGGACGCCGGGTCGGCGCCGGAGAGAATAACGGCCAATCCGGGCTGGTGACCTGCGAGAGTGCAGATGGCGCACTTTCTCCGCCACCTCCTGCATAATCTGTGAGGCAATGCGGCTGCCATCCAGGATGCTAGCGGTACCAATTGGCATAATGAGAAAGAGTATCTTATCCGAATCCGGTCAATTCGCTGCAAGTCTATTGGTCGCACATTGGAATGTACGGATGGCCAATTCGACATAACGCGGCTTACCTGCTCTGCATCGTTGTTTTATGGTTAAATCAAACGTATGATGCTGAAGAAGATGCTGGACATACTGGTGTGTCCGATCCGCGAATGTCGCAAGACTCTGACGCTGGCCGCGGACGAATCAAGCCTACGATGCACCGGCTGCGGACGCGTCTATCCGGTGCGCGACGGCATTCCCATATCTGCTGGCTGATCAAGCCCAGTGCCGAAAACATAGCAAGCGAAAGCTAGAAATCGGCTTAGCGCGAATGGGGTTTGACACGGCCTTCAGGCCGGCCTTGTCCGCGCGGTTAGGCGGCTTTTTCGCCAACGCGTTGCTCGTAACAGTTCCAGCGATTTCAAGTAGTCGGCAAACTCCGGCCCCAGGTCTTTGCGCTTCAGCGCGAACTCAACCGTGGCTTTCAGGAATCCCAACTTGTCACCGGCATCATGGCGCTTGCCTTCAAAGGTGTAGCCCAGAATCCGTTCCCCTGCCTGCAACAAACCACGCAAACCGTCAGTGAACTGGAGTTCACCGCCGGTACCAAGCGGCGTTCGCTCCAGCGTCTCAAAGATCGTCGGCGTCAAAATATAACGGCCAATGATGGCAAGGTTTGAAGGCGCGTCTTCCTGCTTGGGCTTTTCCACCAGATTGCGAACGTTGAACGCCCGGCCGTTGAATTTGCCTTCCACGCGCTCTGCATCCAGTACGCCATAGGACGAGATGGCCGGACCGTTCACTTCCTGGGTGGCGATGATTGAGCACTGCGACTCTTCAAAGATTTCCATCATCTGCTTAAGGCAGGGTTTTTCCGCGTCAATCACATCGTCCGCCAGCAGCACGGCGAAAGGCTCATCGCCAACGAGTTCGCGCGCCATGAGTACGGCATGGCCCAGTCCCATGGCTTCCTTCTGGCGCACATAGGCCACGTGAATCATGTCAGAAATCTGGCGCACGATGCCGAGCAACTCCGTCTTGCCGCGCTCCTCCAGCATGCGCTCCAGTTCGTAACTCACATCAAAGTGGTCTTCAATGGCCGTCTTGCCGCGTCCGGTAATAATGATGATCTGGTCACAACCGGCAGCCAGCGCCTCTTCCACGCCATATTGAATGATGGGCTTGTCCACCAGCGGAAGCATTTCCTTGGGCTGAGCTTTGGTAGCGGGCAGAAAGCGCGTGCCCAATCCGGCAGCGGGAAAAACGGCCTTACGAACTCTCATCTTCATAGGTATTAGTCCAGTTACGGACTTCGCCGGATCACGGCTATTGGATGCAGAAACTCTCCACTGCGTGATTCATCACGCCGGCTCTCAGTGCGCTGTGTTCTTGTAAACCACACCGCTCTTCATCACCATCACCGGATGCTGAAGCAACGTCACATCTTTGGTGGGATCGCCATCCACGGCAACCAGGTCAGCAAATTTGCCGGGCTCGATGGAACCGATGCGGTCTGACCATCCCAGCAGGTCGGCCGCATTCACCGTCGCCGTCTGGATCGCCTGCAGCGGCGTCATTCCCATCTGCACATACACCGCGAACTCGTGAGCGTTGAGGCCATGCGGATAAACGGCAGCGTCAGTGCCGAAGGCGATCTTTACGCCCGCCTGCATTGCTTTGCCCACATTCTGCCGGCTGACGGCCGTAACCGACTTCATTTTTTCCGCGTACATCGCGGGCAGACCAATGCGCGTTGCATTCTCCCGCATCCAGTCGGCCAGGTAGAGCGTAGGCACCAGATACGTGCCATGCTCTTTCATGATTTTGATGGAGTTGTCATCGATATAAGACCCGTGCTCAATGGAATCCACGCCGGCCTCTGCGGCCCAGGCAATTCCCTGCGCGCCATGCGCATGCGCGGCCACCTTGCGGCCCAGACGATGAGCGTCCGCCACAATGGCTTTCATTTCTTCCAGCGTGTATTGCGAAGCGCGCGGATCGTCGCCCTTGGAGAGCACGCCGCCGGTGGCGCAGATTTTGATTACGTCCGCACCATACTTGATGATCTCGCGTACTTTGTGCTGCACGCCTTCAATGCCATCAGCCGCGCCGTCAGACTTGGCATGCCATTCATAGGGCAGAAGGTTCTGGTCACAATGGCCGCCGGTGATACTGAGCGCCGGACCGCTGGCGATCATGTGCGGGCCCGGGACCATGCCTTCATTGATGGCGTCGCGCAAGGCGATGTCGGTGTATCCGCTGGCGCCCACATTGCGCACCGTAGTGAAGCCGGCTTCCAGGGTGATGCGGGCATTCTTGGCCCCGATCAGCGCTTCCTTGGGAATGGAAATGCCCAGCTCCTGATAGCCAAAATTGGGGTCGAACGTAAGGTGCGTGTGCGCGTCAATAAGTCCGGGCACCAGGGTGGAGTTGGGAAGATGAATCGCATTTACGCCCGCCGGCGGCGCACCGGGAGTGATGGCCGTGATCTTATCGCCTTCCACGGTGATGGAGACGTTGTCCATCATCTTGCCGGTCTTCACGTCCAGCATGTGAGCGGCGTGGATCACCGTCTTGGCTAGGCGGAGAGTAGCAGGTTGCTGGGTGAAGGCAGCGGGGGCCAAAGACAAAGCGTAAGAAGCAGGGTAAGGATGCGATTCATATTGCGGCGGGATTATAGCAGGGGAGTTGAAGAGAAAGCCCGGCATCGCCGCCGGGCTTTCGTTCAACCATTGGTCTAAAGCCAATTAGTCGTGATGCTTTGCAGCCTTCTCCATCCGTGATGCTGGTGAGAATGCCGCCGGCTGCTGCAATGGAACGGCTGAAGCACGCACCCGTGGAATCAGTGGAGAAATAGCGTTGCGAACTTGCCTGTCCCTGGCCGCCGGTGATGTTGAAGTTCGCGTCAAATAGCAACGTGTCAGTGGGCGCAACAGTGTTGGAAACGGTGCTGAAGAAATCAGGACCGTCGTCGCCCTTGATGAGCTGGTTGTTGTTGAACGTCTGTTTGATCGTGGTGGTCTGGAAGCCGCCGGAACCATCGGCATTCACCGTGAAGTTGATATCTACCGAGAGCGGCCACTCAAAGGTCTGGAAGGAAGTTTTTCCGCCCTGATGGCTGCCACGGGTGTTGGTCAGCGAGCTGATGCTGGTGTTCTGCGTGATGTTCTGGATGAACACCAGGCCGCTGATGTTGAAGTCCTGGCGGTTGGAGAAACGTATGTTCTGCTCAACTGACGTCTCCACGCCGTCCGTGCGAGGTGCGGACGAAGCCCTCCACACGGAAGTTACGATTGGACGTCACCGCAACGTTGCCGGTGATGTTGCCGCTCGCATCCGTTGCGAGATTTTCAGCGACCGTTGGGTGTGGGCGCAGCAGCCAACGTGTTTTTAGTAACAGCGCCAGTGACCTGCGTTGAACCGTGATCAAGAAAAGCGAGCAGCGTTGCCGTGGTGGAGAAACCGTTGTTCGCATTGAAGACGTTGACGCTTACCGTGTGCGGCTTGCCGTTGCTGAGCAATCCGGCGAAGGGCGTGAGATCCACCCGATAAGGAACAAAGTTCAGTGTCTGTACGCCAGGAATCGGCCGCCAGAGCAGCGGATCGATGCCACCGGTGTATATCCAGGGATAGACAGGAGCAACGCCGGCAGGTTGACCGTCAATGCGTCACCTCGGTTTCGCGAAAGCCGGTGGCGCCGCAGCTTTGTAATTCGTTGGCAACGTCATTGGAACGCACGTGTACCAGAATTCGTCGCCCGCCTGGCTCTGCGCGATCACGTCAAGATATGCGCGTTCCACGTTGGTGGGCAGATTGAAATTCGCGGAGAGAGCGCTGGCGGTGTTGGAGAGAAATACCGTTCCTCCGGTATTGCTGCCGGAAAGCGGCAGCACCAGATCAGCCGTATCGGGCGCGTGCTTATGTCTGGAGAGCGGATAGAACTGAAGCTGCGCGGTGCCGAATGAGCGTGCTGGTAAAGGTTGAGTTCACCAGATTGCCAAGGTCCACGCGACCATTCTGAGAGTTGTTGAAGAGAGCGCTGTAGTCGGTGAGATCGCGCTCAATGTGCCATGAGCGCGCGACGGTCGCAGACGGCTCAGAGGTGGTCCCGAAATAAACATTCGTGCCGCCGACCCAGATATTGGCCGTGCGATCAAATTGACGGCCGGCCTGAATCGAGAAATCAGCCTCCAGCACCACCTTTGGCCCAGGGACCCGGGCAAGCGGATGGCGGAGTGAAGGTGAAGAACTTCGAAGTGAAATCTGCAAAAGGAATATTGGTGAAGAGCGTGACGGTGCAAGGCGTTGTGTTGGGCCGTGGGACCGTTGGATCGGCAGTTGCGGTGTTGGCAGATCCAATCTGTAATCCGGGAGCAGGAATGACCTGGGAATAAGAGGTAATCGCGCTAAGAATGATTCCGGCGAGCAGGAGTGGTTTAAGCAATGAGCGGATGGGGGTTTGCAGAGCGTGCATAAACTTCCTCCAAAAACAGCGAAGAAATCCTAGGCGGGCAAGAGTGGCTGCGTCAAATGGTGGCGGTTTCCAGCCTGTTAACCAAGTCGGGGAGTTCGTCATAGGTGCGACCGTCAAGTGAACGACCGGCTTTTTTCTTGCGAACTCCACCCCATTGCTTGAAAAAAAATCTGGTATCTTGTTTTCGCTACACTTGACGAAGAATATTGATAACCCATTCACGGTTCATAGGTCTTGCACCGTTGCCACTTTCGCCGCCGACGATCACCCAGTGAATGCCGGTGAGGTCAATCTCGCCCAGGTCTTCCAAGAGTGGCTCGACGGAAAGGAAGCGAGTTATCTGCGGCGGCTACGCCGCAATGATCGATTCGTGGCAGTCCGTGTTTCTTGTTTTCACGCTCACGCCCCACCAGATATGTCGGGCAGAGCGCGGCGAATCGCAATTTAGTCCGCAGAAGGTCTCGAGTCTTTCGGCATCGTTTGGTTAGCACCTGATAGGTGTGCCAGTTCGCGGTCTGCATCACGCTAGCGACTTGCTCAATGTAGTCGTCTGGCACGTCTTTGATGAAAGAGGTCGCTCATGGAATTGACGAAGACATGGCTTTTGCGTCGCCCACCTCAACGGCTCCGCGAGCTTTTCCGGACCAGGCGCAGGTCGAAGCCCTGTTCGTAAGGATGGCCCGGCACGCCGCGGAAACGCTCGGCGAATGTCTCGGCGTAGCAATGCTTGCAACCGGGGCTGATTTTCGTGCAGCCGCGGACCGGGTTCCAGGTCGCGTCGTCCATTCGATATGGAGTGTTCTGACATTATCTTCATCCCTAAAAAGATTCCGCTGAGTAGTGCTATATTCCAGTACCTCATCCCAGAATTTGTAAGCCTGAGGGTTGCGGGAGAAAAGCGCTAGCCGGTACAAGGGCAGATTTTTTTCGTCCGAACGAACTTTTTTCATTTTGTGAAGCGGCTGTGTAATGTAACCCAACGTCGCCATTTGCGCCGCAAATTCGGTGGCGAGAAAATCAGGAAAATCAACCCGTAACTGCTCCTGTGCTCTCCATTTTTCCCGCTAATTCTGGATTCCAAGGAAATTTTCGACTTTGGTGCTGGTTGGCTTCAGATATTCGGCATAGTTGCGATTTGCGTCCATGTACACTGCCAGCAAGACCAGGAAATCAACAAATAGCCTTTGGGCAAGTGTTTGAATCGCAGCAAACCTGATTCCAATATCAAATGGGTCCACAATGCATAATGAGAGTACTTTGTTGGTAGCCGAGGGCTGTGAAATCAAATTTGCGATCCGAGTCGATGAGCTATTTGAATCGCCGATGATGAAGTCTACTTTGACTTTGGGAGCGACAGCCTCAACTCGCTTTTTCAGTGCTGCTATATTCTCAGCGTTGTCATCGCAAAATATGTAATGGTCGAATCTGTCCTTTACAGTCAAGCCGATCAATGGTGAGCCCATAACCAGTTTATTGGTCCCTCTGACTCGACTAATTCCGGCGCCAGCGTAGAGATCAATGAAAACGCGCTGATCCCATTTGTGTTTCATGCCCGTTGAGAACAGGCTCGAATAAAGACCAATCAGCTTATATTTCAACTCTCGACCATGCTCCAACCTCAGGTGCTGGAAGTCCGTCGGGCTCTAACGAGAGATCGGGCATTTTGTTGGCGAATCTTAAGCGAAAGATTAACCGCCGTCAATAAAAAGATGCTACAGGTACCCACGTGAGCTACTTCGCCTGCAGCCACGTCTGTGCCACCACCTCAGGGCTAAGCTCGCGCAGAAGCGCCTGCAACTGTTCGATCACGTCTTCCGGCTGCGTGCCCTTGAGATTGAACTTCAGAACGCCGCCGGGCGAGAACTGTGATCCACGCGAGCGCGCCACGAACTGGGCCAGACGTTCCGGCTCAATCTGCGCCGTCTCAGTGAACTTGATGGTCACCGACTCGCGCTTGCGATCAATGGTGAGCACGCCAACTTTCTCGCACAGCAACTTGAGCGCCGAGGCTCCCAGCAGATATCGCACCGGAGCAGGAGGCGTGCCGTAACGGTCCTGCAGCTCTTTGCGGACATCGTCCAGCGCAGCTTCGCTTTCCACGCCCGCCGCGCGTTTGTACATGCGCAGGCGCTGGTTCTCTTCCGTGATGTACGTGGTCGGAATGCGCAGATCAATGCCCAGGTTGAGCTGCGTGCTGATTTTGTCGGCCAGCTCTTCACCTTTCAGCTCGCGGATGGCGCGGTCCAGCATGCCGGTGTACATCTCAAACCCGACGGCATCAATGTTGCCGCTTTGTTCGCCGCCCAGAAGATTGCCGGCGCCGCGCAATTCCAGATCCAGCGCGGCAATCTTGAAGCCTGCGCCCAGATCAGAAAATTCTTTCAGCGCCGCCAGCCGCCGACGCGCCACCGGCGTAAGCTCCGTATCCGATGGCACCAGCAGATAGGCATAAGCCCGGCGATTCGACCGGCCAACGCGTCCGCGAAGCTGGTAAAGCTCGGAGAGTCCGTGACGATCAGCGCGGTTGATGATGATGGTGTTGCAGAGCGGAATGTCGAGACCGTTTTCAATGATGGTGGTGGCCACCAGAATGTCCGCTTCATGGCGCACGAAGGCGTACATCACTTTTTCCAGCTCGCCTTCTGACATTTGTCCGTGGCCCACCAGAATGCGCGCACGCGGCACCAGTTCCTGAAGCTTGGTGGCGATCTCGTAAATGCTCTCCACCCGGTTATAAACGAAATATGCCTGGCCGCCGCGTTCCAGTTCGTGTTCCAGCGCGGCCTGCACCAGCTTTTCGTCATACCCGGCCACCACGGTCTGAATGGCCATGCGATCTTTGGGCGGCGTCTCAATCACGCTCATGTCACGCAAACCCACCATGGACATATGCAGCGTGCGCGGAATCGGCGTGGCAGACATGGTGAGCACGTCCACTTCTTTGCGCAACTGCTTCAGCCGTTCCTTGTGGCGCACGCCGAAGCGCTGCTCTTCGTCCACGATGACCAGGCCAAGGTCCTGAAACTTTACGTCTTTCGAAAGCAGCCGATGCGTACCGATCACGATGTCAACTTTGCCCTGCTCCAGTTTTTCACCCGTCTCCTTGAGCTGCTTGGCCGTGCGGAAGCGGCTCATCATGTCAATGGTGATGGGAAAAGCGGCAAAGCGGCGCTTGAAGTTCTCATAGTGCTGGAAGGTGAGCACCGTTGTGGGCGTGAGCACGGCAACCTGTTTGTTGTCCTGCACGGCCTTAAACGCCGCGCGCATGGCCACTTCAGTTTTGCCGTAACCAACGTCGCCACAGAGAAGCCGGTCCATGGGCAGGCGGCGATTCCATGTCACGCTTGATGTCGGCGATGGCCGTAAGCTGATCGTCCGTCTCATTGAACTCGAACGAATCTTCAAATTCTTTTTGCCATTGCGAATCCGGCGGATAGATATGGCCTTGCGCGGCTTTGCGCGTGGCATAAAGCTTGAAAAGCTCGTCCGCCATGTCTTTCATGGCCGTCTTCACGCGCGCTTTGGTCTTGGCCCAGGCCGTCCCGCCCAGTCGGCTCAGCGGCGGCCTTATGCCTTCACCGGCGACGGTATTTCTGGATCAGATCAAGACGCGTCAGCGGGACATAAAGTTTGGCCGCTTCAGCAAACTCAAGCACCATGAACTCGCCGGTGACTTCCCCCTGCTGAATTTCCTTCAGCCCCTGATACATGCCGATGCCGTGCTCCACGTGGACCACGTAATCGCCCACGGCCAGATCACGGAAGTCAGACATGAAGGCCGCGGTCTTCGATTTCTGCCGCAGCGGGCTTTGACCACCACTTCAGAATCGTCAAACAGATCACGCGCGCCGAAGATCACCAGCCGCGATTCAGGCAGAGCGACGCCGTCCGGCAGAGGCGCGCGGACGATCGTGGTGGTAGTGAGATCGCCGGAGAAATACGCGGTCTCATCCAGATATGTTTCGCTGCCCGGAGCAGGCGTGCGCGTTCCCAGGCGGAACGGCACCTGATATTCGGTGAACATGTCCGCCAGCCGTTCCATTTCGCCGGTATTGGGCGCGGCAAAGATCACGCGCTGGCCGCCGGCGGTGAGCTTTCTTACTTCTTCCACCATGCCCGGGATCGAGCCGTGGAATCGAGGCGTTGGCTGCGATGAAAACTCAATCAGCGTCCCATCAGGAACGGCCGGCGCCGCGATGCCAAGTTTGTTTTCCGCCTGGGCAATGCGCAGCAAGCCAAGCTGTTCCAGATCGCCGCCGGGAAGCCTGGCGATCCGCTCACTCCATTGCTCAGGAGTGATGAAGATATCTTCCGGCGTCGCGAGCTTGCCGACCAGGCTCTGCTCATGGCGCGCATTCACCTTTCTCCCACCATGCGTCCTGCGCGGTTTCAATGGCGGAAGGCTCGTCTACAAAAACCACAGCATTGGGCAGAAGATCGAATATCGTGTTGGCGGCTCCGGCATTGGCGTAATACTCCCAGCCGGGGAAAACCGTGACGCCGGTTTCAGAGAGTGCATCGCGAACGGCTTCGGTGGAGCCTTGAACGCGAGCGCCGGAGAGCCGTGCATGAACGTCCGTGAGCACGTCTTCGCGAATGGGATTTTCCGTGAGCGGCAGCAGAACAATTTCATCCACCGGCGCGGCTGAACGTTGGGTGCCCGGCTCGAACTTGCGTATGGATTCCACTTCATCGCCGAAAAGCTCCATGCGCAATGGACGGTCAGCTTCCGGAGGATAGGTATCGATGACGCCGCCGCGGACGGCGTATTGTCCGGGCATCTCAACCACGTCCATGGCGGTATAGCCGATGGTGTTGAGGTGGGCCACCAGTTCTTCCACGTCAATGGTGTCAGTGCGACGGATGGTGCGGGCCAGGGCGGCGTAATGCTCGGCAGAACGCAGGCGCATGGCCGTGGCTTCCAGAGGCGCAATCACAATGGACGCAGCGCCTGTCGCAATCTTCCATAGCGCGGTCGCACGCTCTTCCTGAATTTCAGGATGCGGCGACATGTTCTCAAAGGGAAGCACGTCATAAGCCGGGCAGCTTGACGATGCCTTCAGGACTGCACGCCCCGGTGAGTTCACACAAGGATTGCACGATGGCAGCAAGGCCTTCCGCGGAACGGTTGTTCGCGGTGATGACGATCATCGGCCGGCCGGCCGCGCGATGCAGATAGGGAATGAGAAGAGCTTTTGCGCCGGAAACCAGTCCGGACAGACGGATGCGCCCCGCCGGTGGGGTTGATACCCCCCTGCGCTGTTTCAGATACAAGGCCGCCTGCTGGAAACCCGGGCTCTTTTCCACGTCCGCCAGGACTTCGCGGACGAACGGCAAGATCACAGACTCTATTTAACCATAAGCGCGGGCTGAGTCAGACGGGAAGGATCGTGGCAATGAACAGACAGAACAGAGTGAAGCGCTATCTAGCGACGATCGCGGCGTAACCATGAGCCAATGGCCAACCCTGCGGCAACAAAAATCACGCTGAGCGACCAGGTTCTCAATCACCACGGTCCATTGGACTGAACCGATTCGAAGCGCGGGGATGTTGTGCGAGGTCTTGCTGATGATCCAGTTAATTGACCGGACTGCCCCAAGGCTCAAGGGCCCCGGAGGCCGGCGATCAACACCTGTATGCCGCCAATCATGACAAACGACGCAAAGATGGACCCAATGCTCAGCCCGAAAGCTGGCCGGCGATGTGCAATGCTGCTCACGCCTGCGTCTCCGGTTTTGTCTTCGCTTCAACTTCGTCAGCCGGTTGTCACCACTCCAGTAGAGCCAGTAGATCAGCACAAACGCTATCAGCACTTCCAGAATCACTGAGATCGCCGGAGGAACCAGGGCGCCGAACTCAAACCCCGCGCGTCCGCCGAAGACGCTGGAGCGGCTGCGGCCTTCCATGTAAAAGCTGATGGTCTGCACAATCGTGGAGATGGTGGCTGCCAGCGCCTGGGCCAGAAGAAAACCGATGATGATGGCGCCAATGTATTCAGTAAGGAGTATCTGACGAAGTTTTCGCATGTGGCCTTTCCCTGCCGACTGAATACTAAGGCAGCAACATGGAATCGGCAAGACTAAGGTAATCAGACCTGGCATCACGGCATTGCTGAGTCTACCAGCTCCTGTCCCGTGGACTCTTCGATCCGGCCTAAGGCGCGAAATATTCCCTGCCATGCGGGAAAGTGGGTTTGCGCACGTTAATTAGATATAGAGTAGGTCATCGCTCACATCTGGGCTGAGCCGGCCACTCTGGCCGTTGGCATTTCGTTCGTCTCACGCATTCCACGCTCGCTTCAGGAGCCTTCGTATAGGAGAAATATCCATGAGATCCAAACAATTACGTTGGGGGATTGCGGCTGCGTTGCTGCTTTCCGCAAGTTTGAAATTGTCTTCCATGCTCCAGGCTGATAACCACAGCATTCTGGTCTCCAGAAATGCTGTCCGGCGCTGTAGCCACTTTCAGCACCACAGGTAACTTTGACTTCAACAATCCGTTTTTCAAGAGCATTGGCACGAATGGCCGTTCCTGCGTCAGCTGTCACCAACCCGATCAAGCATGGGGAATTTCTGCCGAGGATGTTCAACGACGCTTTAAACACAGCAAGGGGACTGATCCCATCTTCCGGCCGGTCGATGGCGCAAATTGCCCCACCACGGCAAGGGAGAATGATCCCACCACCTACAGCCAATTGCTCAATCGTGGTCTGATCAGAATTGACCGGCCCGCTACCCGCTAACGCCGAATTCACGATTGAAGTCACCTCTGATCCTTATTCGTGCTCCTCGCCGACTGATATCTCGGTTTACCGGCGTCCGCTTCCGACTACGAATCTCAATTCCTGAGCACGGTGATGTGGGACGGACGCGAGAATGTCCCCGGCCAGGCTGTCTTTGTTGACTTCCTGCAACAGGCCTCAGACGCAACCACGGGACATGCGCAGGGAGTGGCCCCTGATGCAGCAACCCTGGCGGCTATTCGCCAGTTTGAAACCAGCATTTTTACGGCCCAGGTCTTTGATGATCGCGCTGGTTCCTTGTCTGACAACGGCGCTACTGGCGGTCCAATTCCTCTTTCCCAGCAAGACTTCTTTATCGGAATCAATGATCCTCTTGGTTTCAATCCCACCGGCGCAGCCTTTGATTCCCACATCTTCAATCTGTTCACCGCCTGGGAGAACCTGCCCAGCACATGGCGATGAAGGCCGTAATGCGGCACGCGCATCCATCGCCCGCGGCGAGGAGATCTTCAACACCTTTCCGATTCCGATTTTCGGAGTGGGCGGATTGAATGGTCCGTTTGATGCAATCAGGCTGTAATTCGCTGGGACTTGTGGCACCTGCCATGACAGCCCTAATGCCGGCGATCACTCGGTGGTTGCCCCGCTGAATATCGGTCTTGACCGATGTTTCACGGCGCACACCGGACCAGCCCCTCTTCACGCTCACCAACAAAACGACCGGACAAGTGGTGCAGACCACCGATCCTGGCCGCGCCATGGTCAGCGGCCAGTGGATTGACATTGGCAAATTCAAAGGACCAGTCCTGCGTGGACTTGCTCCGCGTGCCCCTTATTTCCATAACGGATCGGCCGCCACACTGATGGACGCGGTCAACTTCTATGACACCCGGTTCGATCTGCACTTTACGCCGCAGCAAAAGGCTGACCTGGTGGCGTTTCTTTCAACGTTGTAGACTTTTCCATCCTCGTTAACTTTCGGGGTGCTGACAAGCACCCCTTTTTTCTTGCTCTGTTGTGAAGCTGTTGCGCACGATCACTCCGTTTGATTTGCCGGCGGTTTATATTTGATGGCATGAGCGTGAAAGAGCCTGCTTTGCTACCGATGGCGAAGAAAACGCGACGTAAGCCGCCAGCTTCATGCGCGGGCTTCCAAAGTCATTCCCGGAGGCGTGAACTCGCCGGTGCGGGCCTTTAAGTCCGTGGCGTGCGATCCTCCCTACATCGTGCGCGGCAAGGGCAGCCACATGTGGGACGCGGATGGCCACGAATACATTGACTATGTCGGCTCATGGGGTCCGCTCATTCTTGGCCACGCGTTTCCCGAAGTGGTGGAAGCGGTGGAGAAAGCCAATCGTGATGGCGCCAGCTTTGGCGCCTGCACGCCCGATAGAGTCAGAAGTGGCGGAAGAAGTGATACGGGCATTTCCGTCCATGGACAAAGTCCGTTTCGTGAGTTCCGGTACCGAAGCCACCATGTCCGCCATCCGTCTGGCGCGGGCGTTTACCAATCGCAAATACATCATCAAGTTTGAAGGCTGCTATCACGGCCATGCTGATTCGTTGCTGGTAAAAGCCGGATCGGGCATCGCCACGCTGGGCATACCTGGATCAGCCGGTGTGCTTCCGGAACAGGCGCAGTTCACTCTGGCGTTGCCATATAACAATCAGCAAGCGCTGGAAGAAGCATTCACCAAGCTCAAAGACCAGATTGCCTGCGTGATTGTGGAACCCGTGGTGGGCAACATGGGCGTAGTCCCGCCAGCTTCCGGCTACCTGCAATTTCTGCGGAAGATCACTGAACAGAACGGAACCGTCTTATTCTGGATGAAGTGATGACAGGCTTTCGTCTCGCGCTGGGCGGCGCGCAGGAGCTTTACGGAATCAAGCCCGATCTTACGACGCTCGGCAAGATCATTGGTGGAGGCCTTCCGGTAGGCGCCTATGGCGGCAGGAATGAATTGATGGACATGATTGCGCCAGTTGGGCCGGTTTATCAGGCGGGCACGCTTTCCGGGAACCCGCTGGCCATGGCGGCTGGCTTGGCCACCATCAAGCATCTTCGCGCTCATCCCGAGATTTACACGCAAATAGATCAAGTGCAGCGCACAATTGGAGGAAGGTGTTCTCAATATTGCAAAAAAACACGGCATTGCGCTGTGCGCGAACCGTGTTGGCTCCATGCTGACCTGGTTCTTCCAGAAAGGTCCCGTACATGACTGGGACACAGCAGCTAAATCAGATACGCACGCTTTTGCCAAATTTCATAACGGAATGCTGGAGCGCGGCATTTATCTGCCACCGTCACAATACGAAGCGTTATTTGTGAGCGCCGCGCATACGGCGGAAGACATCGCTCGCACGGTTGAAGCTGCCGGCGGCGCCTTCAGCGACTAAATGCCGACCGCGCCGTAGTCAGTGCCGGTATCAGTGTCACGAACTTCGTCTTTTTCGTAAGCGCGGTATGGATTCCGGCGGACGCCCAGACGCCGGCGACGCAGCTCAAATCCCGCGTAAAGTCCGCCGGCTAATACGGCTGCGGTCAATGCGCCGATGGCAATGTACCGGCCGGAGCGTTCCGAAAAAGAGCGCACGATGTGTGATGGCGTGAGCGCCACCCGGCCAGGAATTCCCAGCGCTTCGCGAAAATCGGCGAGAGATTCATCTCCACCACGCTCCAGAGCGCGATAGGCATAAAGCTCGCTGTAAGAAAGCGGCATGGTGATGTCCTGCCCGCCGTGAACCACCACGTGTTCCACGCCGCGCTCTTTCTGCAATTCCAGCAGTTCTTCAATGGCTGATTCCAACGCATCCGGCTTGGTCCATTTGGAGCGGAACGCCACGTGGCCTGACTTATCGATCAGGTAGGCCGGATTGGGCATTCTGGAATATTTGCGATGAATGGATCCGCGCGTGTCATCGACAATGACTGGCATTTCCAGTTCTTCAGTATCGCGCAGGAGCGTGGCTGCTTCTTTCTTTTCCGTGGTGGAATTGTGGGCTGGAACGCGTTCGCCGGGATGCGCTTCACGCACGTAGACGAAGAGGAATTCGATCTCGTCGCCGCGGAACTGGTCATAGAGCTCATTCACACCCTTGATGGAAGCGGCCGTCATTGGGCAGGTGACCGATCCGAACAGTAGAAGAACGTTTTTCTTGCCCTCAAAATCACTCAGGCGCAGGGTTTCTCCATCCAGGGTGGTGCCCTTGAAATCTGGAGCGCTATCTCCCGGCTCTGGCCCTGTAAAGGGCGCCCTGGCCACCTCGCGAAGAATGTCGCGGGAGAAGTGTTTGTAGTTGTAATTGCTGAAACCCAGCATGAGCGCTCCTTGAAACTTATTCTCTCCGCAACCTTGCAAGGACGGCAAGCGCAAGTAACTGTTCGGCATTAAACTCGTGTTGAAATGAGACTTACACCAGCCAATGATTTCAGATGCTCAGCGCAGCTTCGCCGTTTTCTAAAGCTAAACTGTCTTAATTTTTTTGACCACGATAAAATTGATGGTTTGCAGCCATAAGGACGTGCCTTTCTGGTTGCTGGCCATTTTTCAAAACGAACGTGGAGGGAACGGATGTCAGCATTGCAAGCCGGAGTAACTGCTCCGGATTTTGAGCTTCCTGCCTGCACAGGCAAGCAGAGGCATAAGTTCAAGCTCAGCGAGTTCCAGGGCAAAAAGAACATTGTTCTGGCGTTTTATCCGCTGGACTGGAGTCCAACCTGAACGAATGAGATGTCGGCGTATGGGAAGTATCTGGCCCGATTCGCCGAACATGACGCCCAGGTCGTGGGCGTCAGTCCTGATTCAATCTACTGCCATCTGGCATGGCAGGAAAAATCCATTGGCTGGCAGGAATATCCCATGGCCAGCGATTACTGGCCCCATGCCGGCACTGCCATAAAATACGGCATCCTGCGAGAAGGAGAACCGCTGCCAGGCATCAATGAACGGGCCATTTTTATCATTGATAAGCAGGGCAAGATAACTTTTTCCCGCGTCTATGAACTTGGCCAGGAGCCGGACTACGAACAGATTGTGTCTGAACTTGCCAAATTGAAGTAGCCCCATTCCCCAAAATACAACCGGCACGCCTGCTTGAAAGTGGAGGCGTGCCGATTTTTTTGTGCGCGAGGCGAGTTGCGCCTTTACGAGTTACCAGAGCCCATCTCATAATCCCGTACCCCCGGGGAAAATGCACAACCTCACGGGCTGAAGCCCAATATTTGAAAGGGCCTTAACGGCACAGCTAAAGCTGTGCCCCTTCAAAACGATTTATGAGATGGCTTCTAGCTACTTTTCTTAGACTTCGCCGACTTTTTTGTGGGGGCAGACTTGGCCGGAGCCGCCGGACCAGCCTTTTTCTGCATATCTTCAATAATCTGGCTTAACTGGTCCCGGTCAACCACTTCCACGAAAGGCGATGCCGTTGCGCCATTGCCGACAACAAAAATGGTAGGCGTGTGTTCCAGGCCGATTTTCTGCCCCAATAGACGGTCTTCTTTTACTTTTTCCGTCAACTTTCCGTCTGGATCAATGGCAAAGGGCAGAGGCACTTTATTATCGTCAGCGAACTTCTGCGTGAATTGTTGCAGCGTGCCTTCATCCACGATCTGCTGCTGGTTCTTGTAGATGTATCCGCGATAGTCATCGCCCAGTTTCTGCGACTTGGTATCAAAGAATCGCGCCAATACGGCCGCCCGGAATGACCAGTTATGGCGGGGCAGAGGAAAATCATGCAGCACCACGGGGATTTTGTGGGCGGCGGCAGCCTCCCAGACCACGGGATAGGCACGGGCGCAATCCGGACATTGCAGGTCTTCAAATACCACCACGGCGACTTTTGCCCCTGGCGGCGGTTTGAGCGAAGAGCCATCGGCTGCAAATCCGCTCAGCGTGAGTGCGAGCACGGCAAGAATCTAAATGTATTTTTCTATTACCAACCATAGTAGAAATTTATTCCGCTCCAAAAAGTTTTGATTACTATCTCTGGCCGTTGCTGCAGCCACACATATAATTTTAACCCCGAACCATGGAGAAAGACTCTGCTTGCTGGATTCTACCCGCTTTCAGCTTCTTACCGGAAAAACGTTCAAATGACGCAAATTAAGATGACGCAAAATAAGATCGCTGCGCAACTCCTTCTTATTTTCGTTTGGCTGTCCTGGCCGTCTCATCTTACGCTCAGAGCCCGGAGGGTGCGCTGGTTGGCACTGTCTCTGATGCCAGCAATGCCAGGATTGCCGGGGCCACCGTTCAGCTATCGGCCAAAGCTTTTTCATTGACGCGTTCCATACGCACGAACGGCAGCGGCGAATTCAGAATTGAGTCGCTACCTCCGGGATCGTATGTGATCACGGTAGAGGCAAATGGATTCGCCACCAAGACTGGTTCGGTTGAAATCGCCATTGCCGCCACGCCAGGCATTCACGTGAAGCTGCAACCCGCCTCCGTACCCCAGGAGGTGCAGGTCGAAGGCGCTGGAGCATCGCTCACCAACGCTCCCATTGAAACTTCCAGCAGCGTCATCAAGACCACGATCGGACGACAGGACCTGGAAGATATCCCGCTGGCCAGCCGCAGCTTCGCCAACATCGCCTACCTGGCCCCGATGACCGAGCCCGTTGAGCCTTCAGATCCCACCAAGGCGCGCATCACGGCCGTGTCTTTCGGCGGTAGTTCCGGCCTGAACGTTGATCTTTCAGTGGACGGCGGCGACAACAATGATGATTTCATTGGCGGCTTTCTCCAGAACTATTCGCCTGACTCCATGCAGGAATTCACGGTGCGCACCGCGCAGTTTGACGCCGACACTTCTCGAACCAACGGGGGTTCGGTCATCATCAGCAGCCGGCGCGGAACCAATGACTGGCATGGCGATTTGTCATTCCTGTATCGCAACAAGAACCTGAATGCCCGCAACGCGCTCGATAATCCTGCTCCAAATCCCAAGCAGCCTTTCGCGCGAGAGAATTACGTTGCCGACGCGGGCGGCCCTATCATCAGGGACAGGCTGTGGTTCTTCTCGTCATTTGAACAGGTCGAACGAAAATCCCAGCGTGGGATACAGCAATCTGAGCCTGGGTGAGTTCAACGCGCTTGCCCAGCTGGCTTCGTCAGGACAGATCCCGGGCGTAGGCTCCATTGCAGTTCCGAGCTCAGTGAGCAGCCCTTATCAGGAGACGCTTTTTTCCACACGGGCCGACTTCAAACAATCTGAGCGATCACAATGGTTTCTGCGCGGATCTTTCGATTTGAACAAAACCGACAATGATCTGCTGCATCAAGGCGCGCTGCCTTCCACCGGCTTTGCCACCACGTCGCATTATTACAGCCTGCTGCTCAACAACCAGATGCAGTTCACGCCCACATGGATCGGCAACCTTGTCTTGCAGGCCAGCAGCTTCCATCACGTGAAGGTACGCAATTCAAATCTGGGCTTTGGACTGGCGTTTCCTTTCAGCACCAGCACGCTCACAACATCAGGCTTTGAGACTTTTGGCGATAACCAGTTCTCCACGCCGATCACCGCATTTCCTGTAAATCGCGATCAACAGAAATATCAGTTCCGTTATGACCTGTCCCACGCTGACGGCACGCATTCACCGAAGTTTGGAATCAACCTGATTCACGAGCCGGTGCTCAGCGGACGCCTTTCAGATAACGGCGAGATCGTACACGTGCTGCCGAATGACCCTTCGTTCTACGTCGCAAAGCCGGGAACGTTTGCGGCGGACTTCAATGATCCTGCCCATCAGATTGCCAATTGCGCGTCCGATTCGCCTGCGGGCGCAGTGCCTGGCGCCAAACGACGGGCGCTTCGCTCAGAACGTGCAGCGGCTCGGCATCTATGTACAGGATTCGTGGCGCATTGCGCCAGAACTTCACAGTGAACTACGGTCTTCGATATGACACAACCTTCGGCCTGTTCAACTCCAATGGCGGCAACCAGAATGACAATCCCGCCGTGCAGACGATCATGGCGGAGAATCTGGCGCTTCCGCACGGCGTTCCTCATGATTATCGCAAGGCATTCGCGCCCCGGCTGGGATTTGCCTATTCGCCTGGAACAGCGGCAATACGGTCATCCGTGCGGGCGCGGGATTGTACTACAACGATCTGGCGCAGAACGGCTGGGTGGATGCCTTCCGCGCGGTCACGCCGGGCGCAACCTCACTGCTTGCCGCAGGTGATGCGGGCGCCATGATCGATCCACATTATCAGCTCACCCTATGCAATTCAGGCCAGCGCCGGCTTTGAGCATGCGTTCGCCAAGACCTGGCGCGTGAACATCAACTATCAACACCAGCAGGGCGTGCATCAATATCGTCGCTATGAATATGTGGCGCAGGACCCTACGGCGGCTCCCAATGGCACGCTTCCCGCCACCGCGCCCGACATCTCAGTGTTTCGTACGGACAACCGCTCAGCCTATGACGGCGTCTCCATTGCGCTGAATCACAGCTTCTCCGGACGCTTTGAGATGACTGCTCATTACACGCTGGCCAACGCAACTACCTGGGGCGCGAATGTGGGCGAGTTGTTCGACTACGTGAACGGCGTTTCCAACGTGAACAATCCGTTTGGACCCGGCGACCACGGGCCTTCCGGGGAAGACGTACGCCATCGCTTTGTGCTGGCGGGAGTGCTGCACCTGCCCGGCAAGTTTGAGGTGAGCACGCTCTCTCAATTTGAAAGCGCCCGGCCTTACACGCTGGGAACTGCCACGGACATTAACGGGGATGGCGCTCCAATGACCGCGCCGTGGTGAACGGTGTGCAGACAACGCTCGACCAGTTCCGCGGTTCACCATTTGCCCAGGTTGATCTGCGCGTGACCAGAAACTTCAATTTCGGTGACCGCATGTCACTGCACCCGTTCGTTGAGTTCTTCAATCTGTTCAACCGGCAGAATCCCGGGGAACAACTTATATTGCTGATATTGGCGCGCTGCCGGTACCGGCCGTCCGAAGTGGCCGCGGGCAATGTGACTGATCTCTGCGCCAATGCCGATTGCAGCATCACACGCCCCATCACCAACATCAAACAACTGCGCGCGCCCGGCGGAGCGTTGGGAGATTTCTTTGGCCCGGGAACCACGGTGGGAATTCCCTTTGCCGCACAGATTGGAATACGATTTACGTTTTGACGCCAGAGCCTGCTGGGGTGCAGCCAATACGATTCGAACTACGGCAGAAGGTGGTTCGTTTCGTTTACAGACCACATTTCGGCCTCCCACTGTCATCTTGAGCGCAGTCGGAGCGCATGCGACGACGCAGTCGAAAGATCCCGAGGATATCGGTGCCTGCCTCCGTATCGCACCATGATCATGTCCACAGAGGCGCGAAAAGTTGCTCATGCGAACTTATGCAGAACACTGGCATCTTGACGTCGTAACCTAAGAATCTTTGTCCTACACCATGAGATCTGGTGAGATGCTCTATCGCGTCTGGCGCGCTGTCAGTGATGCTTCGACTGCAGCCGCGACTTCGGCGGCTCTCGTCCCTTCAGCCTAATCACTGCGATGAGCGTCTGAGTTCCACTTTTCGCCATCGCGGGATTGATGACTGACGCCGCGATACTATCAGTCAATCGGGAATAGCCACAAATCGCTTGCCCGCATATTTGGTGAGCAGTGACTTTGGTGGCCTCCACCGTAAAGCCGCGCTCAGCGCCAAAGCCAAGATGACCTCCGTCATGCAGCAGTACGATCTCGCTTTGTTTGTCGCGTCCGCTCAATTGCTTGATGACTTTATTGACGATGTATTCTGAGCGATCGCGCTCTCCAGTCAAAGGCGTGACAGACCACAGGACGGGCTCCATGCCCATGGCGCGCACGGTGCGAAGAACATTCGGTCGCCTGCCACCGAATGGAGGCCGAAACAAAGTCACAGGCGCGCCAATGGCATCTTCCAGGGCTTTGCGACAGTCGCTCAGCTCCTGTTTAAGCTTCGACTCCGAAACCAGGATCAGGTTGGGATGTGTATAGGTGTGGTTGCCAATCGCATGTCCGGCGGCCTGAATGGCACGTGCAATATCGGGCCGCTGCTTCACATAGCGTCCGATCAGAAAAAAGGTGGCTTTTGCGCTCATGCTTGGCCAGAACATCAAGCAAATGCAGAGTGTGGGGATCATTGGGGCCATCATCATAAGTAAGGGCGATCTGCCCGGGATCGCTGCCATGGGTGAGCGTGCGTCCGTAAAGCTGCGCTCCGGGCGCCATGGTGGCGTATCCGGCATAACTGGCGGCTGCCGCGGCGGTGACGATGTGTTGTGATTGCTCCGAGCATTTGCGTCGATTTGGTAAATGGGTAATTTGGTAATTGAGTAATTTGAAACACACACATTTCCAATCAACTCAAATTACCAAATTACCCAATCTACGCAAGTTTCCGATTGCCAGTTGGCCCATGGGGATTTATTCTCTCGCCAGACGTATTTCCTGGCGGCATTCTCCTGACTCCATGGCCAAGCTTTTTGAACCACCCCGGTATATCGCTATTGAAGGGCCCATTCGCGTGGGCAAAAGCACGCTGGCCAATGTAATTGCCGATCGCTTGAACGCGCAACGCGTGATTGAGCCGGAAGACAATCCTTTTCTGCGCCAGTTTTATCAAGGCGAACGTGGCTCCGCGTTTCAAACCCAGTTTGCCTTCCTGGTGAAACGCTTTGAGCAGCTCAAACAACTGGAAGTGGGGCCGGGCTCGCACAAAGCCGTGGTGGCTGATTACATCTTTGAAAAAGACAAGATCTTCGCCTACATCAACCTGAACGACCAGGAACTGGACATCTACAACCGCTATTACCATCACTTCCGCGAGCAGCTACCCGTGCCGGACCTGGTGATTTATCTGCAGGCATCGCCAGAAGTGCTGAAGAAGCGTCTGCGCAAAAAAAACTCAGCGGCGGAGCTTTCCGTGAGCGACGACTACATTGAAGAAGTGGTCAAGGCCTATGAACATTTCTTCTTTCATTACACGTCGTCTGACCTGCTGGTGGTGAACACCAATGACATTGATTTTGTGGAACGCCATGCTGATTTGCAGGAACTGTTGCGTCGCGTGAGCGAGCCGATCCGCGGAACGCAGTATTTTCTGCCGTTGGGGTCAGAGGGCGCAGCCGGGGCGTAAAGAGAGTGGATTCCTAAACAATAAATCTCGTTTTACTTTCTGGATTTAAATTCCTTGAGTGCCTCCAGTTCAGGCAAGGCGTTTCGGTCCTTTGGACGCGCAGCAGCAAGCTTTGACTTGATCAGGGTCTCCAAAGATGCCACCAGATAGGGGAACCCTATACTTCTACGTCTCTGCGTCTTGTACCACATCAGGAAATTGGCCGACGCCAGATATCTCACCTAGCAAATCAAGATCAATCCAGTCAGTTTGCAGGGTGAAATTCATTCCTTGCGCCAATGCGCGGACATCCAGCGCGAATGGAATTTGGTCGGGCATATCCGCGAAGACGGGGGTGAATGGGAGCAAGTGCGGAGGCTAGTCGAGCGAGGTTTTCCGGCGATGCGTTGATAGCAGATATCGAGATCCCTTGTCAGAATTACCGATCCCTGGAGCATGGCGGCGTATCCCCCAATGACGACAAATTTGACATTGGAGTCTGCCAATAACTTAAGCGTGGCTTCGAATTTATTCATTCCGCAGCTTGCTTCCCGCTCTTCTCATTTCCAGCGCGAATTCGAGGGCCTCGTTCATGGCATCTGCTCGTTCTGTGGGGGTCTGTTGCAACGCGCGAAGATTCAAAGTCAGATCAAAGCCGTACTCCTTGGCCGCTTCAATCTTGCTTCCGGGAGGAGGATTCTGTATCAGCTCCCAAAGCCGTTTCTGCTCTTCGTTGGTCATTACGGAGCTTATTTTACAGCAGCTTAGAAGATTCCGTTGGTTTCGGCTCCGCTAAGTATATGCGTACTCAATCATTTACCCTGGCTTCCCGCTTGCACAGTCTTTTCTCGCCAAAAGTCATTTTCTGGGACTAGAATAACCTCCGCCGCATCAAAAGCGGTGACAGGTGGTATCGGGAGTTCCCGAACTGCACTGGAGGCATTAAATGAGCATCACTTCGTTTAACGGAGGGCAGCGCTGTTCCTGGCGCCCGACCGAAAGTCACCACTCTCACCATCCAAGAGAAAAAGCAGCGGCATGAACTTATCACCTGCCTGACTGCCTACGACTACTCCACATCGCGTCTGGTTGATGAAGCCGGCATAGACATGATCCTGGTGGGCGATTCGCTCGCCCAGGTGGTGCTGGGCTATGACAGCACGCTTCCGGTCACCATGGAAGAAATGCTGCATCACACCCGCGCTGTGCGCCGGGCTGTGAAATCGGCGCTGGTCATCGCTGACATGCCGTTTGGCACCTATCAGGGTGACGTGCAGGAAGGCGTGCGCAACGCCACACGGTTCATGAAAGAAAGCGGAGCCGAAGCGGTAAAGCTTGAAGGCGGGAGCAAGCGTGTGGATCTGGTGCGTCGCATGCTCGATTCTGAAATTCCGGTGATGGGCCACATTGGCCTCACGCCGCAGTCACTGCACAAAATGGGCGGCTATAAGGTGCAGGGAAAAGACCTGGCCGGGGTTGAGCAACTGGTAAAAGATGCCGTCGCACTGGATAAAGCCGGCGTGTTCTCCATTGTGCTGGAATGTGTGCCTCGCGAAGTGGCCGCCATGATTACCCAGGAGATCAGCGGTGCCGACCATCGGCATTGGCGCCGGCCCGGATTGCGATGGCCAGGTGCTGGTGTTCCACGATCTGGTCGGCATGACATTTTCTTCGCCGGCAAAGTTTGTCCGCCGCTACGCCGATGCAGGCGGGCTTATCCGCCAAGCCGTGGAGCATTTCAAGGCCGATGTGGAAGCCGGCAGCTATCCCAACGATGAAGAGTCCTATCATCTGCCCAAAGAGACGAGGGTGGAACTGGAAGCGCTGCTGCGGCGCAAGCAGTTGAAGGCCTATTCACGGTAAGGCAGCCGTTAGCACTTGGCCATTAGCACTTAGCAAAACCAACTCGGAGCATTGCCGCGCAGTTTGCTACGGTGCGGTAATCCAGAGTGGTTTGCGTCTCTATGAAGATCATCGCATCGGCAAAAGACATGACCTCCCTCAGCAAAGAGGCGAGGCGCTCGGGAAGAACAGTAGGCTTTGTCCCCACCATGGGCGCATTGCATCAGGGGCATCTCTCTCTGGTGCGCGCGGCGCGTGAGCAGACAGATATTGTTATAACGTCTATTTTCGTTAATCCTACGCAATTCGGTCCCAACGAAGACTTCTCCAAATATCCCAGAACGTTTGAAACAGATTCCAGCATGCTGGCCACGGAGAAAACTGACTACATCTTCAGCCCTTCAGTGGAAGAGATGTATCCCAAAGATGCTACTACGTGGGTTGATGTGGAAGAGCTAAGCGGCAAGCTGGACGGCCGCTCACGTCCGGGACATTTTCGCGGCGTGACTACCATTGTCTCCAAACTGTTCAATATTGTTCAGCCAGACATGGCATTCTTCGGACAGAAAGACGCTGCCCAGGTGGCGGTGATCCGCAAGATGGTGCGCGACCTGAATTTCCCGGTGCAGATTGTGGTCTGTCCGATTGTCCGCGAAAGCGACGGTCTGGCCATGAGTTCCGCAACGCGTATCTCAATCCGGAGCAGCGCAAACAGGCTCTGGTTCTCTCACAGGCGCTGAAGAAGGTTGAAAAGCTTGCAGCCCAGGGCGAAAGAAACCCTGAAAAGCTGATTGCGATGGGTAAACAGGCAATTGCCGAAGAGCCCGCGGTGCGCCTGGATTATTTCGAAATCGTCAATCCAGACACGCTGGATCCCGTGGCGGATGTGAGCCAGGGCGCACTGGTGGCCGTTGCGGCTTATGTTGGGACAACCAGATTGATCGACAATCTTCTGCTGTCCGCCCTTCAGTGATTCCTAGGGTCGCGAAAGAAATTTGCTTCCGGCAATCACATAACGCAGCGGCATGTCCGCCGACTTCGTGATTCCTATGCGCGGCGTAATGGAGATCTTCTCCGGGAAAGCCATCATCTCTTACCTGTAAATCACACTCTGCGGAAAGCATGTCTTTGCCGTTGTCGCGAGGGCGTGTGATGGCAAGGGCTTCACACAAACGTCCCGGGCCGCTGGCGAGTTTGCGCAGATCGCGCACCGAATCAAAATCGAGGTCGTCCAGTTCTCTTGCTGCCGCCATTGCTTCCAGCCCGCTGACCGGTTCCAGCGCACGAATCAGGATTCATCCCGCTTCACCATCCGGCAGGCAGGAAATGTTCAGGCAGTAATGCACGCCGTAGATGAAATAAACGTAAGCATGGCCGGGAGGTCCCCAGAGGACGTCATTGCGTGCGGTGCGGCCGGCAGCGGCGTGCGCGGCAGCATCGTCAGCGCCCAGATAGGCTTCCACCTCCACGATCCTTCCGGCGATGAGCTTGCGGCCTTCTTTGCGAACGATGAGCTTTCCCAGAAGGTCAGGCGCGACGATGCGCGGATCGCGATTGAAGAACTTTCGCGGGAGAATTTTTGCTTTGGCGGGAGAACGTAACTTTGAACGGCCCACATCTGGGTTTATACCAGAACGGATGCTATGCCGGTCATGAGAGGCTCCGGCGGCAAAAACCGAAACAGAAAGCTGAGCCTGCGGTCTGGGCCGATCTGTGACCGCTGCTCGCGTGCGGCTACGGCAATTGTCGCGCTCATGCGCAACAGCTTGGGAAATGGAAATTTGGTGTAAGCACTAACGACGGGAGCCGCCGATGCTCTTGGCTACGGTGGTGGAATGCTTATTCTGCCTGGCCGGCTTTTGTTTGCTTGTCTTCTCTTTTGATTCCTTCTGTTTCGTAACCCAGCCATTCACATTGCGCTCCAGAATATCGAGCGGCAACGGGCCGGAGCTCAGCACCACGTCATGAAAGGCCTTGAGATCAAATTCGCTACCCAGTTGATCATGTGCGCGCTTGCGCAGCTCCTGGATTTTCAGCTCCCCGATCTTGTATGCCAACGCCTGCCCCGGCCAGGCAATGTAGCGATCAATCTCATTCACAATGTCGAGCTCGGCCTTGGGAGCGTTGTCCATGAAGTACGCGATCGCCTGCTCGCGCGTCCAGTGCTTGGCATGCATGCCGGTGTCCACCACCAGCCTGACAGCTCGCCACATCTCGTATGTCAATTGACCGAATTTTGCGTAAGGATCAGTGTAAAGCCCCATGTCTTCGCCCAGCGACTCGGCATAAAGCCCCCAGCCTTCCACAAAGGCTGTGTACCCGTTGAAGCGGCGAAACATAGGCATTTCACCCAATTCATGGGCCCGGGCGATCTGCAAATGGTGTCCGGGCACCGATTCATGGAGTGTAAGCGCCAGCATTTCCCACTTGGGACGGGTATCCGGTTTGTAAAGATTGACGAAATAGGTTCCTGCGCGGGAGCCATCCGCCGCGCCCTGGCGATAATAAGCCGCCGTGGTGTCTGGCGCAGCAACGGCCGGAATGGGCTCCACTCCGTAGGGTTCGCGTGGCAGGGTGCGGAAGACCTTCACCAGGTTGGGGTCAATGCTCTTGGCCATGGCTTCATAGGCCTCGAACAGCTCTTCCGGAGTTTTGTAAAAGAACTGCGGATCGGTACGCAAAAACTTGAAGAAGTCGTCACGCGAACCCTTGAAGTTCGTCTGCCGCATCACTTGCTCCATCTCTGCCCGGATGCGCGCAACTTCTTTTAACCCAATTTCATGTACCTGGTCCGGCGTCAGGTTTGTGGTGGTGTAGCGGCGAACTTCATACGCGTACAGCTCATCACCATGCGGGACCTGCCACACACCCACTTTGTCAAAGCAGGCGGGAAGATACTGGCTGACAAAAAATTCCTTGAATTTTCTGTAGGCGGGAACTACCTCCTTTTCAATGGCCTGCTTTGCGGCCGCACTCAGACGCTGCTGTTCGTCCGGCGAGATGCTTTTGGGAAAGTGACGGAACGGCTTGTAAAACCCGCTTTGCGCCGGGTCATCAACAATCTGTTTATCAATCTGCGCCGGGAGGCGCTGCATGATCACCCTGGGGTGGACCATGTGTTCCCTGATTCCCTGTTGCATTACGGTGATGGTCTGGTCCATCAGTTTGGGAAATGATTGCAGGCGGGCAATCCAGTCCTCATAGTCCTTCACCGTATCAAAGCGGAGAGAATCGCCAAGCTCGTCGAGCGTCTGTATGCCGCCTCGCTGGTTCAGGGGCACGAGAAAACGGCGATATTTGTAGCCTTCAATCTCCGTCTCATAGTCTTTTTTGAAGAGATCGTAGTTGAGCTGGTCAGCCGCGCTTAGTGAGCTGCGATTAATCCTGGCCAGCCGGACAAGAACTTCCTTTGCGTGCTCATGATTCGCCGCGTGCTCTTCAAGACTTTCATCTGACCAGCGGTCATTCCAGCGCCGGTCGCCAAGTTCGGAGGCTTCTTCCGGCGAATGCTGCATGGTATAATCCCACTCGGTGGCGAAAAGCTGGTGCAGTTGCTTGTGCGCAGCGGCCTCGCCGGATGGCTTTTGACCCCAGCAGGACGGAGCTTCCACAAACAGGATCGCCAAAAATAATGTCGCCAGAAATGGGACCGGCAGCCCTAGAACAGAAGTACACCTGCGCACAATCACCTCCGTGTAAAAAGCGCACTCACTTAAGAACTCAACCCAAGATAAAATTTCGGCAACTCTCGCATATTTGTACGCGAACGGATTTTGTATTTTAGATTGCACTCGCAAAGGAGTTAAGCCTGATTATGAAGATCCGCAACATTTCTTTTCTGGGACTCTTATTGGCATGTTTTGTGTCGCTGGCCGGGGCGGAGAAATTTCCTGATGGAACGCATGTAACGGTCCGGGTGGGCAACACGCTCAGCTCCGGCAGCGCCCATAAAGGCGAGGTCTGGGTGGGAACGCTGACACGGGACATTGTGGTGCGCGGCAAAGTGATGGCAAAAGCCGGGGACAGGGTGAAAGGAAAGGTCTCTTACGTAAAACCCAGCGGACGTCTGCATGCTCCGGGTGAGATCTCGGTACGCCTGGCGTCGATTGACGGAGATCCTGTGTACAGCACACGCGTCAGCCGCAAAGGCAAAGGTCACGCGGCCAGCAACACCGCCAAAATCGGCGGAGGCGCGGGCGCAGGTGCGTTGATTGGAGGCCTTGCCGGTGGCGGCAAAGGCGCAGTCATCGGTGCAGCCGCTGGAGCCGGGGCGGGTACGGGAGTTGCCGCCGCGACCGGCAAACGCGAGGCAGTGATTCCGGCAGAGAGCGTTTTTAGCTTTACGCTGACCGGGTCGAAGTAGATTGCTTACGGGGCTCAGCAGAAGATCAAAAGCTTACCGCTGATTAACGCGGATAAACGCGGATCAGAACAAGAGCCGGACTGACGTTTTGCAGTCCGGCTTCTTATTTCACGGCAGTCAGATTTCAGGCGAGACTCAAAGTCAAGCGGACTTCAACTCAGCCAACACCGCTTTGGCATGCTCTTCCGGCTTGATTCCGGTCAGGATTGCCGCGATTTTGCCATCGGGATGAATGACGAACGTAGTCCGTTCGATCCCCATGTACTTCTTGCCGTACATGCTCTTTTCCTTGAGCACGTCAAATTTTTTGGCCACGTCCTTATCCACATCGGCCAGCAGCGAGTAAGGCAGCTCGTACTTCTCCTTGAATTTTTTCTGCGCTGAAGGTTTATCCGGTGAAACGCCATACACCGTGGCGCCGGCTTTGATGATCTGCTTGAATGCGTCGCGGAACCCGCACGCTTCCAGCGTTCAACCGGGCGTATTGGCCTTGGGATAAAAGAAGAGCACCACGTTCTTCCCTTTAAGGTCTTTGGAGCTGACGGTTACGCCGTCTTCATTCGCCAGCGAGAACTCCGGGGCTTTATCATTAACTTCCATAGGGTTTTTGTGTTTAAAAGAACAATGAATTTATACCGGAATTTATATCGCAAACGCCGCATTGAAGCCAGCCTTGCACTTTTTCTGATCGCAATAGCGGGAATAGCGATGGCGCAAACGCAGAAGCGTAAGCCGCACAAACTGCGGGCCACAGCTCTGCTTGAGCTGACCACGGACCGCGCGGGCAACGTAAAGGCCCAGCTCACGCCCATCACCATCCTCACCGACGGACGCTTTGAAGACGCCAGTATTTACAAATCCGCGCCACAGCCCATGGCCCTGGATAACGGCATTGTTTATGAGGCCCAGAAGAGCGGCGTCCCGGTGGGTTATGTGACTATCACGAACTCGTCCAAGGGCAGCATCTGGACCGCGCTGGGCAATTGGCAGCCGGTTAGCACCGTGGCAAAGAAAACAGAGCCCGCCCCTGCGCCGCCGAACCCAAATGATGGACGCCCGCATTTGAAACGTCCCGGCGAGAGTTCCACCCCGTCATCATCTCCCAGCTCATCACCTACACCTGACAGCTCGGCCACGCCGGCGGCGGGTAATTCCAGTGACGACCGGCCACGCCTGCACCGTCCGGATGAAAGGCCAGCGGAAGATTCGCCCTCGCCATCATCAACACCGTCATCAACACCCTCATCGGCGCCTTCAGCGGTACCCTCGGTAAGCCAGGATGCGTCCCAGAACACGCCAGCGCCCGCCCAAGAACCGGCGCCAGAGGATTCAGACCGGCCGGTGCTGCGTCGGCGTAGCCCAGCCGCTGCATCAACCCCAAGCCCAGCCCCAGCCGCTACGCCTGCGCCTGGCGCCAGGCCAGCAACCGTCCCTCAGGGCGCAGTGCCCGCCAGCTTACCCAAGCCGCCTTCCGCGGGAACTCAGACCCTGGTGGCAGTTTCAGACAATCAGCCCACTGAGACCCGCTCTTTCGTCTTTGTGTGGAAGCCAGGCGAGCAGGAAGTTATGGAAGCCAAGCTGCGCAAGCTGGCGCTGGCCCAGCTTCCGCAGGAAAATTCCAAATTAAATGATGGATCGCTGCGGAATGTGGTCATACGCTCATTCGACCTTGACCTGAGCAATGACGCCGTCATGGTGCTCACGGCAGAGGTACCCGGGCAGCTACCTGGCTCAGGGCGGGAAGACCCAGCCGGGGAAGTTTGTATCGCGTTACATCACGCTGATCGCTCGCGTGGATTTTGAGGGTGTTCCGCAGCGGCTGGCTGTGAGCGTTACCGATTCCTCGCGGCTCGACGTGGCGCCGCGCCTGGAGTTGATTGATGCTGTTGACCTGGATGGCGACGGGCTGGGGGAACTCCTGTTCCGCGAATACAGCTTTGATCAGAAGAGCTTCATCATCTATGGCATTGGTCGCAGCACGGTTACCAAGGTCTTCGAAGGCGCGTCCCAGGACTTGAAATAATCGCCTGGAGAACAGCTAGCCGCCGCTGACCGCCGGCACAATCATGATCTCGTCATTCTGGGATACGGGAGTATCCAGCCCGCTGGCGTGGCGAATGGCATCTTCGCCAACAAAGATGTTGATGTGCTGGCGTACTTCGCTTTGTTCATCCACCACACGGTCACGCAGCGCCGGATACTGTCGCCATAAATCGGCCAGCAGGTCGCGGACGTTCCGGCTGGTGGTCTCCAGCGTGAGTGCGGTCTGGCCTTTGGCAAATTCGGCAAGATAGGACGGGATGCGGACGGTGACTGCCATATTTTTTCTGACCTTCTACCGTGCCGCTACGCGATGCTTGCCCGTGCTGCGCTTATTCCTGGCGGACGCTTTCTTCCTGGATCCCACGCTGCGCTTTTTTCCGGCAGTTGCTTTGCGGGCGCCCAAAGCGCTGCCTTCGCCGACTACGGCGGCCTTCACGCAGGTCACGGCCGGCAAGCCTTCCAGGATCAGGTTCCAGGACTTTCCATCATTATTTGAGCCATAGACTTTGCCACTGCGCGTACCAAAATAGATTCCCGCCGGACGCAAGGTGTCAGTGGTCATGTCGTCGCGGAGAATGGTTTCCAGCGCATTCTTCTGCGGCAGGCCACGGGTGAGAGCTTCCCACTTTTTCCCCGCATTCGTCTGTCTTATAAACACGCAGCTTACCTTCGGGTGTGCAGCGGTATTCGTCAGACTCAATGGGAATAATGTACGCCGTGTCCTTCTGGTGCGGGTGCGCCACAATGGCAAAGCCAAAATCAGAGGGCACGCCATTGGCGATGTCCTGCCAGCTATCGCCACCATCATCACTGCGGTAAAGTCCCCAATGATTTTGCAGGTACAGGCGCTCGGGGTTGACAGCATCGCGACTGATTTTGTGCACACATTGACCAAACTCAGGATGCTGGTCAGGCAGGAACTGTGCGCGAACACCTTTATTCCGGGCATTCCAGGTGATGCCGCCATCATCCGTGCGATAGCAGCCGGCCGTGGAGATGGCGATGATCATGCTGTTGCGCTTCGTGGGATGGGGCACGATGGTGTGCAGACACAGACCGCCGCCGCCGGGCATCCACTTGGGCCGATGCGGATGTTTCAGCATGCCTTCCACGGCGCTCCAGCTCTTGCCTCCATCACGGGTTTCAAAAAGCGCGGCCGGTTCCACGCCGCAGTACATGGTGTCCGGTTGATCTTCGGGCCCCATGCAAATCTGCCATATATTCTTCAGCGCCAGTCCTGAATCTTCAGGAAACTTTACGGAGTAGGCCTCAGGCTCAGTGGATGTGCGGCCGAAATCGTCAGAAGAGCGAAGGATGGTGCCCCAGCGGAAGCTCTGCTGCGCCCACCACAGACGATTGCGTCCCTCACGATTGTCAAAGGCCATGGCATACACCGGCGACCCTGCCGAATACGGACCGCCTACGGTCCACTTTTTGCGCGCCTTGTCTGAACGAAGGATAAATGCGCCCTTCATGGTGCCGACAAGCAACAGGACGTCACCCGATTTGGCCGAGATGTGCTGTACAGAAGGCATTTGTAAACTCCTGGGGTTTTAAACCGATCAAGGTCTGAAATTCATCCATGATGCGAACTGAATATTCTATCCGGACAAGAACGGTTTCGTGAACCATCGTGGTTTTTCGCGAATCAAAATTAACCGGAGAACAATTGAACTCACGCCGTTGAACCTTTAAGATTGTCCGTCTCAAAAACAATTTAAGCCAAATAGCCCAAATGCGGCAAAAGTGAGGAACTCATGCGCAAGGCCATTCTCATTGGTCTGATTGCTTTTAGTGTGTCGGGCAGGTCTCTTGTTGCCCAGCAACAGGATTTCAGCAAAGTTGAAATCAAAGTCCAGAAGGTTTCAGGGTCGGTGTACATGCTGGAAGGTTCGGGTGGAAACATCGGCGCATCAGTCGGCGATGACGGTATCGTGGTGATTGACGATGAATTCCTGCCCCTGGCTGACAAGATTGAGGCCGCACTGAAGGGCATTTCCGATAAACCGGTGAAATTCATCATCAACACACACTGGCATGGCGACCACACGGGCGGTAATCCTCACTTTGGTGAAAAGGCCCCCATCATCGCGCAGGAAAACGTGCGCAAACGGCTATCCACCGGCGGCACGACGAAGTTCGGCACCACGCCGCCTGCGCCCAAAGTAGCATTGCCCGTCATCACCTTTGAAGAGAATGTCACGGTGCATCTGAACGGAGAAGACATCAAGGCCATTCACTTCCCCAACGGACACACTGATGGTGACAGCGTGATCTTCTTCCCGCAATCCAAAGTGGTCCACATGGGCGATGACTTTTTCAATGGCGGCATGTTCCCGTTTATTGACCTGGATAGCGGCGGCAGCGTGCAGGGTATGATCGCAGGGGATGAAAAAGTTCTGGCTGAGATTCCTGACGACGTGAAAATTATCCCGGGCCACGGGCCGCTGGCGACCAAAGACGATCTGCGCAAGTTCATTCAGGTCCTGAAAGAAACAACCGCTGCCGTGCAGGCCGGAATCAAGCAAGGCAAAACGCTGGATCAACTCAAACAGGAAAAAGTCCTGGCCAAGTGGGACTCCTGGGGCCAGAGCTTTATCAAGACTGACGTGTTTACCGAAGTCCTCTATGACAGTTTGACCAAAGCGGCGACGGGACCGAAGAACTCACACGGGCATATTACCAAGTAAGCTTTTTGTTTTTATCCCGAGCGGAGCGAGGGAACCCTATAGCTCTGTTTTCTTATCCCGAGCAAAGCGAGGGAACCCTATAGTCTTTGAGGATGTCGGAATCAAGCGAAGTCGCGAATGAGCTTGAAGGAAAAAAAAAATAATTAATTCGTGTTTTTGTGCTTTGATTCGCGGCTAGGAATTGTTTTCCTGCATCTTTTAAGATCGTAGGGATCCCTCGCTCCGCTCGGGATTTCAGAAAAAGCCCAGCTTTTTCTTCACCAGTTCATTCACCAGCTCCGGCTTGGCTTGTCCTTTGGAAGCTTTCATGACCTGTCCGACAAAGAATCCCAGCATGGTTGTCTTTCCGGCACGATATTGCTCCACCTGCTTGGGATTCGCGGCAATGATTTCATCCACCATCTTTTCAATGGCAGAAGAATCGGTGATCTGCTGCGGCTTTTCGCGCTCGTAAACGGCAGCGAAATCTTCATTGTTCTCAAAAGCCTTGTCATAGAGGTCTTTGAGAATCTTGCTGGAGATGGTGCCGTCTTCCGCGAAGTCAGCGGACATGGCCACGCCTTTCATGGAAATGGGCGATTGCTCAATTTCCAGGCCCCGCGTTTTTAACCGGCCCATCAACTCGCCCTGCACCAGATTGGCAACGCGTTTGGGATTCTTTGCCGCTTTGGCTGCCTCTTCAAACTGATCGGCCATGGTGCGACTGCTGGCCAGCACCTGGGCGTCATAGTCGGTAATGCCGTAGTCGGCCACCATGCGCTTGCGGCGCATCTCAGGAAGCTCAGGCAGCTTGCCGCGGATCTCCTGCTGTAGCTGCGCATCAACCATCAATGGAAGCAGGTCCGGCTCAGGAAAGTAGCGGTAGTCGTGCGCTTCTTCCTTGGAGCGCATGCTGTACGTGCGGCCCTGACCGGCATCAAAAAGCCGCGTCTCCTGGGTAACTTTTCCACCGCTCTCAATCAATTCAATCTGCCGATTGATCTCATACTCGATTGCCTGACGAACGAAGCGGAAGGAATTCACATTCTTGATCTCGGCTTTGGTTCCGAACTTCTCCTGGCCACGGGGACGAATGCTCACGTTGGCGTCACAACGCAATGAGCCTTCTTCCATGTTGCAATCGCTCACGCCGGTATAGAGGATGATCTCTTTGAGCCGCGTGAGATATTCAAAAGCCTCATCCGCGGAGCGCATGTCCGGCTCGCTGACAATCTCAATCAGCGGCGTGCCGGTGCGGTTCAGATCGATATACGTGCTGGTGCTGGAATCGGCAAAGCCATCATGCATGCTTTTGCCGGCATCCTCTTCCATATGCAGCCGCGTAATGCCGATGCGCTTGTTCTGGCTGTCGGCGGCAATATCAATGTAGCCGTCTTCGGCCAGCGGGCGATCGTATTGCGAGATCTGGTAGCCCTTGGGCAGGTCGGGATAAAAATAATTTTTGCGGGCAAAAATCGAAGTCTCGCGAATGTGTAGGTTTAAGGCCATTGCCGCCAGCACAGCGAACTCCACGGCGCGCCGGTTCAATACCGGCAAAGATCCTGGCATGCCCAGACATACCGGGCAGACGTTGGTATTGGGCGGGGCGCCAAACTGGGTGGAGCAGCCGCAGAAAATCTTGGTCTTCGTGAGCAGTTGAACGTGGACTTCCAGCCCGATCACAGGTTCATATTTCTCACGGACGCCGGCTGGAATCTGCGCGCTGGTAGTCATCAACGCAAATTATAGGTCAATTCGCAGCCTATTTAGACGGCTGGTTCACATAGGCCTGCAAGGGAATATCGAAATAAAAAAGCTCCTGCGATCCGCTTTTGATGCCGGAAATCTGAACGTGAGCGCCGGACTGGGGATCACTGATACCAGCAACATCAAAGAACACAAAGCCATTCCGGCTTGAATGTGGCATGACCGGGTATGTTCCTAAATCGGCAGCGTCAATTTCGTCGCGAGCGTCTTTGCTGATGGCGTTCCTGTCGCGCGGGAGCGGGATTGGCAATTGGATTTTAGACTTGGCGGTGATCTTCTCCGGCCGGGCAAGGCGGCGGAAAATATCATCACGGGTCGCAGTCCGGACCTTCTCCTTATTTCCCGTAACCAATTCAATCTTGATACTGTCCAGCATCAAGGGCTTATCACCATCATTGGAGATGATGATGCGAACCGGCAGGAAGCCGTAGTCACGGTAGTGGACCTTGAAGGCAGCAGCCTTCTCCGGGGTGGTGAAAGGGTCAATGGCGATGACCGTCTTCTCATCATCATGTGCCTCATGCGCGGGATAACTGGCTGCCGGGCCGGCAGGCGGCGGATTGAAACCCTTTTCTCCGCATAGTCCGGCGGCAGTGAAGAAAAGAAACAATGCTGCGATCCTGAAGGTTTTCACGGATTTGATTATGGAATGAGCGGCGTTTTTTCACAACTGCGGGGTTGAACGAACAGGTTGAACGAATAGAATGTGTAGTCTTCCATGTACATCTTTTACAGCTTGCTGCTGGCCGGCATCGCTATTCTTTCCCTGCCGTGGTGGGCCATCCAGCTTTTGCGTTTGCAGAAATACCGCGCCGGCTTCAGTGAGCGTATGGGGCGGGTGCCGTTGCGCCTGAAACGCAGCCGCGATATGGGATGCGTCTGGATACACGCGGTTTCCGTGGGAGAGGTGCTGGCCATCAGCCAATTGGCGGCGGAATTGAAAAAGGCATTTCCGCGACATCAAACCTTTGTTTCCACCACCACCTTTACCGGCCAGCAACTTGCCCGCCAGCGCTTTGGAGAAGACAGCGTGTTTTATCTGCCGCTGGATTTCGGCTTTGCTCTGCGCCCTTATCTACGTTTCTTGCGGCCGGACCTGCTGGTGCTGGCTGAGACAGAATTCTGGCCGAACCTGCTGCACCTTGCCCACCGTAGCGGGACCAAAATTGCGATTGTGAATGCCCGCATCTCTGACCGGTCATTTCCCAGGTATCACCGTTTCAAGACGTTTTTTTCGCGTGTGCTGAGCAATGTTGATCTGTTCCTCACGCAGGCCGCCCACGATGCGCAGCGGCTAACAGCGATCGGAGCCCACGCGGACAAAGTGCATATCAGCGGCAACTTGAAATTCGATATCCGGCCGAGCGCTGGTTCGGGCCTGGCTCAGGAATTGCGCAAGAGCCTGAGCCGGCAAACGCCGGTAATCGTGTGCGGCAGCACCACAGCAGGCGAAGAAGAGTTGGTGCTTGGCAGCCTTTCAGGAAGTTCTGCAGCGCTTTCCTTCCACGGTGATGGTGCTGGCGGTTAGACATCCTGAACGCTTTGATAAAGTCGCGGCCCTGGTTGAGAGTTCCGGATTGAAAATGGCGCGGCGAAGCACATGGTCTTCGGCGGCGCAGGATCTGAGCGGAGCGCGTGTTTCTGCTCGACACCGTTGGCGAGTTGGCGTCTGTTTACGAACTCGCGGATGTGGCATTTGTGGGTGGAAGCCTGGTACCGCTTGGAGGTCACAATATTCTGGAGCCTGCCCAGCATGGTGTGGCCATCCTGACCGGGCCGCATACTTTTAATTTTCGTGAGATCGTCCGCATCTTTGCCGAGGGCGGCGGCTTGAGGACAGTGTCCGCGGAAAACCTGGGCGCGCAGTTGATTCAGCTACTCGAGAAGCCGGAAGAGCGCGAACGGTTGGGGCGGAAGGCCAGGGAATTGTTCCTGGAAAACACGGGCGCAACCACAAGGACCATCATCGCGCTGCAAGAGCTGATGAATGAGAATATCGCCGGGAAGGCCGGCAAGGCATGAATCCTCTCTCCGGCATCTTCGGCGGCGCGGTAGCTCTCCGCAACTCGCTTTATGACCGCGGGTGGCTCAAAATCCATAAGCTGGCGAAGCCGGTTGTGAGTGTGGGAAATATCTCCGTGGGAGGAAGCGGCAAGACGCCGTTCGTGATCGCGCTGGGTGAGTTGCTGAAAGAACGTGGCATCACGTTTGACATTCTTTCCCGAGGCTACGGGCGTGCTTCCAAAAGAGTGCTCGCGGTTGATCCAGAAGGCACAGCACTCGATTTTGGCGATGAGCCGTTGCTGATGGCGCGGAAGCTGCAAGTGCCGGTGGTGGTTGGAGCAGACCGATATCAGGCCGGCCTTCTGGCGGAAAAGAAATTCTCTTCACAACTCCACCTGCTGGATGACGGGTTCCAGCACCGGCGACTCCATCGCGATTGTGACATTGTGATGCTGCCGGAAGCTGACCTGCAAGACACATTGCTGCCGGTGGGACGTCTGCGTGAGCCACAGGCATCACTTGATCGCGCGGACGTTCTGGTGGTGGATCCCGGAGTGAATATCCCAGACCGCTTTGCAAAAAAACAAATCTGGAACGTGAGTAGAAGGCTTGACCTGCCGGCCACAAGTGGCCGCGCGCTGGCTTTTTGCGGAATCGCCAGGCCTGACCAGTTCTTTGCCCAGCTCAGAAGCCTGCCGGTTGAACTGGTGGAGACGCACGCATTTGCTGATCACCACCGTTACTCGCCTTCAGACATTCAGCTCCTGTTGGGCAAGAAAAAGCAGAGCCAGGCTGAGTACTTCATTACAACGGAAAAGGACGAAGCGAATCTTCGCGCCTGCGCTCTGGCTGATCAGCTCGGGGCTCTGCAAGTTGCGCGGCTAAAGACGAGCTTAGAAAATCCGGACAAGGCAATGCTATGGTTGATTAGCACCTTAGAACAACGTTGTGACTGCCGATTTTAGGCCGGCCATGAGAGAATTCTGCTTCTGACATGCAAAAGCAATCCACGCCCGCAGATCGCCTGGTAAAGATCATTGAGAGCTTTCCCAAACTGACCATCACGGTGCTGGGGGACCTGATCGCCGACGAATTTATCTATGGTGAAATCTCCCGCGTGTCACGGGAAGCGCCTGTGCTGATCCTGCGCCATCGTGACCGCACGGTGGTTCCCGGGGGCGCGGGCAACGCCGTTTATAACCTGGCGGACCTTGGAGTTACCGTGCTTCCCGTGGGCGTGATTGGAGATGATGAGCCGGGACGCATGCTGCTGCATGCCTTCCGCAAAAAGCATATCTCGGTGAGTGGCATCCGGCGCGTTAAAGGCCGCACTACGGTCACCAAGACCCGTGTTCTGGCCGGCATGACGCATTCTTCGCGGCAACAGGTGATACGCGTGGATCGCGAACCGGATACGCCGCTGGACCGCAGCGCAGAGCGCGACATGGTCTATCAGACGCGAGGGTACGTGCGCGCCTCTGACGCACTGCTGATCTCAGATTACGGTTATGGCGCGGCCACGCCTCAACTGTTCGACTTGATTCGCGCGCGCTCTACCGTGAATGGGATCCCAGTCACCCTGGATTCACGCTATAGAGCACTTGCTTACACAGGAATCACCGCGGCGACTCCCAATGAATTTGAGTTGGAAGAAGCGCTGCATACGCGGATCGGAGATGACAATGCCCGTCTGCTGGCCGCCGGCAAGGCCGTGATGCAGAAGATGAAGCTGCAATCACTGGTGATTACGCGCGGTAAAGATGGCATGGTGCTGTTTACACGCGCGGGCAAGCCGGTGGCAATCCCCATTCATGGCTCGGATGAAACGGCTGACGTCACCGGCGCGGGTGACACGGTGATTGCAACATATACGGCCGCGCTTGCTGCCGGTGCAGATGCGGAATCGGCCGCGCGATTGGCCAATTTTGCCGGTGGAATCGTGGTCATGAAGCGCGGCACAGCCACGGTCTCACGGGCTGAGCTGTTGCGCGCCGTGACGGAGGCATAACTCTGGCTGCCCCGGCAAAGGTCGTTGCCTTAAGCGAGCTGCCTGCACTGGTGCAGCAGTGGCGCGCCCAGGGCAACAAGGTTGTGCTTACCAACGGCTGCTTTGATCTTCTGCATGTTGGCCATGTGCGCTATCTGCACGCGGCCAAGGAACTGGGCGGCAAGCTTCTTGTGGCCGTTAATTCTGACGCGAGCGTACGCACCCTGAAAGGCAATGGCAGGCCCCGCGTTCCTGACCACGAGCGCGCCGAAGTTCTGGCCGCGCTTACTGACGTGGACGCTGTGGTTGTGTTTGACGCGCCCGATGTGCGCGACTTGATTCGCCTGATCCGTCCGGACATTCACGCCAAAGGCACTGACTACACGGCGGAAAACGTACCTGAACGGGACGTGGTGATTGCCTGTGGCGGACAGGTTGCGATCGTGGGCGATCCCAAAGACCATTCCACCACTGAGATGTTGAAGAGAGGCGAATGGCAAAAATCCTGATCGTGCGGCTGGGCGCCATGGGAGATATCCTGCATGCCCTGCCGGCAGTCACATCCATTCGCGCCGCTCTTCCTGAGGCGACCATTGGCTGGCTGGTGGAAGAAAACTGGTCAGAACTGCTGACTGCGCGCGGACACAAATCTGATCCGGCAGGGCTTTCATCCGCCCAAGCCGGTCGTGAATTTCATCCACACCGTGAATACCAAGCGCTGGCGCAAGCGGCTCTTCCACGGCGAAGACCATGGCGGAGATCCGCGGCGATATCAGGCGCCTGCGAGAAACGCATTACGATATAGCCCTGGACTTTCAGGGCAACGCAAAATCAGCTATTGCGGGATGGATGAGTTCCGCGCCGGAGATGGCCGGTTATGTTGATCCTCGCGAAGCCATTGCGCGCCTGTTTTACAAGCATACGTTTGCCGCGCCAGGGCGAGCACGTGATTGAGCAGAACCATCAACTGGCCAGACAAGCCTTATCGGGATTAGCTTCCTGGAGGCGAGTTGCCGCTGGTGGCGCCACAACTTCCCTGCGATCCGGCGGCCAGCAATGGGTGGATGAGCAGATCAAAAGCCTAGGTATCGCCAGCTTTGCGCTGGTGACTCCGGGGGCAGGCTGGGGCGCGAAGCAGTGGCCGCCAGAACGCTTTGGAGAAGTAGCGCGGGCGCTGTCCGCACATAATTTGAGAACCCTGGTTAACACCGCTCCGGGCGAAGAAGCTTTGGCCCAGCGCGTGGTTGATGCCAGCGGCGGAACGGCCTTTTCCATCAAGTGCACCATCGGGCAGTTGATTGCGCTGACGCGGCGGGCGCGCATTTTTATCGGCGGAGATACGGGGCCGCTGCATCTGGCGGCTGCGCTGGGAATTCCGGTGGTCGCCATCTTCGGACCGACCGATCCGGCCCGAACTGGTCCGTATGGAACGCAGGCGATTGCACTTCGCAGTCCGGAAAGCGAGACTACGTTTTCTCATCATCGCGAACCCGAGCAGGGCTTGCTGAAGATCACGGCGGAGGAAGTTATTGGGGCGGCCCGGCACTTGCTCACTACAACTTCAGGAGGTCATGCCTAGTGGCTAGCTGGTCTTGGTCGAAGATTGCCACGCGCATGCGCGTGCCCCTGGGATTTGCGTTTGCCGTTGCGTATTTCTGGTTTGCCGTTCCCACTTGGGGATCCATTACGCTGGGGCGATGTGCTCGCTGATTGGCCTGGCCGTTCGCGCGATTCATCCGGACACATACGCAAGAATGCGGAGCTGGCCACCACCGGCCCTTACGCTTACACGCGCAACCCGCTTTATCTTGGGTCTGTGCTGATGGCGGTAGGTTTTGTGATCGCCGCACGCAACTGGTGGATCGCGCTGGGGGCGCCTCATGTTCCTGGTGATCTATATCCCGGTGATCAAAGCGGAAGAAGTGTACCTGCGCGGAATTTTTCCGGTTATGAGCAATATGCGGCGAATGTGCCGCGTCTGCTGCCCGACTAACAGCATATCGGGGGCAAATGCGGCTGGCGGTGATTCCGACGGAGGGCTGGGAAGTTTCTCTCGCGAACTTTATCTCAAGCATCGCGAGTACAACGCGGCGCTGGGTTCTGGTTTAATGTTAGGAGCGCTGATTCTGAAAATGCTTTTAGGAGCACATTGAGCCGACTTCGTAACGGAGCACTGAATTTTCTCGCCATCCTGATTGTGGCCACGGCAATGAGCTTTGCCGGAGTATCATCCGGCGTGGCTTCTGGACAGAAAGCCGGGGCGCGCCAGCGAAAAGGAGTGGCTTCCAACCCGGTTCCCAAAGCGGCCTCGCCGGACGCAAGCGGTCCTTCACATATCGGCTCCCATGGTGATCAAGCCCCGGCCGAGTTTGTCTTTCCTCTGGGGCAGACTTACGTTTATGGCGGACAGTGGCGGATCTTCAACGCCGGCACGGCCACCCTGCGCATGGAAAAGGCCGGCCAGGAAAATCGCATTGTGGCTTCCGCCGATGCCGCCGGCACGGTCGCGCTGCTGTATCACGTGCAGGACAGGCTGGAATCGTTTTTTGATCCCACCAATTTTTGTTCGCGCAACACGTCACGTCACGTGGAAGAGGGCTTTCGCCGGGTGGATACCAACATCACCTTTGATTATGCCCATCGCAAAGCGGTATTCGACCAGAAAAACCTGAAGAAGAACGAAACCAAGCACGAACAGCATGAAATTCCCGGGCTGCGTTACGGACATGCTTTCGGCCATCTACTATGTGGCATCTTTGCCGCTGGAGCCGGGCAGGACTTTCAGCTTCCCGCTGAACGATGGTGGAGAATCCGTGGATGTGAATGTGCATGTGGAAGCGCGCGAGCAGATCAAGACGCCGGCGGGAACGTTCAACACGGTGCGCATACAGCCCGAGGCGGCCAAAGGACTGGTTCGCGATAAAGGCAAGTTGTGGATCTGGTACACCGACGACGCCGCCCACGTTCCGGTACAGATGCGCGCACGCATGAACTGGGGAACGCTTATGTTTCAACTGGTGCGGATCGATAAGAAATAACAATCTCACCGTGATCAACGCTGATCTGAACTGCAGGCAATTTACCGCGGATCAACCGCCATCAGGGAAAAGCTTTTCCCCGGAAAGCTCAGGAACGTCCCCCGTCTGTCCCCTTTGGCCTGTCCCCTTTGGCCTGGATACTCTCCGCGTTCCACTGAAGGTGATCCAAGAGCGGCAGGTCGTGCACTGACAGGATCGTTCACTCTGCACGTGTATGGCGACAAACCGGAATAGGACCGGAGTGGGATGCAGCGCGTAACGCCGGTGCGGAGATTGAACGGCAGACAGAAACTCGAAGCTAGTTTTGATAATTCTGGCGGCTTAACTGCTTGTCGAGATGGAACGGCTCGGAGCACCAACTCCCAAGCCGTTTAAAATCAATATGTTTTTGGTTGCGGGGGGGTGGATTTTAACCACCGACCTTTGGGTTATGAGTAGGTAAACGAATAGCTAAGTGCCGTCGAATCAATCACCAATAGCTACGAAATTCGCAATCGAGATGGATTCTGACAGCTTAAGTGCTTGTCGTTCAGGCACCTAGAAACAGCGAAAGTTTTACGGCTTAACCACAGCTCTCTTCCCTGCACCGACCTCGCATTCTGCTGATGGCGTTTCAGATAGATTGGCAGTTCCACGCAGCATCATGTACCCGACACTCCATCGACTCATCTGTGCACGCGCACAGCTAATTATCATCGTCGGCAAAAGGGGCTCAAGCACTACTGGATAAGTTGTAATTTCAACCGTGCGGAAAATAGGGCACGTCATAGTTGAGCCCCCGGCCCGAGGCCTGGTGCTTAACGGACGAGCGACGAAGCTGGGCAAATCCAATGATGAGGCCGAGGATCAGGCCCGCACAGGCGCCACTCGCAGTGGCGACAACCTCTTGGGCAGAACGAGTTCGGAACTGACAGCGATTGCCCCAAAAACGCGCCCACTAACGCGAGAGTAAAATTCAATAAATGACGCTCTTCTTTCCCGACTGGGAATTGCTAAAGATGCTACCAAGACCAAACCCGATACAGGCGGCCCACACCGAGAAACGACAACCATTCCTATCTCGAACCTGATGCCTTGCGCATTCCATCCGAAACCAAAACCGATGATTGCCATGCCGACTGTCCAGAAGATTCGTTTCACGCTGTCTCCTTCTATAACCGCTTTGGTCTTGCTGACCAACCTTTACATCTCTTCTACCTACGGCCCCGTGGAACTTGTATTCGTCCAAGGATCCAAATAGACGGCAGGATCCCCTGGATTGCTTGAGGTGCACTTTGTGATGTGGTGGAATCCAAAATGGGTACTGATTACCGTACAGTTCCAGTGGTCATCATAGGCCTTTGGCGGAAGGTTAATACAGCTCGCTGTTAGGTCTGCTTGCCGTGTACAACCTGAGTACGTGCGACCCAACGTCACGGTACTATCCAGATTGTTCCTCACCCCATTCCAGTATCCGCTGCCTGGGCGCCGCTCCATCGAAGCATTCAATTGGTCAACGCATATCTTGAAACGTGCCAGTATCGTCTGTACATCCTGCGCGCTGAAACCTAGTGGGTCTGTAAAACGAATAGGATTGTCGCGGGCATAGTCGTAAAAGTTGAGCCCGCCCAAAAACCTGATTAGGTCTTCAGAGATGAAGCGACCTGTGATTGGATCGTAAAATCTAGTCCGGTAATATCTCAATCCCGTTTCCGAATCAGAATCCCGGCCCGTGTACTGGAACGGGCTTGCAGAAGAACCACTCGACGCGACAAGATTTCCGAAAGAGTCATATGTGTAGGAATTTCCGATCGTGCCGGTTGCGCTACTTAATGTCGTCACTGATCCAAGGCCGTCTTGATCGTAATAACCGACTGTTCCGCTGCGCAGTTGAGCGAGCGGTTCATCGATCCCCGCGCCCTGCGTGTAACGCCCAACCAAGTTACCTGCTCCGTCAACATCTGCAAACGTGTTGCTGCCTTCATGAAGATAATTCGTCGTTCCGACGGACGAACTCTTCTGAATGCGCCGTCCAAACGGATCATATTTGAACGACGAGGTCCCGGACGCTCCTGGCAGAGTGACCGCTGGTCAGACGGTTCTCAAAGTCCCATGTATAGCTAGTTGTCCCGTTTGTGTCAGCCTTGCTGGTGGTATTTCCGTTATTGTCATAGGTGAACGTCGCTGACGGCGTGTTGAAGTCAGCTCGTTCGACGAGTTGTACGCGTACGGTGACATGCCGAGTGACGAAAGCCTATTCCCAACCGGATCATAAGAATAGCTCTCTGTGGTCGTAAGGCCTTGCGTCACTTGCGTGAGCTGGTAAAGCGGATCGTACGTGTACTGCTCTGTGATGTTGTTCAGGTAATTGGTTTTGCTGGTGCGATTTCCGGCATTGTCATACGCGTAGCCAGCGCCGTCCAGAGTGGTTGTTCCTGCTTTGTGCAGCACGCTTGCCAGACGCGAGAGGAATCGAAGTTGTACGACGTGTTGACGCCATTCGGACGCGTCAATCCCGTGCGGCGGCTGAGCGCATCGTAGCTGAATCCGAACTGCCCAGTTTGCGAATCGGTAGGTCGCCAGACGTTAGCGTGTTATAAACATACGTTGGGGTGCTTCCATCGGAGCAGTAAGCCAGGTCGATTGGAAGCCGCGTCGTAGGCGCAAGCGTTTGAGCAGGTCTGTCGAGGCAGGAAAGCGTACTGCGTGGTGCTGCCGACCAGGCGGCCCATGTTGTCAT
>CAWGRA010000043.1:0-17075 GCA_963824835.1 Terriglobia bacterium | reverse complement strand
TGAGCAGATTGTGGTGAAGCTTCTTGATTCCCGATACAGCCGGCGCTGCCGCCACTGACCGCTCACTGGCCATGCTGCTGGAAGAAGATTTCAAGATCAAAGTGCTGCAGCTTGATTCCGGCTATGACCCTGATCTGTTCATTCGCAAGAATGGCGACAGGGGCTATGAAAAAGCGCTTGCTGGATCATTGAGCTTCTTTGACTATCTGGTGGAGCGCGCCAGTGAAGACCTTTGCGGTGCGCACCCCGGAAGGCAAGCAGAAGGCCGTGAGCTTTTTGCTGCCATACACATACAGCATGTTCCCAGCCGGATTGTGCGCGATAGCCTCTCCAATGACATCGCCCAGAAGCTGGGAATTGATTCAGGCGTGCTGAGACAAGAGTTCAAGTCGGCGGCCACCAGCCGGGGGCAAAGCGGCCGGCGCAGAATGCGCCCGACCAGCAAGTGAGCCCGGCGGAAAGGTCCTGGTTGGGCGGCATCATCCAATGTGCCCAGGAAATGGGAGTTTCGGCAAAGCGCATTGCACGCGCTGGGCACGGAAAATATTCATCATGGCCTGAGCACCGAGAGAATTCTGGCCGCATTGCTTGAGAATGCCGGACGCAGGAAGATGCATGGCGTTGCCGCTGGAAGATGGCGATCGCCAACTTCTGGCCCGCACGGCATCATCACGGTGCGAGAAGATGAACCGCTCACCGAAGATCTGCTGGAAGGCGCTCTGGAAGCTCTGCGCCATCGCCGATTGTCCAGCGGAGCCGATATCAAACGCGGCATTGTGGAAGCGGAACGTCACAATGACATGACTCACTCTTGCGGTTGTAAGCAGGAAAAACTGGAACTGGATCGCAAAATGGCTGGCCTGGAATAGTTTCTCTCGCAAAGAAGTTCTGCTACTTTTCACGATCTTTTAAACCTCGTCATCCCGAAGGTCGTGAGCGAAGCGAACGACCGACATAGCCGCGAAGATTTCCCATATTTTTTACCCGAGAAGCAAGGGAACGCTACCGTCCTCAACGGCCTCGCGGCTTCATAATCCCCCGCTTGACGTCCCGTGTTTGCAACTCCCATGCCTCCGAGCGCCGCAGGCGCGACCTGAAATAGCCCGGGCACGCCGCGCAGCAAGTGCCGGGAACAAGGAGAGAAAATACGAGTCCCGCCAGGGACGGCGGTGCAATAAAAGCGCTTGATCACAAACCAAGACTCTGGTCTAAATCGATGGAATCAAGGGCATGAAAACACCCGCCTGAGCATGTGCATCGATTGATCCTGCGCAAGGATAGAAGCAAATATTAATGGGCTGCGGTTTACCATCTGAAGAGTGGTCAGTCGTCCCCTGCGGGACTTTCCTTCATTTCCGGTTACCCGGCACTTGCTGCGCGGCGTGCCGGGCTACTTTCATTCGCGCCTTCGGCGCTGGTTTGTCGACCCCTGAATCGTGGTTGGCGGACGGGAAGCAGGTTTTTGTTTCCCAAGTTGTTTTTTAATCCCGAACGAAGTGAGGGAACCTATGGTCTGGAATTGGTAATTCAGTGATTTGGTAAATGGGGTAATTGTTTTCAGTCCCAGCGGAGCTTTTTTCTGTCCCGAGCGAAGCGAACGTTTTCTTCAGTTCGCGAGCAGACATGAGGGAGCTTGTGCTTGATTTTTGCAGCAGAGAAGTCTGCATGCTGCTCGTCAGCAAAGCATTCTATCTTCGCAACCTGCGCATGATCGCCCCGCCTGATCAATTCCCATCAGGGCCGTGATAACAAGGTAGGAAACGGCATACGGTACAAGGATGACCAGGGCCGCCACGCGCGGTCTATGCGGGTGCAAAGCATAACGGATCGCCCAGGCCAATGCAGCCGAAGTGATCGCAGCAAACACAGCCGGGCAAAATAACTCGTAGGCGCGGGTATGTCGCCAATGCGCTTTCCATCCCACGACGAAGCAGCAGAAATTCAATCCACGCTGAAATCCCGTAAGAGGCCGTAAAGCCGGCCACTCCCATCCGGGATCGATGCCGAGTAGCCGCGGCAGGTGCAGAGCGCTGAAATATCCGAGAGCAGTGGTCAGGATCACGCGGATGATTGCGTAGCGTAGCGGAGTGCGCGTGTCTCGTAACGCATAATACGCTGACGAATACAGGCGTCCCACAGTCGCGGCCACCAGGCCCACAGCCGATCCCGCCAGAATGCCCCAGACAAAATTGGTATCGCCGCGGGTAAATTTACCTGACTGGTAAATTGCTCCGGTGACCACATCTCCGAGGGCAAGAAACGCTACTGCCGAAGGAACCACCAGGAAGGCAATACGCTTTGTGCTTGATTCAATTCGCGGCGCAATGTCTGGGCAATTTCCTGGGTGCTTCCTGTAGCGCTCGACATGGACGGAAGCTCGGCCGCGGAGATGGCCAGACCAAACAGACTTACCGGCAGCAGGTAAAGGGTCTGAGCGTTGGACAAAGCCGCCACGGCGCCGAGACCCAGGAAGCTGGCCAGCCACTGGTCAACATAAGCACTGATTTGGGTGATACCGCGGCTGACGAAAATAGGCGAAAAGTTCCGGATCACGGTGCGAACGTTTGGCTCAGCGTACTGAACAGCAACTTCAAAGCAGGAACCAGGCTGAGGACCACCGGCAGCTGAACCAGGAACTGCAATCCGCTCCCCACGACGGATGCCCAGGCCGTGTACATGGCGAGTCGAGGGAGATCAGCACGCCGTCCGAAGATGATCAACGCCGCGATCTGCGCAATGTTCCAGATGACCGGAGAAACGTAAGACAGGAAAAACTTGTGGTGACTGTTGAGAATTCCCAGGCACCACGCGGAAAGCACCATGAGGCCGATGCCGGGAAAGAAAATTCGCACGAGTTGAATTGTGAGCTGCCGGCGCTGGTCATGAAAGCCTGGCGCAATCAGGTCTATCAGCCAGGGCGCGGCTGAAATCCCGATCAGTACAAGGATGGAGGTGACCAGGGCCAGCAGCGAAAACACCGCTCCTGCCACCCTGCCTGCCTCCTCCTCGTCCTTCTCAGCAATTAGCCGGGCGTACACGGGAATGAATGAAGCTGATAAAGCTGTTTCGCCCAGCAGATTCTGCAGGATATTGGGGATACGCATGGCGGCGCGAAAGGCGTCAGCTGCCGCAGATAGGCCAAAATAGTGAGCGAATACGCTTTCGCGGACCAGGCCGAAGATGCGGCTCAGACAGTATTCCAGCTGAAACCAGAAAAGCGTGCCGGCCTGTATTCTGATGCCCCGCTGCGGGGCTGCTGGAATTGGTGCTGGCGGTGGGCATCTGCTCTGCGAGTTTGTCACAGGCAGGCGTGACCGTGCAAACTCCTTGACTACCCGGGGGAAACAACCTAGATATGGAAAGTGACAGGTAAAGCAGAGATTCCTGCCAGGGAATTTACGCATCAGGTAAGTAGATGAAGTCTCACATTGTTCTGGGAAAAATCTTCGGAATTGAGATTGGAATCCATTACAGCTGGTTCATCATCGCAGCACTGATTACCTTCTCACTCTCCGATCATTTCAGGGCCATTAACTCCGGATGGAGTAACACGGTGGTATGGGGAGCGGCTGGACTGACCGCGCTGCTTTTCTTTGCCAGCCTGCTGGCGCATGAGCTTTCTCACTCCCTGATGGCGCGCGCACGCAAGCTCCCTGTGAACCGCATTACGCTCTTCGCTCTCGGCGGAGTTTCCGTGATCGAAAAGGAACCGCCGAACGCCCTGACGGAGTTCCTGGTAACCATTGTAGGTCCCTTGACCAGCGTTGTTCTGGGGTTTGTCTTGCGTGGGCTGGCCTACTCGCTAGGGCAAGATCCGGAAGCCACGCCGGGACTCGCCATCCTGTACTGGCTCGGTTACATCAACATTTCGCTGGGAATCTTCAACATGCTTCCAGGCTTCCCGCTGGACGGTGGACGCGTTCTACGGAGCGTGATATGGGGCGCCACCCACAACCTGGAGCGCGCAACCAGGATCGCTTCCCGCGTCGGACAGATGATTGCGATCCTTTTCATATTGATAGGTATTTATCAGTTTTTCCGGGGAGCTGGACTGGGAGGGCTTTGGATCTCTTTTATTGGATGGTTCCTGCTGCAATCCGCCGGAGCCAACTATCTGGAGGTCAAGATCAAGCATGCCCTCGAAGACCTTAGCGCGGGCGATCTTATGTCGCGCAATTGCGCAACTGTGGATGGATCCATCAGCGTGCAGGATTTCGTGGACCATTACCTACTGCGGACTGGACGCCGCTGCTTCGTTGTCACATCGCAAGATCGGATATCCGGCTTGATCACCGGCCATGAGGTGCGGGCTCTCGATCGCAGCCAATGGCCGATTACGCCAGTACAGGGCATTATGAAACCGATAGACAAGGTCCGAGCAGTATCGCCCGAAACTCCGGCAATGCAGGTGCTGGAAATGATGGCCAAAAATGACCTCAACCAGGTGCCTGTCACGGCCGATCAAAAGCTGGTGGGCATGTTGACACGTTCCGAGATTCTGGAAGCAGTCCAGTCACGGCTGGAACTGAAGCCGAAACAATAAAGAATAAAGAGGTTAAAAACGCAACTTCCTCTCCGGGGCGGTGTATGTTGTCTTGCAGGGCCTATGAAAGTCACCTCCATTAGAAACTTGCTGACCATGTTGTCTACAACCACGCTGTTTTTCACGCTGGTTTTAGCAACTCATGCTCAACAGGCGCCTGCGACCGAATCGGCACCACCAATGGCAGTACCGGCGCAGCCAGCATCGGGCATGCCTGAAACGCAACCGCCTCCCAGGATCGAACGCAGTCACTCCGAGTTCCCTACCACTGATGATCCCAGGGAAATCATGCGGCGGGCGATAGAAATTGATCATGGCAATTGGGAGAAAGTTCGTAATTACACATGCCAGAACCGCCAGGTGGTTAAGCAACTTGGCAAACATGGCGAAGTGAAATCAACGGACATCAAGACCTTCGATATCAATTTTTATTACGGCAGGGAATACCAGCGGCTGGTCCAGATCAATGACAAGCCCCTGGATGAAAAAGAACAGAAGAAAGAAGAAGAGAAGCTGAATAAGTTTCTGGCCAAGTATCGCGATGAGAGCGAGTCTGAACGCGAGAAGCGGCTGGAAAAAGAAAAGAAAGAACGCGAAGAAGGGCGTTTGTTCCTCAAAGACGTGGTGAATGCCTACGATTTCCGGTTGCTGGGAGAAGAAGTAATTGAAGGCGTTGGCACCTGGGTGATTGAAGCTACCCCGCGTTCTGATTTTCATCCCACGCAGCCGCACGCTGACATGCTGAAGAAGATCAAAGGGAAAGTCTGGATCGAAAAAAAGAACTACAACTGGGTGAAAGTGGATGCCGAAGCCACCGACACAATTTCATTCGGACTGTTTCTTTTCCGCATACATCCCGGATCCCGCTTTTCTTTTCAACAGAGCTTTGTGAACAATGAGGTCTGGGTGATGAAGCGGCTGGACATTGAGGGCGGCGCAAGGATTGCCCTGTTCAAGAATGAGAACGTTGAGCAGGAAGACGTACTCTCAAATTTCAAAAAGTTCGTGACCACCGTGAAAATCCTGCCGGATACGAAGGAAGTGGACGGGCCGAAGTAGTGTTTTTTTCTTCATCCCGAGTGCAGCGAGGGAGCCCACAGTCTTCAAGAAAAGCCGATTTCTCGGCTTCGCCTCGAAATGACAAAGTCTGAATGACCTGTCTGTATGAAAAGATCATTTTTTCGAGCTTCGCATTGGCAGACAGTCTGCAAAACGGTAGGGGTCCCTCGCTGCGCTCGGGATAAAAACACAGAAACAAAAAAGGCGCCATTGCGGGCGCCCTTTTTGTCGACGAAGGAGGGTTGACGGTTGATTGACTATTGGTTGACGGGGATCTTGATGATCTTTTTCTGAATGGCGTAGGTAACGAGCTGGGCTTTGTTATGAATGTCCAGCTTACGCATCAGGTTGAACTTATGGGCTTCAACGGTCTTGACGCTGAGGCCGAGAATGACAGCGATCTCCTTGACGGAATTGCCTTCCGCCAGCAGCTTCAGTATTTCACGCTCGCGCGGGGTAAGCGTTGAAATGCGAGGGCGAAGACGGGTATCCCGCACGCGTGAGCGGAAGTCTTCTACAAGCTTGCCGAGAACCTGCGAGCTGAGATATTTGCCGCCTTTGTAGACGTCGCGTACGGCGCTGAGAAGCTGCGGGGCCGGCGTATCTTTCAACACATAGCCGGAGGCGCCAACTTCCAGACATTGGACGAGGTAATCCTCATCTTCATACATGGTGAGAAACAGGATCTTGGTTTCAACGCGGTTCTTCTTGATCTGCCGGGCAGACTCAAAGGATGAAAGTCCGGGCATGCCAATATCCATCAATACGACATCCGGACGCAGTTCGCGGGCCTTCTCCACGGCATCTCCGCCGTCGGGGGATTCACCCACGACCTCAAAATCGCTTTCGCTCTCCAGCAGGCGGCGTACACCCTGGCGAAACAGCGTGTGATCATCAACAAGCAAACATTTAATCTTCGGCATGGGGGAGTCCTCTTAACTCTTTAATTCGGCCGTGCTCCAACAGGGGCCGCTGCACGCGCCAACGGGCGGTCGATTGTTGTAGTTTCTTCCGCGGGTACGGTTATTTCAATCCGCGTTCCTTTTCCTTTGGTCGAGATCACGCGTGAGACCCCGCCCAACATGGCTATCCGTTCCTTAATACCGGCAAGTCCAAAAGTATGCCGTTCACGCGAATCCCGCGTGCGCGTCTGAATTCCAACGCCATCATCTTCAATGTTCAAATGCACAACTTTATCCTGGCGCATCACTTCCACTGTCACGTTTCTGGCGTGCGCGTGTTTGGCCACGTTGTGCAAAGCTTCCTGCACCACGCGGTAGATCGCCTGCTCCGTTCCCGGAGGCATGCGTCCAACATCTTCAGAGATCAGTACCCGTGTTTTCACGCCGGAAGTCTTGGCCATGTCTTTGGCCTCCTTGCGGATGGCGGAGACCAATCCAAGCTCTTGTAGCACCAGCGGAGACAGCTTGCCAATAATGCGGCGGATACCCTCAATGGTCCGGTCCACCACCTCAACGGTTTCCTTGATCTTGGTGCGGACATTGCGCTGCGTAACACCGGGTTCCATCATGCCCAGATAAAGCCGGATCACCATCAGGGCCTGTCCGGTTTCATCATGAAGCTCGCGGCTGATTCGCTTACGCTCTTCTTCCTGCGCCCGCAGCAGGTGGGCGGAAAGCTCGGCGATACGATGCTCACGTTCCCGCAAAGCAGCGGTCATTTGAGCGCGTTCAATGGCCAGGGCCGCGCGGTCAGCAATCGCCCGCATCAGTTCTCTTTCCGTAGGAAGCCACTCATAGGGCTTAGGGAAGCCAAGGACCAGCACGCCGATATTGAATCCGTCCGCCTTCAGCGGCACACCCCAGAGCGACCGGGCTTTAGCACGCAGCGCCGGAGTGAAGCTGCTGCCTTCGCCGCTGGTATCCAGGACCATGGCAGGTTCTCCGGTTACTGCAATTTTTCCGGCGAATCCCTCTCCCAGCCTGATGCAGAAATCTTCGGGAAGATTTTCGTCCAGACCGGCCGAGCAAGCCACTTGCAGATGATTGTCATCCTGGGCCAGAAGCAGCACCGCGCCCACAGAGGCCGAAAACGTCCTGGTGGTGATCTCCATCACTTTCTGCAGCAGCACGCTCAAATCATCGGCGGCCAGTTCGGCATCAAGCAAAGAAAGCAGCGCGTTCGATTCCAGTGTTTTGGCATCGAAGTAAGCGCCTGAGATGATGACAAACGAAACCGAGGAGAGCATTTCCAGAGCAGCTTTGGCTTCAGATTCGCGATCAGGAAACAGTCCGGACAGATAAGGATCACAAGATAACGAGTACAGCTCAAGACATCGCGCAACGGCGCGAGTATCCACCTGCAATTTGGAAAGGCGTGTTCCGAAGTAATGAAGATTTTCCTGAAAGCCGGGAAAATCCTGATGCAGGAAGTAGACGCATCCGGCGGCCAGCGTGAGTCTCTCAAGCGCGGCAAGGGTCTTGCCGTCAAAACCGAATTCAAAAGCCAGCTTCTCTCGCCATATGCTCGTGATGTCTGGGAAGTAAGGCTCAAGCGCCCGAGCCACTTCTACGATCAACTCTCGCGACGATTCCTTGAACGGCGGTACGGCAGTCACTGACACTTCCTGTAATTTCAAGAGCTTTAACGGCAAGGGCTGCGAGCTGTGTAGATCTGCGGCAACCCGATTCGCTTAGAAAGACCTTAGCTTTAAGGTATTCTACCCCCAACCACCACCAATTGTGAACTAGATAGTTACTATATTCTTCGCCAGCAGTTAAAAACCTTAACGAAATAGAACTCCTTTCGAATCAGAGTCTTCCTAGTCCCTAGGACTAAGGTCCAGTGAGCTTTTCAGGCTAAATTAAGCAGCTCTGAGAAGATCCTGCGCAGCCTCCCTGGCAATGGCCTGCTGAAATACTCAAGGGAGAGATTCAGCCCGGATTGAAGATCAATTTTCGGTTCCCATTTGAGCAATGTTCTCGCCTTTGTGATATCCGGTCGCCTCTGTTTGGGATCATCCTGCGGTAAAGCTGAAAAGCTGATTGTGCTGCCGGAACGGGTGACGCGGAGCACTAGTTTGCGCACATTCCAGCACGGTGAATTCGTCAGGATTGCCAATGTTAACCGGGCCGGGATGATCAGATTGAGAGAGGCGGAGAATACCTTCAATCTCATCACTGACGTAACAGAAGCTGCGGGTCTGCGATCCATCACCGTAAACAGTGAGCGGCTCGCCGCGCAATGCCTGCTTCATGAAATTGGAAATGACGCGGCCATCATTTAGCTGCAGGCGCGGTCCATAGGTATTGAAAATTCTGAGAATGCGAGTGTCCACTTTGTGATACCGGCGATAGGCCGCAGCAGTGGCTTCGGCAAATCGCTTGGACTCGTCATAGACGGAACGCGTACCGATTGGATTTACATGCCCCCAGTACTCTTCCGTCTGCGGATGTTGGAGCGGGTCACCGTAACATTCTGATGTGGATGCCAGCAGGTATTTTGCGCGATATTTCTTTGCCAGTTCCAGAGAGTTAAACGAGCCCAGTGAGCCGACTTGCAGCGTCTCAATACCGTGCTTCATATAATCAACCGGGCTGGCGGGAGAAGCGAACTGAAAAATGTAATTGACTCGGCCAACATCATAGGGACGAGTGATGTCGAGCTGCACGAATTCAAAGTGCGGCTCTTTGGCAAGATGCCCGAGGTTTTCCAAACTGCCGGTGAGAAGATTGTCAACGCAAACAACGTGGTGGCCTTGGGCCAAAAGCGCATCACAAAGATGTGACCCAATAAAGCCGGCGCCTCCGGTGACTAACACTCGCATAGTTCTTCCCTTTTAAATCCCAATATTTTCAAATCCGAAACACCGGGTCATGGAAGCCCGGATGCGGTACCACAGTGGCTTATGCCACGCTCCACGTCAGTGCCTTCTTCATAATCATTCCAGGTCACGATCAGCAGATAAGGTGGAGGATTCTGTGTGCCGTAGTAATGCCGGAACACTTTTAAAGTGTCCGCGAAAGTCTGGCCGCAACGGTATGCAATGTGGCGATTGCGTCCCCAGGATGCTTTGCTGTCATCAAAACCAGGCCACACGGCGCCAATGGCCAGCTTGTCAGGATGATGCTTGAGCATGTTGTTGTAGAAATAATCGAGATAATCCAGGCCGTAATTGCTGCCGTCCGCCGCAAATCCCTGCTTGCCGACGTTTACCCATGCGTAGTAACCATCGAACGCATCGTTGTATTTGTCATTCTGGTCTTTATAGATAAGCAGTGGCGGATCAGGCCAGCTCTGGGTGATCTGGCGTACACGGTCCCAGTCAGCTCCGGCATCCTTGGGGAAAATGAATATCATGGGACGGCCCTGGTAACGTAGATAGGCTTCCCAGCGGGGCCGGCGCCGGGGCCGATGTAGCGGTCATAAAGATATTGCAGGTCCACAATCACGGCGTCAGTGGCATAACCCGGATGGTCAACGGCCTCGTCATACTGTGCCGCGACTTTGAAAGAGCCGTCGTCCGCCGCGGCCTTTTCCAGCAAAGCGAAGCTTCTATCGTTAAATTCCTTACGCGGACCATACCAATTGACCACAAAGCCGCTGATATTCATTTCGCGGGCACGGGAAATCTGGCTACGTAATACATTGGGATCATGGGAGGAGTAGCCCACGTCAATGTGGCTGGGATTTCCGAACCATGGCTGATAAGCTGCCAGCAAGGTAGGGCCACCTCGGGCAACTGGACATTTACAGCGGACGTGGGGGCCGATGTACCCCTGACGCCCCGTTGGGCGCACCCAGCCAGGAGCAGCAGTACCAGCAAAGCACAAATACCAGGAAAAGCAGAAAAAGAAAGATTTCGCATGAAATGGTTATTTCCGAGTATTTGGATGTGAGCAGGAGCGGTTTGCGTTGGAAGCTCTGGCGCAGATACTTGGCCGGAGAGGCCGGACACAGGCGAACTCATTCATTCAAAGGGCCTTGCTAGTCGATTCTGACCGCTCGTTCGCCCACTTTTGGGAATCTTTCGAAAACAGCCGGATCATGGCCAGGGATAATGAGTCTGGGTGAGAAGGCCAGCCGCTTCATCCGGTCCTGGGCAGCCAGATTGGATGCGGCATCCAGTGTCTGGGCAATGGGTAAATGCCTGTCAAGATTTTCATACAGATACATGTTGTCACTGGCCAGAACCACAATGCCGGCCCGGGTATTCACGCCCAGAAATTGCGACTGGTACGTATGTTTTCCTCCGGTGTAGCAGGTGATACCCGGAAGAACTTCCTGCGCATCGCCAGGGATAAGCTTTACTCGGCCCTGGGTGTTGAGCTTCACCACCGTAAGTACATCATCAGGATCAATGCCACCATGGGTGTCCTTAGCCTGCCAGGCCTCTCCGGTGTAGTAGGTGAACTCATCCTTTTGCAACCAGATTTGGGCTTTGGGAAAGAGATCCATGCCGTCAGCGTGGTCCCAATGCATATGTGAAATCACAACATCAGTGACATCCTCGGGCTTGATGGCGGGCGTGATGCCGGATTGAAAAATTGCGTCTGAAGCTTTGAGAAAATCCTTTGGGTTCCACTGCTGGAGAAAGCGATCATGATAGAAGCCTGAATCGAAGACGACAGTCCGGCCATTCCCGCGTATGACCCAAACCATCATTGCGATATCCAATTTGCGCGATGAATCAACGCCCCTCACCAGCGCCGATACAGGGAAGTTGGCCAGAGTTGCGTATTTGACCGCATAAACTTCATACAATGGCTGCGCTGTTTGCTGAGCTTTGCTGGCAATTGGAAAAGAGAGGACAAAAGCAGAGATGACCAGAGTTCCCGCCATCACTATCGCGAACAGCTTTTCAGATTTTCGTAAATTCTTCATCCTGCTTCCACGCCTGTTCGTTTATATTTAATCTCCACAAAGGAACGTGGAATAATATTCTTCATGTACCGGAATCCGCAACTTCCGTCATTAGCGCGCCGGCTGGGCATCAGCTTAAGTATCGGGCTGGTATTTGCAACGGTTGGGGCGATTGTGGAAGCGACGATCGAAGCCCGCTCTTTGATATCAATGGACGCGTTTGACGATCTGCTCATCGGATTCCTGACTGCGGGCGTAATTTTCGCATACGAACAGCGCCGTTATCGTACGACCATGGAAAAGATTCAGATGATCTCCGCAATGAATCACCATGTGCGCAACGCACTGCAGGTAATCTCATACTCGCCCTACACGGACCAGGAAAAACAAATCAAGGTGATCGCTGAATCCGTGAGCCGCATCGAATGGGCGCTGCGTGAGATCCTTCCCGGCGAAGCCGGCCCTGCAAACACCGCGGCACCAGAACCGGGAGACCGCCCGGCCACCGCCAGTTCCCATTTAGACTAGATCACCCGCCGTTTACCTTGCAGCAGAGCCACTTCAGCTTCGCTCAGGTTGCGCCACTCACCGGGCTGCAATGCTTCCAGCCGCAAATTACCCAGCGCGATGCGAACCAGCCGCAGCGTGGGATGTCCAACAGCAGCGGTCATCCGGCGCACCTGGCGATTGCGACCTTCCGTTAACGTGATCTCTATCCAGGCCGTCGGCACCGTTTTGCGAAAACGAATGGGTGGATTGCGGGGCGGCAGCAACGGTTCTTCGGCCAGCAGCTTGACTTTCGCCGGGCGGGTTGGAATTCCCTGCACGATAACGCCTTCCGATAAATGGGCAAGCGCGATCTCTTCAGGCTCGCCTTCCACCTGCACCCAATACGTACGGGGATGAGCAAATTCAGGCGCGGTGAGGCGATGTTGGAGAGCACCATCATCGGTCAGCAGAAGCAGGCCTTCGCTGTCATGGTCCAGACGCCCGACAGGGTAAACATCTTTTACGTCAATATAGTCGCGCAGTGTTGGGCCAGCGCCAGAGAACTGGGTCACCACGCCATATGGTTTATTGAAAAGAATGTAGCGGAAAGGCAAGCAGTGTCAGCTTAAATCATTTTGTGAGCGCGGGCAGTTTACTGAAGCTATGTGGGCGCCGGAGCAAGTCACGATGGAGACACGAGGACAGTCTCTGCGTGGCCGCCTCGGTTGTTTACTTGCACCAACGCCCACAATTGCTTTCAGGCTGATTGCACTTCACTCTGGAAAGCACGGGATTGGAACGCGCTCATCAAGTTCAGGCACAACCAGAAATCAAAGTCAGATTCCGCGCTTTTCGCTTCGCGGATGAATCAGGCCAACGCCAATAGAACGTAGCCGGCTCCCGCCCATGCAGCAAAAGCTAGCGCCAGGATGCCAATTCGAAAATAGAAGCTATCGAGTACGCGATTATTTGTTCCTGCAAACATCTTAGACTCCTGTCCGGCTATTTCGGTTTGATCGAATTATTGCTTACCATCCGGACTGATGAGTAAAGAAAGGCATCTGGCCTGCCAAACGTGAGTTGCTCGTAAGTGGTTGAATCTGTGACAACGATTTCATCCTGATCGAAACTCCTTTGTGACAGGGTGTCCGGTTCCGGCGACATAGTGTTCGCGAACGGACAGTTTTTTGTCGCTTCGCGCACACCGCTCCAACATTCCAGTACCTCAAATTCCCATGCGCCTGTTACGTCGGGCTCGGCGCGTGTCCGGCCTTGTCCTTTACTCCGTGACCTCGGCGCGTCGCGCAGACTCGCCCAAAGCCTTGTACAGCAAGGGCGAGGCCGAACACGCGCCGAGCCCGCTGCAGACAAGGCCCTCCAATGTAGCCACATGGAACGCTTTAAAGCGGTTTGGAGCGTAGCGACATAAAATAGAGCCGTGGTTTCCTCTTACTCTCATCTTCCTAATGCGCCTGGCCCCGGCATGCTGTCTTTCTTTTCAGAAGCGCCGGAATTCCGAAAAGATCCTCTGGCGGGCTTCCTGAAGCACGCACTCAAATTCGGCGACATAGTTCGCTACAGAGGACTGTGGATCACGCATCAACTCAGCCATCCAGACCACATTCAGCAGGTGTTGCAGACGAATGTGGCCAATTATCGCAAGGGGCGCGACTATCGCATCCTGAAGCTTTCCCTGGGCGAAGGTTTGCTGACCAGTGATGGCGCGCTCTGGCAGCGCCAACGCAAAATGACGCAGCCGGCCTTTCATAGCGCACAGATTGCCGGGTTTGTGCGCGTGATGGAAAAACATGCGCTGGCCATGATGGAGAGATGGGAAACTCTGGCCGCGAGCGGGCAAATTTTTGATGTTCTGCCCGGACCTGATGCGTCTCACTTTGAATATTGTGAGCGAGGCGCTCTTCAGCACCAATCTGGAATCTGACATTGCCGTGATCAAAGACACGCTGGATGTGGGGCGGGAGTACACGGTGGATCGTGCATGGTCAGTGGTGCGGGTGCCACAGCAATTGCCCACGCGCAGAATCTGCACCATCGAGCGTTCACTGGCAAATTTCCATGCCATTCTGGACCGCATGGTGGAGGAGCGGCGCAAGTCATCTGCGAAATCAATGATCTGCTGAGCATGCTGATGGATGCGCGCGATGAAGACGGCGCGCCAATGTCCGCCAAACAACTGCGCGATGAAATGGCAACGCTGCTCACAGCGGGCCATGAAACCACAACCCTGGTTCTGGCTTGGGCGCTGTTCCTCATTGGCAGTAATCCTGGAGTGGCGGAACGCATGTCAGGCTGAAGTAGCTTTTCTGAACGGCCGCGCGCCGGCCTATGAAGACCTTTCTCGCATGCGCTACACGCGTAACGTGGCCGAGGAAACCATGCGACTCTATCCGCCGGTGTGGGTGCTTTCGCGCACCGCCATTGGCGATGACGAGATGGGCGGCTTCAAAATTCCCGCGGGCTCGGAAATCCTGATCTTTCCCGTACGTCACGCATCGCCACCCCAAATGGTGGACTGAACCGGACAAGTTCGATCCGGAACGCTTTCTTCCCGAGCGCACCGTGGGACGCATGCGCGGAGCGTATCTACCTTTTGGCTTGGGACCGCGCACGTGCATTGGCTTGAATTTTGCCATGACAGAAATCCTGGTGGTGCTGGCATTGATCATGCAACGCTTCCGGCTGGAACTGGCAATGGATCCGGCAAAGATGAAGCTGGATGCATCAGTTACGTTGCGGCCTAAGGCGGGTGTGCCGATACGGATCGTGAAACGGTAGTTGGTAATTGGTAGTTGGTTCGTGGCTTTTGGGCTCTGGCCGATGTCATGGTCTTGTGTAGAAGACGCCTGTCATGCGCAACCCGCTTCCGCTATACTTTTCACGCCATGAAACGCCATTCCCTTTTGCTCTCAATCTGCGTGCTGTTCAGCGCACTTTGCATCTTCACAACAGAGCTTTACCGTTGGTACCGCAACCGCCGCGCCCGGCCAGAAAGCTCGTGGGCTTTATCGAAGTGCCGGCTCATGGTGACGCCGCCGCGTCAATTCCGGTCGCGGTCTTTCAGGGGACAAAGCCGGGCCCGGTGCTTGCTCTGGTTTCGGGCTCGCACGGCACGGAATATGCGTCCATCATTGCGCTGGAGCGCGTGATCCAGACGCTGGATCGCTTCGCAGATTTCAGGCACCGTGATTGTCTGCCTCTGGTCAACATTCCCTCCTTCCTGCAAAAGGTCCCGCATGTGAATCCCGTGGACAACAAAAGCATGAATCGCTTTTATCCCGGCAATCGCGGAAGGAACGCAGACGGACCGCGTTTCTTATGCCATCACCAAACAGGTGGTGGAGCGTTGCGACTATCTCATCGACTATCATGGCGGCGATCTGGATGAAAATCTGCGGCCATACGCCTACTGGCCAAAATCCGGCAATGCGAAGCAGGACGCGACGACGCATGACATGGTCATGGCGTTTGGGCTGGATCACGTGATTGTGTGGAGTGATCGCCCGAAAGACCCGGCTGCCTCACGCTATCTGGACAACACGGCGAACACGCGCGGTAAACCGGCCATCGCGGTGGAAGCGGGCTATTCCGGAACGGTCCGGCCTGAAGATGTAAGCGCGCTGGTCAGTGGCACGCTGAGCGTGATGCGCTATCTGAAGATGTTGCCGGGCGCGCCGACGGTCGTGGAGCATCCAGTGTTTCTGGGCAAAGTGGATACGGTTTCCAGCGAGCAGGATGGCATCTTTTATCCCACGGTGGAGCGCGGGACGTATGTGGAGCCGGGCATGAAAGTCGGGTACGTGACTGACTACTTCGGCAAGGTGATTCAGGAAGCGAAAGCTCCGGTGGCCGGCGTGGTGCTGTACATTTGCGGCGTGCCGTCCATGAAAAAGGGCGACGCAATTGCGAATATCGGCGAGGTCACGACGACGCCGTGAGCGTGGTCGGGAAAAGGAAATGAGATTTCGAGCGTAGCGAGGCATGAAAACGCAAAAAGCATTTTTCGCGAGAGCTCGTCGATTACAATTACAGATCGCGCTTTTTCTCCTTGTATCGCAACACGAAATAGCCCACCCACATGGCAAGCGCCACGTCCAGGAAAACGAAGCCCGGAATCACGGACGGACTGAACATGATCCAGACAATCCGGTGGTCTTCGATCTTGAACAGGAACAGCAGCACCGTATAGAGAACCGCGATAAAGAGAAACACGTTGCGCTTTTTCATGGGCTCGCGCATGCGGCGCAGCAGGAAATAACCGCCCAGAAGAATAACCGCGAGAACAATAAACAGGACGCCAACCACCCGCGAATGCTCAAACGTAAGCCACACAATCTTGTGGTCGTGGATGCGGAAAATAAACGGAATAAAACTATAGAGCAGCGCCAGCCAGAAAAAGGCCGCGCGCGTTTGCAGCAGGCGGCGGGTTTTTTCCAGCGCCGCCTTTTCTTCATTGTCATGCCGGGAGGAAAGCGCAGGCGTCAGCGATTCCAGGGTTGAGCCGTTGGCGCGGGCCGCTTTTTCAAAATCGGGATGCGCCCGGAAATATTGCTCCACCAGCGCGCATGTGGCCGCGCTGGCTTCACCGGAGAAATAGGCCGGCAGCAAGTCAATGATCACATCTTGTTCAATGTTCATGGATTCACCTCTTTGAACGCGCCTCGTACCTGCATCAGCTTCAGGCGCGCGCGGTGTACTTTGACCTTTACGGTGGTCACCGGTAATTGGAGTGTGTGGGCAATTTCTTCGTACGGCATGTCTTCCTGTACGCGCATGAGCAACGCGGCACGGTCAACTTCAGAGAGCGTGCGCAGCGCGTCCATCACGGCCGCCAGTTCGGCTTTCTGCTCAGCGCGTACCTGCAGGCCGGGACTGGAATCAGGAATTGTGTCTTCAAGCTCAGTCAAACGTTTGTTGCGGCGAAGATGGTCGCGATAGAGATTGCGGGCGATGGTGAACAGATAAGACTTTACCGTGGCTTCGCGGATTTTGCCGCGCGCAGTCCAGGCGCGGACGAATGTGTCCGACGTGATGTCATCAGCCAGCGCGGAGTCGCCGCACAGGAACAGCACAAAGCGGTGCACCTGCGGCGCGTGTTGCTGGTAAAGACTGTGGAAGTCGGTCATTAATCGGATCGGTGAGC
>CAWGRA010000042.1:0-44750 GCA_963824835.1 Terriglobia bacterium | reverse complement strand
GTCATCGCACGACATCGCCGACATCGGAAAGGCAAAGCCGAACCCTCACCACGGAGGCACTGAGACACGGAGAAAGGCAAAATGGGATAGCTTGGGATGTTCTGGGGCAAGTGCTTTGCAATCCTAGCTAAGGCCTGGGGGGCCAGTCCATTCATGATTGCGTCATCGCACGACATCGCCGACATCGGAAAGGCAAAGCCGAACCCCCACCACGGAGGCACTGAGACACGGAGAAAGGCAAAATGGGATAGCTTGGGATGTTCTGGGGCAAGTGCTTTGCAATCCTAGCTGAGGCCTGGGGGGAGGCCGCGAAACGCCGGTCTATTTGCGCCCCGCGGCTTCCACGCTGCGCGTTGGATCGGCGCCCTGCCAGGTGACGTCAGCCGTTGGTCCATAATTCGAGCCCACCTTCTTTCCCAGCAATCTCAGATAGACGCTCAACTGTGTGCGATGATGCGCGGTGTGCAGCAGCCGTCTCCAGAAGACCCATATGCGCTGGCGTCGGACGTCAAAGAACGGGACTTCTTCCAGCCACCATTCTGATCGCGTCCTGCCATTCGGGCCAGTCGAGGCAGGCATAATTCCTCATTGCGCTTACAGAAACTTTGCGGCGTCAGATCCAGGGGCAGCACCGCGGCAGCCTCAGGCTCACCGGGCAGGCCAATGAATTCAGCGAAGAACCGGCGTTCAGATAGAAGCTGGTGCTTCATGATGTCCAGCACGCTGCTGCTGCGGTCAGCCGATTTGAAGGACATGTCTTCCGGCGTGAACTCACGCCATACGCTCACTACCTTGCTGGTTTCACTGGCATAGGTATCGAGCAGGTGCTGAAAAACAGGATTAGCAGCGCGTGGAACCGCTGATTCGGGGATGGCGGTGTATTCGTATTGCATCGGCATGGCAGACCTCGAACACTGGGGCGACCGGCGGACGCCGACCGCCTTCACGACGAGCATACTCCAAAACAATTTTGGCCGCGAATGAACGCGAATCAAAGCCTACGGTCGTGATTCACCAATTCAAAGATTCTTATCGAATTACCTGAACCACCGGAGCTCAGGCGGCGATTGCGCGAGTTTGCGTTAAGGGCGCCGGCTTCACCATGGCAGCCACTACCAGGCCCGGCAAATACAAATCCCATCGCTATGGTGCAGATGTACGCCAGAGTGTAATTGCCAGGAAAGCCATACCAGTTCCAATACGAAATATTGGTGCTGATCGCGGCCAGAATCCCGGCGATGGTGATGAATCGCCAGCGCGCCACAAAGCTCGAAAGCGCCGTATAGTCCAAGCAGGATGACGGCCAGAAAGATTTGCACCATGTTGGTGACAAGTTCAGTGATCATCTGGCGGGGCGAAACCGGGTCAGCTCCTTCAGGATGGACAACCATGATCCCGACCGGGCCCGCTTTCATTTTCGGAGCGAGTTCCGGCATCTTCGCCATTTTTTGCGATTGCGTAGCATTCGGTCCAAGCCGAATCCCGGAAATATGTAAAGTCCGGGCTGGGTGATATTGGCTTTCACGCTGCCGACCACGGCCTGTTCATTGGGAATTTCGCTGATGCCAACGTTGCCCAGGCCGAGAAACAGATGCGCGATGCTGGACCAGGCAAAGAACGCCAGTCCGCCCAGAACTGCTGCCAGAAGCTTCTTGCCCATATGAATGTCTCCTGTTTGATGTGGCACCATGCTCCTCCGGCGCGGGAGATTAGTCAATTGCTTTTATGGATCATCAGAAAGGCGATTCGGCTGAAGAAACCATGAGAGTTGTGGCGCGTACCTACCCATATGGGCAGGCAGCGAGTGAGAAAGTTTAGAAACGAGCGCGATAAGCAGGTAATCTAAAGCAGGTAATCTAAAATCGGCACACAGAGCGATTCCGCGTTGCAGCGCAGACAGGCCGGCAGGGCCGCAGCCCTTAAGCGCCCAGGAAAAAGTTCTTCAAACGAACGTTGTTCAAACAATTATGCGGATGCTTCCAACGACTTCAGATAGACAATTCAAACGGGGTAGTTCTTTGGCAAACCAGCAAACCAGACAAAACAGAATGACAAGCAGGGCGAGAAAAAGAAGGCGCCCGCGGAGCAACTGAAATCCGTAATGCCCATGATCAAGGAACTGGTGCGCCCGCGACGCGCGCTGTTGGGCCTGGGATTGGTACTTCTGTTGATAGGAAGGCTGGCGGGACTGGTGCTGCCTGCTTCCACCAAGTTCCTGATTGATGATGTTATCAACAAGCATCGTCCGGATAAGCTGTTGCTGCTGGTGCTGGTGGTCGCGTCCGCCACGCTGATTCAGGGCATTACCTCATTCTCTCTTACGCAGTTGCTTTCCAAGGAAGCACAAAGGCTGATCACCGAACTGCGCCGGCAGGTGCAGGCCCACGTGGGGCGCTTTCCGCTGAGCTACTATGACGCCAATAAGACGGGCGTGCTGGTGTCACGCATTATGAGTGACGTGGAAGGCGTACGAAACCTGATCGGAACGGGGCTGGTTGAGTTTCTAGGCGGCATACTTACGGCGGTGCTGGCGCTGGGAATCCTGTTAAAGATCAATGCATGGATGACCAGCATTGCCATTGGCTTTTTACTGATTCTTACGGTTGCGCTGGGAAGAACATTCAAAACCATCCGGCCCATTTTTCGCGAACGCGCGAAGATCAATGCCGAGGTTACGGGCCGCCTGACCGAATCGCTGGGCGGCGTAAGCGTTGTGAAGGGCTACCACGCGGAAGAACGCGAAGCCGATGTGTTCAGCGGCGGGGTACAACGCCTGCTGGACAACGTGCTCAAATCGCTCACTGCCATGTCTCTCATGGGGCTCTCATCCACTTTGATGCTGGGTATTGTGAGCGCCATCATCATGTATATGGGCGCGCGCCAGATTTTTGCCGGACACATGACCGTAGGCGGACTTTTCAGTTACACCATGTTCATGGGATTTCTGATTGCGCCGGTGGCGCAGATCGCCAGCATCGGCACCCAGATCACTGAAGCGCTGGCAGGGTTGGACCGCACGCGCGAGGTGCTGGCGGAATCCCGGGAAGACGCAGACCCTGACCGCACCGTTATTTTGCCCGTGATCAATGGCCGCGTTGAGTTTGAGCATGTTGACTTTTCCTATGAGCCGGGCAAACCGGTGCTGGATGACATGAGTTTCATTTCGCAACCGGGAACGGTGACGGCGCTGGTGGGATCATCGGGCTCAGGCAAATCCACCATGATCGGCCTGGTGGCGGCTTTTTATAAACCGTCCTCAGGGCGTGTGACCGTTGACAATGTGGACCTTGCGCACGTGCGGCTGGATTCCTATCGCAGCGCATTGGGCGTGGTGCTTGCAGGATTCATTTCTGTTTGACGGCAGCATTCGCGAGAACATTGCGTTCTCACGCCCGGAGGCGACCGAAGCTGAAATCATGGAGGCCTGCCGCATCGCGCACGTTGATGAGTTCGCGGAGCGCTTTCAAGATAAGTACGACACCATCATCGGCGAACGCGGGGTGAAGCTTTCCGGCGGGCAGAAACAGAGAGTATCCATTGCGCGCGCGGTGCTGGCCGATCCGCGCATACTGATTCTCGACGAAGCCACTTCAAGCCTGGATTCAGAGTCAGAGGCCTACATTCAACAGGGTCTGAAATATCTGATGGAAGGCCGGACCACCTTTGTGATTGCGCACCGGTTGTCTACCATCCGCCAGGCCGACCAGATTCTGGTGGTGGAGGCAGGCAAGATCGTGGAGCGCGGTAAACACGAAGAGCTTCTGGCCGCCGAGGGGCGCTACCACGATTTATATATGCGTCAGCATGGCCTGGAAACCAATCTATTCCTGGCTCCGGGCGAGGGAGACACCGTGGAAGACACCAACGGCGCTAAACGCGGCAGCGGTGTGGCTGCGCCCGACGCCATTACGCTGATCCGCGGCGGAGGGACGAGGCTTTAGTTTGTCGCTTCGCTCCAAACCGCTGGAGAATTTTTCTTGTGGTAACGGCGACGGGCGCTTGTCGCAGCGGACTCGGCGCGCAAGTCGGCCTCGTCCTTATCGGCGATCGTCCTGTCGCTTCGCTCCAAACCGTTGGAGGGCGATTCTTGAGGTTGCAGTGACGGGCGCTTGTAGCAGCGGACTCGGCGCGCAAGTCGGCCTCGTCCTTATCGGCGATTTTCCCGTCGCTTCGCTCCAAACCGCTGGTGGGCGATTCTTGAGGTTGCAGTGACGGCGCTTGTCGCAGCGGACTCGGCGGTCGTGCATTCTTGTCGCTTCGCTCAAACCGCTGGAGAATTTTTCTTGTGGTAACGCCGACGGGCGCTTGTCGCAACGGACTCGGCGCGCAAGCCGGCCTCGTCCTTATCGGCGATTTTCCCGTCGCTTCGCTCCAAACCGTTTTGATCTGCCCAACGCGAAAACGATTAAAGTTGATCTCCAAACCATCTACAATGCTTCTTCACCATGAAAACAAAACTTTTGATCTGCTCTACTGTTGGTCTTGATGACGCGCCTTCACGCGCAATCAACTCCCGCTCCCAAACCGCTCGACCTGCTCAAACATCGGCTGGAGACCATCTCTCAAGGCGTGAGCGCCGACTGGGGTGTTTACATCAAGTCACTGGATACCGGCGAAGAGATCGCCATCAACGCGGATACGGCCATGGACACCATGAGCGCCATCAAGATTCCCCTGCTGGTGGATGTCTATCGCCAGGTGGACGCCGGGAAGATCAACCCGGCTGATCGCATCGTGCTGAAGACGGCCGACAAGCGTTTCGGCACCGGAGTTCTGCGAACCCTGGATGACGGCGTGAACCTCAGCTTTCATGACGCGCTGATGTTGATGATCATCCAGAGCGATAACACTGGTACGGACATGGCATTTGCGCGCGACGGCGGACCAGCCCACGTGACGCAGACGATGCACTCGCTGGGACTGAATTCGATCGTCGCTACCGGCACTACATTTGACTGGTTCCGCGCGCTTACTGAAGCAGGCGATCCGGCCTACGCAAAGTACACGCCGGAAGAGTTGTTCACCAAAGGCTTTCCGGACAAGCTGACGGATGCCGAGGTCGAAAAATTTCACTTTGAGGGCAAGCATCCGTTCGGCCTTTCCAGCGCGCGCGATATGGGCAAGCTGCTGGAGATGATAGCCACCAACAAGGCCGCCAGTGAGAAGTCATGCAAAGAGATGCTGCGCATTATGGGATTGCAGCAGATGCGTACGCGTATCCCCAGGTTCATTGAAGATGACGCGAATACGCCGCACAAAACGGGCGACTTTCCGCCGTATATCGCTAATGATGTTGGGTTGATTGAAACTCCGGCGGGCCGCGTGGTGGTTGTATTTTTTAACGCACATCATCGCGGGTTCTATTCCGAATTGGAAAACGCGGTGGGCAGGATGAGTGAGCAGGTGTGGGATTACTTCAATTACCGCGGCCAGCCTGGTAAGTAAATCTACCTCGGAAAGAAGTTTACGATAGCGGCGTGCTGATGGCCGCTTTGCTTTTCACCAGCTCCATGGCTTCTTCTTTCGTGCTGATCGTGCCTTCGAGTTGCGCGTCTTCAACGGCGGTAAGCCATTCTTTGAACTGGGGGCCGGGCGTAAAGCCGGCGGCGATGAGATCATTCCCGGTGATGAGCGGCCGCGGGCGGACTTGTTCCGCAGGCATGGTTTCAAACTTATTTTTTGCGAACTCATACAGCGTGAGGTCGCGATGGCTGCTAAGGCAATCAAGCCGGTGCAATGAAAGATGCTCATCAAACTTCGGCAGGCGCAGGAAGCGTTTGAGTGTGGATTCTTTCATGCGCATCACGTCCCCAAAGCGCATGTGATTGGCCACAAGCGCGCATACCTGCTCAGTGTCTTCATTGGACATGCGGAAGCGGCGGCAGATTTCCCCTGCCATCAGAGTACCGATTTCAGCATGCTGATTGAAACGAATTCGATCGAGAACCTGAAAAGTTGGCGGCTTGCCTACATCATGCAGCAACACGCCGAGCGCCAGAGTCTTAGAGCAGCTGGCCGGAAGGCCTTCGAGCAACAGAAGTGTATGGATCCAGACATCTCCTTCGGGGTGATATTCCGGAGGCTGCTGTACGCCCTGCATTTTCTTGATCTCGGGCAGGACCTGCTCAAGCAAGCCGGTTTCATCCAGCAGTTCAAAAGCGCGTTTGGCCCTGCCTTCAGTGAGCATCTTCAGGATTTCGTCACGAATGCGCTCACGGCTGACCTGATGGATTTGCGCGGCGCGTTCGCGAATGGCGATGAAAGTGGGTTGGTCGATCTCATACCCAAAACGGGCAGCAAAGCGCACTGCACGCAGCATGCGTAGCTTATCTTCCTCGAAGCGGAGATGCGGGTTGCCGATGGTGCGAATGATGTTGCGTTTAAGATCGTCAAGACCGCCGACATAGTCGAGAACTTCTTGGCCCTCAGGGTCCAGCAGCAGACCGTTGATGGTGAAGTCACGGCGTTGCACATCAAGCCTGGCTTCAGCAGAGAATTGGACTTGATCGGGATGGCGGCCATCAGAATAAGCACCGTCACTGCGGTACGTGGCCACCTCGATGGAGTAGTTGTCGCGGGTCCGCGTCTGGACTGTCCTGGCGAACCGGCACCAGCACCACGCCGAACTGGGCGCCCACGGCGTAGGTAAGAGGGAAGAGCCGCATTACCTCCTGCGGAGTAGCAGAGGTGGCAACGTCATAGTCGGCCGGCTCGCGGCCAAGTACAAGATCGCGTACGCAGCCGCCCACAAAGTAAGCAGAGTACCCGTGCCGGCGCAAATTGTGCACGATGCGCGAAGCTTCCTGAGCTCTGGGAGACGTGAGATTCATCTGTTCTTTTGGATGCGTATAGCCCGTGGCTTCTCCAGTTCCAATAATATAGATGTATGCCGGAAACCTGCATTTTAGGAATTGAGACATCGTGTGATGAAACGGCAGCCGCCGTAGTAAGCCGTGGAGAGAAGGTGCTGTCAAACGTTGTGTCTTCGCAGATCGCAACCCACCAGCCATATGGCGGAGTAGTGCCGGAACTGGCTTCCAGGGAGCACCTGCGCGCGATTGTTCCGGTAGTCCGGCAGGCATTACAGGAGTCCGGAAAGACCTACCAGTCAGTGGACGCCATTGCCGTAACGCAGGGGCCGGGGCTGGCGGGAGCGCTGCTGGTTGGCATCAGCTTTGCCAAAGCGCTGGCGTATGTGCTGGAAAAGCCGCTGATCACAGTGAATCATCTGGAAGGCCATATCCATGCGGTGCTTCTGGAAGAACGCCAGAAAGGCGAATTTCAATTTGAGTTTCCGGTGCTGGCGCTAGTGGTGTCCGGAGGACACACGCATCTGTTTCTGGCGGAGGAGCACGCCAAAGGCTGGCGCTACAAGAACATTGGACGCACGCGTGACGACGCTGCCGGCGAAGCCTATGACAAAGTGGCCAAGCTGCTCGGATTGGGATATCCGGGTGGCCCCATCATTGATGCATTGGCAAAGCATGGCAATGCCAAAGCCGTGAAATTCGGTCCCGCGCAAATCAAGCACAGCAATCGCGGAACGCCCAAAGATAAACAGACGCTGCATGATTTTTCCTTCAGCGGCATCAAGACCGCGGTATTGCACTATGTGGAAAGAGAAAATATGCGCGAGGCAATCATTGAAAGACAACAGGCCCTGGCAGCGAATGGGAAACCAGAGCGGAAGACGTGTTGCCATTATGCGACCAGAAAACGCTCGATCTGGCAGCGTCATTTCAACGCGCCGTGGTGAATGATCTGGTGGCCAAGACGCTGCATGCCGCTGACGAGCAGAATGTGCGCACCATTTTTGTGACCGGCGGCGTGGCCGCAAATAGTGAATTGCGGGAAACGTTTTGAGCGCGAAGCTGGCCAGCGCAGGAATTGCCGTCTATTTCCCGTCGCGCAAGTTGTCCACGGACAACGCCGCCATGATTGCCGCGGCGGCTTATCCAAAGTTCGTGGCAGGTGATTTTGCGGACGCGGAATTTTCCGCGGAAGCGTCTCTGGCTCTGATTTGAAGACTCGCGACAGGACTGCTGCGAAAGACTGCCAGGAAAAATCGCTTCCACCGTCCGGCTCAATTGGGAAACGATATCGATGTCTTTGTGGATCATGTATTTTGACTCGATGTCCAGCGGCTCGGAACCCTGGCGTCCGGCCAGAACGATCACTGGAATAGCCTCTGTTTCCGGGCGCGCTTTGAGCGCCAGCAAAAACTGATGGCCATTCATTTTAGGCATTTGCAGGTCAGTGAGAATGATGTCAGGGTGAATACGGTTAAGCATTTCCAGGGCCTCGACGCCATTGGTGGCCGATTCAACCTGAAATCCACGGGTTTCCAGGAACCGGCAAACGGTATGCCGAATCAACATGGAATCGTCAACGACCAGGGCTAAAAGAGGTGAGGACATGAGAGTACCTGAGCTTGATCTGACGGTATCAAGCGGCGCAGGCCAGCGCAAGCAGGAATTCCCCTTATCGAAGTACCAAAGTCATTGATTATCCTGCGTAAAACGCAAGGCTAAACTTCCTCGGGTTTGATGGTTTCTTCAATGGCCATGTCACGGAATTCGCTGGCTTCAAATACATCACCACATTCCTGGCATTCGACAAATTCAGCGTCGTCTTCACGGGCCACGACGCGCACGCGGGGATGCCGGCAGATTTTCTCCATAGGTTTCTGAGCGGATGGTGGATTCGAAATAGATGGATTCTGGAAATTCATGGTTCGGACCGTAGCGAGGCTTTTCAAGCGCAGGTTCACGAATTTCCGATATTTTAGGCCGCTCAATACGCTTGTCAAGTATTTCTGAGGAACTCAGAGGAACGCGCGATGTTCCACTTTGGAACCCCAGCCAGATGGACCTAACCACGAAGTACTAAGGCATGGGGTAGATGCCGGAAGATCTGGCTTCCTCGATCATTACTTTTGTGGTGACCGAGGCTGGATGCTTCGCCAGGCCGATGTTGGCCGACGGAAACGGCGGCGGAAAGCTTGAGCGTCCGGTGAGTGCGGCATCCAGAAAAAGCAATTGCTGTGATCCCTGAGACACCCGAACGCCCACATAGGCGTGGCCGGGAACAATAATGACGCTGGGCTCCATGCCAAGATTTTCAAACAGTGATGCATAGAGCACCGCTGCGTCAATGCAGTTGCCGCTATTGTGTCTGAGTGTGACGCGGGGCATGCGCACTCGTTCACTGGAGGGTTTGTTGCCGCCCAGAGTCGCCGAACTCTTTACGTAAGAAAGGCCCATTTTTTTAACTGCGTTATAAATGGCTTTCGCTTCCAGAAACGTTTCCTGCTCCTGCTCAGAGGCGGTCTTCCAGTTCTCATAACCGGGCAAGCGGCGGTCCGGAGTGTATAGCTTTGGCTTCCGCCAGGACCTTCTCGATCATTTCATCATGCGGTGTTACCCATGAAGCGATGAACTGGGCATTTTAAAGCCGTTGCCCCAATAAATGTCCTCCGCAGACCGCAAGCGTACGGGCACCGTGGTTTCATCAAGCTTTTTGGTTCCCGTGAGATCGCTAAATGTGACGTGTACGGTGGCCGCGGTAATTTCGCGGTTCTTATAGAAGCGCGGCAGAAATGATGGTGCAAAATTGAGCGTGTGCTGGCCTCCCGGCAGGAACGTCAGAGAGTTGAATTTCTTCGTCGCTCCAGCCCACCACGCTCACGGCAACGCGCTGCCGGAGGCTCTCTTTTCCTGAATTGGTGATGGTCACTCTGACAGTGCCAAAGCTGCGCTGCTCCTGGCTTAATAAAGAAGCATAATTGGCGAATACCGGAAAAATCTCGCCCTCGATGCCGGCCTGGATTTTGTAGAAAGTAGCCGATTGCGCCGCGCGATTCACTTTAGCCGCCGGGTGGTCAGCCGCTGATTCCTCGCCAAAGCACCGGGCGCTGGCCCAGACCTGGGTGCTGACCAAGACACTGGTGATGACCAGGACTAAGATGGCCTGAAAAAGCCAGAAGCTGAGTGACCGACGAAGGCGCATGCTTCCTAGGAGAATAGGCTGCTTTACTGGGCAAACAATCGGCCTTAAGCCTTAAAGTGATGGGACTCTCCCATCCTTGCAGGACGTTCAGTTCCACGTTTGCCCGAGCATCATTTCTGGCCGTGTTTCGATAGCAACTGAACCATCGAAACTCCCTGCTCAAAAAAATAAAGAAGCTACCAGGTACTGGAAATAATTCGATCTCACTTAAATTTGAGGTGGTTAAAACCTTGTTTTCTGGATATTTATCATGTAATGCGCATTGAGATTAAACCAACGCTAATTAATACGTTTTTTGGAATAGAGCATATCCATATATTGGTAGTTAAGCAGTGTTAAGCCAGTGTTAAGAGTGGTTAAGTGTTTAGCCTGCACTGTTTTTCATTGTGGAACTCTGCTTGCGTAAAGAAATATCAAGAACGGACGTGGGGGCAGTATAGGGAACTGATCCTTTTCCAAAAGGGCGCTATTGCCCCGCGCCGTCATTCAACACAAATGGAGACAAAGGAATGAATACAAAACTGCGCTATCTCGCAGTTCTTGTTGCAGCGACTCTGGTGCTGTTGTGGTGCATTCCGTCTTTTGGACAAGTAGTCCGCGGCTCGATTTCGGGCTCGGTACTTGATCCTCAGGGGGCGGTCGTATCAGGTGCTCAGGTCAAAGCCAGGAATACCGAAACCGGTGTTGTTTACAACACTACTTCTGACAGTGCGGGTCTTTACCGCTTTAACCTGCTACCGGTCGGCACATACACAGTGGATGTGGTTGCATCGGGTTTCAAAACCTCTTCGCAAACCAACATTGTGGTTACAGCCGGTAAGGACGCCGGCCTGTCTCCGACAAGGATGGCGCTGGGTGAGACTTCCACCACGCTGGAAGTAACCGCAGCCGCGCCATTGATCGAGACCACGCAATCCCAGGTGACGAACACTTTCTCGGGTACCACCTTGAGCACGTTTGCGGGCATTCAGGAAAATGAAGGCCTTGATCGTCTGGCGCTGTTTGTTCCGGGCGTGGTAGCAACGCGCAGTGACAATTTCTCCAACACCAACGGCGTTGGCTTTTCCAGCAACGGCCTGCGTGGCCGAAATAATGACCAGGAAATTGATGGTCAGAACAATAATGACAACAGCGTTGGCGGTCCCGGCCTGTTCCTTTCCGATACGGAATTCGTAGGCCAATACGTGCTCATCACCAATCAGTTTGGTCCTGAGTACGGACGCAACGCCGGTTCAGTGGTCAACGTCATCACCAAGTCAGGAACCAACGCATGGCATGGCAGCGTCTTTGGCCAGAACCGCAGTTCCTATACTGAAGCATTGAGCAACACGCAGCACAATACGCAATAAGCCGGGAGCCATCCAACGCCAATCGCCGTTCACCGGCCCGCCGCGCTTCAATGAAGAATTCAGCGGTGGCACTATCGGCGGTGCGCTCGTAAAAAACAAAGCCTTCCTTTTTGGCGGCTTTGACAACGATCTGTTCTCCGGCACTAACGTTTTCACCACGACGGCCTCTCTCCCACACCAACAGGACTAGCCACGTTGGCGGGTTGCGGCGCGGCAATTAATCCAACCGCTTTGTCCATCATGCAGAAATTCGGCCCTTATGGCTTCGGCTTTGGTAACCCAACGCCGCGCGCCACAGGCCCGCAACGGCGACTTTCCTAACTCAAAGCATTCGGTCCTGTGCCCGGGAGTTCAAGCTGGCGGCGTGACGCGTGTGGTTTCCACTCCGTCCCACGGTTTTGATTTCGTGGTTCGCAATGACGTTCAGCTTGGCTCTGACACGCTCACAAGCCGGTATCTGTTCAACCGCAACAATACCTTCAACATCAATGACAACGGCGCGGGCGGCTGGTTCAGAAACACTCCTGCTTTGAGCCAGGCATTGCTGGAAAGCTGGACCCATAACTTCAGCCCCCGGATGGTGAACGAAGCCCGCGTTTCGTTCAGCCGTTTGAATGTTGAGTTTGGCGGCGGTCTCAACCCATTCGAGCCAGTCGCTGACCAGGTCACCAACGCTTTCACGAACATCTCCTTCCAGACCGGCGGCGGACTTTCGCATCGGTCCGGCAACCAACCTGCCTCAGGCACGTCTGGTAAATACGCTGGCAGGCCCAGGACAACTGGAACTACGTGGTTGGCAAGCACAACTTCAAGGCAGGCGTGAACTGGACATATCAGCGTTCGCCAAATATCTTCCTGCCGACCATCAATGGCCAATATCGCTTTGCTGACTTGGGAACGTTCCTCACCACCGAACACGCCGAACCGCGTCCAGATTGCGCAGGGCAATCCGGTGCTCGATTTCCGCGAGTATGATACTTTTGCCTATGCAGGTGATGATTGGAAGATCAGTCCAAACCTCACTCTCAATCTTGGTGTGACCTGGACTTACTACGGCCAGCCTGCAAATCTTTTCCATGACCTGACGACTTCGCGCGAATCTGATCCTGCCAAGGCGTTCTGGCTGCAATCGTTGCCGCTGGATCAACGCACCAATCCCGCGATTCCAGCGATTATGAACAGCTTTGGTCCGAGCGCTGGGTTCGCCTATTCTCCAAAGTTGGGCGGCTTTCTCACTGGAAACGGCAAAATGGTCATTCGCGGCGGCTACCGCCTGCTGTATGATCCGCCGTTCTACAACATCTTCCTCAATACTTCATCGTCATCCCCCGTCACCTTCCTGCAAACCATTACGACGGGTTTGACCTCATCACTGTTGCCCAGTACGCCAGTTGGCCCAGCAGTCCGCACGAATCTCCAGTCATTTATTGCGCACAATAAGTTTGATCCGCGCACTCAGAATGAAACCACGGTCTCTCCGAATTTCGGACCTGACAAGGTGCATAGCTGGAGTTTTGGTATTGAGCGTGAAATCACCAGAAATTCAGCTCTGGAAGTCCGGTATGTCGGAAACCACGGCACCAACCTGTTCCAGACGGTGGACGGCAACCCGTACGTAGGCACTGCTGCTAAGCCCGGGCAGTTGCAGGCAGGATTGCTGCCGGCTGGTACACCAAGCTGCGCAACAACGACGCAGGCGGGACCTGGAGCAGGAACGGATGTAGGCAGGCTGAACTGCGGGTTGGGTGTAGTCCGTACCCGTAACAACGGCGGCTTCTCTGATTACCACGGACTTCAGGTGGAGTTCCGTGCCAACAATATGTTCAAACAACTGACCATGCGTACCGGCTTCACCTGGAGCAAGACGCTGGACAACGTGTCTGAAATCTTTGCTACTGGAACTGCCGGCAACACTCTGTTCGCCTCGCAAAATCCGTTCCAGACCGGCGATGCGGAGCGTTCCATCTCCGGATTGGACATCCCCAAAGCCTGGACCATTCTCTTCACCGAGCAGACTCCCCTTCTTCAGGGAGCAGCATGGATGGATGGGACATATGCTGGGTGGATGGTCAATCTCGGCCGACTACCTGCTTGGCTTCCGGACAGGCCTACACTCCCGCAACAGGCAATGCGTGAATCCTTCCTCGCTGAATCGCCATTCGGTGACGTGTACGACATTGGATTTTGTCCAAGCTTTCGTTGGCGACTCAGCAAGTCCGTTCTCCGGCAATCCGAACGCGCCATCGAATACAGTCGGCATGTTTGCCGGTGATGCCTGCAGCGTTCAAGGCGTTTTTCCCTGGGCTGAGCTCTGCCGGCAAGAACTGCTCTGTGCGCGTTTTCTGGAGCCATGCCGCCAACGCCACTTCATTGGTCAGCATAAATCAGCTGAATAGTGGATGCGTCGGTAGCACCGCAAACCCATGCGCCATTTCAACCATCACGAAAAATGACGCAAGGTTCATCATTAATTCCAAAATTGCACAACGGTATTTGGCACCCCATTCGGGAATGTCGCTCGTAACGGACTGCGCGATGCAATCGGAAACATTGCGAACGCATCCATCTTCAAAACCTTCAACCTGGGTGAACATGCAAAATTTGATATGCACCTCACCATGAACAATGCGTTCAATCACTTCAACTTCACCAGCATCGATCCCAGCATGGAAAATGCCGGAGTTGGTAATTCGGTACCGGACTTTGCCAATCCCAGCGTAACTTCCGCTTCCGGGTCGTACCGTGTGGATTGGTGGAAGGGTGACCTTCTAAGCTTGAATTAAATTTCAACCCGAACCCCGCCGGCTCAACACCGGCGGGCTTTTTCTGCCCTTTAGAGCGCCTCAGGGCGAGGAGTTTTAGTGGAGAGCCTTGAAAATGCTCCTCCGGCCAGCGCCAGCACCACCGGAAAACATTCCAGAGTGTAGCGTGGTTCGGGATTCTCAAGCGTGCTTAGGAACAGCGTGCGCAGCAGTAGGAAGCTGACAAGCGCAACGTCCGGCCGCCCCAAATTTTCCGTGCGACCACCCGCGCCAGGCCAGCAGCAAAAAAGCCAGATTGATGCCGGCCCAGATCAGCGGCAAAGAAACTTTGTCCCCGATGCTTTGAAAATTCCCACCAGCGGCCGTCCACCGGCAGCATCTCCGTCCGCGGGCGCAGCCACATATCGGCCATTCTCAGTAACGGCAACCAGACGTAATAGCGGAACGGATTATGTGACATTCTCCGCAGCGCAAGATTTTCAAACTCGTGGTCCAGATCGGCATCCAGGGAAAGCTGCTGGCTGTATTTGTCCAGGAGTTCAGCCGTACGGTCATAGGCCAGACGCGAATCAAAGGCCCGTTCCGGAAGATCGTTGATGCTGATATCCTCGCCTGGAACATGCCAGTAAATTTCTTCCACTGAGACATAATCCACGATCCACGTCCGCACCCAGTGATCAAATCCTGATGCCACGAATTCACCGGGATCATTGGCATAGCGTGGAGCCAGCGGCTGGACCAGGTGAAACGTCCGCCAGTTCCTGATGGTCCACGGAACCAGTGGAGCGAGACTGAACAGGGTGAACAAGAGACCGGCGGCGATCACCCGCTGTTTGCTGATGGATCGGAAAAGAAGCGATATCAGCGCCAGTCCGAACGCGGCCACAATGATGCCGCCATCGGGTCGGATGAGCAGCCCCGCTCCTGCCCAGGCCCCGGCGATGCACCAGAGGCGGCCAGCGGGCTCGCCTGCATTCAGCGCTTTCAGTCCGCGCACTCCGTAATACAGGCAATGTGCGGTGCAGAAGATGGCCAATGTCTCAGAGAGTGGCGCGGCCACATAGTTGGCTGTAAAGGGACATATGGCAGCAAGCAGATAAGCAGCTTTGGCAGCCCGTTCATTCATCAGCTCAAGAGCCAGAGCGGCGATCACCAGGCAAGTGTTGGTATCAATGAATGCCTGGACGATCATCACGGCCCGGTAGTGCTCCATGCCGAAGATTTTGAATATCACGGCTAGAAACGCCGGATATCCCGGCAGGCGAATCAGGGTGGGACGCGGGAGCCCATTATCGGTGACCGCGTAAATTCCATCATTAAGCCAGTGCTTTGCGATATCACCATAGAAAAGGCTGTCGCCTGAAAGATGCGGGTAGCGCCAGACGAAGAACAATCGCAAGCCCAGCGCGGCCAGGGTTACTATGCTGAAGTAAAGCCAATTCTGCCGGAGTAGTTTTAACAATCTCTTCATGAACCGTGCGCAAGTCTAAAGGCTGGGTTCTCAGGTATTCAACTGGAAACCTTATGCGGTATGTGCTTCATTGACCAGCGATTGCCGGCAGCTTACGATGGAATAGATTTCCCACAATGACAAAACAGGTTTTTTACGATCCACAAAGAAAGCGGTGGACACGGTTACGATTGTTGTTTGACGTACTCGGCATCGTCATCAGCGCATTGGTCCTGTTTTTCGTCATTTCCGTTTTTTTCAGAAAGAGGTCCTTCCGCGGACACTGTTGCCGGAACTGAAACGTAACCTGCGCACCGTGAAGGAACGCGAGCGGGCGAAGAAGACCAGGGCCGTAAGCTCGCATCGCAAAACCAGAGCGCGTCCATCTGACGTGGTGTTGAATACTGATGAAGGCATTCGCGCGGCGTATTACGTTACGTGGGACGCAGCCAGCTTTGTCTCTCTCAAGCAATATTATTCCCAAATTGATCTTCTATTTCCTGAGTGGCTTCACGTCCTCACTCCGGACGGGCACATTCAGAGTGTGGACGATACCAACCGGCTTTTCCCCGTCATACAGAATGAGCACGTGCATTCGCCAGACGATCGCGTGATGCCGTTCCTGCGAAGTGAAAAAGCCAACATTGACGTGCTTCCGCTGATCAATAACTTTGATCCGGTGGCCAAGCAGTGGCTTACGAATATCGGCGATTTTCTCAATGATCCCGAGGCGCGCAAGACATTTCGCCAGCAGCTTCTGGTATTTCTGGCCAGTGACAAATTCAAAGGCGCGTCTATTGATTTTGAGGAGATTCCTCTCTCTGCCCAGCCTGGCTTCCGCGCGTTGATCGATGAACTGGGCCAGGACCTGCATAGCCGGGGTCTCAAGCTGTATGTAAACGTTCCGGTTTCCGACAAAGATTTTGATTATCCCAGTCTGGCTGCGAGCTCTGATGGGCTGGTAATCATGAATTATGACCAGCACCAGACCACCAGCGCTCCCGGGCCCATCGCGGCGCAGCCGTGGTTTGTTTCCAATCTCAAGCAGGCCCTCAAGGACATTCCCAAGACCAAAATAATCTGTGCCATCGGTAGTTACGGGTACGATTGGGGCACGAATATCAAAACCCACAAGATCGTAAACGTTGACACCAATAACGTGCAGGAGGAATGGCTGCACGCCCGCGAATCCGAATCACAAATTGACCTTCATCCCGGCTCACTCAATCCTCACTTCGCGTATATGGAGGACAATGGCATTGAGCACCAGGTCTGGTTCCTTGACGGTGTGACCGCGCTGAACGAGATGCGTGCCGCGCGCCAGCTTGGCATACGCACCTTCGCCTTGTGGCGCCTGGGTTCTGAAGACCGCTCTCTCTGGTCCATATGGGACTCGCCCAGTGAAGCCAATGCAGAGCAGAAGCTTAGAAACGTTCCATCCGGTGAAGACGTTGACCGTGAAGGTTTCGGTGACATTCTTTATGTGGGCAAGCAGCCCAAATCCGGCCAGCGCGAAGTAACCCTTGATCCTGATACCCGCCTGGTGACCGCGGAAACCATGACGGCGCTACCTGAGCCCTACCAGCTCAGCCAGTACGGCCACCAGGATAAAAAAGTGGCGATCACGTTTGATGATGGCCCCGATCCAACCTACACGCCCCGCATTCTGGACGTCCTGAAACAGGAGCAGGCGCCCGCAACTTTTTTCCTGATCGGGCTGGAAGTGCAGAAATTTCCCGGGATCGCGAAGCGCATTTATCAGGAAGGCCACGCCATTGGCAATCACACCTTCACCCATCCTGACATCAGTGAAGTTTCCCAGCGTTATATTGACATTGAGCTCAACGTTACAGAGAGGCTCTTTGCCAGCAAGATGGGCGTGAAGCCGCTTTTCTTCCGGCCGCCTTACTCCATTGACCAGGAACCGGATATCGCCGACCAGGTCCGGCCTATTGATCACGTGCAAAATCTCGGGTTCATTACCATCGGATCCAAAATTGATCCAGATGACTGGCAACGCGGCCGCACTGTTCAAGATATTGTGACCAGCGTGTTGGACCAGGCTGAACGGTACGCAACCAATGCCTGCCAGACACACCAGCCTCCGGTGTGCGGAAACATCATTCTTCTGCATGATGGCGGAGGCAATCGTGAGGCCACCGTCCAGGCGCTGCCTCAGATCATTGAGCGTTTGCGGGCCGAGGGTTTCAAGATTGTTCCGGTTGAGGAACTGATGGGCAAGACGCGCGCTGAAGTGATGCCCGTGCTGGCGCCGAATGAAATCCTCGTCGCCCGTTTGAATGACGCTACTTTTACCATGCTCAACGTTTTGATTCTGATCATCAAATGGGTGTTCCTGCTGGGCGACGTGCTCATGAGCGGACGGCTTCTGGGCATTGGCATGCTGGCCACGTATGATCGTTTGCGCAAAGTTCCCGTGCTTGCCGGCCCGGATTACAAGCCTGCTGTCACTGTAATTGTCCCTGCTTACAATGAAGAAAAAGTCATCGAGCAGACCGTAAGGTCAGTGCTGGCGTCCGATTATCCCAACCTGCACACCATCGTGGTGGATGACGGATCATCTGACCGCACCACGCAGGTGGTGGAAGAGAAATTTGCCCAGGAAATCGCCGACGGCCGCGTCCGTCTTTTGACCAAGAAAAATGCGGGCAAAGCAGAAGCCCTGAATTACGCGCTCAGGTTTACTGACGATGAGATCTACGTCGGGATTGATGCAGATACAGTCATTGCTCCCAATGCCATCTCTCTGCTGGTTCCTCATTTTGCCGATCCTGGCGTGGCCGCGGTTGCAGGCAATGCCAAGGTGGGTAATCGGGTGAACCTGTGGACGCGCTGGCAGGCGCTGGAATACATCACCAGCCAGAACTTTGAACGTCGCGCGTTGAATGTGTTCGGCGCTGTGAGCGTTGTGCCCGGAGCTATCGGGGCGTGGCGCGTTGCCGCTGTTCGTCAATCCGGCGGCTACCACCTTGATACGGTCGCTGAAGATGCTGACCTGACCATGTCATTGCTGGAAAATGGCTGGCGAGTGGTCAATGAAGATCGTGCTCTGGCTTTCACGGAAGCCCCCACCAATGCCAAAGGCCTGATGCGCCAGCGCTTCCGCTGGTCGTTCGGGATACTGCAAGCTGTCTGGAAGCACGGGAAAGCCATCCGGAATCGTAGCCGTCTTGGCTGGATCGCGTTGCCGAATATCATCGTCTTTCAGATTGTGTTGCCGTTGCTCTCGCCGTTTATCGATCTCATGTTCGTCTTCGGCACGCTGCAATTTCTGCTGGAACGCTATTTCCATCCGGAAAGCACGGATCCGCGCAGCTTTGAGCAACTGGCGCTTTTCTTTGTCATCTTTTTGGCCATTGACTTCGTGGCGTCCGCATTGGCTTTCTGCTGGAGCGCCGTGAAGCTGGCCGTGGCGAAGATTTTCAGCTACTGCTGCATCTCTGGTTACAGCGCTTTTCCTACCGCCAGCTCTTTTCAGCAGTTTTGATACGTACACTCAAGCGCGCCATTGATGGCAAGCCCTTTGCCTGGGACAAACTCGAGCGCACGGCGGCTGTTTCCAAAAATCGTGCGGAAGCGCATCCGGTGAACACAAATCCGTAAACGATGAGATCTGGCGATCATCCGTCGTTTCATTCGCGGTAAAGATCGCTTCAAGGCTCTGGTTGGTCATCGGCCTCACAATGTCGCTCAACCGATCCGGCTGACCCTCAACCCGCACCAGATGTGGATATTTTTCCCCGCCGTGATAATCCACTTGATAGCTGTTGAAATAGTCGCCATTCTCCGCCAGCACTGAAAGCGGTTGCTGGTTCCTGATTCCGGCGCGCAGAGCGGCGAGCATCACATCTTTGGAAAACTTCCGCCCGTTAATGGCGATGATCTTCATGCCTGGCCCAATACCGGCTGTAAACGCAGGAGTGCCGGGAATCACGTCGCGAACGTCGCCTGCTTTGGTGAGAATCGCGCCTATGGAGAAACTCAGGTCCAGCGGCCCACCTGATTTTTCCGCCGCTTCCATGGTGGAGTTCTTCTGGTCGTTGTAAACCAGCTTCCATCCGCCGTTTTCAATCCCGCCCAGTGGCGCGCGGGGTTTTTGAGTCAAGCCTTTCGCGAAGAAACTTCGCCCAGTCATAAGCGACCACCTGGTTCGAGGGTGGCGACCACGTCTTCGAATTTGTAGGGAATCACGTTGGGAACGCCGCCCGGACCGCCGAAGAAAATCTTGCAGAAGTCATTCAGTGATTTCTGCCCATTGCTCTGGTTGCGAAGCGTTGTGTCCACGTCCAGCCAGATCAGGTAGCCTTCGGGGTAGTAGTCCGCCGATCGCCGCCAGTTCACCCATTGTGGCGGAGCCGCGAACAGCGTTTGCACTGACGTGGCGGTGTCCTGCAGCGGACGCCATACTCCTGCCGGCGCGATGGTCCAGCATGGCCGCCGTGGCCGCAAGGTTCTCGCGGAATTCATCGGCGCTTCGCAGTCCCGTGCGTGCCGCCAGAATATTGCCCCAGTAGTCGGTCATGCCTTCATACACCCAGAGCAGGTCGCCTTTCATCGGCTCCTGGTAATTCGGAGTTACCAGTCCCGCGGGACGGCGATGTTTGCCGTTCCACGAATGCGTAAACTCATGCGGCAACAGATCAGCCTCTTGATTGTGCTCATTGGGATCACTGAACACCTCTTCGCCGGTACCGTTGTCACTGGATTCGTGATGTTCAAGCCCGTGGTGCGCCGTCTGGTCGCTCAATGTCCAGAGGAAATGGTATTTCTCATAATGACGAGCGCCGAACAGTGCTCCAGTCTCAGCCACCAGTTGCTTATAACTGGCCAGGTCGTTATTGGTGATCTGGATTGATTCTTCACTCTCGCCCACCATGTCAATTACATGAACAGGCTTCTCGCCCGCGGGAGTGAGCTGGATTTGCCGATAATACTGCCCGGCAATCAGCGGCGAATCCACCAAGCGCGTGAGTGACACTGGCTGAAATTCCGCTGTGTTCCCGGCCTCATGTTCCGGAGTGAGTGCCGTGCCATACTTCCAGCCTTCAGGGAGCCGGATTGACGCCGTAACCTGCACTGCATCCGTGGCTGCGCCTTGCGGATAGAACACCACCTGATTCCATAACAGATCAATGACCTTGCTTGAGGCCAGCGAATTCTTGCCGTTATAGGTAATCAGGTCGAGTGACGCTTCCACTTCTCGAGTTCCCTCAGGAACGTGAAGATGGAAGGCGTACATGTCCACCAGATCGCGTTCCCATTCAAGGTCTTGTTTGCCGGCCTTGAAGTGGATCCCCGGTAAGATTGGCGATGGGGCCGGTGGGGCGATGGTTACCTGGAATCCATTTGGGATAAACGAGTGTTACCGGTCCGGAGGAGACAGGGACCGTGACTTTGGCATGAATGAAATTACGTGCTGCATCCGTGGCGTCAACCGAAAGGCGTTCGTTGATGGTGGTTTGTCCATGCAACAAAGGGCTAAACAATACAGCAATCATCAAAGCGCCAAAAATCTTCATCAGCTCTCCAAAGGTTCATATCCGGCCTTCTCGCCGGTACAGCAAAGCAGGCTATGGTACCTTTTTGAAGTGCAGCGAAGCAAAAGAACGTGGTCGCCGTGACGCGCGAGCGCATTTGCCGCGAATTTGTTCGAAGCCATGTCTGTTTGAAGCCATATCTAAGGAGAAACCTGTGCCAACGCTGATTGCTGCTCCCACCAGAGTCCAGGCTGCGGGAAACCTGCCCAAGCTGATAGACGAGTACGTTGGGCGTCTCAATACCAAAGAGGAGCGACTCAGTGTGGCCCATATGCGCAGCCCAGCGGGCTGGCAGGAGCCCGGGCAGACGCCGGAATTTCTGGAATATACAGTTGTATTAAAAGGCAAGTTGGTGGTTACGCACAAAGCTGGAGCGTTTGAGGTAAAAGCTGGTCAGGCCGTGGTCAGCCATCCCGGCGAGTGGATTCAATATTCCACTCCGGACGAGGCTACCGAATACATCGCCATTTGTCTGCCGGCATTCTCGCCGGCAACGGTCCATCGTGATCAGTAAAAATTTTTTCGAGGCAAAAAATGGCGACCTTGAAAAGGTCGCCATTTCAGTTGAAGAGAGATTTTTAACGAAGCTTACTGCTTCGGGTTCGTGGTGTTGTCCTTGTCTTTATCCTTCATGCCATGACTTTTCCGCGGACGCCACTTTCAGGTGATTCTTGACTTTACGGTCGCCGGCGTTGGTCTTGGCGATCTTTTCAGCCTGTTCCTTCGCATCTTTGCTGGGAACTGTTCCGTTCAGTTCAACCGACTTTATCAGTCACTTTCGCCGTTATGTTCGCGCTGGCAAGGGTTGAATCCTGCTGCAAAGCGGACTGGATGGTGCTCTGAACGTCGCTAGGATTGCTGTCAGCAGCTGCGTCACTCTGCGGCAACTTGGAGCTATCACTCGGTTTTGCCGAGGTATCCGGTTTGCTGGTTTGGTCGGTCGCGCTCGGCGCCTGACGTGTCAGGATGCATTGCTGGCGTTGACTGGTCAGGGGCCGTGGTGCTCTGCGAAGACGATGGTGGAACCGTCGGTGGTGTCTGTGGTGTCTGCTGGCCCATTCCCTGTGCTAATGCCATACCGCTACCGAGTGCCAACATCAAAGCAAGCTTATTGAAATTCTTTGTCATGTGTGTCTCCCTTTAAATTTTCCGTGTGATTGCGCGAAGTGAGGCGCACCCCTCAAAGAATTATGCGCATGAAAGTAACGCAATAGATCGGGGCAGCGAGTGTTGCATGTAAGAGTTAGATGCCCTCGACCGCCGCAGGTTGGCCCTCAGAGGAAGTTTTGAGCAGCTCGGAAAAACAGCAGTCACCCTGCTGTTCAGGGTCTCAGCTGCCGTGAGACCCTGAGCCTCTTGTCCCGATCCGCCGGGAAATTAGCTGCTGGAATCCCGCCATGCTCCCGCAGTGTTGCCGCGCTCGTTGGTGTAATAACCCTGAATGGTGTAACGGTTTGGATCGTCTGGCGGGCCCCAGCCAAAAAGGTCCCAGGCTTCCAGATCGCCATTCTCCTCGCCATCATCGGCGACCCAGCCCTGTCCGGGAACCTTGTCTGTGACCGCTTCAGCAAGTTCGTGGGCGTACACGGCGGTGAAGTCGCCTATCAAACCACCACAACCCTGGCACAGCGGAGATGGCAGCACAGCGTAAGCTACTTCGGTGCCCTGATAACTGAAAGCATCGTGATAGCCGCAAAAGGACTGGCAGGACTGGTCCGAGCCCAGAACAGAGGTAACGCCATCAGGCAGAATGAGCACGAACAGGCTGTTCACATTGGCGATGATCGTTCCTGCGTCAAGCAGGCTGGAGACTGTGGATTGTGCGTCCGTATCCGTAAAATTTGAGCCAGCGCTCAGATGTGGCCCGTCAATCGCGCCGGAATATGTGCCTGAACCGGTACCATAATTCAATTCACTCAGGGGATCGAGGTATCCGTTTTCAACAATCGCCTTGCTGAAGCCCTCAACCAGGTTGCGATCACCCCAAAACGTTCCCAGATAAACATTCGTCACCATGGGTACGGCAATCTGGCTGCCGCTCGCGATTACTGAATCCAGGCGCGCCTCCCGGTCCGGTGGGAGAAGCCAATGGATTGCTGGCCAGTTCGTGGTCCTCGTCTTCGTGCAGTAATACAGACCGCATCACGTGGCGCGGAGGAACAATCTGCATCACATTGGGTCTTCTTCCGATTGCGCACAGCTGGCCCTTATCCATCTTGCTGTTTCAGAGTCGTTCTAACTTTCATTGGCTTTTTCACTCCAGGCAGACATTCTATTCCTCTGTATTGCCATGTCTATTGGATGGCAACAATCCAGTGCTGGAACACGTCACGCCCTATTAGGGACTAGAATATGGTGCTGGGGTTGTAAACCTGGTAGCCAAGCAATTTGCGCCGCTGATTGCAGCTTTTTGGGGAGGCAGATATGAAATTCCTCTTTGCTTCTTTGTTTTTCTGATCTTTCCCTGTTTTCTTTGCCTGAGTGGGTGCGGCGGTAACACCATGAGCTCCACCACTTCTCGACAACTTCAGAGCATTACTGTTACGCCGGCTGCGGCCACGGCGCAAAACACTTCAAGGCAAGTGCAGTTCACGGCAATGGGGAGCTTCAACATGGCGCCCATGTCAGCCATGCCGCAAGTTCTATGGTCTATCGGCAATCCATTTTCCGCCATGCCCATGCCGGCCGGGATCACCATCAACCAGAATGGATTGGCTTCCTGTTCCACTTTTTCAGGCATGGTCACAATTCAGGCCACCGCGCCCATGGATCCAGCTATGCCGTTGATGCAGATGGGAATGATGACATCCAATGTCGCCGGCATGGCGCAACTGACGTGTCCTTGATTAAAGATTCAAGCGACAATATTTAGCGACCAAAATATCAGCGATCTGAGCGGGGAGGATCCGGTGATTTGCTCAGTTTAGCGTGAAGATTGGGTCAATCCGGCGGCTGAAACCTGTAAACTGGCAATTCCGCATGGAAACGTCCATCAATCGCGAAATCATGGTGGTGCACACGTTACCGCAGCCTCTCGCCGTTGTCCGCGTGGAGACCAATGCGGCGGAGCTGACAGAAGAGATTGAAAAAGCGTTTACCACGGTGTACGCGGCGGTGCAAAGCGGCAGAATTGAACAACCTGGGCAGAACGTAATCGTCTATCGCCAGCTTGGCAGCGGAGAAGTCGAGGTGGAATGCGGAGTTCAGGTACCAGGCCCATTTGCTGATTTGGATGAGGTCCTCTACGTGAAATGCAGGCAGCTCGCGCCGCTACTATGACGCATTATGGCCCATACGATCGGCTGGGCGAAACGCATGCTGCGTTGATCGCCTGGGTGCGCAGCCATGGCCTGCGACCTACCGGAATGCTATGGGAGGTGTACGGAGACTGGAGTGAAAATCCTGATGAGCTCCGCGCGCAAGTATTTCATCAGGTGGCTGAAGAACAACTGGATCAATAAATCCCAGCCGGGACGCATCTTTGCCGCACATTCTCGCCACTAACCCCGCCGGAATGACCATCGAGTGGTTCTGGCTGCGGCCATTCAGGCTCATCTGTTATGATTTTTGGGGATAGGACTACACTCTATTGCCGAGCCAAAAGCAACTCAGGTGGTCTGAGCTAAAAGTCGGGATTACCGTTCTTGTCGCGTCGGTTGTCCTGGCGGTGCTGGTATTTCTCATGAGCGGCACCACCGGGATGTTCACGAAAAAATTCTCGCTTATTACCTACTTTGACAACGCTGAAGGCCTGCGATCAGGACAACCAGTGGACCTGGAGGGCGTCCCGGTCGGGAATGTAACCAGCGTCAGGGTGGTGCCCAATCGCCCACTTGACCCGGTACAAGTTGTAATGAAGATCAAGAAGGACTATCAGCCATTTTTCCACAAGGACAGCAAGGCTACAGTTAAGACAGCCGGCGTGCTGGGCGAATCCTATATAGACGTTGACAGTAAGAACGCCACCAAAGCCACCGTGACAGACGGTGATGAAGTGCCGTCAGCAAATGCTCCCGGTGTTGAAGACGTGGTCCGCAGCAGCCAGGGAACTCTCCAGAACATGGACGTTTTGATCCGTCGCCTTGATCGTATTGTGGCTTCCGTGGAAAGCGGTAAGGGTACGTTGGGCGAAGTGATCAACGATCCCACGCTTATTAACAAGACCAACGCTGTGCTCAATCAGATTCAGGGTCTTCTCAATGACGTAAGCAATGGCCAGGGCACTCTGGGCCAGCTTTTCAAGGACAAGACGCTTTACCGCAAGCTGGATGACACGGTTGACAAGCTCAATCGGATTGCCGATGAGGCACAGGCAGGCAAAGGCAACCTGGGCAAGCTCCTGAAAGATGAAACGCTTTACAACAACCTGAATCAAAGCGTGACGAAAGCCAATAAATTGCTTGACGATGTTAACGCGGGCAAGGGCACGCTGGGCAAGTTGACCAAGGATGAAGCCCTGGCGGCCAAGCTTCAGGACACCATCAACAAGCTTTCTTCCATTGCCGATCGCATGGAAGCCGGCGAAGGCAGCGCTGGGATTGCTGTTAAAAAATCCATCTCTCTACAACAACTCTGACCAGATGCTGATTGAAACGCGTTCCCTGATCAAAGCCATACGGGAGAATCCCAAGAAATACCTCACCATCCGCTTCCGCGTGTTCTAAATTTCTGACCGGTCCGTGTCTGGCGCAGGTTGTCAGCTTCTCGTATCCAACCGCTAACCTGAGATATGATTCTCACGTCTAATATGCTCAAGCCGGCCCTGATACCGCAGAAATCCTATTGAAAACCATCTACTGAGGCGAATTACATGCGCATGATTCCCCGAATACTTGTTATCTGTTTGTTTGCAGGCCTTGCACTGGCCCAGACCCCTGGAGGCAAAACGGCCGGGTCGAAAAGCCCTTCTGACATTCCCCAATACGTGCCGAGCTTTGACTCGAAGGCGCTCGACAAGACTGCCGACCCTTGTGTCGATTTTTACCAGTACTCCTGTGGCGGCTGGATGAAAGATAATCCGATTCCTCCGGACCAGCCGATTTGGGGCCGATTCAATGAGCTGGCGGAGCGCAACCGCGTCATCCTGCGTGGCATTCTTGAAGATGCTGCCAAAGCCACCAAGCGGGACGCCAATGAACAGAAGATCGGCGACTTTTACGCCAGTTGCATGGATGAAGACGCCATTAACAGGAAGGGCATCGCCGTCCTTAAACCTGAGTTCGATCGTATTGATGCCGTGAAAGATAAAGCTGACCTGCCGGCGATCATTGGTCATCTCCACGGGCAGGGAGTGAATGCGCTGTTTGCCTTCGGTTCAGGCGCTGATTTCAAGAATGCCAAAGAGGTCATTGCGCAGGCTGATCAAGGTGGTCTCTCTTTGCCGGACCGTGACTACTACCTGAAAGATGACGCCAAATCAGTGGAACTGCGCAAAGCCTATGTTCAACACGTAACGAACATCTTTAAATTGCTGGGTGACGCGCCGGAAAAAGCCGCAGCGGAAGCCAATACGGTGATGACCATTGAAACCGCGCTGGCCAAGGGCTCCATGGACCGGGTGGAACGCCGTGACCCTGAAAAGATCTATCACAAGCTTTCCAGCCAGGAATGGCAGGCGCTTACACCGTCGTTTTCGGTGGCAAGATACATTACCGATTTAGGAACTCCCAAATTTACAGCGCTCAATGTGGCCAACCCCGAATTCTTCAAGGCCTTGAATGCTGAGTTGAACACGGCCAGTCTGGATGACCTGAAGACTTACATGCGCTGGCATGTGGTCCATGCATGGGCGGCGATGCTGCCTGTGCCATTCGTGAATGAGAATTTCAATTTCTACGGCAAAACGCTTTCCGGGGCCAAAGAGTTGCGTCCGCGCTGGAAGCGCTGCACCGGCGCTGCTGATGCGCAGTTGGGTGAAGCCCTGGGAAAGATTTTTGTGGAGAAGCATTTCCCCGCGGAAGCCAAGGCCCGCACCTTGAAGATGGTGCAGCAGTTGGAAGAGTCCCTGCGCAAAGACATTCAAGCGCTGGACTGGATGTCAGAGACCACCAAGAAGCAGGCCCTGGTAAAACTGGACGCCATTCAGAACAAGATCGGGTATCCGGACAAGTGGCGCGACTACTCGTCACTGAAGATCGTGCGCGGCGACGCGTTGGGGAACAGCGAACGCGCCAACGAGTTCGAAACCAGGTACCAGCTCAATAAGATCAGCAAGCCGCTCGACAAGCGGGAATGGCAGATGACGCCGCCCACGGTGAATGCCTATTACGATCCCAGTGAAAATGACATCAATTTCCCCGCCGGGTATTCTTCAGCCTCCGTTTTATGACTTCAAAGCGGATGAAGCGGTCAATCTTGGCGGCATTGGTGCGGTGATCGGCCATGAACTTACGCATGGCTTTGACGATCAGGGAGCGCTGTTTGATGCTGATGGCAATCTGAAGAACTGGTGGACACCGGAAGACCAGAAGGCCTTTAACGAACGGACTGAGTGCATCGTGAAGGAATATGACAGTTTTGTGGCCATTGATGACGTTCACGTACGCGGCAAATTGACACTGGGCGAAAACACCGCTGACAACGGCGGACTGCGAATCGCCCACATGGCGTTGCTCTCCAGCATCATGGCCAATGGCAAGATGCCGGAGAAAATTGATGGCTATACTCCGGAGCAACGTCTCTTTCTTGGCTGGGGACAGATCTGGTGCCAGAACCAGTCAGAGCAGATCGCACGGCTCATGGCCCAGACCAATGAACACGCGCCCGGTAAGTATCGCGTCAATGGTGTAGTGCAGAATATGCCGGAGTTTCAGAAAGCGTGGGGCTGCAAGCCAGGCCAGCCCATGGTCAGCCAGAACGCCTGCCACGTGTGGTAGAGCGTGAGTACGGTAAAGAAGAAGCCCGGCGTTATAGGCCGGGCTTTTCATTCTTTAACTCAGAAATTCAGCGCGCGCTATTGCTGATGGTTGGCTTCCACGGTGATGAGCCCGGTTGATTCCGCCTGCTCGTGCGCGTGATATGACGAGCGCACCAGCGGCCCGCTCTCCACGTGCTTGAATCCCATTGCGAGCGCTTCACGTTTGAGATGGGCGAATTCATCCGGCGTGTAGTACCGTGTAATCGGCAAGTGATCTTTTGAAGGCCTGAGATATTGGCCGATGGTGAGAATGTCAACTTTCCTTTCAGCCAGATCACGGAATACTTCGATCAGTTCGTCCATGGTCTCACCGATGCCGACCATGACTCCGGTCTTGGATACCATGGTGGGAGCGAAACTCTTTACGTTGCTGAGCAGATCCAGGGTCCGCTTGTAACGCGCGCCCGAACGTACGGCGCGGTAAAGCCGGGGAACAGTTTCAGTGTTGTGATTCAGCACTTCCGGTCTGGCTTCAATCACCACCTGCAGGCAGTCTTCATGGCCCTGAAAATCAGGAATCAGGACTTCAATCTGGCAGCCGGGAGTCTGGCGGCGGATTTCATGGATTGTCTCGGCAAAAATTTTCGCGGCGCCCATGTTATCGTCATCGCGATTCACGCTGGTGACCACAGCATGCTTCAAACCCAGGGTAGCTACGGCTTCCGCCACGCGGCGCGGCTCATCCCAGTCCAGCGGCTCCGGCCTGCCCTTGGGTACGGCGCAAAAACCGCAACGCCGGGTGCACAGATTTCCCAGCAACATAAAAGTGGCAGTTTTGTGGTTCCAGCATTCACCGATGTTGGGGCACTGGGCGGATTCGCACACCGTGTGCAGGTCAAGCGTGCGGGCCAGCTTTTTTAGATTGTGGTAATTGTCGCCCAGCGGGGCACGGGCCTTAAGCCACTCCGGTTTGGACTGAGGCCGCCGGGGCGTTAGGTCGATCTGTATGAGTTCTACGGAACTGGCCATTAATAGCGGTATCCTGCTTCTATTGTACGATGACCTGGCTACGGCATTGGATTCAACGCCGGAGATTCAAAAGAACCTGATTCGCCTGCAAAACGCCCACTAAAGCGTGTGCAGATAGGCGACTACGGCCTGCATTTCCTCGCGACTGAGTGAATCGCCAAAGCGCGGCATCATGCCTCGCCCCTGGACCATGGACTGGATTACGTGTTCATCTGTCGCGGTAAGTCCGCTGGGCAGGTAGGGCTTTCCATAGAGGCCTTTCAATCCCGGACCTTTATTCCCATGGGTGGAATACGCAGGGTGGCAATTGAGGCAATAAAGGTTGTAGATCTTGCGGCCTGAGGCCTGTTGTGGAGTGAGTCCGAGTTCGGCATCACTCAGGGTGGCTGGATCTTTTCCACAGCCGATCACGATCAGCGCGGCGCAGCCTATAACAACCAGCAGGGATTGAAGTGGCAGGGAATGACTAATTCGCATGGAATGACTATTATGTCCTTAGCGCGGCCATTTGCAAATCATTACCCGCCGCCTTTTTATCGCATGCCGGTGAAGATCAAACGGGCGTATGAAAAGCCAGCGCTCAAGGATGGCCAGCGCATACTGGTGGACCGGCTCTGGCCGCGAGGCCTGAAGAAAGAGGCCGCTCGCATTGATCATTGGCTCAAGGACCTGGCCCCCTCCGCTACCCTTCGCGTTTGGTTTCACTCCACTGACAACTGGGTCGTATTCAAGAAGCGGTATTTCAAAGAGCTGTGCACACCTGAAGCCACGGAGGCTTTAAGCAGGCTCTACCAACTCATGGATGAACATGCAGATGTCACGCTGGTTTTCGCCTCCGCCAATGTGGAGCACAACAATGCGGTTGCGCTTAAAGAACTGCTGGACGGTATGAAGAAGCCTCCCTCCAGCAGCGGGCCGGCCAGGGCCGCGGCGATGCCGGGTCGAATGGCCAAACGCCGGCCAGGTTCGCGAGGATGATTCTTCGTCCACTCGATCCCACGACTACGGCCGTTGCGCAAAAGGCCAGCTTAGAACAGCCCGCATCAGCTGAGAATCAATTTGCTCCAGCATGGCAGATTGTGGAGCAGGTTCAGCGCGCGACGTACGAGACGTGCTGGATCATCACGCAGCCTTCTCACGCTGCTCTGGCGGGCGACATAGCCGCCGAACTGGTTCTCCCTGGTTTCACGAAAATGGAGGCGGATGTGGTGCGGGCCATTTCTCTGCATGACGCGGGTTGGGGGATGCCGGATGCGCAGGCCGTGATGCGGAGCCGGGCCGGGGAGCAAGAAGTTCCGCGGTCATTTATTCAATGCACCGTGGCGGAGCTGGTGGCCGCGTGGACGCAATCCATTGACATTGCCCAGACAACTTCTCCAGCCGGCGGTTATATCGTGAGCCGTCATTTCTGGCGACTGGCGGAGCATCGGCTGGCCGCCGGCCTGGATACAAAACCGGCCCGCTCGCAAATCAAAGATTTTCTCGATGATGAAATGGAGAGGCAGAAAGAGCTTGCTGAGAAACAAAAACGCAATGAGAAGGAATTAGAAGCGCTGACTGACGCGCTTCAGTTTTGCGATCTGGTGTCACTCTACATCTGCTGCGGCGCGCAGGTTGCGGTTGAATTCCCTGAGTGCTGTGGAACGAAAGTTCGTATGAAGGTGGAAGGTAGCGACTATCGGTTCGATCCCGCTGTGGTTGCGGGACGGTCAGAATTCCCGCTGGCTGCACTTCATCATCCCGCCACCAAACAGGTTTCCGGGCAGGAGATTGTAATCGCGCTGAGTTGAACGCCTTTTCGCTCCCACTCACCCGCACCACACATATAACAATTAATTGTGCTGCATCCCAGACATGTCGCCATGATCGTGGTCGTGGTCATGTTTGTCTTTGTTCCCGGGCAATTGCCTTTCCACTGACCAGATTTCGTCAGGCGTCTTTTCCCATGGATAAACGTGGACCATCCATCCGAAAACGTGAGGCATAAATGTCCCGCCGGCAGCTTCACATTCCGCCCGGGTTGAAATGGAGCCTTGCAGCCCGAATTTTGCGTTCTTGCCCAGCATTTCACGCTGTTGTCCCTGCGGCGGCCTGCACATGTTTACATGCTGGTGCCATTGGGCCACGCTTAAGGGCACTCGCTCATTGAGCTGATCTTCCGTGAAGCGGACGGGCGCCGTGTACATGGCGCCAATTAGTTTGTACCCATCACCATTTTTCTCATAAAGCAGAGACGTTGGCCTGGTGGCATCAAAGCCAAAAGCCGCACCAAAGGCGTAAGAATAGTTTGTAAAGTGGTACATCGGCTGCTTCACATTGGGCAGGAAGATCTTGAAGCCGTCCGCCAGCGCGACATTGTAGTCGCGATACTTCTCCAGCGACTGGCGCGCCTGTTCAACAATCTTTGCCGCGCGATCCTGGTCGCCGGCCTGGGGTTCCCGTAACTCGCTCATGTGCATATGCGAGCTCATGTGTTCATGATCGTGGTGGTGTTCGTGGCTCATGGCCCCGGTCGTCGCGCTGAGTTCGTTTTGCGCGGCGTTGGCATCATCATCGTGCTGGCCGGCCTGCGCGCAGATCCAGGCTGTTGGAACTGCCAATACTGCTATTACCAGTAATCTTTTCACCTTATCAGTCCCCCGGATTTAGCACAGCGTTACCAACCCAGAGTCTCACAAGAAGTTGCATTGATGTAAGATTCGCGGATGGCTGCTTACATTGACTGGGTGCGCCGCTTCTGCCTCTCCCTCCCACATACAACGGAGAAAGTCCGCTGGGAGCACAACCTGTTGTTCTGCATTGGCGACAAGATGTATTGTACGGCGAATCTGGAGCCGGGCATGGGGCCCAGCAAGATATCGTTTAAGTGCTCGCCGGAGAGATTTGCCGAACTGGTGGAGATGGAAGGCATCATCCCCGCGCCGTATTCCGCACGGTACCACTGGGTCTCGTTGACTGAAGCCGATGCGCTCCGCCAAACCGAAACGGAAACGCTCATGCGAGAAGCCTACGAGATTGTTCGATCCAACCTGCCCCGGAAAATGCAGGCAGAGCTGATGGCCACGAAGACTCAAAAGCTCGGCTAAAAAGAAAATCTCTAAAAAGAAGAAAAAGAGCCGAAACGGAATCCAGGAGGCGAGACATCTAGGCTTCAGAATCTAGGCCGTCAGGATTTTCTCGGCTGCTAGGCGTCCGGAGCGTATGCAATCGGGTATGCCGATGCCATCAAAGGAATTTCCCGCAAGATAGAAATTCGGCATGCCATCCAGAATCGCCTTCATTCGGGCTACGCGTTCCAGATGGCCAACCTCATACTGCGGCAATGCGGGATTCCAACGGAATGCCTCAGCGAATATCGGCGCAGCGGTCAGGCCCAGAATGTCTTTAAGTTCGGCGCGGCAGGATTGTATGAGGTTTTCATCTCGCAACGAGTTTAAGTCTGGTAGCGCGAGAGCTGGAGATAAAACAGCGCAAGAGCATCTGGCCGTCTGGCGCGCGATGGTTAAATTTCTTGTGCACAAAGGTGCACGCAAGCAGCTTGCGGGCTTCAGTCCGGGGGACCAGGAAACCGTGTCCGGGAGGGAGCACAGCGTTTTTGAATCCCAGCGCAATGGCGGCAGACGACGTGTACTGAATTTTTCCCAGGCCCTCAATTAATCCGGGATGGACCTGGCGCAGCAGCGCCGGCGCGGCGGTGGCTGGAACAGCCATCACAACAGCCTGAAACTTTTCGCTGACACCCGCGCTCTCTACCTGCCAATCTTCATTCATCGGACGCACGCCCACGTGTTCCTGCCGTAGCCGCAGGGAAGAAGGAGGCAATGTGGTAACGGCCGCATCCACCATTTGCTGCACGCCCATTTTCAATGAGGTAAATAGAGGCTGGGCCGGCCCCGGATTTTTGGCCCGCGCTCTTCGCGCTTTCAGGCTGGCGCGCACCAGGCTGCCGCTTTCGCGTTCCATCTCAGCAAAACGAGGCAGCACGGCGCGGACGCTCATGTCTTCAGCATTACCGCCGTAAACGCCCGCTAAAAGAGGTTCAGCCACGCGATCCACCATCTCCTGGCCGAAATGGCGACGAACAAAATCAGCCACGGACTCGTCCGCCCGGTGGTTTCCGGAGGCAGAGAATATCTCATTGGCCATGCGAAGCTTGGTTGAGAAGGAGAACAGCGGCGTGGAGGCCATGGGCAGCACGCGCGTGGGCACCATGAATTCAAGGCCGTCAGGAATAGGAACCAGACGGCCTTTCACCAGAATGTAAGTCTTTCGATCAGCATCATTGGAGGGGATGAGCTGATCGCCGATGCCAAGATCACGGCAGAACTGGGCCCCATCCGGCTTCATGGTGAGAAATGAGTCGGGGCCGGCCTCCAGCACAAAGCCGTCGCGGATCTGTGTTTTGATGACGCCGCCCAGACGGTCAGATTTCTCAAACAGCGTCCAGCCAATGTTGGCGCCTGCGCGGCGTGCGCGCTCAAGATAAAACGCGGCACTTAGTCCGGCTATGCCCCCGCCGATGATGGCGATGCGCTTCATACCTGAGAAGCTGCTCCCATGGCAGTATCCACACGCGCGGAGATCAGGTTGGCCATGGCCGCAATGAATGTTGGCGATGTGTTCAATGATTCAGGCCGCCACAGCTTCATTCCCTGTTCGTGTGCGAATTGGCGGAAAGCGATGTCAATGTCGTAGAGGATTTCCACGTGGTCACAAACAAAGCCGATAGGCGCAATCACAACTCCTGCGTGCCCCTGACGTTTCAATTCAAGCACCACGCTCTCCACCGTTGGTCCAAGCCACGGACCACCTGACATGCCCTGACTCTGAAAGGCGAAGCGTCGCAAATCCTGCGAGAGGCCGGCAACGCTGGCAGCTACCATGTCAGCCGTTTCTTTCGCCTGGTGCTCGTATGGATCGCCGGCCTGGATGCTGCTCATGGGCACGCTATGTGCGGTGAAGATCACTGGCGCGGGCGAACCAAGTTCGTTGCTGGCCTGCCGCCACACTATTTCCAGCTTTTCAGCAAAGGCGCGGGCAAGCAGAGGATGGTCATGCCAGGAAGAAATGAAATCGAGCGTGACATCGGGCTTCACTTCCGCCGCTTTGATCTCCGCGAGGAGTGCCCGTTGGTAAAGTCCTGTACTGGTGGACGAGTTTTGCGGAGCCAGACAGAGAGCGATCACATGTTCGATCCTGTCATTGGCCAGTTGCCGCGCAGCATCGGCGATAAATGGCCGCCAGTTGCGCATGCCCAGATATACCGGGAGATTGAGGGCCTGGCGAAGGGCTTCCGCCTGCGCCATGCTGATCTCCGTGAGAGGAGATTTCCCGATTAGAGCATAGCGATGGCGTACTTCTTCGATCACAGCGGCCGGAAGCGTGCGGCCGGCTGTGATGTGCTTCATGAACTCGGGGACCTCGTCGGCCGAATCCGGGCTGCCATGGGCAAGGAGAAGCACGGCATGTTTCCGCGGACTCATCGAGCCACTCCCTCAGCCCCCTTGCGCAGATTCTTCATTGATTGAGGATATTTTGCGCTTAATTCGCGCACAAATTGGACCAGCGCTCGCACGTTGTCCACTGGGGTTTCTGGCAGAATGCCATGACCCAGATTAAAGATATGGCCGGGGCGTCCGTCTGCCTGCTTCAGGACAAGGTCAGTCTGCTCACGCAGTTTTTTCTGATCGGCAAACAGCAATACTGGATCCAGATTGCCCTGGACCGCTCCCTGATGCTTGAGGTTGGCCCATGCCTGGTCGAGGGGAAACCGCCAGTCCACGCCAATCACTTCGGCTCCGGTTTCCTTCATTGCGGGAAGTAGAGTAGCGCTGTCAGTCCCGAAGTAGATGATCGGAACGCCTGTTTTTTGCAGACGCTTCACCAGGTCAGTGGCGAAGGGCAGAACATATTGGCGATAGTCCTGAACGCTGAGGCAGCCTACCCAGCTATCAAAGATCTGCAGAGCATCAGCCCCGGCGGTGACCTGGTCCGCGGCGTAACTGGCCAGAACGTCCACCAGTTTGCGCATGAGCATTTCCCAGGCTGCCGGCTCGTTGTACATCATTTTTTTGGCATGGACATAGTTCCGCGAACTTCCGCCCTCAATCATGTAACTGGCCAGAGTGAAGGGAGCTCCACAAAAACCTATTACGGGCAATTTGGCCCCAAAGTGCTTTACCACCTTGCTCACAGATTCGGACACGTACCCCAACTCTGCCGCCCGATGTGTTTGCAAGGCTTGAATATCTTTCAATGTGCGCAGCGGGCGCTCAATGACCGGCCCCTCGCCGGCTTCAAAACGGAACGGCATTCCCATGACTTCAAGAGGCAGGAGCAGGTCCGCAAAGATGATGGCAGCGTCCACGTCCAGGATTTCCGCCGCGGTGATGGTGACTTCAGCGGCAATCTCAGGTGTCTTGCAGATATCGAGAATGGAATGTTTTTTCCTGACGGCGCGATACTCGGCCATGTAGCGGCCAGCCTGGCGCATCAACCATATGGGCGTCACGTCCACCGGTTCGCAGCGACAGGCCCGAATGAATCTGGAGTTGGGTGCGGACATTATGTAGTCAATGTACCACGGGAGACGCGCCGCAGTTGCCTGCAAGCGGCCTTGAATAAAGCTCTTAGAGGATGGAGCGCCCGGTCACAAAATTCTGTGACTCAGGTCACAAGCTTCTTTTCCGTTAAAAAAGCGCGCACCACATCGGCAGCGTCTTTCTTTTCTCCATCCACGGCATAGTTCATTTTGCGCATGTCTGGCGCGGTGATTTTTCCAGCCAGAGAAAGAAGCGCCGCTTTGATTTCAGGAAACCGCTGCAATACTGCTGGACGCACAACCGGCACAGCCTCATAGGGCGGGAAATAGTGGAGGTCATCTTCCAGCACCACCAGACCAAGCGCTGAAATCAATCCGTCAGTATTCGCTCCCGCCACAATATCCACCTGTCGGCTCTGCAATGCGCGATAAAGCAGGCCCAGATCCATGACCCGCGGAGCCTCTGCAAAGTTCAGGTGATAGGTCTTGACCAGCCCGGCATATCCGTCAGCGCGTTCCAGAAATTCATAACCAACGCCCATTCGCAGCCTTGGGGCAAACTGTGCCAACTGTGAGAGTTTGTGGATCTTCATGTCGCGGGCATCGGCTCCACGCATCACCATGGCAAAACTGTTATCAAATCCGAGTGAAGGGAGCACTTCCAGTCCGAATCGTCGCCTATATTGTGTTTGCACCTCGGAGAAAACCTGCTGAGGATTTGAGAAGGTTTTTCCTTCAAGACCGCGGCCAAAGCAGTGCCGGTGTACTCAACATACATATCAATGTGCCCGGTCAGGAGTGATTGCTGGCAGATGTAGGTTCCCGCCAGATAAAAGCGGCGGTCGATAGGCGCCTGATGCAATGACTCCAGATATTGAACCAGCAGCTCACCCAGCACCAGTTGCTCAGTGAAATTCTTAGAGCCGACTGTAACGCCGGATCGCGAAGGGCGGCAGCCCAGCAAGGCGAGGGCAAAAGCGGCGAGGAATGAGCGACGGTCCATATCTATTCGTCTAAGTATGGTGCGGCGCGGCGAAGGCCGCGCTGAATCATCCGAGGATTGAGTTTGCGGCGAGGGCCATGAGGGCGGCCGGAATCGCGCCGACAAGAATTACGCGGTTATCCACCATGGAGAGCCCGCGGAAGATAAATTCTCCAAGACCACCGGAACCAATGGCTGCGGCGATGGTCGCCAGTCCTACCGTGAGCACGGTAGAAACGCGAATGCCGGCAACGATTATATCAGCCGATAAAGGCAGTTCCACCTGCCATAGCAACTGGCGGCCGGTAAGGCCCATGGCGATGGCCGCTTCGCGAACCGGCGTATCCACGCCGCTGATGCCGACAAAGGTATTTTGTATGATCGGAAACAGCGCATAAAGCGTGAGAGCAGTAATGGCAAGCCGGTCAGACCTGGCGCCGAACCAGGGCAAAGGCAGCAGCAAACCAAAAAGCGCGAGTCCCGGGATGGTCTGGATCACACTGTTTAGGCCGAGTATGGTGCCTTTCCATGCCGGATGGCGGGTGAGAAAAATGCCCAGCGGCACCCCGATCACAATTGCCAGCAGCATGGAAATGCCTACCAGCCAGAGATGCTCTGAGGTCAGCACCAGAATCTCGCGACGATGAGTGACTGCAAATTGCCACATTGGCGTTCACCATTAGGTCAGGATGCAAACAGTTGCTGCGCCACGCGAAAAGCGTCCACATAGGGTCTTACCTGCTGGTCTTGTGACGCCAGAAATTCACGCGGTTGATAAATCCCGTGCAAAGAACCGGAGTCCATCACAGCTATGCGGTCGCCGAGGAGGAGCGCCTCACTCACATCGTGAGTGACAAAGACCACAGTCTTGTTCAGGCGTTGTTGTAATTGCTTGAATTCTCTTTGCAGTTCTGTGCGGGTGATTGGATCCAGCGCGCCGAAGGGCTCATCCATCAACAGAATTGGCGGATCGGCAGCCAGGGCCCGGGCAAGTCCCACGCGTTGCCGCTGACCGCCGGAAAGCTCATCAGGATAGCGCGCTCCGAATTCTGCCGGCGGCAGCCCGACCATTTCCAAAACTTGCTGCACCCGTCCGTCGAGCTTCTGCGCTGGCCATTTCTCCAGGCGCGGCACCAGGCCCACGTTTTTCCAGACAGTGTAATGGGGAAACAGGCCGCCTTCCTGGATGGCATAGCCGATCCGGCGGCGTAGCTGAATGACGTCCCACTCGCGCAGAGACCGGCCCTCGACGCGCACGTCACCTTCCGTGGGCGTGAGCATGGAATTAATGAGTTTGAGAGTTGTGGTCTTTCCCGATCCGCTGGGTCCCAGCAACATGAGAATCTCACCTTGCTAGACGGTGAGGTTCAAGTCACAAAGTAGGAGTCGACTCCCGGAGGTCCGGTACTGTACGTGGACGAATTCGATTGCCGGTGGCTGACTCATCAGCAGGGCTTTTGCTTCGGATACGGGTGACCGGCTGCCTCGGCTGGTGGAACGCAAGCACCTTCCGGGGAGTCGCCGGTATCTGATGCTCAAGCCTAACAGACGCCACCAGAGTTGGCGACTTCACATCCGCGGACCCAACCTGCGGTTCACGCCATTGGTGGATGTTATAGGAATAAACCAGAAGGCAGAACAGGTTCGCGGGAATGAATCCCCACTGCCCGGTATGCAGCCCAATCAGGCAAAAAACAATGCTGTTGATCGCAGCCAGAACCCAGCCTTGCCACAGACGCTTGCCAACCATCACGGTGGAAGCCACGGTCAACAAACAAGAAAGATAATCCAGACGCAGCATGCAGATGTAAGGCGGTTTCAGAGTTCCTGGTCTCATTCAAGCGTGTTCGAGCCACGATTGGAATCGGCAAAAGACTTTAGGTGTGTTCGTTTTCGCCTTCTTTCTGAGATGACGAAAGTATGTTCACCTTCAGAAACCCGGCAGTCTGAGTGAGGGAGACCTGAGTGATGGAGACCTCAGCAGATTGTCTGCAGGAAGGATTTTTGTTTTCTACAGTACATGCAGCCATGCGATTTGCCTGATTTTGTGACCTTAGCGAAGCCCGCCCGCGCCCATCCCGTTACAGTTTGCCGTCATCCTAACCGGGGTATCCAGATTTTTATGAAGGCAGAAGCCCTGAACAGTGAACGCTGCCCGGGCAAGCGTCCGGCCACTTTAAGAAAATCACCAAGCGGTGGGCATTGTTGAGGAAGCCGGAAAATCAGTTCGCAATCTGCGCGGGCTGCCTGGCAATCTCAATTCACCGGCAATTTAATCAAGAAAATAAATCCACCAAAGGAGCGTCAACATGAAATTTTTCTCTGCAAACATAGAAAGCCTGCGCGAACTGTATGACAACCAGATCAGGAGCCTGCTCTCAACAGAACAGCAGATCACTGAAGCGTTGCCTAAGATGATTGATAAGGCCACGGACCCGGAACTGAAACAGGCCTTCCAGACCCATTTGAAGGAGACGCAGAACCATGTGACCCGCCTGGAACAAATCCTTTCTGAAAGAGGCGGCAAGGTGGACTCGATCAAGTGCAAGAGCACAGCGGCGCTGATTTCAGGAGCTGAAGACCTGGTTAAGGACGCAAAGGATGAATCTGTCCGGGACGCCGTGCTGATTGCAGGCGCGCAAAGAATTGAGCACTTTGAAATTGCATCGTATGGAACCGTGCGCAACTGGGCAAGGATCCTGGGCGAAAACAGGCAAGCCCAGCTTCTTGATCAGACAGTGAAGGAAGAGGGCAACGCTGACCACATACTGACTTCAATTGCTAACCGCGTCAACCCGTATGCGGAAAAAGCCGCCTAAGCTGAAAGCGCTTCAAAAGGCAGGATCAGACCGGATCGCCAACGGCGGTCCGGCCCATTTTTTTGAGGTTAACCGCTGGTATTGGACCGCTTGATCTTATGTCGGTGCGCCCGACGACGTGCCTTCTTTTTGGCCAGCCGTGCCTCCGCATATTTATCGACCGCACCGTTAGCGGCCTTTCTCTTGGCGGCAGTTGGTTCTGCGTTATCAGCTGTTGTGCTCATGAATGCTCTCCTTGGATTTGTAGCGATTAATTGGACGGGTTCAGAGGGTTACGACTGTATGGCAGGCAGCGGTTTGCCACATTGCACGCAAATCGCTGTTGAACGAGGCGTGATGGAGCCGCAAGCCCGGCACATCCTCTGCGAGGCGTAACCCGGACTGAACGCTTTTGCCTGATGGAGAATGCGAATCCTCAGCATGCCGAATAAGGAAATTACAACCACAAATATTGCGAAAGAGATGTTGAACAGATTCATATACGCGCCGTCCTTCCGGAAAAAGCTGTTGCGATTCAGTGAACCGGCCACTTAGTGGAGGGAGCACGTTTGCAGAAGAGTGAAGATCGGGTCCGTAACGAACCCTCACTTTCCAATCGATTGCGCAGTTGGGCATCGCCAGATTGGAGTGTGAAGTCCAAGGGTTTGCGACATGAAGAGTTGCCAGCTGCCAATGACTGTTTTGAGCCTAGTCCTATGCCAGACTTAAAGCAAATGCGGCTTCAGCGCCGTGCATCGAAAAAAGGGCGGGAGAGATCTTTGTGGGGCCTACCCGCGCGGGACTCGGGCGTTCCACCAAGCGCTGTGATCACGAATCTTCCAGCCGCAGTGCAGCGAAATTGACGGCCTAGACCACTGCGCACTGTACCCGGAAAACCGAAGGGAACGCTGAAGCGGCGACTGAGCATCCAATTTGACGCGAGGATTTGACGTGAGCCCGATTTCCCTCAAAGTAAACGGCCGCCTCTACACCTTGGACGTCGATCCCAAAACACCGTTGCTGTTCGTGTTGGCAGACGAGCTTGGGTTGCGTGGCCCGAAGTTCGGCTGCGGAATGGCACAATGCGGCTCCTGCTCAGTGATTCTGCGCGGCAAGGTTGTTCGCTCTTGCGTGATGCCTCTGCAGGCGGTGGGTCAAGATGAAGTTACAACCCTGGAAGGCCTGGGCACGCCGGAAAAACCTCACCCGCTGCAACAGGCATTCATTGATGAAGGGGCCGCCCAATGCGGCTTCTGCCTGAGCGGCGTCATGCTGACCGCCAAGGCCGTTCTCGATGAGAAACCGCAGGCGTCTGACCAGGAAATCCGAGAAGCGCTGGGTGGCGTGTTGTGCCGTTGTTTTTGCCATCTTCGCATGCTGCGCGCGATCCGGAAATATGCCGACGGGAGGAAAGCATGAACATCTCCCGGCGTGAATTTCTGAAAAGCACGGGCGCGCTGATTGTGAGCTTCAGCGCTGAGTCGGTTACAGGCAAGTTTGCATCCGCGCAGGGTCCCTTTGATACCCATCCTTCCCATATTGATCCTAAGAAGCTTGATTCCTGGATCGCGGTGGGCGCAGACGGGACGGTGACTGCCTACACCGGAAAATGCGATTTTGGCCAGGGCATGTTTACCGTACAAACGCAACTGGTGGCGGAGGAACTGTGCGTGCCCATGGCTCGCGTGAAGCTGATTCAATGTGACACGGCGGTTGCCCCGGACCAGGGAACAACTTCCGGAAGCCAATCCACGCCCACGAATTTCAACTCAGCCGGTCTGGCCCAGGCCGCGGCGACCGCTCGCGAAGCGCTTGTTCAAATGGCTGCAAGCAAACTGGGGGAGCCGGCGGATGCACTCACAGTGGCCAGATGGCGTGATCACGAGCAAAAACGGACAGCATGTTACGTATGAGGAACTCATCGGAAGCAAGCGGTTCAACATTCCGGTGAGCGCGGCGGCCAAGCGGCGGATCGCCCGAGCAGTGGACCGTCCTGGGCAAACCGGTTCCATCGCTGGACAGAACCGCGCTGATGACCGGGCAGTTCGAATTTGTGCACAACGTGCGTGTACCAGGAATGTTGCACGGGCGCGTGGTTCGTCCGCCCGATGTGGGCGCGACAGTCGCCAGTGTGGACGAGAGTTCAGTGCAGACACATTCCTGGCATTGTGAAAGTCGTGGTGCGGAAGAATTTTGTCGGCGTGGTTGCGGAGAAGCAATCGCACGCGGTACAAGCTGCGCGCGCAGCTCAAGGTAAGCATGGAAACCGGGAACAGCGTTGCCAGCGCAGAAGACCTTCTATGAAGAATTGCGTAAGCAGCCTTCGCGGGACGCGCTGGTGGTGGATTCAAAGGACGTTGAGCAACAGGCTTGCCGCCGCGCATAACGTGGTGCGCGCGACGTACGCCTATCCTTATCAGATGCATGGCTCAGTGGGCACATCCTGTGCGGTGGCAGATGTGAAAGCGGAGCAAGCAACGGTGTGGTCGGCAACGCAATCGGTTTATCCCACGCGGAGCATTGTGGCCAAGCTGCTGAGTTTGCCGCTGGATACTGTGCGGGTAGTCTACGTTCGCGGATCTGGATGTTATGGGCTCAACGGCGCGGATACTGTTTCATTCGATGCGGCGGTGCTATCGCATGCGGTTGGCAAACCGGTCCGCGTGCAGCTTATCGCGGCAGGATGAGATGGTGTGGGAGAACTTTGGTTCAGCCTGCGTGATCGACCAGCGTGCCGGCGTGGATGAGAAGGGATCCATCGTGGCGTGGGATTGCGAGAACTGGATCGCCACGCGAGGCAACCGGCCTGGCTATGATCAACCGGGCAACGTGATCACCGGCATGCTGCTGGGCTATACGCCGAACGAGCCAAAGCCGAGTGCCGCCACCGAGCCGAGAGAGAAACTGCAAAACCGCAGCAACGCCGCGCCATCGTATATAGCGGGCTGCGTGAACGGAAGCTGTGACGGCGCGGGAACGGTCCGCAGCGAGCGCGTACTGACCCATAACGTGGTATCCACGTTTTTTACCGGCCCTCTGCGTTCACCTTTGCGCGTACAAAACACCTTCGCTCATGAATGTTTCATGGATGAGATTGCCGCAAGCGTGAAAGCCGACCCGATCGCGTTTCGGCTGCAACATCTTCGTGACACACGAATCGCGGATGTGCTGAAGGCAGCGGCTGCCATGGCGCAAGTGGGAGAAACGCAATTCGCCGAAGCCGGGAATTTCTCAGGATGGAACGGCCAGCGGCCGGGGAGTTGCCTGTGTGGCCTATGAAGGCAACAACGGTTACGCGGCCCTGATCGCCGAAGTCAGGGTGAACATGGCGAGCGGTCTTGTCCAGCCGACCAGGTTTACGGTGGCGCTGGATTGCGGGCCCATCTCAAATCCTGACGGCCTGCGCAACCAGACAGAGGGTGGAATTCTGCAGGGGATGAGTCGCGCCCTGATGGAAGAAGTCACGTGGAATGACAAGCGAGTGACATCGAATGATTGGGAGACTTACCACAGCTTTTATCTTGGGGCCGAGATGCCCCCGGTTGACATCACACTACTGAACCGCACGGACGTGCCCGCAACCGGCGCGGGCGAAACTGCTATCACCCTGGTTGCTGCCGCAATCGGCAATGCCATCTTTGATGCCACTGGCGTACGCCTGCGGGAAGCGCCATTCACGGCTGAACGCTTCAGAACTGCCGCGGCACAGAGCAAAAAACATGCATAGGAAAATGCGGAACTGCAAAACCTCTCTGGTCCTGATGGTGATCGCGGTGACGTGCAGCCTGGTATTTTCCGCGGTGATAGGAGCGGCGCTGGCCAATCAAGTGCCCATGAATGTGGCTAAGAATAAACACGCCGGCGCGCGGCCCGCTGGCGCAGCCACACAGCGGGACGATGCTGCTGCCGCCGAGGCTTTTCAATCCATGGTTCCTGTCCTGCATCATCCCCGTTGTATGAATTGCCATTCCAGCGGCGACTTTCCCCGCCAGGGAGATGACAGCCACAGGCACATGATGAATGTGCGCCGTGGTCTCCACGGCAACGGTGTTGCGGGAATGAGATGCAGCACCTGCCACCAGGATTTCAACCTTGAGGGATTGCACGTGCCTCCGGGTGCGCCGGAATGGCATTTGCCATCGCCCGATATGCCGATGATCTGGGAAGGTCTTAGTAACCGCCAATTGTGCGAACTGTTCAAAGATCCCAGACAAAACGGCAATCGCACGGTGGATGAGATTGTGGAGCACATGAATACTCCGCTGGTGCTGTGGGGATGGAAGCCCGGTGAGGGCCGGACACCTATTCCGATCCCAAAGACTGAGTTTCTGGCAAATGCGAAGGAGTGGGCCGCCAAGGGAGCGGCGTGCCCGGCGGAGTGAGTGCAATCGCCAGTGGCCCCGGGATGCGGACTTCGCCACTCGATCGGCGTTTATCTGCATTCATCATTTTTATCATTCATCATTCATCAGCGGCAAAACGGTTTGCCTCGGGTCGCGCTCCCCCGCGTTGACAGAGCAATAACCTCGCCAATACAATCAAAAAAGCTGCCGATCACGAGTCGCGCAGCCTTCTTTTTGTCCCTCTCGGGTAATCCCAGTTCCCGATTTTTCTCTGGCGGTGTAGCTCAGGTGGTTAGAGCGACGGTCTCATAATCCGTAGGTCGTAGGTTCGAGTCCTACCGCCGCCACCAAACTCGGCTGTTCGGCGGAGGCTTTTGCATATATTTCGAACGAACAGCACTGAACTCCTTTGCTGAGCCAGTGTCGTCCAATGATCTGCAAGTAGATTCGATGGGTTACGAAATATTCCGCGGCACCATGTGCGCACCGAGCAAATGAACATGAGAGGAGAGCGCTATGGAACTGCACTGCACTCCAAAAATGAGACACGGAAATAAGGGCCGAGTACATTGGATTTGTTTCTTCGGCTCAGCTCGGCTTTTGCGGCCTGGGCTTTTCGCATCCTAATTTTCAGGAGATTTTTATGGCCGAATTCAAATCAGATCCGCAACATCCTGAAACAGGTCGTACAACGCAGCCCCAAGGCGGTGGCGGCTACACCTTCAAATGTTCTGATGTGGGCTTCAAAGCCTGCAACTGGACAACACGCGGCTCCAGTCCGGAAGAAGTGCTCCGCAATGCCGAACAGCATGGCCGTGAAGCTCATAACCTGACCAGCATTGACGATAAGACCCGGGACATGGTTCGCAGCAACATACATCGGGCAGCCTGAAGAACCCAACCATTCCATGCGGCGGGCTATTTGTGTCCGCCGTCTTTTTTTGTCCGGCATTTATTCCAAATTCAGGGCATCAGCTACAATCAATGGTTTGAAAATCGCTTGGCCCCGGCCATGCAAAAATCATGACGATGGCCACGCAAAACTCGTGGCGACTGCCACGCAAAAGCAAAGAC
>CAWGRA010000041.1:0-50235 GCA_963824835.1 Terriglobia bacterium | reverse complement strand
CGTCCCGTCTGTCCTCGGTTTTCTCGTACTTCCCTTTTCTCCGTCCCCTTTTCTCAAGGCTGTCCCCTTTCTCAGGCCTGCCATTTAGAGCTGTTATGAGATGCTACCCAATACTGCGGTTTAGGTGTGTTGGCCCACCCGGCTTACAATGAAAGTATGAACTTCTTTTTGGAAGAGTATCTCCGGCATGGACTCTCGGAGATTTACGAGGTTGATTCAGATTTCAAAGAGTCGGAATCAGGATACGGTAGCCATGACTATCGAAAGGCTGTCGCCGCTCGTAAGGGTGATGCCTTCGCCAAAGTATCGGCCCATGAACACGCGTGGTTCGGGTTTAAGGGCGGACGCGACCTCGGAATTACGTCCGATGAACTTATAACTGAATCTCAATATAAAGAGCTGATTGCGGGCAAGGGGCGAACGTAGACGCCCCCGAAAACGTTCCAGGCGGTCAAATCACATAAGATTATTAAGCAGACGTTATGACGCCGAGGACAAACTGAACCACATCGAGCATAAGTGTCCCCAATGCGGCAGCAAAATGCACTGGAAAGGCGGGCGATTCGGCCCATTCTGGGGCTGTAACAATTTCCCGGGATGCAGTGGAACAACAAACATGACCGCCGATGAGAAGAAGCTTTATAAGCAGTATGTGGGCGAAGACGAACCTTCGCCCATTCATCCGTAAGCGGCTGAGTGGCCCCCCGATTCATTTTCGTTTCCCTGAAATACCAAAGGGTGAGAATAATTACTGACAATTGTTCCATTTAACCTTTTACGGAAATACGAATGAAGAACTCACGCTCTAAGAGTAACTGCGAGATCAAACTTTTAGGCACAGGCTGATTTTATCTCCCACCCTTTCCCGGAAGCTGAAAAATCAAATACCAGCTTCCGCGAAAGGATTAGGTACGGGCTCATGGCGGCGTTCTTTACTGTTGACTGAAAAAGCCGGCGCCAGATTCAGAACGAGTACCTTGCAATACGAGGAGCCCATTTCTTGAGGCTGGCGAATGGGCAGATCATCAAGCGTGCTCTTCATTCTTGCGAGCTTATCAAACAATTGTTGATAGGCTTCGATCGCCGGTAAATCATCACATTCTGGGCTGGACAGTCTGTTTCTCATGGCCTTCCGGCTTCGCGACGTTGACAAATTGCTGTTTGATCGACCGTTGAAATTCTCCCCAATTTCCATACTGCATTTCGCTTTCCATAATAATTTTCACAATTATCGTCGCCTCTTGGGGATAGCCAATTAATAGAGCCAGTAAAAGCAATGCACCTCGATACTTCGGCCCACTCGTTCATCGCCGATAAAAGCGCTCTGCTCGCTTGGAATCACAGATGCCCGTAACAGACGGTAAATGTTGATGAATCTCTTTGCGCCTCGTGGCGTGCCAATTAACTCGTACAAAGACTTCATAAACCCACGTTCCCATTGCTCTATCCGAAGGTATTTTGGGTATCTATCTATTTGAGCTGTTGAAGAAGAGAGGCCCGGGGACGCAGAACCCGATGTGGTTTGTGATGAGGGCACCGCAGTAGTCGACGTAGGTTCTTGCCCTGGCATGTCTGACCATGCAGCCCTCGTAGCCTGTTTTGATGTTTGGCCAGCCCGCATTTGATTCTCAAGACCCTTTGTTGATGACAACGTATCTGGAGGCGAATCTACAGGCACCACATCGGACGACGAGCCATATGCCTCAACCAATTTCTCGAACCCTGTTCTGCTAAGCGGTAGCAGAGTGAACGGGATCTGAAAGATTTTTTCGAGATAATTAAGAGGGGTAGACCGCCAGCCCGACTTCTGTAACATCAAAGGAGTCTGTTCGTCCAAGTCAAAAGCGCCGGCTTGCTTGCGCAACGAATGTAAAAGCCAGCGGGATCACTCCGACAACAACGACGAAAAGCGGAAAAGCTAGTAAGAGATGGACAGCTTGTAAGACTTCGAATACGATTTTTTCGGGACACCTATCAAGGTCGTCAATGTATAGGACGATGCGATCGATTCGGGGAAAAAGTCTCCGATCTTTGTCCGACGATTCCTGCCGCCGTTTGACCTCCTTAAGGTCTTCATCAGCATCTTCATGCACGTCTCGCAGGAGCACACTAAGATGCCTAAAGTCGGCCCGCACCTTTGCAATCACGCCCAAGCGATCTCTGTAATCGGTGCTCTGGTATCGTTGGCGGATAAAATCAACCATGCGCCGATCAGCCCGCATTGCTTCAAGCTGTTCATTGAGCGCAGCCGAGTTCTTGGCGGCCTCAGCCGCCTTTTGCTGAGCTACCTTTATATTATTCCGAATATCAGTTCGTTTCTTCTTAAGATCTTTAGTTTTAGACTCTTGATTAGCTCGAATCACTTGCTCTTGAGCCTCTTGCGCTTGTCGTATGAACTTCAGCCCACGCTTCGACCACTTCAACAAGGGAATTAGACTCGTGGAAGCGACACTGATAGCGGAGATAGCGCGTAATACTGGATGGCCGAAGTCAATATGCTTAAGAAGCCAAAATAACCCAGCCCCCACGGTGACAGCTGCTAAGCAGAGAACGATTAACATCGGGTCATTGCGCAGGATTAGAAGAATTGTTTGAAAAGTGTTCCTGAGCTCCAGCAATTCCTCGCCAAGCTCTTCGACTTTGCGCTCAGCATCGGGAATATGCAGTTCGTTCGCAGCCTGAAAGAGCGGTTTTCTCACATCATCCGTCGAGCTAGCGAGTTGGCTGAGCTGCTTTAATAACTCTACTGGATTGAGCTTGTTTGTGATTTCCGCTTCTTTTTTCTCTAACTCTGCAATCTCTTTTTCAATTTCGTCCAACTCCCGCTCAGCGGCATCTTTCTCCCTTTCAGCAATCTCCAGCACTTGCACTGAGCTCGATGCAGCGGCCAACGCGACAGCACGAGCTGCCTTTGAATCCCCAGTGCCGCGGCGCTCCGCTAAACCAGCCGCGAGGCCTTCAAAGATTTCTGCAGCGAGACTCGCCCAGAGATCAGTGTCAATGTAATTCCAAGCGTTGAAAGAAATTTGGACGACATCTGTGCAGTAAAGACTCTGACCTCCTGCAGCCTTTGCATCCGTTGCCAGCTCGTGAATGCGCCGTTTCATCGCACTCATGAAGAAGCTTTTCCCAGTTCCCCAGTCGCCAAACAGTCCAAGCGAGAGTGGGGGTTCGACATCTCTTGGCAGCTATTAAAGAAGAAAGGGCATCCACATCATGTCGAATCCCAATAAGATCATCTCCCCCCTCGGGATTATCAGATTTATAACCAGCAATTTTCGTGTCTATCGGGAATGTCGAAGACCCAAGGTCTTCTATCTGGTGCTGATCGCGCGGAAGCAGTGGAGCCAACTTCAGCCGTGTTATTGAGGTGGCGTAGAAAGCAAATCCTTCTTTGTCATAAATACCGGAGACGATAGCAATCAATTGAGAACCTGAAACGACCGGGGCCCCGGCAAGCGCTCCCGTTTCACCGATCGGCGCTTCAAGCCGCAGAAGTTGACTAGGTCGGCCGCCGTAGGTAGCTGCGCCTGCAACCTCACCAGTGATCTAGCCGGCTTTCGCGCCCGGGAAGGTACGTGTAAGAGCTCAACTATCGTACGAGGACGAGTTATCGGAAGGTATGAGATCATTCGGCAAAGCGAATGGCATTGGAGTATCAAGTTTGAGTACCGCCAAGTCGTTCTCGGCATCGCCTGCAATCGCCATTGCAGCTGTGCGTATACCGGTCCAAGGAGATGTAACTTCAATCCCTGGCCCCGGGAGCAGCCTAGCGCCAGAAACCAAGCTAAGGGGTACGACAGCAAGTGAAGGTAATAATATACTTGGCAAAATAGACGAGGGTTTTACTTGTTTTGTTCGAGGCCTTTTTCGATCTCCATTGCAGACCTGTAAAGTGCCAGAGCCATGTGGATTGCACGGATGTCAATCTCAAGAGAGTTACGCTCTTCTTTGTCGTTCGACTTAATGTGCTGATCCGTCAGTACCCGGAGTCTCATCTCTAGCCATTCGATATGCGCTCTTACTGGTTTGTCCATGCTAAGACTTCTTCATGCGCTTCACCCGCTTGCGCTTCCTTTTGTCCTGTTCCTCTCTCTTAAGCAAGTCATCTTTGGAAACCGACAGCACTTTGCGAAGGGCATTATCAAACCTCTCCGCTTCTGTCTTGCCCGGAATCTGGGGAACTGGTGACGGTTTCATTTCGCATCCTCAAAGTCATCAGGTGACGGGCCAATGCGTGTCGTCTCCGTTCCTTCAATTCGCATTTGCTTTGAAAGGTGCTGGGGAGCCTCAACAGGAAGAATATGAGAAATTACGGTGTAGTCGCGATCCGAAGCTTGCAGCACATCTGCTTTCCACAGTATCGCAGAAGCGGCGTGTACCGCATCGGCTGGAGTGAGATTGTAGTCGCGAGCCATGTCTGAGGCATACAAAGCGACACGATCATCAAGCTCGATGGTCTGAATAAAAGGCCATCGGAACATTGATTTGATCTTTGTGATTTCATTTGGCGTCAATTGGCGACTCTTCGGAATGGCCTTTTTCCTTGGCCGAATCACTTCGACAATGGTATAGGTTGACGTGAGAATAAGTACTTCGCCCATTGATGCGTGTTGTAGACACGTCCTCGCATATGCTGCTTCGGTCTCGTTCGTCGCGATTGAGAAAGCAAAGAAACAAGGAAGTGTCCCAGTACAACCGGCGTCTACCCATTGCGCAACTCATCTAGGTACCCGCCGAGGGTCTTACCGCCGTAAATGTCAGATATCAGGCCGCGCAAGTCATGAATGCTGGGCTTCGTCGTAATTGGTTCTAACGGCATGAACTGCTCAACGTTCATGAGAATAGGTTCGCCTTCTCGATTTCTCTGAAGTTCGCCGATGACTTCCACTTCCTGTTTGAGGTGAGCGGCGACATCATCCAACATGGATTTGTCGAAACGGCAAACGATAGGGCGCTTCCACTTTGCAGACCACACCCGAAATTCATGCTGTCCACGATGAACGATAATTGCATCAAGGCTGCCGCGCACGGACCCGAGACTCTTGCTCCCGGTCGCGGTGAGAAATTCGACATGGTTGTAGAGAGCCTGATCTACAAACGTTCGGCGAGAACCATCGAAAACAGACATCCAAGCGAGATGGCTGGCTTGCACTGCCATGCGTTGTGCACGCACCAACCCCGAATAGGAATAAAATTGCGGTTGCTCGGGGCGTTGCTTTAGTTGTTCAAGCCCCTCTATAAGCGATTCCTGAATCGCTTGCGAGTAGTCCATCCCACTCACCCTGGAAACGCCAACCACTTCAATGAGTGCGGGGCTTTCTTTTTTTAGCGTAGCGATTTCCCAGCGCACGGTGGGACGCCGCCTATGGGAAAGCATGCTGTCAACATCCCTTAACAAGTCAAGGAAGTTTCCAAATGCCCTGCCGAAGACGGTCGCAGAGATTCTGTCGTTTTTGCCTGCCAGTTGGATGCCGATCATAGCGGGCCTTCATGCTGCGGAGTTTTAAACCCCGCAAGTTTATCCTTTTCCCGCGTCCTTGTCTTTTGTTAACTAGAAAGGACGCGCTTCTGGTGAACTGCTGTTTTTCCCGGTGAGTTGATCGAACGTGAGCCGCTTCCCAACGATCCCGCGAAGAGCGAAATCGAACCTCTTATTATCGCTCAGTTTGTTTCCGTCTTCGTCTCGCCGATGGTTATACCGAAACGCTTGTTCATCGAGATAGCGGAATAGATGGAATGGCTCAACGGCAACGTATGTGCCATTCAATCCACGCTTCAGCAGTGACCAGAAATTTTCCAGCCCGTTCGTGTGGACACGGCCATTCACATATTGAACGGCATGATCGACAACCTTGTGCTGATATTCGTCGGCCAAACCTTCATACGATAATAAAAAATCAGTATAAAGAGCAGCACCCGATTCAACGTGCTTCTTCACTTCGCCTTGCAAAACATGCTTCCTGCGATTTTCGATGACAACGGTGCGAACATGTCCGCCACGCTCTACGTTCCCATGACTAGCGGTTTTTCTCTACCACTCCGTGCCGGTTATGCGTCGCGCTTTTACTGCCTTGTGCATGTTGCGAGCTTTGCCGCCAATGAAAGTCTCATCAGCCTCAACTTCGCCGGGTTCCCGCCGACTTTCATAATGGAGCCGGACTGCAACGCAAGCCGGATTCTGTGATCCATAAACCATGCGGACTTCTGAGTGATTCCCAATGTGCGCGAGAATTTCCCACGAACTGACACCATTGCGGCAATTCACAATCATCCACATTGCCGTAGCCACTTGTCCAAGCCCAACGGGGAATCCTCAAAAATGGTTCCGGTTTTTAGGGTGAACTGAGGTGCCTTGTGCTTTTCGCGACAATGCCAGCGATTGTACTTTTCCATGAAAAAGGACGTTCGTGCTCCGCACTTTGGACAGGTAACGCCATCAGGCCAGCGGCGAGATACCATGTATTCGCGACACTTTGCGGGGTCATCGAAATACTTGATCGCCTCTTGTAGCGTGGTGGGTTCCATGTTCAGAAATTTCCTAAGCTGGAACACTTATTTTGTCAAGTATATTATTGCCCAAGTGAAGGCTCAATCAGCAAGGCCATTGCCATATGAAACCCGCCTTCCGTATGGACCTTCAACTGAAGTGCCAGGAGTTCTGCTAGATCACGTTGGGCGGGAGTCGCAAATACGTCGAGCGTTGCCGAAGCTGTATTTCCAGAGTCACTTTCCGCAGCCCTAATTTGCGTCGTAGTATTGTTCTGGATGCCCACATCTCGCCCGGTCACGTTCACCGTGAACACATAAAAGCCTCTACCAGTTAGCGAAACACCTGTGAGGCCGATTGTCGTGGCTCCAGGACTCGCAGTCACAACTCCGTTTCCCTCCGGAGCGATGAGACCGTTAGGAGACGCAATGACAAGGCCTGAAGGCAACGTATCCGAGAAAGCGATATCTGTTAACCGAGCTGACGGATTTGGGTTGGTGATCTCAAAAGTTAAACTCGTCGTCCTGCCAACCTCAATGCGTGTCGCACCAAATACTTTTTTAATGACTGGCGCGAGCGCTTTCTCGGTCGATTTGCTGGCTTCGTCAAGTGCGCTGAGATAGTTTTTCCCTTTTTGCGTGATCGTCCAGTAAGTCGACCCGCCGGAATCTTGTCTCAGCTTGTTAAGATACCCTTGGCGTCTAAGCGTCTCCATTTGTGCGGCGACGGCTTTCAACTGCCAATCATCCGTATGCGTAGCCTTGATCAGCATGTTTGGGTCAAACGGCTTCTGCGAATTAGCTGAAACCCATCTCAAAAGCTCCGAATTGTCTACGGTGTCAGGGAGTGGAGCTCATCTGTCGGCGAAATAGCCTTTCAAAATGCCTTTCAACTGCCCCTCGGCTTGTATCAGCTCCTCTTCCTGATAGAAATAGGCGTTTAACAGGCTAATCGCTTGGCTCAAGCGTCCAGTTTCAATTGCGTTTACCGCATCCCTCCAGTGTTGCTCTTGGCTCCGCCTCAGGGCATCGGTTTTACGGACGAACAGCGCTATATTCTGTTCTTGGGGATTCGTATTAGTGAGCTCACTTTTTTTGTTGTTGGGCCTCTATTTTATCCAGAAAACCTGCTTAAGATAATCGGAAAGATCACATGGGCACAAAGGTGCGCTCGCCGGCACAGCGGACTACTTCTTGTCGCGCCTCCGGCGCTCTGATTTACCCCCACCTCAACCCCGGACCTTACGGTCGGGGCTTGGGCTGTGTCGCGCCTGTGGCGCCTTGGGCACGGAAGCCGGTAACAGACAGGAAATTCCCGTCAATCTAGGTCGATTGGGCTCTTGTCGTGGGGAATACTGGCGACAGACGGGACGCTCATCTTCATTTTTCAGAATCAAATAATAAGAATAAGTCTTGTTCTGATCAGGATCGTCTGCTGGTTTGACGGGACAGACGCCTTGTCGCGGGTGATGTAGTGGTGGTCATTAGTCATCGGGTTTGAAGTTGTTACCTCAGGGGCTGAAGCCCCGATTGCAGATGATCTTTAACGCAGGCATGAATGCCTGCTCCACCTTGGCTCTTTGCAAGAGTTCCGTGACGCAGCATTTACGCGGCAAAGGTCCTCGGGGGCCCTCTCTCGCCGTTGCGGATGCTCCGACACCGCTTGGAATGGCAGAGGGGAAGAGGATCGGTGGGATCGCCATTAAGGATTTTGTAATTGAGTAATTTGGCAATCGGGAAAATTAGGAAGGCCATCATCGACGACATCGCGCGGCATCAGAAGAGAGCGCCGAGATGGGAAAGTCAAAAGCTTATCATTGACCGCAGATTCTGCGCGCGGCCGGCGCTTGGTCCGGGGAAGTCCTCCAGATTGCGTGAGAATAGTCACGTTTTTAGACGCGGCATGCCGCGTCTCTACGACGAATTCCTGCCATTCCGCGAGCAGCACGTCATGCCACCTAGGCGCGACTAGTGACAGTGCATTCGTAAATTAAAGATAATTGCGCTTTTCTCCAGTTAAGGGATGAACGAAAAATCGGGACATTCGCTGACCAGATGATGGTGAGGGCCGGTTTTTGAAAATGCGCTACGCTGACGCTCCGCGCTGGCCTACGGCGTGCGGAATTGATCTTTTTGCTCCTTACCCGGCACTTATTCCTCAGCGCAAGCGCCTCGGAAACGTGCCGGGCTATTGTCGGCCGTCCCGCTTCGCGGGACTCGGAGGCGCGACCGTGATTGTGCATTCGTAAACTAAAGATTAGTGGCGAAAGAATGAGTAATTGAGTAATTTGGTAATTGGAAAGCAGCAAATGGCAATTGGCAAATAGCAATTGGCAAAACCAAATGCAAAAACTCAACCACAAAGGGCACGAAGGAAACACAAAGGAACAGCAAAAGCAAACGACTACAAGAAGCGAACAGAAACTTCAACTTATCTCCGGGCTGAGAAAAGTGAAGGTAGCAGGTGGGATGGATCGTCAAGGAAAAGACTGAGCCAAGCGGAATACGACGGAATATAGAAAACAGCAGGCGGAGGAAAAGGAGCGCACGGAGGACGAGATCCAGCGCCGGATCAACGAGGTAGGCGAGGCGTTCAGGGCGTGCAGGGAGTTTATTGAGCAGCATCCGGAAGTGCATTACGAGATGAAGGATGCGCAGGCGCGGGAACATGAGCTTTACCGGAAGTTGCGGCAGAACCTGGAGCGGGCCGACACGGCTCCGCGGTGCGAGAAGGTACGCGCGGATGGGACGGTCTGCGGGTGTCCGCAGATGAAGGGCTACCGATACTGCTATGCCCATGAGCGGATGCTGGAGATGCGGTCCGATAAGCTGGAGCTGCCGGCACTGGAAGACGGAAATGCTGTCCAGATGGCGATTATGCGGGTGCAGAAGGCACTGATTGACGATGAGATCAGCGAGAAGAAAGCCGGTCTGTTGTTGTATTCACTGCAGATGGCATCGAGCAATCTGAAAAATACGACGTTTACCGACAGCAAGAAGGAAGTGGTGACGGAGATGCCGGTAGCAGCAGTCAGCACTCACGATTAACACTGATCAAACTCTGCAACAACTTACCGCGGATCAACGTGAATAAACGCGGATCGAAAGCAACAGTCAGCCTCAGCATCACATCAGCCAGAAGAGATTGCCAAAATTGCCGCGATTGCCAGAATCGGAATTGGAGAGCGAGACCAAAACGTTCACCACAGAGGCCGCAGAGGAACACGGAGGCAAGGGCAAGTCACAGCGGAGGGCGGCTGTGACACAGGAGCATCGCGTGGGATGCGGTGAGCTAAGTCCTTTAGACATTGGGATGATGGGGGGAGGGCAGCCCATCGGGTAATCGGGAGATCGGGTAATCGATAAGCGGTCGCTTGGGATGCGGTGAGGTAAGTCCTTTTGACATTGGGATGATGGGGGAGGGCAGCCCATCGGGTAATCGGGAGATCGGGTAATCGGGTAATCGAAAAGCGGTCGCTTGCGATGGAGTGAGCTAAGTGCTTTGGGAAGATGGCGAGAGGGAGGCTCGATTTCCTTACTGCTGCCAGCCGCCGCCCAGTGATCGATAAAGCTGGACCAGAGCGTTCAGCTCATTCACCTGCGCCTGGGCCAGATTGAGTTCGGCGGAAAAATAGTTGGTCTGGTTGGTCAAGACTTCCAGATAGCTTGCCGCGCCGCCCTTGTATCGGATGTCGGAGAGATGCGCCGCATCCTCGGCCGCCTTCGTCAACAGTTCCTGCTGCTGCCGGAATTCCTGGTCCTTGCTGTAAGCCAACCAGCGAATCGGAAACATCCTGAAACGCCCGCTGAATGGTCTGGCGGTAAACCAGCACGGCTTCTTCTTTTTGCGCCTCAGAAAGTCTCACTCCGGAGCGAATTCTTCCACCGGCAAAGATCGGCTGCGCCAGCGATCCGCCGAGAGAGAAGAATCCCGCAGGCCCGCTGAACAGGCTCGTCAACGCCGGCGCTGGAGTAACCGCCGTCAGCGGTCAAAGTGATTTGCGGAAAGTATGCCGCCTTTGCCACGCCGATCTGCGCGTTGAATGCCACCAGCTGTTCTTCCGCCTGGCGGATGTCAGGACGGCGATCAAGCAGTGCCGATGGCAACCCAGCCGGAACCTGTGGAGCATGAGGCTGCTCCGTCAGTTTCAGACCGCGCGGGATCTGCGCCGGGATTCTTTCCCGAGCAATGTACTCAGCAGGTTTTCTTGTTGCGTGATGCGCCGTTGCAGATCGGGCACCTGCTCGGCTGCGGTGTAAACCAGCTGTTCCGCCTGCCTCACGTCGAGCATGTGAAGTTGCCCCGTGGTCGGCCAGAAGCTGCGTCAGCTTGAGTGAGTCGCGCCGCGAAACCAGTGTCTGCTGCGAAATTTCCAGTTCCAGATCGAGCTCACGCAATTGGAAATACGCTGTCGCCACATCACTGACCAGCGTGCTGATGACCTGTTGCTTTGCCCATTCACTGGCCAGCAGATTGGCGCGGGCTGCTTCCGTGGCGCGACGAAACTTGCCCCAGAAATCAAGTTCCCATGCGGCAGACAGGCTCAGCCTGTTCTGCGCTGCCGTTGGTCGCGAGCGGCAATACCGGCTGAGGCTGCATTGCGTTGCGTGTCCGCCGATGCTCCGGCATTGCGCCGTCGGAAATTGATTGGCCCGCGTGATGCCCAGCTGCGCCTGTGCTTCAAGGATGCGCGTGGCAGCAATGCGCACATCGTAGTTTTGCTCCAACGCCGTGCGGATCAATTGTTGCAGTTGCTGGTCCTGGAAAAGGTCCCACCACTTTGTGTCCGCCAGCGACGCGGTCTGCGTCTTGTCCGCGGTCTCGCTCACGTCCCGGTTAGCAGTGGGAACATCAATGGCAGGGCGCTTGTAGTGCGGCCCCACGGTGCAACCGTTCACCGCAAGACATAGCAAAGCCACAGCAATGATTCTTGTTCTCATGTTAGATCCTAATCATCGGCTCCGGTGAGGGATGGTTCATGTTCAGCGATGATCGGTGTGCGGCGTGCGGCGCATGCGGGCGGCGATCTTCTCCACCACCACAAACAGCATGGGAATGATAAAGATCGCGATGCAGGTTGCGGCCAGCATCCCTGTGATTACCACGGTGCCAAGAATACGCCGTCCGGCAGCGCCTGAGCCAGACGCGATCCACAGCGGCACGCAGCCCAGGATGAAGGCGAACGACGTCATCAAAATCGGGCCGCAGGCGAAGCTTGGCTCCGGCGATGGCGGCTTCCACCAGGTCTCTTCCCTTTTCATGCTCGATCTTGGCGAACTCCACAATCAGAATCGCGTTTTTGGCGGAGAGGCCGATGAGCATGATCAGTCCGATCTGCGCGTAGACGTCGAGATCGAAATGGCGAAGCTGTAATCCGGCAAACGCGCCGAAGACAGCGATGGGGACTGACAACAAAACCGAGAAAGGCAACGCCCAGCTTTCATAGAGCGCGGCCAGGATCAGAAAAACCAGCAATAACGACAGCGCAAAAATGCCGCCGGCTGCGCCTGAAGCTTTGCGCTCCTGATAAGAAAGATCCGCCCAGTCAAATCCCATGTCCGCCGGCAACGTTTCTTTGGCCACCTGCTCCAGCGCATCCATGGCCTGACCTGAGCTATAACCGGGCGCGGCCGCTGCCCAGCACCTGCGCCGCGCGATAGAGATTGAATCGGTTCGTATACTCGGGCCCGCTGGTTGGCCGGGTAGTGACCACCGCGGAAAGCGGAACCATGCCGCCTTTGCTGCTGCGAACGTAGTACTGGCTGATATCGTCCGGTCGCGCGCGGTCAGACGCCCTCAGCCTCAACAAAGACTTTCCATTGCCGTCCAAAGCGGTTGAACTGGTTCACGAACAGTCCACCCAGAAATGCCTGCATGGTCTGGTAGACGTCGCCCACGGCAACGCTCTGTTTCAACACTTTGTCGCGGTCAACATCGGCGTAAATTTGCGGGATGTTGGTGGCGAACGACAGCGTTCACGCCGCTCAGCTCCGGCCGCTTGCGCGCCGCCGCCAGAAATTTCTTCAGATTCTGGTCAAGATAATCAATGGACCCGCCGCTGCGGTCCTGCAGCCAGAAGGAAAAACCGCCGGCGCTGCCAAGTCCGGGAATGGCTGGAGGCATGAAGCCGAATGCAGTCGCCTCAGGCACATCGGAAGCAAGTCGCTTGTTGAGTCTTATCCAGAATCTGCTTGGCTTCAAGTCCTTTCGCGCCGCGCTCATCCCATGGTTTCAACGCCACAAAGAAGAATCCGTTATAGGAAGATGACACGCGCGTGAGAAGGCTGAATCCCGCCACGCGGCTCACATACTGCACGCCGTCAGTCTCAGCCAGAATCTTCTCAATCTTCTGGCACACCACGTCAGTTCTGGCCAGAGAAGCGGCCGGCGGCAGCTGGGCATTCAGCAGAAAGAATCCATAATCTTCTTCAGGAAGAAAGCTCGTCGGCAGCTTTCGGCCCACAACTCCGTCAACCAGCACAAAGCCCACAAGAATCAAAATGCCGATGGCGACTTTACGCACCAGCGTGTGGCTCAGGCTGCCGTAACCGTTTGTCGCCTTGTTAAACCAGCGATTGAAGAGCGCAAAGAAACGCGCCAGCGGCCCGTTGGATTTCTTTCTCGGACGCAGCAGAATGGCCGACAAAGCCGGTGAAAGCGTGAGCGCGTTGAAGGCCGAAATCAGCACGGAGATCGCGATGGTGACTGCGAACTGGCGGTTCAGACGGCCCTGAATGCCGCTCATGAACGCAATCGGCACAAACACCGATGACAGAATCAGGGCGATGCCGATAACCGGGCCCGACACTTCTCTCATCGCCTGAAGTGTCGCGTCTTTCGGGCTCATTCCTTCTTCTATGTGGTGCTCCACCGCTTCCACCACCACGATGGCGTCATCCACCACCAGGCCGATGGCCAGCACTAATCCGAAGAGAGACAGCGTATTGATGGAAAAACCCAGGAATGGAAAGAATGCAAACGTTCCGATCAGCGAAACCGGAACAGCAATCATTGGGATCAGCGTGGCGCGCCAGTTCTGAAGAAAAAGATAGACCACAAAGATCACCAGCACCATGGCTTCACAAAGAGTGGTGACGATTTCTCTAATGCCCTCGCGCACCGGCCTGGTGGTGTCGAGCGACGTTACGTAGTCGAGGTCGGCGGGGAAGCGTTCCTTCATCCCATCCATGACCTTCTTCACGCCGTCCGCTACGGCGATGGCATTCGATCCCGGCGCCTGGAAAACCACAATGATGCAGGTTGGCTTGCCGTTCATGCGGGCCACCTGCTGGTAGTTCAACGCGCCCAGTTCGATTCGTGCGACGTCTTTCAAACGCACCAGAGATCCATCAGGATTGGAGCGCACCACGATCTCGCCGAACTGGTCGGCGGTAATGAGCCTTCCCTGCGCGCGCACCGTGTACGTCATTTCATTTCCCGGCGGCGCGGGCTCCGCACCCACCTGTCCGGCGGGATTCACGTTGTTCTGCTGCTGTACCGCGCTGCGTGATGTCCGGGACCGTAAGACCGAGCTTGGCAAGAACGTCTGGCTTGATCCAGATGCGCATGGCGTAATCGCCCGCGCCAAAGACCCTTACCTCGCCCACGCCGGGAATGCGATAAAGCGCGTCATTGATATTGATGTTGGCGTAGTTCGCCAGAAACAGCGAGTTGTACGTTCCTTTGGGTGAGTACAGCGCCACCAGCATCATGGGAAAGCCGGTGGACTTGCGCAGCGTGACGCCAAACTGGTTTACGTCGGGCGGAAGATTGGGCTGCGCCTGGGCCAGGCGATTCTGCACGTTCACCTGGTCAGTGCCGGGATCGCTCTCCACGTCAAACGTTACCGTCTCTTGCAGCGTGCCGTCATTGGCGTTGGTGGACTGCATGTACAGCATGTTGTCCACGCCGTTCAATTGCTGCTCCAGCGGCGTAGCCACTGATTGCTCGATGGTGGCAGCATCGCCGCCGGTAAAGGTGGTGTTGACGATGATCTGCGGCGGAACGATCTGCGGAAACTGCGCCAGCGGCAGTTTGCCCATGGAGACCAATCCCGCCAGCACCGTGACAATGGAAATAACCATGGCCACGATCGGACGGTTGACAAAAAATTTCGCCATCGCCGCCTGCCCTTCTTTTAAAGGTTCGCTGTCTTGGGTGTTACAACGGTGCCGTCTTTTACTTTTTGCAGGCCTTCAACCACCACCCGCTCCTGCGGCTTGACTCCGTCCTGAATGATCAGCATCTTGCCGATGGTCGGACCAACTTTCACCGGACGGATACTCACTTTGTTGTCAGCTGCCGACCACGGCCAGTTGAAAGTTACCCTGCAGTTCCGTGACTGCGCGTTGCGGAACCAGCAGGGCTGATTTCTGCGTTCCCATCTCGGCGATCACGCGGCCAAACTGTCCTGGACGCAGCAGATTGTTGGGATTGGGAAATGAGCCCACCACGCGAATTGTCCCTGTGTTGGCATCAACCTGCCGGTCTGCCAGAAGAAACGAACCCTGCATGCGGATAGTTGCTGCCATCAGAAAGCGCCAGCTTCAGCTTCACGCCTTTCCATGCATCCTTCGCCACTCCGTTCTTTCCTACCGCTTTGCGTCAACATGTATTGCTGTTCGCTGATGGAAAAGTATGCCTTGATCGGATTGACCTGAGAGACGGAAGTGAGCACGGTGGTATTGCTGACCAGATTTCCGATCTGCGTCTGCGCAATGCCGGCGATGCCGTCAATGAGCGACGTAACCTGGTGAAACCCAGATTAAGCTGCGCCTGCTCCACGCCGCTTTCGCCGTCTCTACCGCAGCTTTCGCTCCGAGTTCGGCCTGAATGTCGTTATCGAACTGGCTCTGGGCAATGGCGCGTGCTTCGGCCAATGGCTTGATCGCGCTTCACATCCTGCTGTGCCTTACCCAACGCGGCTTCTGCCTGTGCAAGCTGCCCTTTTGCCTGGTCCAGTAAAGCAACAAACGGACGAGGATCAATCTCAAACAGCACCTGCCCTTGTGGACGAATGAACCTTCTTTATAGTTCTGCTTAATAAGGTAGCCGGCGACCCGCGGCTGAATCTGCGCGTTCACAAACCCGTCCAGCGTGGCCGTCCATTCGCTGACCATGGGAACATCTTTTTGCACCACGTCCGCCACTTCCACCTCAGGTGGTTTGGCCGGCGGCGCGGAAGCCTTTACGCCTCCGCAGCCATAAAGAGCAAACGACAGGATCGCGAGAAGAAGAACGACGCGGGTTCGAACGACATAGGACAACGGGGAAACGCGATTGCATTTCAGGGTTCCTTTCTTCTCTCAACTTGTCTTCTTAGCCGGGGTAAGCAACGCAGCGTTCAAGAACGCGATCAGGAATTCACTGTCCTCGTGGGCGGTTGTGACTGGCGTGGATGAAAGGCGGCGCTGCAAAGCCCCGGTCGTCAGGTCGGCCACCGTCCATGCCAGTGTCTCCGCCGGCCAGTCGCGCAGCTGGTTGGCGGCAATGTCCTCCTGGATGGCCTCGGTCAGCAGGCGCACAGGTTCACGCAACCACTCTCGCGCTTTTGCTTTGCTCAGGACAGGCCCGGCAGGCTCGATGTACATGATGCGAAAGAAATCGCGCCGCTCTTCGCAATAGTCGAACCGGGCATTCACGTATGCCGAAATCTTTTCGAGTGCCGTTTCCGCGCTCCGGATCTTCTCCAGCGTCAGCCGGCGCAACGTTTCCAGATCGTCTGACATCACCGCGTTATAAATCTGTTCCTTGGAGTCGAAGTAGACGTAGATGGTGCCTTTGGCCAGGTTTGCACGCTGGGCTATCTCATCAACAGTCGCCAGCAACGTATCCTTTTTCGGCGAACACCTTGCGCGCCGCCGTAATGATCCGGCCTGGCGGAACTGTGACACCACTTCCTTCTTGGATTTTGCCGCAATGACTAGTTCGGGCATAGGATTGACCCGATAGTACTTTAAAAATGACCGCTCAGTCAATGGAATCAACATGCAGACGTTCTGCTGCGCCTTGAGGCGACTTGCAATTCATTGGAGAAGCTTAGGGAAGCCTGCGGCTTGATGGGAACGATTTCCCGCCGGGTTAGAAGAACCTTTTATCCGCGTGGTACAGCAGATAACATGCCGCCAGGAATGTGCCTTCGAACAAAATAAACGTCACCAGAAAATTGTTATGGATCCGCATGAGGATGCGGTTTTCCGGCCCCCATTCGCTGGACGGAGCACGCAATGGGATTGACTGATACATCGCGCGCGAAACAGTCACAAAGTAAAACAGAAGCAGCGCGTAGAAAGCGATCCAGAAAAAGACCCAGACCAGCGGCCCCACGCGTTGAAAGAACTCACTCATGCCATAGCTTGAGCCGCTGAGGGCGAAGTGCAGGAACGCAAGGAAGATCAGGTTGAAGAAGATTCCCTCTGAGGTGGCAAAGTACAGATAAAGATCGGCGGCATTACGCACATGCTTGCCGCGGGGATAATCTTTTTGCACCCCGCGACGCACTCCTCCCGCCGCCAGTATCAGGGCAATGGTAAAGAACAATGGAGTGCCGGAATTGGCAATCGCCAGCGCGTTTTGCGTGGCCCGCATCTCGGCTTCTTTTTCCTTCATGCGCTGCTTGAATTGCTCAACTGATTTCCTGCTGTCTTCCAGTGACGCGTTCAGCTGCTGCAACGCCTGTTCGCGGGTAAGGACCGTCTCTGACATGTGCAGCTTGAAAGTCTGCTTTCGGCGATTTGGTGATGCGGCGTATCTCCGCCTCAGTCGCATCCATGATCCCCTGCTGCCGGCGAACTTCATCCTCAGTGTTCGCCTGGTTGGTGGCAAGCTGTTCATGCAGAGGGCCGGCATCATGCGTGAGATACCAATTAAATAATGACGCAAAAAGAGCTGCTGCCAGCAGGCCTTTCATGGCGAAGGCATAGGGCCAGCTCCAGCCAGTCAAGCCGGCCGAGCCCACGTAAGGCAGGAGCGTGGGATTCTGGTCAATCACGTTCTTCTGCCTGATGAGTTGAATGCCCGGCTGCTGGTTCCATTGCGAGCGCAGCTGGTCCACTGGAGATAAAGCTTGCTCTACCGGCTCGGCAAAAAGAGTTTCGTCATCGAAAGCTGCCTCGGCCATAGTGCTTTCTTTAACATAGCTTTACAGCCTCCTCCAAACACCATAGGTACATGCGTTGCTGATTGCACTCCCGCTGCGGCGACCCGACTGTAAGTACCCGGCTGAACCAGCTAATCAGGCGTTTGCAATACCTTAAGCTCGCAATCTATTGTTGGAGGATTATTCATCGTGAACGTTATTTCTGACAGGCGAATCGGAAGGTATAAATGGCAAGTGATCCCGCGGCGCTATCGAAGGCGCCTTTGGCCACCCTGGTATTGCACCCACCTGGTCCATCAGCACCAAAGATGGAGTTGGCACGGCCTACGCCGTTTCCAGCCGGGTATGGTTCACCCTGGCCAAAGGAATTCTGACCGAGATTTATTTTCCTACTATTGACCGTCCCCAGATACGCGACGCTCAATTCCTCATCACTGACGGCGCCACGTTCTTCCATGAAGAACGGCGCGACCTTGACGGTAAGCTGGAGCGCATGGAGAACACGCGCTCGGCTACCGCATCACCAGCGTGGACCCGAAGGGCCGTTACACGCTGATCAAAGAAGTCATCTCTGATCCTCATTCAGCCTGCGTTCTGGTGCGCGGCAAATTCATCGCCAGCACCGGAGTGGAAAGACAAGCTGCGCGTTTATTTTCTTCTGGCGCCGCATCTTGAAGTTGGCGGCTGGAACAACTCCGCCATGAAGCTTCCCGTTGCCGGACGCAATGTTCTTCTCGCCTGGAAAGACCGCGTGTACATGGCCATTGATAGTGATCTGGGATTCGCTCGTTCATCCTGCGGCTTCGTCGGCGTTCAGTGATGGATGGCAGGACCTGCATGACAATTTCAAGATGGACTGGGAGTTTGATCGCGCTGAGAACGGCAACATCGCCGTGATGGGTGAGATCGATCTCGCCAAAAGCAATGATTTCGTAGTAGCCATCGGCTTTGGGGACAGTCTGCACGCTGCAACCGCGGTGCTCAACCAGTCGCTGGCCCAGCCCTTTGATTCCACTGAAGCTCAAGTTCATTGATCAATGGCAGCGTATCTGTGACACGCTGCACACGCTTGATCACGTGGGCAGCTGACGGAGGTGATCTGTATCGCACCAGCCGCACGCTGTTGCTGGCGCATGAAGACAAGACAATTTGCCGGCGCGTTTATCGCCTCCGCCAGCATCCCCTGGGGTGATGCCATGGGAGATGATGATCTCGGCGGCTATCATCTGGTCTGGGTGCGTGACATGGTGAATAGCGCCACGGGCATGCTGGCCGCGGGTGATGTGTTCACGCCGTTGCGCGCGCTGGTGTATCTTGCCTGCTCGCAGCAGCCTGATGGCGGCTTCCCGCAGAACTTCTGGATTGACGGCACTCCGTACTGGAAAGGCATTCAACTGGATGAAGTGGCCTTTCCCATTCTGCTGGCATGGCGGCTTTGGAAGGCCGGCGGCCTGGCCCAGTTTGATCCTTATCCCATGGTTCGGGCGGCGGCCAGGTACATCCTTCATTATGGGCCCATCACGCAGCAGGAACGCTGGGAAGAGTGCAGCGGATATTCTCCCTCCACCATGGCGGTCGCCATTGCCGCGCTTATATGCGCCGCGGATTTTGCCAACTCACGTGGTGAACCGCAGATTGCCCGCTTCCTGGAAGAGTATGCCGATTTCATGGAGTCACACCTGGAGCGCTGGTGTGTGACTACGGAAGGCACGCTGGTCCCGGGCATCACACGCCATTACATACGCATTCTTCCCGTGGACGTGAATGATCACTCGCCGCAGGAAGATCCCAACAATGGCACTGTCATTCTGGCCAATCGTCCGCCGGATACGCCTTACTCTTTCAAAGCCAAAGAGATTGTTGATGCCGGCTTCCTCGAGCTGGTGCGTTATGGCATTCGCGCAGCAGGCACGCCGCTCATGGAAGATTCTCTGCGCGTGATTGATGCGCTGCTGAAGAAAGACACGCCCTTTGGTCCAGCGTGGCGTCGCTACAACTATGACGGTTATGGTCCCGGCGCTGACGGCAAGCCGTATCAAGGTTACGGTATTGGGCGCGCATGGCCTCTGCTGGCCGGCGAACGCGCGCATTATGAACTGGCCGCGGGCCGTGACGTACGTTCCTACATTTCATCTTTCGAAAAATTCGCCACCCAGGGTGGCATGCTTCCCGAGCAGGTCTGGGATGAAGACGATATACCCTCGGCTTATATGTTTCGCGGACGCTCGGCCGGTTCAGCCACGCCGCTCATGTGGGCGCATGCGGAATACATCAAGCTTCTGCGTTCGGTGGACAACGGGCATGTCTTCGATCTTATTCCCATCGTCGCCAACCGCTATCTGGCCGCGCTGGGCAGGAAAGATCTGGAGGTCTGGAAGCTGACGCGCCGTGTGCGCAAGATGATTGCCGGTGACACTTTGCGGGTGATGTGGAAGGGAACGTTCCGTGTGCGCTGGTCATTTGGAGCCGGAGACCAGGAGCATGAAGCGTCATCGGCAGACAGCGGACTGGATATCGGCTATCTTGATATTCCAACTCGGGGCCAGACTACTCCGTTGCGTTTCACTTTCCTGCCATCAGATGCAGCCGTGCTCGACCAGACGGTTTATGACGTGGAGCTTGTTGCCCCAGCGCCTTCGTGATCTTCTATTTGCTTGCCGTGGCGATTATTCGCTCACCGCGGCGATCCACGCCGGCGACACCGGCACTCCAAAAGGTGAGCCTTTTACCGCAGAGAGCACGCCGTTGGGCCCAATGGTGAATGCGGCAATGTCATTGGTTGCGGTGTCAGCCACATAAACGTGCGTTCCCGTCGCCAGTACGTAACCCGGAGTTCGTCCGCCAGTGGCAAACGGAGAACCGGAAACCGGGCCCAGGGCGCCGCTGGCTCCATCAATCACGTACGCGGAGACGGTGTTGTCATTCGCGTTCGAGGCAAACAGTAACGTGCCGTTCGCGCTCACTGCCAGGTGCGTGGGATTGCCTCCCGTGGCAAAGGGAGATCCCGCCACCTGGGCCAGCGATCCATTGCTGCCAATGGAAAACGCCAGCACCGCATTGTTCGTGGAGTCCGCTACGTAAAGGAATTTTCCTGAGGGCTCAACCGCCACCCACGTTGGAGTGGCGCCCGCGGCGCCTACCGTAAACGGCGAACCTGCCACCGCAGCCAGGGAACCGTCACCATTGTTGACGCCAAATGCTGAGACCGTGCCGGTAGATGGTGAGGTCACAAACAGCAATGCTCCGTTAGGCGTGATTGCCATTGAAGTTGGCGCAGTCAGGGTGCCATAAGTAGAAATGGCGCCCGCGGGATTTCCCGGCGGATTACTGATCAGGGAAAGCCCTCCGGCGGCCGGGTCCAGCAGGAATGCCGAAATATTTCCCGGCGACTGGTTCAAGACATACAGGTGCGGCGCGGCAGATGAGATGACCACCGCCACCGGATTGCCGCCGGTGTTAAAAAGATTGGCGGGAGTGAGCGGAGGCAGTGCGCTATTTACCGGCGGAACCGCAAGATCGCCGTTCCCAATGTTGATGTTGAGCTGGGTTAGGTTGGCTCCGCCGAAATTGGTGACGTACACAAAATCGCCGGGCGGGTGAATGGCGATGGAGGAAGGCTGTGAGCCAACGGTGAAGTTCGGCGTGCCCAGGGCAGTCAAGCTTCCGTCTTCATGCATGGTGAACCCAAACACTTCATTGGTGCCGGGACCGGCAGTGTACAGAAAATCCTTGTGGCCCTTAATGCAGCCGGTCAATCCCACCATCAGCGCCAGTACAGACGCCAAAATCCTCGCCTTCATCGATTCTCCTCGTTCAATTCCGCGCGTAAAAAGAGTAAGACTGATGCGAACAGGATACATGAAATCGCTACGCCAATGCTTCGGACACACGAATACCAGGCCGCCTTCACGCCATGAAGAACGCGCGGGGCAGCAAAGCTTGCAGGCGAAGTCAGGATCTGCTTTTTCGGCGGAGAAACAAGAAAAGCTTATCGGTTCGCGGTGTGGATGGAAGTTTTTGGAGCAGCCAATTGTGCTTTACGGAATTCCAGCACGATCACCGCCTGATCAATGGTTGGAAGATTAAGGGCCGCCAGCCGGGTGGCGATTGATTGTGCTTCCGCGCTCCTGCCCGATTGCCTGAAGGCTTCCATCAGGTGCAGGAGTGAAAGCGGATCGGCATCATTATCACTCAGGTGGCTGATGGCTGCGGAGTAGTTCTTCTGGGCAAGAGCCAGGGCGCCGGCCGCCGACTCATAGTAAAGGTGAATGCTGCCATCAATGGTCGCGGAAGAGAGGGCTTCCAGCGGCTTCAGGCTGTTCACCGCAAGCTTGAGATCGCCATCCCGCAGTGCGCGTTCTACCCGCGTGCGCATGATGGAGGCAAGCTCCTGGTCCCTGAGAGACTGGGGCGTTTGATGTTGGTGATGTAAAGCCGCTTCAGCCTGGTTGAGCGCCGTTTTGGCTGCCGCGCTTTGTCGCTGGTAGAGCGCCATGTCCCGATAAGCTTCTGCTTCCACGTTGCCCATTCCATCCTGGTGGGCCTGCTTCGCCACGTCTTGAAATGCCTTGTCAGCGGCGGTGAAGTTGCTTTCGCGCACATAGGTGATGGCCGCCAGCAGTGACCAGCGCAAGGCTTCCACCTTGTCATTCACTTTCGCGATGGCATCTGCATATTCCTGGCGCGCGCGGGATTCCTCCCCCATCACTGCAAGCGTGTCCGCAATGCCGCGTTCCGATTCCACAAATCCAGGGTCGAGCTTAAGCGCGGTGCGGTACTGTTCCATGGCTTCATCAAATTTTCCCGCCATCAGCAGAATCTCACCGTACGTGTCATGCGGGTTGGCCTGGTCGGGCAACAACTGCATGTAGCGCTGCATGGCCGCGGAAGCCTTGTCGAAGTCGCCGCTGCGTGCGTAACAATAGGCCAGGCTGTTCCAGGCGTCGCCAAATGTGGGATCAAGTTTCAGGGCCTGCTCATACATCTGGGCCGCGCGTGTCCACTGGTGCTGTTCGTCAAGCCACATACCGGCCAGCCAGACCAGCATCTTGTGATCTTTGTATTGTTCAAGCACCGTGTTCATCGCCTGAATGGCGGGAACAAAACGTCCCTGGCTGGAATTGCTGAGCCAGTCAATCACCAGTTGTTCTTCAGCGCTGGCATGGGAGCGTGAGGCCAGTGCCTTGTCCCGTTCGGCCACGCGCTCCGCGGGATCAGGAGAAAAATTGGAAAGAAGAATATGGACCAGCGCGAAATCAGGATCAACCTGTGCAGCCTTGCGCCATAGCTGAAACCCTTCCCGCAAATGCAGAGTCTGGCAGCGGGCAAGCCCGGCAGCGAACAACTCGCGCGCCTCCGGCGATGAGGTTGTTACTGTGATGCCAGGGTCCTTTTCAGATAGCGGAACCTGCGTTGCAGCAAACGCGGAAATGGAAAGCCCGGAAACGGAGAACGCCAAGCAGCAGAAAACAACCAGATAACGGCGCAGTATTGAACCACCAGCGTGGCCTGGAACAGGAGAGATCGAATTATGAAAAGCCACATCAAAACAGCACTCCTCGCTACCTTCCTTTAATCGGATAACCCTGTTCCAGTGGCAGCTTGCCGTCCACTTTAATTACCTTTACGTTTTCGGTGATGGAGTAAACATCAACCAGGCCCACCGCGCCGGGAATCGCCGCCACTGACTTCAGCATTTCGTCCTCGCTTGCCACAATAACCACTACATTGTGGTGACTGGCCAGCATTGACCTGAACTCCGCGGGCTGCATGTGATAAATCGTGTCAATGGCCGTCTGCATTTCCGGCGTGGATGGATCGCGCAGCACCAGCACCACATTTTTCCCGTCGGGCCATTTAGCTCGGTCAAACTTAAACAGCTTGAGCAGGTCAGCGCTGGTAAGACTTCCCACGCTGTTGTTCTTTTCCACGATCACGGCCAGATGCTTGGCTTCACACGAAGCTCCAAGACATATCGCCAGCGCGATGATCGTGAATATCCTTTTGAATTGCCCGCTCATGGAATTAAGAAAGTACCAATTTCAGGGTGTGCAGACAAGTTACGTGGGTAATTAGTGCCTTATTTACAGTCACTTAGCACAGTTAACGCTTTTCTAAGGGTTTAATTTCCATTACGTATGACGAAGTCATCGAACATCTATCTCTTTGCGGCGGCAAAAATGTAGGCTCGTGATCCACACACCTCTGGTTTTCGGCAACGAATGACGAAACGATCAAAGCGCCGTAGGCGCGACCAGAATTAGCACGTATGACGAAGTCGTCGAACATCTATCTCTTTGCAGGGCGGCGAAAAATGTAGGCTCGTGATCCACGCACTTCTGGTTTTCGGCAATGAATGGACCTGAAACGATCAAAGCGCCGTAGGCGCGACCAGAAGTTAGCCCAGCGTAAAGGCGAGCGAAAGCGAAGCCGGAACGCTGGGTAAGCTTAAAAAGAGAACAAAGCCCCGGCAGGGGCGGCACAGAAACTAAAACTCACGTGGCGTTCAACCTTTGTGATCCACCAGTTCCTTTTTGATTTGTTCCACGCTTTTTTCCACCCAGTGCTGCTTGTAATTCTCCACCGTCATCAAGGTTCGCGGGTACATATGGTCCACGTAGATTCTGCCGTAAAGGTGGTCAATCTCATGTTGCAGGATCCGTGCATACCATCCGCTGGCGGTAATGGTTCTTGCTTCGCCTTTTTCATTCAGGCATTCCACTTTTACGCGATGCGCGCGCGGAACCAGCGCCATCAGCCCTTCCAGGCTCAGGCATCCTTCAAAGAACTCAATGTGTTCATGGTCCAGCAACGTGATCTTTGGATTGATGATCACATGAAACGCCACCACCGAGCGCTCGCGGTCGGCAAGCTGGTCTTCCGTCCAATCCTGCGTGTACTCGGAGCGGTCTTCAATCACCGCCAATTGCAGGTTGCGTCCAATTTGGGGCGCAGCCAGACCCACGCCCGGAGCGTCATGCATGGTCTCGCGCATGTTGGCGATCAATTCGCGGATTTCGCGACTGCGAATTTCATTCGGCCGCAGCGCCCGGGCCCGCTGGCGCAGTACCGGTTCGCCGGCCTGAACAATGGGAAGAATCAAAACATCTCCTGCAAAAACGCTTTATTTTACCTGACACCTTAGAAATACCTTGCTGTGCCCAACGCAGAACAAGCTGCGCTCCGCAGCGTCAGCGAAGCGACAAAACCTTCAGAAGAAAGCTACGATGGTCAATTGTGAATTCCCCTTTCACCATCCGGCTGGCGGTCCCGGCTGATGTGCCCGTTCTGCGCGATTTGATCGCCGCCTCCGTGCGTGGCTTGCAGGCGCAGGATTACACAGCTGTCGCAACTCGAATCCGCTCTGCGAACTGTTTACGGCGTTGACAGCCAGCTCATCGCCGATGGTACCTACTTCGCCGTGGAAGCTGCATCATCCGGGGCAAACTCAGAGCGCCAAGAGACCACCATTGTCGGCTGTGGCGGATGGAGTAAACGTAAAACCCTCTACGGTGGCGACGTCTGGACCGGAAGAGAAGACACGCTTCTCAATCCAGCCACTGACGCGGCTAAAATCCGCGCTTTTTTCGTGCATCCAGCCTGGGCGCGTCGCGGCATCGGTGGCCTGATTCTCGATGCCTGTGAATCCGCGGCGATTGCGGCCGGATTCCGGCGGCTCGAAATGGGCGCAACACTTACCGGCGTGCCTTTCTATCTGGCGAAGGGCTACATGGAACTGGAACATCTTGCCGTGCCTTTGGAGGCTGGTGATGCTTTGCCGATCGTGAGAATGGCCAAGGACGTTGCTCGGCCGTGAACGCGACCCGACGTTCATCGAAGATCGGTTTCTGGATGCTCCAAGCGCCATCAGGCGTCGACTCGAAGGTAGCCCAGTCTGAAGGCGAGTCAAGCGAAGCCGGAACGCTGGGTAGGCGTCCCCGAAGCTAGAGCCCCGTTAGAGTGTGCGTGAGAACTTACTTGTTTTCCAACGAGAGATGAGCGACAAAGGGGCATGACAAGATTTCAGGCTTATAACCCGGACCAGGCGTACTTGCTACCACCGAACGTGAAGGATATTTTAGGAGAAAACCACCTGGCGTTCTTTATTCATCGGGTCGTGGAGCGACTAGATGTAGAAGAGTTTGAAAGAGCCTACAGCGAGGAAGGAGGAGCGCTGTATGCTCCGACGCTTATGTTGAAAGTTTGGCTATATGGGTATGCGCTGGGCATGACGTCGGGGCGGCGGCTGGAACAACGGGTAAGGGAGGATTTGGCATTTCGTTATCTGGCTGGCGGGGAAACGCCAGACGACTGGGCCTTGAGTGCTTTTCGTCGCCGCCACGGGCGGGCGTTGAACGACGTATTTACCCAGGTATTGGAGATGGCCAGAGGTCTGGGCATGGGTCAACTGGGACATGTAGCCATAGATTCCACCCGAGTAAAAGAAACTGGAACTGATATCGTGCGGTTTGCAGCAGCCACCCTTCGATGCTGTACCGGTTTCTGAATGCTCCGATGCGATCACAACTGAGTTGAAACTGGAACTGATATCGGGCGGTTTGCAGCATGCAACTCTTCCATGCTCTACGGTTTCTGAATACTCCGACACGCATCAAACAGGAGTTGAAACAAGAACTGAGATTGGACTGCTTTTGCAAATGCATGCAACTCTTCCATGCTCTACCGGTTTCTGAATGCTCCAAGCGCCGTAGGCGCGACGCGAAGTTAGCCCAGTGTGGGAGGCGAGCGCACCAGCGACGTAAAACGCGGCAGCGCGCTCCATAGACGTTAGAGACTCAGCCAGGGGTGACACTAGCAGTCTGTAGAGAGAAGATCTAACGCCTTCCCGCCGCACCGGTCTTGTCCGCCAGTTAAACCGCAGGGCCAGCAATCGCAAACAAAAGCCGCATAGGGCGCCTATGGTTGTGGAAATTTCGCGGCTGAAATGCAGCCAGTCGCACAGAAGGAACATGGCAGCGCTGAAGCCAGCGGCAATGGCGTAAAGCTCGCCGCGTTCAAAAATCTTCGGTGTGCGTCCGCTGAGCACATCACGAATGCAGCCGCCTCCCACCGCCGTCACCCCGCCAAGCAGAAATGCCGGCAGACGCTGCAACCCCGCTTCAAGCGCGCGCGTGCTTCCGGCCACGGCGAAGAGCCCAAGCGCCGCCGCGTCAATGAAGACGATCACGCGTTCCGTGCTGCGTCCAACCCGAGACGCGAACACCAGACCCACCGCTGCTCCAGCCAGTGCTGCCATGAGATACCGGACATCAACAAACGCCAGCGGCGGCCCCTTTTGCAGGATCAGGTCACGTGTAATGCCGCCGCCCAGCGCCGACGCGAACGCCAGCCCTGTCACACCGACCAGATCGTATTTGTAGCGGGTCTCGCGCACGGCGCTGAGCGCACCGCCCAGGGCGCCGACAAAGACGCCCAGGAAATCGATGACCAGAAAAAGCGTGTCAATGTGCAGCGGCATGCGGATTCATTGTAGCGGGTGGGAGTTGCTGCTCAAACGTTCAGGGCCGCCTTCGCCCTGGGGTACGCGGGTTTTGCAGCAACTCAGGAATCGGCACAAAGCCTTCGGTAATCTTCAACCCCGGCATCAAAGCTGGCATGATCCCTGCCATGCCATTCTTTCCCCAATTCCAAAGCCGTAAGCGTTCCCCGCGGGTGCGCGTGCCGAACGATGAAAAAGTCCGTTTCAATATCGAAGGCAGTCTGTTTTCCGCCGTGCTGCACAAACTGTCTATGACGGGTGGTCTGGCGCAGGTACCGGCCGTGGTACGCGAAGGCAATATCGCCGAGGTGAAACTGAATACCACGCTGGGCCCGGTCAGCGGACTGGTGGAATTCCTGCGTCCGCAGAAGTCAGCTCCAGGCTCGCAGCCGTTCCGCTTCATCGCCCTGGGTGATGGCGACTATAAGCGGCTTCAGTCAACTCTGCTGGTGATGCGCAAGCTCGGCCTGGGCGACGACGCCAACTGATCTCCTGAACGGGCAGCTTAAGTTCGCACACATCCGCAAAGAAATCCTCACGCCAGAACGCGCGCTTATGTATCCTTGATCTTGGATCTTGGATCTATCTTAGAGCGCGGCGGTTCTGGCCTTTTTCTGTGCTGCGCTGCAAGGCAATGATTCTCAGTGATGTGATTACGGGCCTATTTCGCCACGAAGCATTTTCATTCGAAAGACTTTAGACAAAGGAGATCATCTCACCATGAAACAGCTCAGGACACTCGCACTGCTGGCAATCTGCGCCTTCGCGCTTTCCGCCATCGCACAGCAAACACCGCCCGCCGATACACATGAAGGGCACGGACAAGGTCAAGGACAGGGTCAGGGCATGCAGCACAAGATGCCCAGCGTGGACGAGATGGTCCAGACGATGTCGGAAAGACTCAGCCTCACTGACGACCAGAAACCCAAAGTGAGAAAAATCGCGGAAGACACACACAAGAAAATGGAAGAGATGAACGCTGACCAGATCCATGTCCCGCGAAGATCGCATGGCCAAAATGCGCAGCATGCATGATGAGGCCATGGCAAAGGTAAGGACCATTCTGAATGACGACCAGAAAAAGAAGCTGGACGAATGGCAAAAAGAAATGCACGAGCATAACCATAAGAACGAGCAAGAGGGCAAAGCCCCGCAGACGGACGATCACGTCGCACCAAGTAATTCAGCGGCAGTCTCAAGATTAACTTGAAGCGGCTTTCCGGCATCTCCGGGAAGCCGTTGTGTTTTAGCGGAATTTATTCTCAGGAATTCGCGCCCGAGTTGCTTCGCAAAAAAACAGTGTCTCTGGTTATTTTTCCTGCCTCATGGCGCAAAAGAGCATCACAGATTGATCGGACATATAACGAGGAGCTCACATTCCCATGAAGTTTACAAACAAGATTCTGCTTACCGGCACTCTGCTGGCAGGCGGCTGGAGCATTTGCATTACAGACGCCAGGGGCTGCGTCCGCGGGCCAGGCGAGCCAGGTTCCCACGTCGCCATCAACAGCATCTCCGTCAGTCACCCGCTTCTCAGGGCCCGTATACCCAGTCGCCCTCATCCCAGCAGCCCGGCATGCAGTCTCCGGGCCGACAGCCGGGATCGGCCCAGGGTTCGGCCGCAACCAGAGCAGGCGCCGCCGCCTCAGCCGGGCCGTCCATCCATTGACGATCAGGTAAGAATGCTGACGCAAGAACTCAGCCTCAACACTGACCAGCAGGCCAAGTTGAAAAACATCCTGGAAGATCAGCATCAACAGGCGATGACGTTCGTGAATGACGCCAACATGTCTCGCGACGACAAGATCCAGAAGATCCGCGTGCTGCGCGAAGCCACCATCACCAAAGCTCGCGGCATCATGAATGACGATCAGAAGAAAAAGCTGGACGCAATGTTGCAGCAGCAACAGCCGCGACAACCAGCAGTCGCCGGGCAGCCAGCAGCAGCCGTCCAGCCAGCAATCGCCTTCCAGCCAGCACGCCCGCCGGCCAGCCTCCAGCGAACCGTCCTCCGCGATAGCGTTTCTCGATAATGTTTGCGCATCAACGGCATCCGCCAGGGGATGCCGTTTTGCTTGCCGGCAGGTCGTCCGAAACTAGTTTCAATATAATCAAAACGTCATCGATCCCCGGCAGGCGGCGTTTCTCAAGTCGCTGACCGGGGCGACGATGCGTTGCTTCTTCCGTAAGCTGGCGGCCTGCAACCCTGCCCGAGGTTGAACATCTGCCCGACCGTTAGGCCGGGGTCGTGAGCGATAGAATTCTCACTTTGCTGCCGTAGGCCGGAGCGCAGCGCAAACAATAGCAGGCATCGACAGCATTGCCATCGCGTACAATCCTTCTTCATCCATGAATGCTCTGCATAGACACAGTCGTTCTCATTTTCATCTCGTTGCTCTCGCCAATTCCGCCGCCGCCCAGAAACCGGAATGGTGCAAACAGCTTCCGCGCCCTGAGTACAAGAAGCTGATTCGCATGTCCACGCCTGACCCCTGGTTTGAGGTTTATAGCGTGCGCCCCGGCGTGCTCGCCATTTATGAGCCGCAGCAGGCGGAGGAAGTAATCTCATACCTGATTCTGGGGAAGAAGCGGGCCCTGCTGTTCGATACCGGCATGGGCATCAGCGACATGAAGAAGCTGGTGCAGGAACTTGACCACGTTGCCGGTCAGCGTGCTGAACTCGCATACGCACAATGATCACGTGGGCGATAACTGGGAGTTCCAGGGCGTTCATCTGACGATATCTACGGCATGGACACTGACTTCACCCGCAAAAGTGCGCAAGGCTCGCGTGACGATGCCCAGGCAGAGATCAAGCCAGACCAGCTTTGCGGCCCGTTGCCGGTCAGGCTTCGATGCCAACGGACGTATGCGACCAGGCCATTCAAAATCACGCACTGGCTGCACGGCGGACGATACCATTGATCTTGGCGGACGCCTATTGAAGGTGATTACCACGCCCGGCCACACGCCGGATTCAATCTCCCTGCTGGATCAGGCTCACGGGCTGCTGTTTACCGGCGACACATACTATCCCGGCCTGATTTATCTCTATCGTCCGGAGACTGACCTGGCCGCCTTATGAAGCGTCATTGAAAAAGATGGTCGCCCTGGCGCCGAGATTAAAACTGCTGCTGCCTGCGCACAATGTTCCAGAGGGCAACCCGGCCGATCTGCAACGGCAGTTGACGGCATTTCGCAAAGTTCGTGCCGGGCAGGTGAAACCGGAACCTCACGGCAAGGAATTCGTTTATAAGGTTGATGGGTTTTCATTTCTCATGGCGAAGTAATAGCCCCGCGTCTTCGGGCATTCGCGCTGAGGCTTCGAGCTAGGGCTTGCTCAAAACATAGTGCCGTGAAGGTGAGCCGATATTCTGGGCCAGACTGTCCAGAATGTGGTATTGGCGATGCACGTCCCAGAACTTGCCCGTATATTTCAGCGCCAATGGAAAAGCCGCGCGCGTGACCACGCCAACCACGATCGATTCAATATTCGAAGCGCTTTTGGCCGACGCCGCCCCGATGCTCTGGTCAAGCACCGTCTTGCAAAGCACGCCGCGATCAGCCGGTGGATCTTCGCCGTCCCACTTGCCCGCCGCGCATGAGAGCGCCAGTTGCGTGGCCAGTCCGGCTTCCAACTCCTTGGCCAGCTTTGGGTCTTTCAATTTCAGGTTCCAGGATTTGGCAAAATCTATGGCTGCTTTTGCGTCAGCGTTTTCTTCCACCTTCTTTACCCACTCAATGCTGGCGGCCACAGCGGTATTGAAAGCAAACTGCTGGTGGGCGGCGATGGCAGCAGCATCATCTACCTTTGCCGGCACATTGCCGGAAACGTGATATTGCGCCTCAGAATTTACCGGCGCACCCGGCGTTTCATATTCTTTGTAGATCAGGCGAGAGTTGTCATGGTTCATATGCGTGTGCGTGGGACCCACGCCCGCTACCGGCGGATAGAGTCCGGTCTTCACCTGAAAAGGCCAGTTGGCCACGTCCGGGGCCTTGGCGCGAAATTCAAACCATGTAGGCGCGCGTTGTCCGCCGCCGGGGAGCTGCGTGAGCCTGGCTCCCGTATTGGTGAAGTCATGGTGTATCCAGTCAGAATGGCTGTAAAAATCCTGCACCGCATGCAGGGAAGCGCCCAGCGCGACCAGTACCAGCACTTTCCGCGTGCGCTCATCGGCATCGGTGCGCTTGAAGAAATTCGCCAGCGTGGCTCTGCGTATTTTGCAGCAGTTGCGTTGAAGATGTAATCGAACTTCGTGTTGGAATCCAGCTCGCCATTCAGATTGTCAAAATGCAGAAAGATGGCGGATGCGCGGCTCTCCGCGTTGTTGGCTCCGTATTGTCCCAGCGCCTGCAAGGACTTATCGGGAAGACGTTCGGAGGCAAAATCTGACACCGGCCCGAAGAAGTCGGGCGAGAAGTTTCCCAGTTGCATGATCTTGCGGGAGTCTTCACTGAAGCCGAATTCATCCCCGACCCTGCGCGCCGCTTCCGAATGCCAGAAGGTATCAAAGGCAAAAGCGTACGGGTGTACCAGGGCAAGCACGGCGACCGCTGCAACAATCCTGCGGAACAACATTTTGAAATCACCTTCCACGGCCAGCGATTGGCCCGCCTTGCAGACATTATCCTCCAAGGCTGTGGTTTTATTCTAAAGCTGACCAGGGCTCGAGAGGTGATCCGGCTCAAGCTTCGTGAGACAAACAAAAAGGGCACGGCCTCAGCCGTGCCCTCACCATCAATTGCGTCGCTCTACATAATGTCAATCGAAACGTGTACGCCGGGATGCGCCGGGCTGCAGACATAATAATTATCATCCACATAGTCCACGTAAACCTCATCGCTGTAACGCCAGCCTCGCGGCAACGGACGAGCAATCACAAACCAGTAGCCGTCATACTGAAAGCGCGGATGACCGGCAACGATCACAGGACGCACGATGACAAACCTGTGCTCGTGGCCAAAGTGCGCGCGGAAATGATCTTCCGGAATGCGTCTGTGGTGGTGCCCTTCATGCTCTTCATAACGGACATAGCGTTCGTCGCGCTCATGATGCCAGTCACGGTCTTCGTGCTTTTCGTGGCCGTAGGCATGGCCGCGGCCATGGCCGTTCATCGCGATCATCGTCGCGGTCTTTCTCATGCCGGTCACCATCATGGTCATGCTGTGCCACCGCCGGTACCGCCGCGCTCACGGCCATTACCAGCAACGCCATTAGAATCAATCGAATCAGCTTCATGTGGTTACATCTCCGCTAAAACTATTCAGGTACTTTCAACCCAGATTATGCTGGCGTTCCTCTCCCGCGTCTAAGTACCTCAGGACATGTACGCAGGACTTGCTCAATCAACGATTTCTTTTTCTCGTTCCTTTGTCGTGGGACTTTAAGAATGGTTTCAATCGTCAGCATTCAAAGTGGCTGTTATGCTTGCGGTATCAAGCTATTCCGGGTCTCCTTTCAAAACGTATGGTCTGAACTGGAGAGGTTTTTATGATTTTGAAACAGTACTATCTGGGCTGCCTTGCGCACGCCTCTTATCTTCTGGGAGATGAGGCCAGCTCCACCGCGGTCATCGTTGACCCTCAACGTGACATCCAGCAGTACCTGGACGACGCGGAAAAGTTTGGACTCAAGATCCAGCATGTTTTTCTCAGCCATTTCCATGCTGACTTTATCGCCGGCCACCTGGAATTGCGGTCCCGTTGCGGGGCCACAATTCATCTCGGCTCGCGCGCCCAGGCCGAATACGCATTTCATCCCATGAAGGATGGAGATACTCTGGAATTTCGGGGGATGCGCTTGCAAGTGCTGGAGACGCCGGGTCACACCATTGAATCAATCTCGATTCTGGTTTTCGATCACGAAAAAAATCCCGTCAGGCCTTACGCGGTCCTTACCGGAGATACGCTGTTCATTGGCGATGTTGGCCGCCCCGACCTGCGGGCATCGCTCGGGTGGAGCGCCCATGACCTTGGCGCACATCTGTATGACTCGCTGCACAACAAACTCCTGCCGCTTCCCGATGAAACCCTTGTCTATCCGGCGCACGGGTCCGGGTCCTTGTGCGGCAAAAATCTTTCGTCTGACACGGTTTCCACCCTGGGCGTTCAGCGGCGCACCAATTACGCGCTCCAGTCCATGAGCAAAGAGGAATTCATCCAGCTTGTCACGGCGGACCAGCCGGACGCTCCGGCCTACTTTACCTATGACGCAATCCTCAACACGCGTGAGCGCACATCGCTGGATAAGAACCTTGAACAGGTGCTCCAGCCGCTTGAGCTCGACCAGGTGTTGCACATGGCCGATGCAGGCGCCCAGCTTCTTGACGTTCGCGAAGCCTCGGAATTTGCGCGCGAGCATCTCGCCGGCAGCATCAACATCGGCCTGGGCGGCCAATACGCCACGTGGGCGGGTACGGTCCTTGATAGCGACCGTCCCATTGTGATCATCGCCGAGCCCGGCCGCGAACAGGAAGCCGCTCTGCGCCTGGGCCGCATTGGGTTCGATCTGGTAAAGGGCTATCTGAAAGGGGGCATGGAAGCGCTGGTCCGCCGGCCGGACATGGTGCACCCGACTCAGCGCGTGAGCGCACCCATGGTCGCGGAGGAATTAGCCGGCTCCAATCCACCCATGGTGCTTGACGTAAGAAACCCGCGCGAGTGGGACACCAAACATATTGACGGTAGCGTGAACGTTCCACTCAATCACCTGCGGGAACGCATCGCGGAAATTCCTCGCGACCGCCGCCTTGCCGTCCATTGCGCCGGTGGTTACCGGTCGTCCATTGCAGCCAGCATTTTGCATCAATCCGGGATCACCAATCTGATTGAGATGGCCGGCGGACTCGCGGCCTGGGAAGCCGCTAAACTGCCGGTGATCGCCAAAGCCTAGCCTTTGCCGCCGATGAACACAAAATCAAAACCAGGATCTCACCACGGAGACACGGAGCCGCGGAGAAAAGCCAAATCTGACCGTGATCAACACAGATAGCAGTCATCTGAAATGGCGACTATTGATGCGATCTCGGGTTCGAGTGGCTTGCATTGCCTTTGTCCGTGGCGATTAGCTGGTCATTTCTAGCGAAGTGAAGCGTTCGGTCGCCATGGGTCACAGGTTCACGAGGCTCCAAGCGCCGGAGGCGCGACGCGAAGTTAGCCCACCGTGGAGGCGAGCGCCAGCGAAGCCGGAACGGTGGGGCAATGCCAAAACAACCCCGAGCCCCGGCGGGGCGACACAAAAAAGAAACATCGTTTAGCAGAAGGCCCTGAATTCATCATCGACCAACTGTTCCCGCTTTCCTCAGCGTCTCCGCGTCTCCGTATGGCTTTTAATCCCGAGCGCGAGCGAGGGATCCCTATTTCATAGATACACTTGCAGGATAAGTGACTCGCGTGGCCTGCGATTCCCAATCAGGACCTATCTGCGCCGATCAGTATTATCAGTGTTCATCAGCGGTGAGGTGTGGTTTCCCTCGCCAAGGTAAAGTTAAGTTAACCTGCGGAAAAGAATTGTCCAGAGCTGATCAGCAACACAACTAAATGCGAGTAGCCGGTTTCGTACTAAGCAGGAACTAAGTCACGCTGACTGGCGCGCCGGTGTTCTGGAGGGGTCCAAATGCGATATCTAAAATATTTTGCTCTGCTGGCTCTGCTGTTATTCCCGTGGCGTACTCACATGCGCAGGTCTCCATTGGCGTGCAGATCGGGCCGACTTACGGCATTTACAACGCGCCGCCAGTCTGCGATTACGGTTTTTATCCCGACTATCCTTTTGGCTGCGCGCCGTACGGTTATTACGGCCCCACCTGGTTTGTGGACGGCGTGTTTATCGGCGCGGGCCCCTGGTACAACTTTTATTACACGCGTCCGGTCTATTACCGGCCGTTTTACTTCAACCGCGGCTTCGGCTTCCACAGCTTCCATGATCGTGACGATTTCCGCGGCTTCCATGACCATGACGGATTCCGCCGGTTCCGTGACGATGACAGATTCCGTGGAGAAAGGTTCCGCGGCTCCCGTGATGAAGACGGCTTCCGTCGTTTCCGCGATGGCGACCGGCGCGAAGGTTTCCGGGGTGACGATCGTGACCGCGGTGGTGATCGTGTCATGGCCGGGGCGGTGATCGGGGTTTTCGAGGTGATGATCGCGGCGGCGACCATGGCCGTGGCAGCGGAGGCTATCGCGGCGTTTCGCACAATGGTGGCGGCGGATACCACGGTGGCGGCGGCATGTCACACGGCAGCGGTGGTTACCACGGCGGTGGTGGAAATGGCGGTGGTGGCGGCGGCATGTCACACGGTGGCGGAGGCGGAAACCGTGGCGGTAACAGTGGATCGCGCGGCAATGGTGGTAATGGACGTCGTTAATCTGTATTTTTGGTGATCGGATTCCCGGGATGTTTCGACTACGTCGGCGACATTCGCTCCGACTGCGCTCAACATGACAGGGGTTGAGGGGCTCGGAAGCTCAAGGTTCCTCGAGGTTTCGAAAAACTAAGTAGCTGATAAACTCTTGTCTTTTGCGATTCCGATAGGGTCTGTCATGTTGAGCGAAGAGACGCGCGCATCATCGCGTCTCGGAGTCGAAACATCCCGAGGATGCAAATGGTAACGAAGCCGCAACAGGGAATTCTCCCGATTCAGCTTGTGCTAACATCGCTGCCGCTATGCGTGACGGTTCGTTTTACAAGTTCTGGGTCTACATCATCGTGAGTCGCACGGAACGCTGTATGTCGGCGTGACTGGTTATCTGGCTCGCCGCATCCACCAGCACAAAATTGAATCGACCCAAAGCTTCAGGAAGAAAATCGAAACAAAAAAGCCCGGAGCCAGCGATGTCGAAAATCCCTGCCTGTAACCGGTGTAAAAAAGAAATCCTAACAGCAATAGCCCGAATGCCGGGAGCCATTCGAGTGTCAAGCGGTATTGCAGCGGCTTCATCCGCTTAATCGCTAGTTTCTGTGCTGAGGCGTAATCCGCTTCAGAAATCGTATAGTCTATGTGCATGGTTTTGGTTTCTGGAGCGGGATTATCGCACATAAGAAGGACCTGCAACTTGAATTCTGATCCGCGTTCATCCGTGCAAATCCGCGGTAGGTTTTTCCGATCAGTGTCATCAGTGCAAATCAGTGGTGAGCTTCCGCCGCTTTCTTCACCAGCTCCCACGCCTCCTCCACGTCATCCCACGTGGTTGCCAGGTTGCCGATCGCCAGCCGTATTACCTGCCTGCTGTTGAGTACCGTCCCGGAGATGAAGACGCGGCCTGATTCGTTCACGCGGTCCATGATCTGCTTTTGATCATCGTCGCTGCCCTTGAAGCGGAAGCAGACCACGGAGAATGGAACCGGCGCCACCACTTCAAACCGATGATCGGCGGCGATGAGTTTGGCCAGTCGCTGCGCCCACTCGATCTGCTGGCGCAGCATGGCCTCAATGCGCTCGCGGCCGAAGTATCGCATCACGAACCACAGCTTCAGCGCCCGGAATCTATGCCCCAGGGGGACGCCATAGTCCATCAGGTTGTGGGCGCGCGGGTCGTCCTGGGTCTTGAGATATTCGGGAGTGAGGGAAAACGCCCGCTTCAGAATGTCCGGACGGCGTGTATAAAACGCGCTGAGATCACTGGGCGTAAAAAGCCATTTGTGCGGATTTACCACCAGCGAATGAGCGCGCTCTACGCCTGCAAGAATGTTCCTGTGTTCCGGCAGAATGGCAGCCGCGCCGGCGTACGCACAATCCACGTGGACCCACATGCCATGCTTCTCGGCAATGTTCACAATCTCCGGCAGAGGATCCATGCTGGTGCTGGACGTGGTGCCGATTGTGGCCACCACGCAGAACGGGCGCTTACCTGCTGCTTTATCTTCCGCGATCATCGTCGCCAGCGCATCGGCTTTCATCCGAAACTCTGCGTCACTGGGCACCTTGCGGACGTTCTGCTGCCCCACGCCCACGGCAATCGCGCCCTTCTCAATGGAAGAATGCGACTGGTCAGAGGTGTACAGCACAAGGTTTGCCTGGCTGCCTTCCGCGCGCGCCTCAGGAGCAATCATTTCCCGGGCACAGACAATGGCATGCATGCTGCTGACAGATGCCGTGTCATAAATAATGCCAAACCAATCTTCCTGAAGTCCCATCCATTGCCGCAACCAGTCCAGTGTTTTCTGCTCAAGTTCAGCTACGGCCGGCGATGTCTTCCAGTGCAAGCCCACGGAGTTGAGCGCGGCAGACAGCATCTCACCGATAATGGCCGGCGTGGAACCGGTACAGGCGAAGTAGGCAAAGAAGCGGGGATGGTTCCATTGCGTGACCGCCGGCATTACCACGGTGTCAAAGTCGCGCATGATGGCGGCAAACGATTCGCCTTTTTCCGGGGCCGAGGCGGGCAGTGCGTCAAAGAGTTCGCCGGGCTTGGTCTGCGCCAGCACCGGCCGGTCGCCAACATTGGCCAGATATTCGGCAATCCAGTCCACGGCTTCATGTCCGGCGCGGCGAAAGTCTTCCACGTAATTGGTCCATGCGGGATCGGGTGCGTTTACAGGTTTTTGCGCACCAGAGTGTGCGGCATCGGGCGGTTCAGTTTTGGCAGGTTTTGTCATTGGAGTTCGGGAGCTTTAAAGCACAACCATTTTATATAGGGGGTCTTATCGCAGGCTAAATGTCTTCCCGGACTTGCAACCGTGTTGTACCGGCTTTAAGAGTTTGACTTGGAGCCCTGACGCAGCAATCTCCGGGCTCTTAGGGTTGCCGATGCCCAAAGCGCCGAAGGCGCGACAGATAGTAGCCCAGTGCGTTCCCGAGTTCCGCATCGCGGGACGAGGGATAAGCGCTGGGAAAGACTTCGAAAAGCCCCATCCGCACTGCCGTAGGCCGGAGCGTAGCGTTAGCGAAGCGACAATACTCTGATTGAAAACACATGTACTACGGTATTAATTTTCTTAACTTTCTTGACTTGGAATCACAGCCAGACTACTATCCACGCAGCATGCACGCCAGCCGATTTAGCTTCGCGTTTACTTACCGCTACTTCTTTACGGGTAGCGGCGAAGCGGATGGTCTGTGCTGATAACGCAATACTAAGTTACACATCATAGGTTACCGCAAGCCGCGACTCCCTCAAGGATCGCGGTTTTTGCATTTAGGGAGCTTTGATCATGAGTTCACAAGAAACGACGTCCCAACAAATGCATGCCACAAGAGAAGTCCGAGAAGACGCTCACCGGGTGGCGACAGGAAATTGACGCGCTCGATGCCGAACTGCTGCGCATGCTGAACCAGCGTGCCGCCATCGCCTGTGAGATCGCTGCGATCAAAATGGCGTCCGGAGCTTCCGGCCTACGATCCCGGACGTGAAGCGCAGGTGCTTGCCAGGATCGCCGCGCAGAACCCGGGCCGCTTGATGATCAAAGTGTGGTGGCGATTTTCAGCAGCATCATCCATGAGACGCGACGGCTGGGCACACAGAGGATGGAGAAGATCGATGACTTAACAGTTAGCCATTAGCCATTAGCACTTAGCCCTTAGCAAAAGTCGGTGGAAAGATTTGAGTCGCCGGGGAATGTCGCCCTTGTTCAGGAATCGGTTTTACTAAGTGCCAATGGCTAATTACTAAGCTAGGCTGTTTCAAGGAGTAATGCAATGGTTATCAATATGGCGTCCGGTTATACCGAAGCGCAACTGCAACATGTGATCGAGCGCGTGAAGGAGTGCGGGTTTCAGCCGCATGTCACGCGGGGAACGGAGCGGGCGATTGTGGCCGCTGTTGGTTCGGGCGGATCGCGCACGGCCCTGGAAGCTTTGCAGGCTGCGCCCGGCGTTGAGACGGTGGTGCCGATTGCGCATCCGTTCAAGCTGGTGAGCCGGCAGACCAGAAGCGAGCGCACGCGCGTCTGTGTGGGTGACGTCTGCATAGGCGCCGAAGAGGCCGTCGTCATCGCCGGGCCGTGTTCGGTGGAATCGCGGGAACAACTTTTTGCCACGGCGCTGGCAGTCAAGGCCGCGGGCGCGTCTATGTTGCGCGGTGGAGCGTACAAACCGCGCACGTCGCCATACGATTTCCAGGGACTCGGCGTTGAAGCCCTCAAATTGCTGGGTGAAGTTCGCAAAGAAACCGGACTGCCCATTGTCACCGAGGTCATGAGCACGAATGACATTGACCTGATCAGCCAGTATGCTGACGTGCTTCAGGTGGGCGCGCGCAACATGCAGAATTACGATCTGCTGCGCCAGTTGGCCAAGACCACCACGCCGGTGCTGCTCAAGCGCGGGCCTTCTGCCACGGTAAAAGAATGGCTGCTGGCAGCGGAATATCTTCTTGCGGGCGGCAATCCTAACGTGATTCTCTGCGAGCGCGGCATCAAGTCATTCGACGGTGAGATGACGCGCAACACGCTCGACCTGGCCGCCGTGGCGCTGGTGCGCGAGCTTTCTCATCTTCCTGTGGTCGCCGACCCCTCACACGGTACTGGACGCCGTGATCTCATTGCCCCCGCCAGCCGCGCCGCATTGGCCATTGGCGCCGATGGTTTGATCATTGAAGTGCATCCCTGCCCGGAGCGAGCAATGTCCGATGGAGCGCAGTCACTGAACCTGGACGAATTCGCCAAACTGATGAAAGGCCTGTCCGCGCCGATCAAGGGAGTTGCCATGCCCCAGGCTGCTCAGGTGGCAAAGTAAGGACAGATAATAGAAGATAGTACTAGCATGCAGCAGCTAGCAAATGCGCCGGCATTAGATGCATGAAATGGCCAAATGACGCCGGAGTGAAATGGCCGAAATTTGGATGAAGGTGAATGAAGAAAACACCGCGCAAGGGCGGGCACAACACGGGCAGAGGTGATTCTGCCAGGCCGGGCGCACGGACGCTCAAAGCAAGACGGCAAAGTTCAGGCCGGCCCGGCCGTCGGCAGCCGCGTGCCTCACTCGAGCTGCGCGTCATCTATGAAGATGATGCGGTGGTGGCCGTGGACAAGCCCGCGGGATTGACCGCGGTGCCGGTGGAAGGCACCGGCATGCCGTCAGCCTTTGCATTGGTTGCGGAAGAGATGAAGCGGCAACGCCAGCGGGCCTATGTGGTGCACCGCATTGATCGTTTCACCTCGGGCGTAATGCTCTTTGCCAAAACTGATCGTGACCGTGACGCGCTGGTCAAACAATTTCTCAGCCACACTCCGGAGCGGAGTATCTGGCCGTGGTTCGCGGACGTCTTGAGAGAGACCATCAGGAAGAGATGCTGGTCCACTATTTTCGCCGTGAAGGAATGTTTCAGCGGCTGACCACGGCGGGCGATTATCAGGGAACCCGCGCGGAGCTGCGGTATTCACTGGAACGCCGGTTGCGCGGGGCCTCGCTCCTTCGCGTAACGCTGGTTACCGGTTTGCAGAACCAGATACGCGTGCAGTTCGCCGCGCTGGGCCACCCTGTGATCGGTGACAGAAAATATTCTCCCGAGGAAGCTTCAGAGCGGCGCATTGATCGCGTTGCTCTCATGCCGTGCATCTTGGCTTTACTCACCCACGATCGGGAAAACATATTCATCGATTCCAAGCCGCCGGCGGATTTTGATTCGCTGGTGAAAGCGTTGTCGCTGCCTCGCAAATAGAGCGCGACAAATCAAAGTCGAATCACTTTTGCGACCTGTACGTTTTTGCGCTTGATAATGCCTAAGCGCAATCTCCGCGCTTTTTTGTGAATCGCCGACAAGTACGATGGATTAAACCGTGGCCCGCGCAATGGAACTGCCCGAGGCGGCGGAAGACCGTCACTGCGGTCGCGATAGTAAAGATCTTTGGCTTCCTGGGGGGACAGGAAAGCAATCTGGAGAAACCTATCTCAGATAATTCCCGGCCCAGCGCATCCGGATCATGGTAACTGCGCCACGGCTCACCGACCGCTGCCGAGGCCTCAGCCAGAGTTGAAACCAGGCTGGGCCCACCGCCGGAATTGCCATCGCCCTGAGAAAACGTGAATACAATTTCTGAAAGCTTCGGAAAAGACGCCGTGAGCTGAAAGATTGCTCTGATCGATTCCTCCGGCAAATAAATCAGGACGCCCAGACAGGCAAAGAAGGTGGGTGCCGCGAAGTTCAGCGTGCTTTGTGCCAGGATATCTTTCAGAGAAGAAGATTCAAAGTCCGCGGAGACAAACTCCAGGTTGGCGGGCAGTGAAATCCCTGAGGCCTGCAGGCGTTTTCAGCTTTGCGCGCTGACTGGCTGGATGATCCACTTCAAAAATGCGTAGCGAAGCGGCCCATGTTGGTTGACGATAAGCGAAAGTGTCAAAGCCGGAACCAAGAATAACGTATTGCCGCAGCCCTTCAGTACCGCCTCGCGAAGGGAATCTTCAGCATAACGGCTGCGAAGAACCACATGGGAACGGAGCGCCAGATTGCGGGGATCATGCAGCCATTGAAGATTGCTCGTCGCATTTTGCAAGACTTGGTTGTCAAGAAGCAGGGGAATGACGGGATCTTGCAGGATTTTCGGGTTACTGTCATAAAGTTCGTGCATCGCACGCAGCACGGCCACACCTATCGCGGTCTTACTCGCTGGACGTTCCTGGATATCCATGTACCGGAGATTAGTATAACGGTTCTAGATGAATGGCCATTCAGTGTATTCTGTATGCGATCAATCGCTCTAGCTGAAGACCAGGAGGCTGTCTATGAGCACCTCTACCGGCAGTTTTACTGCGCCGATTCCGGCGGCAAAGCGCGTAACAGACGTGGCCGCCGTGCACGTGCCCTGGACTGTGTGGGCTTGCGTCAGCGCTTCCATTTCAATCGCCATTGGTTTGTACTGGGACATCTCCTGGCATGAGACGATCGGCCGTGACAGTTTTTGGACGCCCGCGCATCTGCTGATCCAGCTTGGCGGGCTGCTCACGGCCCTGGTCTGCGCCATGACCATCTTCAGCGCAACGTTTCAGCCCAACAGCGCGGCGCGGACATCATCAGTCAATGTGCTTGGCTTTCGCGGACCGTTGGGTGCTTTCATTGCCGCCTGGGGCGGCCTGGCGATGGTCACTTCGGCTCCGTTCGACAACTGGTGGCATGAGGCCTATGGGCTCGACGTAAAAATTCTCAGCCCTCCACATATCCTGCTGGCCATCGGCATTGCCGGTATTGTCTGGGGAGGCCTGTTGCTGACGGTGGCGGAGATGAACCGCGCGGAAGGCGCGCAGCGCGTCCGGCTGCAAAGGCTCTGCCTGCTGCTGGGTGGATTCGTGATTGTGCACTCCATGATTCTTCGTCTTGAGTACACCAACAAAGTTCTGCTCCACAGCAGCATTGTCTTATATCGCGCTGGGCGCCGGCCTGTTGCTGGTGCTGGAAGCGCCGGCCCGGGCCGCGCGGCATCGCTGGGCGCGCACCATCATGGCGGGGATTTACTCGCTCTTCACCATCCTCATGCTCTGGATTCTGCCGTTGTTTCCCGCGTCGCCGAAACTGGGACCCGTCTACCAGAACATCACGCACATGGTGCCATTGCCCTGGCCCATCCTGCTGGTGATTCCGGCGTTCGTGCTTGACCTGATGTGGCCGATGTTTGAAAAGGCGCCCTCGTGTGGCAGCAGGCTCTGTTTGGCGGCGTGGCGTTTATGACCGTGCTGGTTGCGGTGCAATGGCCATTCGCAACTTTTCTCATGTCGCCGGCCGCGCGCAACTGGTTCTTTCATCCCGCCAACTATCCTTACTTCACTCCGCCCAACGCCGCCACGGTGCGCTATGTGTTCGTCAAATTTGACGATACCGCGGCCCAATTCTGGCGCGGGATGGGACTCGCTTTTGCATTTTCCGTGGTTAGTCTCTGGGTTGGCATCATCTTTGGGACTGGCTGAAGAGAGATACAAAGATAAAGATAAAAGATAAACATAACAGATATCCATTCATAAGGTGTGCGATTAACCGATGCGCAAACTCCTGCCGCTGCTTCTGATCATCATGCTTCCGCTGGCGACCCCGGCGCATGTAAACAGCCCGGACGTTTACTTTGACGGTTTTGCCGGGCCCTATCATCTTCTGGTTACGGTGAAAGCGCCTGCCGTGGTCCCGGGCATCGCGCAGATTGAAATCCGCAGCGCGGACCAGGACGTTGAGCGCATTGAAGTGTTGCCACTCAAGATGGTTGGCGATCGGCGCAAAACTGGCGCCCTCGGCTGATGCCGCGCAACGCTCCGCCACTGATCCGCAGGCTTATCATGGCCAGCTCTGGATCATGGCCCGTGGATCCTGGAAGGTGCAGATTGCCGCGCAGGGAGCGCGAGGAAAAGGCGAGCTCTCAGTCCCGCTGCCGGCCACTTCAACCAATACGCCAGGCATGCAGACTGCTCTGGGAATTTTGCTTACGCTGCTGGGCGTTACGCTGGTGCGGTGGCATTGTCAGCATTGTTGGAGCAGCAGGACGGGAAGCGGACCTGGCTCCTGGAGAGCAGCTTACCGGTGATCGCAAAAAACGAGGCTACACGCGGGCGGCAGTGGCAACGGTTGTGGTTATTGCTGCGTTGATTGGGGGCGAAAGGATGTGGCGCGCTGACGCGGCCACCAACGCCAAGCTGAACTACCGCGTGCCGCATGTGAAAGCTGAATTGCTTTCCGGCAATGTGCTAAGCCTGGAACTGGATAATCCCAACCGCCAGGAGAAGAACCGGCTCAACTTCCTTGCGCCGGACGCAATCGTCATGGACGATCTGGTGCCTGACCACAATCACATCATGCATCTTTTTCTTGTCCGCATGCCGGACATGAAAAGCTTCTGGCATCTGCACCCGGAACAAAGCGGAAACGACGCGAAGTTCACCCAGAGCCTGCCTGCGATGCCGGCCGGACGATATCGTGTGTACGCGGACATAGTTCACGCCAATGGCTTTCCGGAAACTCAGATCAGCGAAATCGATCTGCCGGCTATTTCCGGGAAACCGCTGAGTGGCGACGACTCCGGCTTCGCGGATGCCGCGGCCGCACCCGAGTCTTCCGCGAAGGAAGCAATCGCGCAGCTTGCCGATGGTTATCGCATGATCTGGGAAGTGGATGGCAGCCATCTGAAAGCGCGGCAGGCGAATTGGTTTCGCTTCCGTTTGGAAGATAAAGATGGAAAGCCCGCACAAGACATGGAGAACTATATGGGCATGGCCGGGCACGCGGTTTTCATGAGCAATGACGGAAACGTGTTTGCTCATGTCCATCCCGCGGGATCGGTTTCCATGGCAGCGGTGAACATCGCGGAAGGCATGCCGCCGCAGCATGACATGTCCAGGCATGGAATCCAAATCAATCTCCAATGAAGTCTCATTCCCTTATGGTTTCCCGAGGCCGGGTGACTATCACATCTTTGTCCAGATGAAGCACGCGGGGAGAATTGAGACTGGCGTGTTTACCGCGCGGGTGCAGTAGAAGACTCAGCAACCAGGCTGCCGTCATCGAGGAACCCTGAGTGTTTCGAGCCCCTCACCCTCTGTCATGTTGAGCGCAGTCGGAGCGAATGCGACGACGTAGTCGAAACATCCCGGCGATGCCGAATCAGCCAAAAATACAGACTCAGGGCATTCTACCCGCAAAGATTCTTCCCGTAACAGTATTTCTCGTCCCCATTGTTCCGCCGGATCACTGCCAACGCGGGTTACGTGCTTTCGGCCAAGGCTTTATTTGTTTGCCGCCGCCACCCTTTCCGCTGCTTTTCACGATAGATGGCTGTTAGCAGAACTTGTAAAACGAACCGTCACGGATATTGGCAGGCATGTTAGCACAAGCTGAATCGGGAGAATTCCCTGTTCCGGCTTTGTTACCATTCGGCTTCCTCGGGATGTTTCGACTCCGAGACGCGATGATGCGCGCGTCTCTTCGCTCAACATGACAGACCTTATCGGAATCGCAAAAGAGCAAGACCTTATAAGCTACTTAGTGGAAAGGCAGTAAAATGGTCGCTCTGTCATATTCCCATATCAAGAAAACGGTACTCATGAAGCTGCGCAATTCATGCATCCTTTTCTGTGCTGTGCTGGCGCTGGTAGCCACCGCGCTGGCGGTTAAAATCGGCAGCCCTGCGCCCGGCTTTACCGCCGTTGACGTGGACAGCAAACAGCAGAAGCTCTCTGACTTCAAAGGCAAGTACGTGGTGCTGGAGTGGCACAACCAGGGCTGCCCTTACACGCGCAAGCATTATGAAAGCGGCAACATGCAGCGTCTGCAAAAAGAATGGACGGCCAAGGGCGTAGTCTGGCTGACGGTGATCTCGTCCGCGCCGGGAACTCAGGGCTTTGTCACTCCCGCGCAGGAGAAAGAATATCTCAAGCAGATGAATGCCGCGCCAACGGATGTGCTGCTTGATCCTGCGGGAACGCTGGGCCGCCTGTATGATGTCAAGACAACGCCGCAGATGTTTGTGATCGATCCCGGCGGCACGCTCATTTATCAGGGTGCGATTGACGATAAGCCGACTTCTGACAAATCTGACATCGCCAGGCGCAAAAAACTATGTTTCTGCCGCATTGACGGAATCGCTAGCGGGAAAGCCGGTAACTGAAGCCGCCACCAATCCGTATGGATGCTCGGTGAAATACGCAAAATTTTGATCGCGAATTTCATCTCCGTTTTCAAAACGGCTTTGACGCTGCCCTCTGAATGCCGCTGCCTGAATATCTTGTCCGTGCCCTTCAGTCCGAGACGGAAAAGCATAACCGTTCTTTGCTGGCCAGATCCGTCAATGATCTGACCGAACGCTACAAGTCAGCTGACTTCGCCCGCCCCGCCATGAGCAGTGATGCGCATCGGGCGGCTTATCTGGCGGTTCGCTTTCCCGCCACCTACGCAGTGAATGAAAACGTCTTTCGCGAACTGCGGCGATTTGCTCCTGAAGCTGAGATCAAGTCTCTGCTCGATCTCGGCGCCGGGCCGGGAACATCATTCTTGGCCGCAGCCGAGATTTTCCCTGAACTTCAAAACGCCACGCTTCTTGAAAACGATCAACGCTGGCTCGATCTCGGTAAAAAGTTTAACGTCCGCCAGCCCCCATAGCAGCGCTGAGAATGCGCAATGGTTGCGCACGGACCTGCGCTCCGGATTTCCCGCCCAGCCACATGATCTGGCGATAATGTCATACGTTGCGGGCGAGCTGCTCCGCCGCCGATTTTGAAAGCACGCTGCGCCAGGCCTGGAATTCGGCGCGTCAATTTCTGGTCATCATCGAACCCGGCACTCCCGCCGGGCTTCAAGGTGATCAATCGCGCGCGGAACTTTCCTGATTTCGGCCGGGGCAAATCTTCTGGCGCCGTGTCCGCATTGTCATGAATGTCCCATGGCTGCCGCCGGCGATTGGTGCCATTTTTCCCAGCGCTTGCAGCGTACCGCGGAACATCGCCAACTCAAAGGTGGATCGCTGGGCTATGAAGATGAAAAATTCTCTTACCTTAATCGCCAGCCGCGCTGGCCCTCACGCCTGCAAAAGCCAGAATCGTCCGGCATCCGCGCAAACATACCGGATTTCTGCACCTCAATCTGTGCACGCCCGCTGGTTTGGAAACGCGGACCGTCACAAAATCACAAAAACCTGCCTATAAGCATTGCGCGCCATGCGGAATGGGGCGATGCCTGGGAGTTGTAAATGCAATGGCATCAATCGTGCGATGGCCGCAAGTGCAGTATCCACCGATTTATTTTCGTCGCGGCCCCACAATACCCTCAGGAAAAGTACACTAGTCCACGTTCCATAGTTAGATGATCGCCATCGCCAAAAGCTCGTCTGAATCAACTTCGACCCAGGAAGCTTCCACCGGGCCTGAATTCCTTGTTGTGTGTGCTGACTCCAACGTTTTCCGCGCCGTGGCTGCGGCGGTGCGAAAAGTGAAAGGACGCCTGAACTGCGCGTCTGCCATCAGCTCCGCTCGCGATTACCTGGCCCGCCGCAAAGTTGACGGTATTGTGCTTGACCTGCGCCTGGATGGGGCCATGGAGATGGTGCTGCAGCTTCGCGCCGCCAACCTGGGCAAATCAATGGTGATATTCGCCTGTTCCCGGCATGATGCGGAAACCCAGGCTGCTCTTCGCGCCGGCGCAAATTTTGTGCTTGGCCAGCCGCTTATCGCGGACAAAATCGCCAACATTTTTGCCTTGTCCACAACCATGATGACTTCGGAGAAGCGCCGCTACTCGCGCTATCCGCTCATGGTTCCAGTGGAACTCGAAGTGAACGGTTTAAGCGCGGAGAGCACCATGTCAAACCTGAGCGAAGCCGGCATGGCGATCTGGTCATTGCAAACCTATCCTCGCGGATCAGCCTTAAGGTTCTCCTTTGAGCTTCCCTTTGGCGGCCGCATTGAAGGCAAAGGCGAAGTTACCTGGGTCAATGCCGACGGCCTTTCCGGCGTTCGCTTCAACATCCTGGATGATAAAGCCTATTCCAGCCTCTCCAACTGGATCGCCCTGCGTAATGGCAAACATGGCGTGGGCCGGCCAGCGATTCCAACCTACCCGGCGCATTAGAACTGCATGGCATCTCAACAGATAGCCACTGCCCAGCGAGACGAAAACAAACAATTTTTGCATCCAACGTTCCGGAACATCCCTCTGAACACGTGAGGACATGATGGAACATAATCTGGAGAACACCATATCGCTTCTCACCCGGACCCCCGCTGCACTCAATGCGCTTCTGCGCGATCTGCCGGAGACCTGGACATCGCGCAATGAAGGTGGCACGAGCTGGAACGCATTTGAGATCGTGCGCCATCTGGTTCATGCCGAAGTGAATAACTGGATACAACGCGCAAAAATGATATTAGAGTTCGGCGAGAGCCGGGCTTTTGAGCCCTTTGTTCGCCGGGCCGAAGAACGAAAGATAGATAAAGAGTCGCTCGGACAATTGCTGGATGAATTTGCCCGTTTGCGATCGAAAAACCTGGACGAACTTCGCTCACTGAATCTGCGGCCCGAAGACCTGAAGCGGAAGGGACTGCATCCCGCTCTGGGTGTAGTCACCTTGTCAGAACTGCTGGCCACCTGGGTGTCACATGACCTCACTCATCTCCACCAGATGTCACGGGTAATGGCCTATCAATACCGCGAGTTCGTGGGGCCGTTTAGCCAGTTTTTGGGCGTGCTGAAGTGCGATGGCCACAGCTCACCTGGATAGTGAAGGGGGCAGCGGGAAGACCTTACCGCGGATTAACGCGGATGCACGCGGATCAAGAAACGGCCGCGTCCCACTCAATGCCATAGTTTTCCTTACACTTGTCATTTCGAGCGAAGCGAGAAATCCGCTTTTTGCGTCCTAATTTTGCAGTTACCGAAATTCCATCCCTTTTGTCATCCTGAGCGCAGCGCATTGATAAACGTCAACATTTAAACATTCGACAGGCGCGTAGTCGAAGGATCTATGCATTTGCACGAGATTTCTCATTACATCTACTCTCATGGGAAATAGGTTTCAAACGTATATATGGGTCGAAAAAGATCAACCATGAAAGATTGAAATCGACAACGGCGCTAACCGCCTTTACTCCGTGTTCCTTCGTGTTCTCTGTGGTAAAACGCCCTTTTCAGTTCCTGACCCTCGTCACATTACCAGTGTGACTTACGTCACGGCCCAAAATGCGCTTCAGCGTTATGGTGTTCTTTGTCGCAACGGCTTTTAGACATCGGGCCGGGGAAGGGAGAACAGCATGGTGGTGGCGCGCACAACTCCAGAGATGGGTCGAGTAAGTCATGATTTTTCCCGTAATCCCATGCTGGTCTATTGGGAAATGACGCAGGCTTGCGGACTGGCGTGCAAACATTGTCGCGCTGAAGCCGTGCCGGGAGCGCATCCACTCGAGCTCACCACCCAGGAAAGCAAAAAGTTCATTGAGCAACTGATCGATTTTGGCGATCCTCTGCCTCACCTGATCCTGACCGGCGGCGATCCGCTTCGCCGCAAGGACATCTACCAATTGATCGATTACGCGCGCGGTCTTGGGCTTGATGTTTCCATTACGCCGGCAGCCACCACTGAGCTCTCGAATGAAGCCATCACCAACCTAAATGCGCATGGCATCCAGGCGCTGGGGCTAAGCCTGGATGGTTCCTGCGCTGAGAAGCACGACGCCATCCGCAACGTGCCGGGAACATTCGACCGCACCATGGAAGCCGCGCGCCACGCCGGAAGTATCGGCCTGCCGATTCAGGTAAACACTCTGGTTTCAGAAGAAACCGCTGACGACCTGCCCGCAATCTACGAACTGCTGAGGACCAGTTTTCCGGTCATGCGCTGGAGTCTTTTTTTTCTGATCTCCGTTGGACGGGGAAAGGCGTTGAATGAAGTTTCTCCCGATCAAGGTGAACGCATCATGGACTGGGTGCTTGATCTGGTTCCCAACGCTCCCTTTGCGGTCAAGACCACGGAGGCGCCGTCTTATCGTCGCGTGGCCATCAATAAAATGCGCGAAGCCGGCATGGCTGCGCCGGACATGAAGAAGAGCGCGGTGTACCGGGGCTTTCAGGTTCGTGACGGTCATGGCATCGTCTTTGTCTCCCATCTTGGTGACATTTATCCTTCCGGCTTCCTGCCACTGCACTGCGGAAGCGTGCGCATTGATTCGCTGGCCAACGTCTACCGCAATTCTGAAATCTTCCACGCCCTGCACAGGCCCAATGAATTTCACGGCAAATGCGGTCGCTGCGAATACAGCCACATCTGCGGCGGATCGCGTGCCCGCGCCTTTGCCCATACCGGCGATGCCCTGGGATCAGATCCGTTCTGTCCGTACCAGCCGCAGTCAGCAGTCGCTGGCTAGCTTGTTCCCGATTGCAAATTGAGGCACGTTGGGCACGCAGAGTGATCCAACTGCCACACCCTTTGTGTCTTATACAGGCGCCTTCTGGCCAAAACAGCCTCCTTTCAGAATGTGGTAAACTGCGTTCCGCTTTTTGATGGGTGGACCTACCCCACCAAAGACCTCGAATTCCCCCCGGAGGTTTCATGAATAGCAAACGTCTTTTCCTTCTTGCTGCATTCATAGCTTTCACCGGCGCCGGTGCCGTCGCCGTCCATGCTCAAACCATTTCCGCTTGTCTGGAACACCATCCGCAATACATTCCCGGCCAGCTTGAAGTGAACTACTCGCAAGGCTGCGTGGGCCATGATGAGCCTGAGTTGATGCCGGTATCCAGCGCGCCCGG
>CAWGRA010000040.1:0-30590 GCA_963824835.1 Terriglobia bacterium | reverse complement strand
TTGCCGATGTTGACTGCCTGACGCGTGGCAACGCTGAAATCGACTGCTGTGCTCTCCAGGCGCGGAAAACGCGTCCGCCATCCAACGGGAACGCCGGAAGCAGATTGAAGGCGAAGAGGCCCAGGTTGATCCATAAAAAGCTGCGGCCCAGGCGTTGACGGAGAGCAGAGGCTGCGCCCAGAGATACCTTTATATTGGCACGGCCAGTAACATGGCGCCGGAGACTCCGGCCATGAAGAGATTTGCCAACGGCCCGGCGAAAGCAATACGGGCTTCCCGCGCCAGATTCCGTGAATTCTCCATCAGGGTGTTGGCGTCGGCGATGGCTATGCCGCCAAGCGGTGTGAGCATGGAGCCACGCATGGGAATTCCGGCACGGGCTGAAGCCACCACATGGGCTAGTTCATGCACCACTACGCTTGCAGTGACAAGTGCTGCCAGAACCAGCCCCCGCACCAGACCAAATGCGGCGATGCTGCTGCGGGTTGAGTCATACAGAAGCAAGAAAAAGAGCATGAACAAAAAGCTCACGTGCAGGCGAAACTCCGCTCCCATCCATTTGCCCGCCGAAATTGACCAGCTTCGCATATTTTTATTAGTTTAAAAAATTCCGTCCTCTGGAATCGAAAGCCATTGCCGTAAGTTCAGACCTGAATTCAAACCGGCTCGCGATGTGATTCTATACGCTAAATTAGATGTTCGTGCAGGGAGTTCCGCTTCAATGCGAGTGATCGCCGGCAAATTCAAAAGTCGCCGCCTGAAAGCTCCTGCAGGCATGGAGACCCGTCCCACGTCTGACCGTCTGCGGGAAACACTTTTCAATGTTGTGTCGCCGCAGGTGGCCGAATCCGTTTGGCTTGACCTTTTCGCCGGCACAGGGGCGGTGGGAATTGAGGCCCTGAGCCGTGGAGCAAGAATGGTGTACTTTGTGGAAGCGTCGGCGAAAGCGGCACGCGTGATCCGCCAGAATCTGAGCGCACTGAAGGTGGAAGACGGCTTAGGCTTCGAGATCATTGAGCGCGAGGCCGCCCTTGCCCTGCGCATGCTGGACAGCCAGGCCGTGAGCTGTGACTTCTGCTTCCTTGATCCTCCCTACCGCAAAATGGGCGATTACGAACAGGTGCTGGGATTCCTCTCACAATCGCAGATTATCCGGCCGGAAAGCACAGTGATTGCGGAACACGATAAGCACTTTGATCCCGGCGATATGTTTGGCGCCTTACGCCGGCAAAGAAAGCTGCAGCAGGGCGACGCGGTACTGAGCTTCTACCAGCTTGGCTTAGCCGAAAAATGCGGGTAGCACTCACGAAGTGATGCTGAGCCGCTATCCATGCAGATTTCCACAGACATACTTTTAAAAACCCGCATGAAATCTGGCGAAAACGCTTGCATAGGTTCGCGACACGTGTATATATTCGCATGAGTGGGTTCAAAGACCCACATTTCAAGGAGGTAAGATGGCATCTGGCATGACCAAGACCCAACTCGTGCGCCACATGGCCGAGAAGTTGGAGTTGAATAACAAGACCGCCGCAACGTTTCTGGAAACTCTGGCGGAAACGGCAGTTAAAGAAACCAAGAAGAACGGCGTATTCGTCATTCCTGGCTTGGGCCGCTTGGTAAAATCCAACCGGAAAGCCCGCATGGGACGCAATCCTCAGACCGGCGAACCCATCAAGATCGCTGCCAAAACCGTGGTGAAGTTCCGCGTAGCCAAGGCTGCCAAAGACTCAATCGCTCCCAAGAAATAACTCTCCTCATTTAAAGAGACAAAAAGGGCAGCCTGAGCGCTGGCCTTTTTCTATTTTGCTGGTTTCTATTTTGCCGGGAGCTGCGGCTTGAGATTCTCCCACCCGGCTGACTCAGCCGACAATGGCTTCCACTTCAATCTCCACCAGCATCTCCGGCGAAATCAGGCCTTTGACCTCCACCATGGTGGCCACAGGACGAATGTCGCGAAAGAATTCTCCATGCGCCTTGCCCACCAACTCCCAGTCGCGCGCGATTTTCGTCACGTACATCCGCGTCCGCACTACGTCTTTCATGCCGGCTCCGGCTTTCTTCAGCGCGGCTTCAATATTGCGGAACACCTGCATGGATTGAAGATAGGCATCGTCGCCGCCCATGATCTTGCCGTCATTGCCGGTGGCGGTGGTCCCTGCCACATGCACCACGTTGCCCACGCGCACGGCACGCGAGTAACCCACGATGGGCTCATATTTGGAATTGCCGGAAATATTCTGGCGTTGCATTTCTGCCCTCCGTAATCTTGGAGTCATTACCGGGTCTGGCGGGTGCAAACATTTCGGCGGACTTCCGCCGCCTGAAAAGACTATCAGCGCGAGCGCGCGTCAAGGCATTGATTCACCAGCCGGTCAGCATCTTTATTCTTCTCACGCAGCACGTGCTCAATGTTGAAGATGTGGAACTTCTGGACCAGAAGGCGCGCTTTGTCATACAGCGGCTTCAGGCTGGGGCTGCTCACCTTGTACCGGCCCTGCATCTGGCGTACAAGCAATTCAGAATCGCTGAAGACCTTTAAAGATTGATATTGCGCCCTGGCGGCATACTCCAGCGCAGCCAGCAGTCCGGAATATTCCGCGTGGTTGTTGGTCTGCATGCCCAGATAGTCGCTCAGTTCGGCCAGAACCGCTCCGCTGGCGTTGCGAATGATCACGCCATAGGCCGCGGGTCCGGGATTGCCGCGCGCTCCACCATCAATATGTGCGACCACGTCAAATTTCCCGGTACTACTTTGTTCACCCCGGCCCGGCCCACCGAATAATCCTGCCTGCTTCATTGGTTCAGCGACCTTCTTCCAGCCTGATGGCCAGCCGTTCCGGCAGGCCCGCGGCAAAAATCTTTTTCTGCGCCTCCTCAATGTCATAAGGCACGCGATAAAAGGTGACTGAGTTCTTGTCCGTGTCATACATGGCGAAAGCGGCCCGGGGATCGTTATCGCGCGGCTGTCCTATGGATCCCGGATTGATCATGTACTTTCCCGCGCCATTGAGACTCATGGTGAACTCCTGTTGCCCCTCCGGCGAAGCGTATTTCATCTCGATGGCGCCTTCGCTTTCATTGCTGTCATTGATCCAGAAGCCGCCCTGGATGTGCGTGTGTCCAAAAAAAGTCACCGGTGTTCCCGCGTTTCCCAGGATGGAATAGGCTTCACGGCGCATCAGTACATACTCATCTTCATCGCGGGGCGAACCATGCACGCATTCCACATTCTCCAGCGGCATGATGGGGCCATGGGGAAGATCGCGCAGAAACTGCAGATTGTCTTCGGTAAGCTCCTGCCGGGTCCACAGCACGGCAAGGCCGGCGATGGGATTGAAATCTTCCATGCTGCTCACGCCGGAGCAGGCCTTGTCATGATTGCCGCGAACAAACACGGTCCCAAGCTCGCGCGCGCGTTCGGTGACTTCATTGGGATTGGCGCCATAGCCCACGATATCACCTAGATTGAAGACGCGATCATGCGCGGGCGCGGCTTGCAGGCAAGCCTCAAGCGCTTCCAGATTCGCATGAATGTCCGAGATGATGAGTATGCGCACGCTAACCTTTGAGAGTGTAAATCACAGGCACGCTACTGTGCGACGCGCGCCCAGTGTCCCGGCGAAATTTGCCTTAAGGCCACTCCGCTTGCCCGGGCAAGCTTCTCTACCGTCAGCAGAGGACGCCTGCGGTCGGTTTTCAAAGTGGGAATGGCATGGATCAATCCGCGCGTGTAAGGATGTTGCGCGGCCGAGAAAATCTGCTCGCACCGGCCCCATCTCCACGATTTCACCGGCATACATCACGGCCACATGGTCCGCCACGCGCGAAACCACGCCGAGATCGTGAGAAATAAAAAGCACGGCCAGCTTGTGTCTTTCCCGCAAGTCGCGCAGTAAATCCAGAATCTGGGCCTGGATGGTCACGTCCAGCGCCGTGGTGGGCTCGTCGGCAATCAGCAGCCGCGGGTGATTGACCAGCGCCATGGCAATCATCACGCGCTGGCGCTGTCCTCCGGAAAGCTGGTGAGGATAGTCATTGGCGCGCTGGTCCGGCTCGGGAGTGCGACTTCGCGTAACGCTTCCACGGCCCGCCGTTTTGCTTCCTGCCGGGAAACAGAATGATGTGCCGCCACCGCCTCGGCCACCTGGTCGCCCACCCGCATGACCGGGTTCAGGGCGGTCATGGGCTCCTGAAAAATCATGCTGATGTTCGACCCGCGCAGCTTGCGCATGGCATTTTCCGGCAAAGCAAGAAGGTCCTGGCCGGCGAATGAGATCTTTCCCTCAATGCGCGCTTGCGGAGGAAGCAGCCGCATGATGGCCAGTGACGTGGCGGATTTGCCCGAGCCTGACTCCCCGACCAACCCCAGCGTGCCTGCTTCCGGGATGTTGAAGCTGACGTCGCGCACGGCCGCCACTTCACCGCTCTGTGTGGCGAACGTGACGTTAAGATTTTCGACTTGTAGTAAAGAAGACAAAACGTGACTTACTTTGAAACGCTCAGCTTGAAATACCTCGAGCCTACGCGGTGATCTTATTGGCGGCCCTGCCGGCTTCCACGCCTTTTTGCATGGCGGCCATCATCGCGGGCTCCTGCTGCATGAGCCAGTCAGACGCCATGGCCTGGTCGCCTTCCAGCTTGATCAATCCCTGTCCACCAGCTGCTTGCCAGTTCCAGCATCTTTTCCCGGGTAAAGTTCACGTACTGGCAATCGTACGGATCGGCCATTCCACCGCTGCGCCTTCGTGACCTTGGACAGCCAGAAAACGCGGCGCTTCAACATCTCACGAACATCATCTTCTGATTGCGTAGGGAACTGGATTTTCTTGGCGGTGAAACTGTAAAACCGGCTGGTGACGTGCACTGGTTGGAGCTTGCCGGATTTCACCATCGCCAACTGGCCATTATCGAGTACCTTGCGGATGGAGTTCACCACCAGGCCTTCCGCATGTTCCTGAGCCAGCGAACCCAAGGCATCTTTCATCGTCTGCGTCATTCCCACGGCAACTTCGCAATGCAGCCCTTCGTCGCTACCCAGCAGGTCAGCGCGACCGTGGAGGATGAGCCAGTCAGCGCCGGAGGTGGAAGGATGAAACGGCCATTTAAGATCGGTAACGGAGATCGGAACACCGGAAAGGTGACGAAATGCAGAGGATGGTTCGACATAGATGGAGGTCCAATTAAGTTGAAATTGAAGACCTATTTTATCTGAGAACTGGATTTTCTTGAGAAATCGTGAAGATTACTCAGAGTCATAGAGCACAGGAAAAATCGGCAAGGCGATAAGGGTTAGGCCGAACACGCGCCGAGCCCCGGGGCCCCCAAGAAGCGCGGTGTTCGCTTGGTGGGGTGGGAGCCCGCTGCAACCGGAGCCCAATCGAATCACGCACGCGCCACAGTCTCCGGCCGTTTTTGGAATAGAAGAAAGGCGGCGCGCCCCGGAAGACCATGCCGCCTTTCAGCTTAACGTCTTTACATCAGCAGTTGCTGGGTCCGCCGCGCGATGGGATGCTGCAACTCCTGCAATTCGTTCTTCACCTGGTTCAGTCCATAGACCAGGCGTTCAAAATCCTGGGCCATGCGGCTGAACAGGGGCGCCACTTTGGCATACTCAAAGTACTCAAACTTGGAGACGATGTAATAGCTCTCTTTGCCCGCCTTGATGAAATCAAGGAAGCCTTCCAGCCGGTGCTTTCTCAGCCGGTGATGATTCAGGCTTTCCGGAAACATGCCGGAAAAGAACAGCGAGTAGTCGCCGATGTGCTTGCGCACCTGGCGCTCACGATCAAAGGACGGCGCCGGCCCATAGATGGGATCGGACTCCAGCAGCATCTCTCCAACATCAGAGAGTGAGCGGCCATCCTCATTTTTGATTTTGAAAAGATTTTCTGACTCGCAGAACTCAGCCAGCAGATTGGCGACGTAGGCTTGCACCTCCGCCTGCCGTACGCCAACCTCGTCATAGTTACGTTCTACAATTTCGCTGAAAAACCTCTGTATTGGACTCGATTCAGGAAACATACATCACCTCTTGTGCCGACAACGCTGCCTGCACCGGAAAAACTGGCGTCACCACCCGGAGCGGGCTTAAGCGTTTGGGGAACGTTACTTAATTTGAACGTAGTATGAGGAGGTAAGTTTGCTGCTGCAAGTATATTTCTCGGCAACAAAGTATTTTGGCAGCAACCAGAGCTGAGTGCTAAACGAGCTAAGGCAAAACCATACCGCACCGCTGATGAACGCAGATAATCCCTGATAAACAACACGCTAATGGTACTGGTCCTGGAGCATCCTAAATTGGCCTGAATGAAAGGCCCTGCAGGGAGAGGACATAAACTCAAACCTGATGAAGGGAACAACCAAATTTGATCCACGTCCCCGTACGGTCATCAGCCGCCTAACTGCTTCTTCACGATCTCACTCACGGTCTTGCCTTCTACGCGAGCGCCCGTAGCTTGCAGCTTAACCATGGCATTCTTCATGACAGTGCCCATTTCTTTGATGGTGGGTGAGCCCATCTCCGCGATGGTCGCTTTCACCGCGGCGGTGATCTCTTCATCACCCATGGCTTTGGGAAGATAGGCCTCGATCATCTTGATTTCGGCGGCTTCTTTATCTGCCAGTTCCTGGCGTCCGCCCTTTGTGAACTGCTCAATTGAATCTTTGCGCTGTTTGATCAGCGTGGAGAGGATCTGCTGTTCTTCTTTTTCGTCCAGCGGGGCGCGCTTGTCTATCTCTTTGTTCTTCAGCGCGGATTTCACCATGCGCAAGGTGGAGAGCCGCAGCTCTTCGCGGGCGCGCATTGCCGCCACAATATCTTTTTGTATCTGGTCGCCGATTCCCATTGGTCGCCTCGATCCTGTTTGGTAGTCATGATTATAAGCGGCGTGGCTGGTACAGCGCGCGAGCGGTCAAACCATATCAGAATACTGATGTGGGGCACTCGAAATACATAGACGTCTTCAGCTTCGTCGTCGCATGCGCTCCGACTGTGTTCAGGATGACCAAAAGGAAGCTATCTCGTGAGAATTCCCCGAATCCGCGTCGCAGCACTCACGTCCTCGGGATGTTTCGACTACGAGCCGCGGCTGTCCGCGCGGCTCTTCGCTCAACATGACAGGGGTTGAGTGCATTCTCAACATGACAGGGGTTGAGTGCAATCGGCGATATTGAAGTATCATCGGCGCAAGCTGTCTTCGTGTCGTGATATCGTCAAACCCAAGGGAGAGTTTCCACCCAATCCATGTCTCCGCTGGAAATCATTATTAATATCGCGATTGTGGTTGGCATTGTGGGCATTGTCGTGTACTGGGTGCGGCGGTTTGCGGTGTTTCGCGGTTACAACTCAATTGAGGCCGATGCCCTGCGCATAGCAGAGATGCTGAAGGTGCATCCCGTTCGTGATGGCAAGGACGTGGTGATCGCCGGACACTATAACAATCGGCCCACCATAGTTCAGCTCTCCAACCGTCTCGACAAGCCGGGCCTGCATATAAAGATGCGCGTGCCGGCCACATTTTCCCTGAGCATCATGCCCAAGTCGGCTGCGCTGGCCGGACAGGGACGCGTTCTGATGCGGACCGGCAGCGCCAATCTTGATCGCCGGTTCAATGCCCGCTCTGACCAGCCCCTGGAAGTCCGAATGTTTGTTGGTACGGCAGCAGCGCTGGGCACCCTGGAAAAGATCTGCTGCTCTACGCAGACGGGGTTTGCCATTAAGAACCGTGTGATGGAGCTGACGGAATTAACGATTCCACGATTCACCGGGAACCACATCGCGTCACATCTTGAGGCGATGGCGGTGCTGGCCCAGCGTCTGGAAGACATGCCCGGAGCCAGTGAGATCAATATTCAGCCCTTGCCGCCGCAGGGCAGCAGCATCACAATCCGCATGGCGCTGGCGCTTGGCCTGGTGGCGCTCGTCGGACTGCTATTCATACAGCCCTATCATCGCCCGGCCAATGCCGACGTGAAGATCAATGTTCGGGCTTCCGGCGTGGACGCCATTGATGCCAGCCGGATATCAAAGCTGGCCGGATGGCATGTGGCCGGGCCAGATGACCTCTCCGACCAGGCGGTTACCTTTCTGCGCGAGCACAATCTTCCAACCACAGGCCATGCGCGGGGAAACTTTTCCGGGCAACCCGGAGTTCCTGATTCGGCATATCTATTATTGAATGATCAGGGCCAGCAGCGTGTGTGCATGCTCAGCCGGGGCCAGGTGATCTATGACGCCATTTTTCCCCGGGTGGATATGCTGGCGCGAATTCCCAGAAACGAGCTGGGAAAGATACAATGGATAACGGCCCCCCAAGGGCCGTCAGAAGGCGATGGTTTACTCGTTGTACAAAACGCTGACGACCCAACCGCAGGCCTGGTGCTGTTGAAGCACGGCCCGCAAACCTACTCTGCACGTCCGGCAGACTTTACTGATATCGATTTAATTTCCCGCTAGCCCTAAAAATTTTATTTCAGGAAAAAATCAAAATGATTCGAAAAGGCCGTCTTTTTACTCCGGGTCCGACGCAGCTTCTACCTTCCGCTCAGCTTGCCATGGCGGGCGCCACCATGCACCACCGCACCGCGGAGTTCCGCACCCTGTACAGCAAGGTGCTGGCGGATTTGAAAGTGTTCGTGGGAACCAGGAATGACGTTGTTCTGTTTACGGCGTCAGGCACCGGGGCCATGGAAGCGGCAGTCAGCAACCTGACATCGCCTGGCGATAAGGTCCTGGTGGTTACGGCCGGCAAGTTTGGCGAACGCTGGGAATCACTGGCTAAGGTTTACGGTTGCGAGGTGGAAAGCCTGAAAGCGCCCTACGGCCAGACCGTCACAGCACAACAGGTCCGCGAGAAGCTGAAACCGGAGCACAAAATCCTGTACATGCAGGGCACCGAAAGCTCCACTGGGGTCCGCCATGATGTGGAAGGCATTGCCAAGGTACTGAAGGGATCGAACACCCTGCTGGTGGTGGATGCCATCACCGGCCTGGGCACAACGCATTTTGATGTGGACGGCTGGGGCGTGGACGTAATTATCGGCGGATCGCAGAAATCGGTGATGATCCCGCCCGGGCTGGCCTATTCCGCCGTGAGTGATCGCGCATGGCAGCGCATGGAGACCAGCAAAAACCCGCGCTACTACTTTGATCTGCGCAAGGAACGCAAGAACGGCGCCAAGGGCGAATCGTCATACACGCCTTCAACAGCATTGGTGGCTGCGCTGAATGCGGCGTTGGATTACATTCGCGAACAGGGCGGCGGCGATCTGGCTGCCGGACGCGAGCTTCTCATCAACAACGCAGAAACCGCCGCTGCCATGACGCGTGCCGGCGCGCAGGCGCTGGGGCTGAAGCTGTTTGCTGCCGGATCACCCGCAGCGGCGCTCACGGCAGTCGCCGCGCCTGACGGCGTTGACTCCAGTGACATTGTCAAAGCCTTCCGCAATCATTTTGGGGCGATTGTGGCCAACGGACAGGGCGAGATGAAAGGCCAGCTTTTCCGCATTGCTCACCTTGGTTATTACGACTACCTGGATACCATCGCCGCGGTGGGCGCATTGGAGCAGATCCTGGTGCAAATGGGGCGCAAGGTGGAGCTGGGCGCCGGACTGCGGGCAGCGCAGGAAGTTTATGCACAAGCATCACAGGAACTGGCCGCAGCGCGGTAGGAGAATCAGAAATGAAGATAGTTGTGGCGGAAAAAGTGGCGGCCAACGCCATCCAGCTTCTGAAAGATGAACCGGGGTGGAACGTGGTCACTCCAGAGCAGATCAACGGCAATCTTGCCGCTGCCCTGCCGGATGCGGACGCGCTCATCGTGCGCTCAGCCGTGGACGTGAATGCTGACGTGCTGCGCAATGCCGGAAAGCTGCGCGTGATCGGTCGCGCCGGCGTGGGCGTGGACAACATTGATCTGGAAGCGGCCACCAAAGCCGGCATCGCCGTGATGAACACACCGGGAGCCAACGCCGTGGCCGTGGCCGAGCACACGCTGGCGCTCATGCTGGCTCTGGCCCGGTCAATCTCCCGCGCGGACTCAACCACCCGCGCCGGCAAGTGGGAAAAGAAATCACTGCAAGGCACTGAACTTCGCGGCAAAACTCTGGGAATTATCGGCCTGGGACGGATCGGCATGGAAGTAGCCAAACGCGCCAAGGCTTTTGACATGAAATTGATTGCGCATGATCCATTTGTGTCCGCTTCCGTAGCACGCGATCTGGAGATTCAATTGGCCGAGCTTGACCAGGTCTATGCCGCTGCCGATTACATCAGCCTTCATGTGGGGCTCACGCCGCAGACCACAGGCATGATCAATGAGCAGTCAATTAAGAAGATGAAAAAAGGCGTGCGCATTGTGAATTGCGCCCGTGGCGAACTGCTGGACGAAGGCGCGCTGGCGGCCGCACTGCAAAGCAAGCAAGTTGCGGGCCTGGCGCTTGACGTGTTCACTGAAGAACCGCCGAAGAACTCTCCTCTGCTGGCGCTGGACAACGTAATTGCCACGCCTCACATTGCCGGATCAACCAATGAAGCGCAGGATGCCGTAGGAGTGCAGATTGCCAGCCAGGTGCGTGAATACCTGAAGCGGGGCGTGATTCAGAATGCCGTGAACATGCCTTCCATTGATCATGCGCAATACACGCTGATGCAGCCGTACATTGCATTGGCGGAAAAGTTGGGAGCGTTTCTGGCCAACATCGTTTCGGCGTCGGGAACGATTGAGGAGATTTCCATCCGCTATTCCGGCCGCATTACTGAATGGAAAACCGAACTGATTCGCAATGCCGCCATTCAGGGAATCCTGAATGAACGAATCGCGGAACGGGCCAACGTGGTCAACGCGGCCACGATCGCGCAGGAACGGGGCATAAAGATTCATGAAGTCCGCAAAGACGAACCCGGCGGACGCGCGGGTGACACGTTATCAGTCACGCTGAAGACCTCAGCCGACCAGCACGTGGTCCAGGGCGCGGTCCTGCACGGCAATTCGCTGCGCCTGTTGGGCGTGGATGATCTGGGAATCGAAGTCCCGCTGGAAGGCAATCTCATTTATATGCGCAACCGGGACGTGCCGGGCGTGGTGGGCAAAGTGGGAACCATACTGGGCCGCCATCAGGTGAATATCGGCAACTTTGCCCTGGGACGCAAGGAGAGCAAGGCCGATCCGCACGCCATCGCCGTGGTGCAGGTTGATTCCCCTGCCATGGAATCCGCGCTGAAGGAAATTGGCGCGCTGCCGGAGATCGCGGAAGTAAGAGGAATCCGGCTGTAGGAGCTCCACCCGAGAAACGGTGTTCCGGGTTGTTAGTTCTAAAACGAAAAGGCACAAAGGAATACCTTTGTGCCTTGAGGTCTTTAACTGCCGCTTACCCGATCGGCACACCTTGCACACAGGGCAGCGTCATGTTCTGGGCCGGAGGTGTGGGCGGTGTGGCCCACGGTCCGGTGTTGGTGGTGAAGTCAAAGAACTCCGTCATGTCCGGCATTGAGGCATCACGCGCCGTGAGTGCAGGCAGGTTGAAACGTGTTTCTATCAGCTTGAGGGCCGCGGTGAAATCCATGGGCGTGTGGGAAACGAAATTCTTCTTCGAAAATGGCGACGCCACGAACATGGGCACGCGGAAGCCGCTGAGCGTGAAATTATCAATGCCGGAGAAGTCGTTGGGTCCCAGAATGGCGGCAATACCATCAGGGTTCACCTCAGTCATAGGCGGGACGTGGTCATAGAATCCTCCGCCCTCGTCATAGGTCTGGATGAAGACGCTGTCTTTCCATGACGGGCTCTGCATCAAAGTTGTGAGCAGATTGGCGGCGAACTGGGCGCCCTTCTGAATGTTGTCATCCGGGTGCTCATCCACGGCGCTGGTGCTGGTCTCGCCAACCTCGACTCCGGTTTCAATGTAGGCCACTTGCGGCAGGGTGTTGTTCTTCAAGTCAGTGAAGTACTGGGTCAACGGAACCACGTTGGCTTTGTGCGTGAGCGAGTACGAGAAAAAGTTGAAGTAGGTATTTCCCGAAGCTTCGTAGATTTTCCAGGTAATGTTGTGCTCGTCCATAGACTGGAAAATTGTTTTCGCAGCAAGCTGAGAATCGGGAGCAAAGATGTGGCCTTGTGAGGTGGCGGCCATCCAGTAAATACGATTGGGCTGGGTGCGTGTTGCTACCGGAGAGAACCACCGGTCAGAGGTGGCGAAATTAGAAGCAATGAAATAATAAAACGGCAGGTCAGAGTCGTCATAAAAGCCCATGGCGCGCTTGCCGGTGAGATCAACGAAATTGTTGCCTTTGGCAGCTTCATCGCGAGCAAAATGGCCCTGCACGAAAGCGGCGCCATTCATCAGGAACGGGCCCAGGTGATTGTTGCCGTTAGCGAGATTGAAAATCTTATGGCTCTCATCCCAGGAAGAGGTGGCATTTTCAGAACATGCGCTCTGCATGTGGAATGCCGCTATCGGGGGGCCCTGAGCTCCAGTGACCGGGTCGAACCCGGGCGAGGAAACGCCCGCAGGGGTCTTGTTCGGGCCCCAGGTATCAACGTCCTGCGGCAAAGGCGGGTTCTGTTTTGCCCGATATGCATTGAGGGCCCCGAAGTAATGATCAAAGGAGCGGTTCTCCTGCATAAAGAGGATGATGTGGTTGATGGAAGTATTCAGGCTGCCCGGCGGTACGGCGGGCGTGGGGGTAGGCGTTGGCGAAGGTGTGGCTTGGGCCACGCTGTTGCCAATTCCCTGGCATCCTGTGAGCAAAAGTGCAGCGGCAAAGCACAGGCTGATTACCGCTCCGATCCTGATCCGTCTTATGCGAGTATTCATTTTCGTTGTCCCCGTCCGAAACGCGTGTTGGTTGTGATGTGGCAAAGTGAATAGCTGTTGGAGGGGTGCTCTGAATTTTTTTCCTTAGTTCTGAGTGACACAGGCAACTTGGGAGAGGCATTCACTCAGGCAAATGTGATGCGGGAAATTGCCGCGCTGTTCGCTGGCTGCCCAAATCGCTTTACGCGTATGTGACCTCGACATTCGGGGAAAGGGACTTGGCAGCTCTGTTAAACTCACAAGTCACATTTCCAGTTTGAAATTTCCGCTCAAGGAATATCCGTGAGACAGCTACCTGTATTAGTGGTTCATGGCGGGGCCTGGGCCATGCCTGACGACGTGATAGACAGCCACCTGAAGGGCGTTCAACGAGCCCTGAGCGAGGGATGGCGCGTGCTGGAGCGCGGTGGACGCGCGCTGGATGCCGTGCAGGAAGCCATTGTTTCCATGGAAGAAGATGAGACCTTTGACGCGGGCCGCGGAAGTTTCCTCACGCGAGACGGCAAGGTCCAGCTTGATGCCCTGATGATGGATGGAAGTAACCTTCGCGCCGGCGGCGTGGGCTGCGTGGAGCGCATCCGTAACCCAATTAAGGCCGCGCGTCTGGTTCTGGACGATAGCCCGCACGTTTACATGGTTTCTGAAGGCGCGGAGCGGTTTGCCCAGGAACATGGTATGGCGTTATGCCGCAATGAGGAACTGGTCATTGCACGCGAAGTCCTGCGCTTGAAGGACGCCCAGGCCAAAGCCGCTGCCGGCCAGCCGGATACAACGTTTGCCGGACATGAGTTTGGTCACGATACGGTTGGCGCGGTGGCACTGGATGTTGACGGCAACATCGCCGCCGGTACCTCGACGGGAGGTACTCTGAATAAAGCTCCGGGGCGCGTGGGTGATTCATCACTGATCGGATGTGGCTGTTATGCCGACAACCTGAGCGCCGCCGTCTCCTGCACCGGCTGGGGCGAGCCCATTATGAAACTGGTCCTGGCCAAGTGGGCCGCTGACCGTGTACAAGCCAAAGGCTCGCCGGATACCGTGGCTCAGGATGCCATCTTTCATCTGGAACGACGGCTGAAAGGTCACGGCGGCATGATTCTTCTGGACCAGCGGGGAAGGTTCGGTATTGCACATAACACCCCGCGCATGGCCTGGGCCTATAAGAGCACTGAGGGCGAAAGGGCCGGGGTCAAGGTGGAGTAAGACAAAGAAATTGCCAAAATCGCCGGAATTGCCAAAAATTGAAAAACGGTCATTGATGCCAGTGAAAATGCCAGTCAATCGCCCATAAAACGCCAGTGAAAATGCCCATGAAATTTCCTCAATTGCTTGCTGTGCTTCTTCTACTCTGCTGCATCAGCTATGGTCAGGGTCCTAAAAAACAAGTTCCTAAACAAGCCGCTAAAAACGCCGCCCCAGCAAAGGCGCGCCCAGCAAGAAATTTTTTGCGTTGACCATTGGCAATGCCTTCACCCTGCCGGAATGCCAGAAGCGCGCTTTGCCTACGCCAATGTACCGGCCCGGCGAACCGCATTGGTGCTGGAAAGATCCCAGCGGCACGCCCAGGAGCGGGTCGCCCGCGCCTCCGCCGGTGAATGAGGATGTGCTGGTCCACTTTCCTCCAGACGACGCTCCGGTTTACAGCATCAGCTCAGGCCTCACTTGCCGGGTGGAACATGGAAAGGTGCAACGGATCACTTTTCATACCAACGGAACGCGCGCCGCGGACGAGGTAACCGAAGCCTTGACTTCCCTGTATGGCAAGCCAACCAGGCAAGTCCCGGTGACTGTGGAAAACAATGTTGGCGACCCATTTCAGAGTGTGAACTCGCTCTGGCTGTACAGTGATCTTGCGGTCGATTACCGTGCCGTGGACGGCGACCTTTCCCTGGGCACCGTCTGGATTGAAACTCCTTTGGCGCACGCCGAAAGAATCAAAACCAGCAAGAAAGCTGCCGCGAAAACCAAATAGAAAATGAGTTTTGGAGCGCAGCGGCGCTGGGCTGGATTTTCTATCCGCTTCCGCGAAAGAGAATCTCAGTTATGGATATGCGGGCTGGAAGCGCTCGGGCGCGCCCGGTTGCTACTTCTTGAGCCAGAGCCAACTTTCACTTCGAACGCCAGTGGCACGCTCTTGGGCGGATAGCAGGCATTGTTATCGCAGGCCTGATATTTGAGATCGGCGTGCACTGTGTATGTACCGGTATTGGCGCTAGGTGGCGCAACCACCACGGCCTTGACGCTGAAATCGCCGGAATAAACGCTGAGTTTCTGGTTGGGATCAAAGGCAAATGCCATCAACTGGCCGTCTGGATACTTCACCCGGCCGATCACCATGTCACTGCCGGGCAATGAAAACTTGAGCTGTGTGGGGATCAGTTCCGGCATGAGCGGCTTATTTGAATTGATGTGATAGCCGGGCTGAATGTGAAAGGTGAACGTGACTGGAGCGGGATGGCCTGAACGTACATTCACGGCGCTTACCGGCACCGCGGTAACGAAGCTGCGCTTAGCGGGAGAGAGGCTTTGCTGCTCCTGGGCGGAAGCAACAGCAGTGATCAGCGAAGCCGCCAGCAATGCAATCACAAGAGAGAATTTCATTTTCATATTCGTCAATAAGCTAAGGTAAAGCGACCTCTATTGGGTAAGCGAGGCGTTTTTAGTTTCCGAAGCCAGCGCTTTCTTGATGTCATCCACAATCACTGATTCGCTGCGCAAGCCCTTAAAGCTGTCAATTACCTTGCCGTTGCGATCAAGAAAGAAGTTTGTGGGCAGACCGTCAAGTCCGCCGTAAAGATCGGCCACCTTTTCTGATCCGATCACCACGGTGTAATTCACCTTCATCTTGCGGGCAAAGTCTGAGATCTCCTTCTGGCTGGAATCATCCATGGCCACGCCGAGGATCTCAAAGCCGTCTTTACGGTACTTCTCCTGCAAGTCCACCAGCCATGGCATTTCGATCTTGCAGGGCTCGCACCAGGTGGCCCAGAAATTAACCATCACGGCTTTGCCTTTCAGGGAAGAAAGCGATACTTCCTTGCCGTCAAGGCTCTTCAGCGTGAAGTCGGGCGCCGCAGTTCCGTTCGCCGGACCATCATCCTGCGGCTTAAGAACGGATGCAATCACCCCGGAAGCGCCCTTGCCGCCTTTGGTAAACGATTTGCCGACAAACAGAGCAACCGTAATAGCAACGATAATGACCAAAATAAAAAGTAAGCTACGTTTCACAGTATTGCCTCAGAGCGTGAATTTATTGAGAAATCCCAGATAGCTGGAGAGTATGGCGAAGTGCCCGGCGAAAATCAGCACCCCGAAAACAATGAGCAGAACGCCACTGCCCACTTCTACAGCGTGCAGGAAGCGACGAAAGCGGCCGTAAAAAACAAGAAATCGATCGATGGCCAGCGAGGTTATCAGGAAGGGTATGGCAAGCCCCAAGGAGTAAACCGCCAGCAGCACAATACCTCTACGGACGGTATCAGCGTTGCCCGCAGCCGTTAAGATCAGGCTTAGGACTGGCCCGATGCAGGGCGTCCAGCCAAAAGCAAAAGCAAATCCCACCAGAAAAGCGCCCAGCGGCGACTTTCCGCTGCCTGTGTTGTGCAGGCGTTTGTCCGCGTAAAGCGCCTTGATTTTGAAGATGCCGGTCAGGTGCAGGCCGAAAACAATGATGACCACTCCGGCAATCCAGCTAAGCTGCTTCTTGTACATGTGGAAGGCATGGCCAAGCGTGGTAGCCGTGGCGCCCAAGGCAACAAATACCAGGGTAAAGCCCAGGATGAACATGATGGAGTGCAGCAGCACTATATTCAACAGCTTACGGTCTTTTACCTGTAGCTCTTCCACACTGGCGCCGGAGATCAAGGAGACGTAGCCGGGCACCAGAGGCAGCACACAGGGTGACAAGAATGAAAATACCCCGGCGATAAACACGGCGATGGGTAAGGGCAATGAGGACATGGGCTTCCTAGCGTTTGATCCTCTTCATTGTAATTGGTTACATGTTTTTCTTGATAGATAGAAATTTGGGAGAAAACCTTTCTTTTGAAGGTGAAAAGGCGTATTCATATTCGCTTGGGATTCAGGAGGATTGCCACTTGTCACGAACCGTTACGCTCTTCACCTTCGCTCTTTTAATGGTAAGCGGCGCATTTGCCCAAAAGCCGGCTGAGAATGCGCCAGCAGCAAAAAGCGTTATCGAGAAAACCATCGCGATCCGTGCTGCCACACTGATTGACGGCGCTTCCGCGCAGCCTCGCCACAACGTGCTGATCGTGGTACGCGGCAACCGGATTGAAAGCGTTACGGACGGCGGCACTCCACCGGCCAATGCTACCGTCATCAATTTTCCGGCCCAGGTCACGGTACTTCCCGGGCTGATTGACACGCACACGCACATTTTTTTGCAGGGAGAAGATCCGGCGCAAGGCGGATATGACATTCAGCTCCTGAAGCATCCCAGTTCTTACCGCGCGGCCCGTGCCACCGTATCCGCGCGTCGAGCGCTGGAGGAGGGCTTTACCACTCTGCGTGACGTTGAAACTGAAGGCGCCGGTTATGGCGACGTCGGCATTAAAGAAGCCATCAATGCGGGTTTCATTCCTGGTCCGCGAATGTTTGTTGCCACGCGCGCCATCTCCGTAACCGGTGGCTATCCGCTTGAGGGCTATAACCCTGACATCGTGGTTCCCAAAGGCGCCCAACTCGGCGATGGTCCTGTCCAGCTCCGGAAGATCGCCCGCGAACAACTGGAAAATGGAGCTGACTGGATCAAGGTGTATATGACACATCGCTCATGGGTGGACAAGCAGGGCAAGCTTGTTTCCCAGCCTACACTCACGGTGGAAGAGCTGAAGGCCGTGGTGGACGAAGCGCACGGACAGCAGAAACGCGTTGCCTGCCATGCCTACAGCGGCATCGGACTGCATCGGGCGCTGGATGGCGGCTGCGATTCCATTGAGCACGGCCTGTCACTGGATGACGCCGCGATTGCTCAAATGCTGAAACAGGGTACCTGGTACGTGCCCACGCTCGCCGTTTATTACACAGACTGGTCACCGGCGAACACCGAGGAAGGCAAACGTGATCGCGCCCGCGCCGGAGAACACGAAGTTTCGTTCAAGAAGGCGCTCAAGGCCGGGGTGAAGATCGCCTTCGGTACAGATATGGGTGGAATCCCATGGACAGAACCTATTGCCAACGAGTTCGGGTATATGGTGAAGTTCGGGATGAGTCCCATGGATGCCATTAAGGCAGCAACTTCACGCGCGGCGGAACTCTTGGAGATGAAGGGCGATATCGGCGTGATCGCGCCCGGGGCTTTTGCCGATATTGTGGCCGTCACGGGCGATCCATTGGCCAACGTTGAAAATTTGAAGAAAGTGGACTTCGTAATGAAAGACGGCAAGGTATTCAAAGAGCAGGGGGCGCATGAGTAGTACAGCGGCAGGAATGAAGAAGAAGAAATCGTCAGCCAGCAGCAGTTCAAGCATGGCTATGGCCCTGGGGCGGATTGGCGTGGGCATTATTTTCCTTTTCTTTGGCGAATACAAAGTCGTCAACGGCCAGTTCGCGCATGAGGGTTACACCAAGTGGGTTTCCGGGTTTGTCCAGGAGAGCGCAGTCAGCTTCTACAAGCCTTTTCTGAAATTTTCGCTGCACCATCCGGCGCTTTTTGGTTATACGGTTGGCTGGGTGGAATTGCTGATCGGCATTTCCATGGTGCTGGGATTGTGGGTGCGTCCATTTGCCATCATCGCTGCCATCTTTATGCTTCAACTTGTTCTCGCCACCTGGAATCTGCCGGCCGGAACCGCGAGCTGGCGCTATGCGTCGAATGAGCTGGAACATATCCCGCTGCTGTTCCTCTTCCTGATCTTCTTTGTTCATGGCGCGGGCGAAACCCTGGGGCTGGACGGCCGTTCCTAAGTACCAGTCGCCGCCGGCACGGGACGATGGCAAAATTCAACGTCGAACGGCTCCCGGCCGTCGTTGGTGTCAAGGACCCGGCCGGTTCCCGGTCGGTACCCGGTCGATTGCTGGCCGGGACTTGCCGAGACTTGCCGCTACAGCCGATAAATTACAATAGAAGCAGTCTGCTCTCAGGCCCATACGCCGCTATCGAATCGCGATTGGTGTTTCGGGATTGAGGCGGGCCAGCCGTCGTCAAAAAGCAAGCTCATGCAGAAGTTCACTGAACAATACGACGTTGTGGTGGTCGGCGCGGGACACGCCGGCTGCGAAGCCGCTATGGCCGCCGCGCGCATGGGGTTGAAGACCGCTCTGTTTACCCTGAACGTTGATCTTATTGCCCAGATGTCTTGTAACCCGGCTGTGGGCGGCATCGCCAAAGGCCATCTGGTGCGTGAAGTGGATGCCCTGGGCGGAATCATGGGCGAAGTCACGGATGCCGTGGGCATTCAGTTCCGCTTGCTCAATACTTCCCGCGGGCCGGCGGTGTGGTCGCCGCGGGCACAATGCGATAAGCAGCAATATCGCGTGAAGATGCGTGAGGTGCTGGAAAGCCAGCCGAATCTGCTATATCAAGCAGGCGGAAGTGGCTGAGCTGATCGTGGAGGAACAAGAAAACCTACCACGGAGACACGGAGACACGGAGAAACACCTCTCTGAACGTGCCAGGGTGTCGGAATTTTCTCCCAGCGTGCAAGCCCATGGTTTCGGTCTTGCTGATCAAGGATCTAAAGGCGGAGAGGATTCTGGCCACACCGAGAAACCCGGTGCAAAATCATCCTCCGTGTCTCCGTGCCTCCGTGGTGGGTTCTTGGTTGCGCGCGGAATAAAACTGCGTGACGGCCGCAACATCGGGGCACGCGCCGTCATCATCACCACCGGAACATTCCTCAACGGCCTGATCCACTGTGGCGAGCAGACCTATCCCGCCGGACGCAGCGGTGAGCCGCCCTCACAGCTTCTGGGCGAATCGCTCAAGCTGATGGGCCTGCGTGGCTGCCGGCTCAAGACCGGAACGCCGCCACGGCTGGATGGCCGCAGTATTGACTGGACAAAGTTCGCGCAGCAGCCTGGCGACGCCGATCCAACGCCCTTCAGCTTCCGCACCAAGAAGATCACGCAGAAGCAGGTGCCTTGTTATATCGCGTTCACCACGCCGGAGACGCATCGCATCATCGCCGCGAATGTGCACCGTTCGCCCATGTATTCCGGGCAGATCAAGAGCATTGGTCCGCGGTATTGCCCCAGCATTGAAGACAAGATTGTGAAGTTTCCGGACAAGACCACGCACCAGCTTTTCCTGGAGCCGGAAGGCCTGAACACGCATGAGATTTACGTCAACGGCATGAGCACCTCTCTGCCGATTGAGGTTCAGCAGGCGATCGTCAAGTCCATTCCCGGCCTGGAAAACGCGGAGATGCTGCGCCCCGGCTACGCCATTGAGTATGACTCGATTGATCCCACGGAGCTTGGAGCGCACGCTGGAAGTAAAGAAGATCAATCATCTTTTTCTGGCCGGGCAGATCAACGGGACATCCGGTTACGAAGAGGCAGCGTGCCAGGGCCTGATGGCGGGAATCAACGCGGCGCTTCAGGTGAAAGGTGAGCCGCCGCTGATTCTCGATCGCACGGAAGCCTACACGGCGATTCTGATTGACGATCTAATCAGCAAAGGCACCAATGAGCCTTATCGCATGTTTACTTCGCGGGCGGAATTCCGTCTGCATCTGCGGATTGATAATGCGGATCGCCGACTTACGCATTATGGCCGCCGCATTGGTTTGATCAACGATGAAGCATGGGCGGACTTTCACGGCCAAGCAGGCGCGTGCGGAAAAACTGGCTGCGTTTCTGGCGAATACGCGCGTGACGGCCGAGGTTATGGAGAAAGTTGACCAAGGCGCAGCAGGAGCGGCTGGCGGCTGTGTGCTCGGATCCGGCGCGCGGATGACGGCATTGAAGTACCGTTAAAAACTGCAGTGGTGAACGAATGACAATTTGAATGGCGCGATTGGTTCGCCATTGACGCAATTGCTGAAGCGTCCGGAGATCGTGATTGAAGATTTTGCCGGGCTGATTGCGGAAAGCTATCCGGAGTTCTTTGCGGAGATCGGCGAAGGCGCGGCCGAGGGCGGCCACGCTCCACATGTCTTGCGCGACGGTCATCGCGCATGGCGCTTTCCGCTGCGGCGCGCAATGAGATGAAGACCGTTGAAACCGAAATCAAATACGCCGGCTATCTTGACCAGCAGCGCAAATCCATTGACCGCCTGAAAAAAGCCGAGCAGCGCATGATCCCTGACTGGTTCGACTATGGCAAGGTCAGCGGCCTCTCGCGCGAGATGAATGAAAAACTCCAACGCGTCCGCCCACGAACGCTGGGCCATGCGTCGAGGATTCCCGGCGTCACGCCGGCGGCTGTGAGCCTGATCAATGTGTATATCGAGATTCAGGGAAAGACGAATCTAGCCGCAGATTCACGCAGATAAAGCGCGGACTGAATCTTTTTTCTGAAATCCCGAACGAAGTGAGGGATCCCTACCCGCAGAAATAATCTTGAAGCCAACGAAGCCCTGTGGAGTTCTCTAAGTCCGTAGGGATCCCTCGCTGCGCTCGGGATTTCAGAAAAAGCTTCGCTCCGACATTTCAGAAAACGCTCGGCTCAGGGCATCTATTCCACTACGTCTCAAGTCTATAGGATCTCGCTTCGCTCAGGGATTTGAACAAGAGAAAAGCTACAACGGTATATTCCCATGCTTCTTCGGCGGATTTTTGTCTCGCTTGGTCTGTAGCATCTCCAAGGCATCAATGATGCGTTTGCGCGTGTCGCGAGGCTGGATCACGGCGTCCACGTATCCGCGTTCAGCGGCAATGTAAGGGTTGGCGAAACGTGTGCGAAATTCGTCGATCTTTTCTTTACGCGCTTTGGCCAGGATCTGTGCCCGCTCGGCTTCTGTCTTTCCCACCGACGCCACGGTGTCCAGCTCGCGCTTGTAAACAATGTTCACCGCGCCTTCCGGCCCCATCACGGCGATTTCCGCCGTCGGCCAGGCGTAATTCACGTCCGTGCGGATGTGCTTGGATGACATCACGCAATAAGCGCCGCCGTAAGCTTTGCGGGTGATGATCGTGATCTTGGGCACCGTGGCTTCGGCAAAGGCGTACAGCAGTTTGGCTCCGTGGCGAATGATGCCGCCATATTCCTGCTGCGTTCCGGGCAAAAATCCCGGGCACATCTTCAAAGGTAATCAGCGGAATATTGAAGGCGTCACAGAAGCGGACAAAGCGCGCGCCTTTCACGGACGCGTTGATGTCCAGCACTCCGGCCAGAAACGCCGGCTGGTTGGCGACAATACCTACGGGCCGTCCGTTCATACGGGCAAAGCCGACGAGAATATTCTTTGCGTAGTGCTCATGCACTTCAAAGAAATACCGGTCATCCACCACGCGGGTGATCACGTCCTTGATGTCATATGGCTGGTTTGATTCCGTGGGCACCGTGGTATCCAGTTCAGCATCGGCACGGTCAATAGGATCGGTGCAGTCACGGCGCGGCGGATCGTCCAGATTGTTGGACGGAATAAAGCTGAACAGCTCGCGGACCATGGACAGGCACTCGGCGTCATCATGGGCCATGAAGTGGGCCACGCCGGAGGTCTCATTGTGCGTCATGGCGCCGCCAAGCTGATCCTTGGTCACGTCTTCATGCGTTACGGTCTTGATCACGTCCGGGCCGGTCACGAACATGTAAGCCGTCTTGTCCACCATCAGCACGAAATCGGTAATCGCCGGTGAGTACACTGCGCCGCCGGCGCACGGGCCCATGATGGCCGATATCTGCGGAATCACGCCGCTGGAAAGAGTGTTGCGCAGGAAGATGTCGGCATAACCGGCCAGGGACATCACGCCTTCCTGTATGCGCGCGCCTCCGGAATCATTCAGCCCGATCACCGGCGCGCCCACTTTCATGGCCATGTCCATGATCTTTACGATCTTGGCGGCGTTGGCCTCTGACAGTGATCCGCCAAAGACGGTGAAGTCCTGGGCAAAGACAAAGACCAGACGGCCTTCGATCTTTCCGTAGCCGGTGACAAAGCCGTCGCCATAGATCTTCTGCTCGTCCATACCGAAGTCGGTGCAGCGATGCGTGATCATCTTGTCGAATTCCTCAAAGCTGTTTTCATCCAGCAGGAATTCGATGCGTTCACGGGCAGACATCTTGCCTTCTTTGTGCTGCCGTTCCTGGCGGGCCTTGCCGCCTCCGGCTTCCGCCAGTTCATCCCGACGCTTCAGTTCTGCGAGCTTCTGTTCCAGGTTCATGGCTGAGAATTATAGTCGTACGGGCGGGCTGCCATGGGAAACGATGACCGAGTGGCGCTTGGTGCATGGCAGCCCTGTTCGTTTCTCGCCAGGAGGCAAACGGAAAAAGTGATGAGGAAATGCCCTCATGCGGCATGGTGACGATAAACATCCTCGGGGTCCCTCTGCGTCGTCGCATTCGCTCCGACTTCGCTCGGGATGACAGGCTGCGCGCGGGATTTAACTCTTTAGTGAAATTCACGTTAAGTGAAATTCGCGCAGCCGAGGGCGGCTGCGTTCCATGAGTGCGTAAACACACGTTTCGTCCCGCTGCGCCGTGCCTCGCTGGGCCGTGCTCACTCAGCCCAAGAGGCCACGAGAATCAACAACGTCGCAGACTTTCAAAGAGCGGTAACGGGTTGGCGCGCGGTGTGAGATGGGATACGCTCTCTCAATCTATGATTCAAGTTCGAAAAGACGCCGCCTTCCTCACCGCCGCCGATGCACGGCGCATGGAGGCCGCGGAAGAATATGGCGCACTGCGTTATGCGCAGGCCGTTGGGCCGCTGCATCCGGAATGGGGTTCAGCATGGGAAGCAATTTCAGGGCGGACACATTGTCTTTGTCGCCCGCCATTCCATGGTCGGCCGCGCTCATGGCCTTGGCTTTGCCGGACCCATCACGCCGCAGGACATTGAACACATCGAGCAGTTTTATTTCGATCGCGAATATGACGCGCAGGTGGATGTCTGCCCTTATGCCCATCCGTCACTGTTTGAATCGCTCAACGAGCGTGGGTTTCAGGTGGCGGAATTCAACCAGACCCTGGCCCGCTGGATCGAGCCCGAATGAGCAGTTTGAACAAGCCATCTCTCAATGGCATTGAAATTCGTGCGGTCAAGCCTGAAGAAGCGGCGGCATGGTCGCGCATGCTGGCCCATGTCTTCATGGGCGATCACGCGCCGCAGTATGAGAGCTTCTTTGAGCCCTGGGCTTGGGGCGCACATCCCCTTACGCTGGCTGCGTTTGCTGAAGGCAAAATGATCGCCGGGTGCGGCGGGGTAATCGTACCTGAGCACAAGATGGCCGGTTTCTTTGGCGCTGCCACGTTGCCCGAATATCGCGGACGAGGCATACAGGCGGCGTTCATGCAGGAGCGCCTGCGGACTTACGCAGGAAGCGGGATGCGATCTGGCAGTAACTCTGACCATGCCCGGAACTACCTCACAGCGCAACGCAGAACGCGCCGGGTTTCAGGACTGCTTACACCAAGGTGGTGGTGAGCAAGAAGCATCCCAGCAGCACTAACAGCGCACCGCCTGCGGTCAGCTACTCGGAATAGGCCCGGCTAAATTGTCAGGTTCTAAATAATTTGTGAGTTTTCTTTCCTTCTCCGCAAAGACTAAGCTGTTGCACACACAGTCTCGCGCAGTGATTGGGAACGGGATAAGGAGATCCAGCTTATGGCATTCTGTTCAAAATGCGGGGCCCAGGTGGCGAATGGCGCCGGATTCTGTCCGGCTTGCGGAACAGTGATTGGCACGCAGGCGAGCGGCAATGCGCCCATTACCACCAGCCAGACTTCAGGCATGCAGAGCAATGTCGCCGGACTGCTCTGCTACATCCTGATCATCGGGATCATCTTTCTGTTTGTTGAGCCACTCAAGAACGACAAATTTGTGCGCTTTCACGCCTTCCAATCGATCTTCTACTGGGTGGCGGTGATTGTCATCTTCTTCTGCCTCGGACTTGTGCTTCCTTTTGGGCTGTGGGTCGCTGGTTTACTGGCCCCTGCGTTTGCTGACCTTCGCCATCATGATCTTTCTGATGTACAAGGCCTACAATAATGAGAGATACAAGCTGCCTTTCATCGGCGATCTGGCAGAGAAGCAAGTGTGAATTCCGCGCTGCGTCCAGGGCCGGCACGACCATGGCTTCGATTTGACTGTCCATTGCAGGGTAGGCTAGCCTCAATAGCTGGTCTGCTGGTGTTGTCTTCAGCTGGCCGGCGGCCTCTTCGTCTCTGATTTATCTGGCCTCAATACACATGAAAACTCTTTGTAAACGCATGATGTTGCAAGTATTTGCCGTCTGCCTGGCGGTCTGTTCGCACTGCTCTGGGCGGATGGACTGCGTCCGGTCCATGCCAAAAAAGCCATGGTGGCCAGCGTGCATGCGGAGGCCTCAAAAGTGGGCGCGGGCATCATGCGCAAAGGCGGCAATGCCGTGGACGCCGCTGTGGCGACCGGATTCGCGCTGGCAGTGGTGCATCCATCGGCGGGAAACATTGGTGGCGGCGGATTCATGCTGGTGAGGATGGCCAGCGGTGAAGTCCATTTCCTGGACTATCGCGAGAAGGCCCCGCAAGGCCGCAACGCGCAACATGTACCTGGACGCGCAAGGGCAACATCATTCCCAACGCCAGCCTGGTTGGCTATAAAGCGATCGGCGTGCCGGGTTCGGTGGCAGGGCTGGTTTACGCGCAAAAGCATTGGGGCAAGCTGCCGCTCAAAGTGGTGATGGAACCGGCGATCCGATCTGGCTTCTGAAGGCGTGCGGCTTACGTACGAAGAAGCGCAGTCCATGCATGATGAAGAGCTGGCCAAGTTTCCTGACTCCAAACGGATCTTTCAGAGAGACGGCCGTTATTATGACGCAGGAGAGATTTTTCGCCAGCCGGAATTGGCGCGCACTCTCACACGCATTGCCGCCAATCCTGATGACTTCTACAAAGGCGCCATGGCACAGGAGCTGGCAGCGGAAATACAGCAAGGCGGCGGCCTGATTACCGCGCAGGACCTGGCTGAGTATGAAGTGAAGGAGCGCGCAGCCGATCCGCGGAACGTATCGCGGACATGAAATCATCAGCGCGCCTCCGCCAAGTTCCGGCGGCGTCACCATGATTGAGGCTTTGAACATTCTGGAAGGCTATGATCTGGGCAAGATGGGCAGCCGCTCGGCTGATTCCATCCACATCACCACGCGAAGCTTTCCGCCGGGCGTTCTATGATCGCGCCGAGTTCCTGGGCGACCCTGACTTCAGCCAGCTTCCCGTGGCCCAGTTGATTGACAAGAAGTATGCCAATGGCATGGCGGGACTCATTGGACATGATGCGCGCCACCGACAGCAAGGACATGCATCGGCCATCCGGGTTCGGCCAACTTGATCGCCAGGCGTGCAATGCACTCGCCCTATCAGGGCGCGGAGCATGGAAACACCACGCATTATTCCGTGGTGGATCCTGCCGGCAACGCTGTTGCCGTGACCACCACATTGAATGAGAGCTTTGGATCGGCAGTTACGGCAGGCAAGCTGGGCTTCCTTCTGAATGACGAAATGGACGATTTCACTTCCAAGGCCGGCGTACCCAATCTATACGGCCTGATTCAGGGCGAAGCCAATTCCATTGCGCCGGGCAAGCGGCCTTTGAGCGCCATGGCGCCGACCATCGTCACCAAAGACGGCAAATTGATGATGGTGCTGGGTTCGCCTGGCGGTCCGCGGATTATCACCACGGTCGCCAACATTCTGATGGGCGTGATTGATTATGGACTGGACATACAGCAGGCAGTGAATGCACCGCGCTTTCATCATCAATGGGAGCCGGATGAGATTGATATCGAGAAGGTCGGCATCTCACCGGACACGATGAAGCTATTGCAGGCGCGAGGACATAAGATCCGCGAGGAAGGCTATTGGAGTGACGGCGAGTGCATTGCCATTGATCCCAAAATCCGGCGAACTGCTGGGCGCCGCGGACGGGCGCAATGGTGGAAAGGCGGTGGGTTTCTGATGCTGCGCGCAATGTCCACGCACGTTTACATCAAGCAGCGCCTGCATCCGGGGCTGCTGGATACCATGAAGCGCGGTGGCGCACAGGCGATAGAGATTTTCGCCGCGAACGGCCATTTCAACTACATAGACCGGGAACACATCAAAGAACTGGGCAACTGGTTCAAGGCTGAAGGCGTGGAACTTCATTCCATGCATTCACCCATTTATATGAACAATGAGTTCCGCTCCGGCGGGCGTCCGCTTGAACATTGTGGATATGGATAAGCCGACGCGCATTGAAGCCATGGACGAGATCAAGCGGGCGGCGGAAGTGGCCGAGTATATTCCGTTCCGTTTCCTGATTCAGCACATCGGCAAAACGGATGAATATGACGATCCGCGAAAGTTTGAATCGGCGCTGAGTTCGGTGGAGCATCTGCGGGCGTTTGTCCGGCAGCTTGGCGTTACATTGCTGCTGGAGAACACGCCCAACGATCTGGCCACTCCGGAAAAGCTGAAAGAGCTGCTCAAGGCGCTGCACTATCCGGACCTGGGCATCTGCTTTGATTTTGGACACGCGCACCTGATGAGCTCCGTGCACCAGGCGTTTGGAGTGCTGGAAGACCGTATACGCTCCAGCCATGTGCATGACAATCATCGCGACAAGGACGCGCACCTGTGGCCCGGCGAAGGCAGCATTGACTGGAGCTATGCCATGCAGTCGCTGAGCGCAGCCCCGCAAGTTCCGGCCATGGTCCTGGAGATTGAAGGCGTTGAAGGCCAGGATGTGGCCGCGAAAATGGCGGAGACGTACAGAAAGCTGGAAGAAGCGGCAGTGGCGGCCAGTTAAATATGAATGGATTCCAACAAGCAGACGCCAGCCAGCCGTGAGAATGCGGAGCATTTCACGTGGGGCGAAAATTGCCAGGGCTGGAATCTGGTACGCAATGCCGATCTAAGCGTGATTGAAGAAATGATGCCGCCGGGAACGGCCGAGCAGATTCACCGCCACCCTGTGGCCCAACAGTTTTTCTACATTCTCTCCGGAGACGCGGTGATGGAATTTGGCGAACCAGAAAGTCGCGATGAGAAAGGGACAGGGCGTGGCGGTAAATCCCGCTGTGGCTCACCGGATCCGCAATCTCTCAAATACGGAGGTGCGGTTTCTGGTGATTTCTCAACCCTCCACCAAAAATGGTGATCGCGAGAATTTGAGCGAGTGGCCGGGCCAATAAAAGGCCGGCACGCGGCAGAGATCGAAGAGCACAGCAGGATCTTAAGACTGAGATTAAATGATGACGGAAACCACACAGGCACCCATTACTACCATTGCGGACGTTGGCCAGCATGACGGCCAGAGCGTTACCATCCGCGGCTGGCTGTACAACAAGCGTGAGAGCGGCAAGCTGATTTTCCCGATTTTTCGGGACGGTTCAGGCGTGATTCAGGGCGTTGTTCCCAAAAACCAGGTCACACCGGAAGTTTTTGACACGCTCAAGAACCTCACGGACGAATCCAGCGTGATCGTGACCGGCAAGGTGCGGGCCGATAAGCGCGCGCCCGGCGGATTTGAGCTCGACGTGAATGACGTGAAGGTCATCCAGCGCGTTCCTGAAGATGAGCCGTTTCCCATTGCGCGCAAAGAGCACGGGCCTGACTTTCTGATGGAGCACCGGCACTTGTGGATTCGCACGCCGAGGCAGGCGGCCATCCTGCGCATCCGCGCGGAGATCATAAAAGCGGCGCGCAATTTCTTTGATGATCGCGGCTTCACGCTGACTGATCCGCCCATCCTTACGCCCGCGGCGTGTGAAGGCACCACCACGCTTTTCCGGTGAAGTATTTTGATGAAGACGCGTTCCTTACGCAGTCTGGCCAGCTTTATATTGAAGCCACCGCCATGGCGCTGGGGAAGGTCTATTCTTTCGGGCCAACGTTCCGCGCGGAAAAATCCAAGACGCGCCGCCACCTGACTGAGTTCTGGATGGTGGAACCGGAAGTTGCCTATGCCGAGCTCAATGACATCATGGAACTGGCTGAGAACTTCATCAGCCACATTGTGCAGAGCGTGATCAAGAATCGCCGCCATGATCTGGAAGCCACCGGCCGCGATATCAGCAAGCTGGAGAAGATCACGCCGCCGTTTCCGCGCATCAGCTATGACGATGCGGTAAAGATGCTTCAGGAAGGCCACAGCAAGGGCCAGGTGGAAGCGAAATTTGAGTGGGGCGGAGATTTTGGGTCGCCCGATGAAACCTACATTTCGTCACAATTTGAAAAGCCGGTGATGATCCATCGCTATCCGGCGCAGGTAAAGGCTTTTTACATGGAACCTGATCCGCAGCGTCCGGAGCTTGCCTTATGCGTTGACGTGCTGGCACCGGAGGGCTATGGCGAAATCATTGGCGGATCGCAACGCATTGGCGATTATGAATTGCTGCGCAAGCGGATTCATGATCATGATCTGCCGGAATCGGCGTTCAAATGGTATCTGGATCTACGCAAGTACGGCGGCGTGCCGCATGCCGGATTCGGCATGGGCATTGAGCGCGCCGTGGCCTGGATATGCGGACTGGAGCATGTGCGCGAGACGATTCCATTCGCGCGTACTCTCACCCGCATCTATCCATAAGAGAAATGAACGTAAGAGAAAAGAATTATGACACCGGAAACAGTAACTCCCCCCGCGACTAAGAACGAATCAGGCCAACCGGCCGGTGGTCGCCGACAATATTGTGCCCAAAAAAATCAGGATACTGGGCGTTCCGCTGGATCTGGGCCAGTCACGCCGAGGCGTGGACATGGGACCTTCCGCCGTCCGCGTGGCCGGACTTGAAGCCCGGCTGGAAGCGCTGGGCCACATTGTTGAAGACGGCGGCAACGTGGTGGTGGCTTTCCCGGAACAGAAGAAGGAAGGCGATCCGCACGCGAAATATCTGAAGGAGATTGCATCTACGTGCACCAAGCACGCGGAGATGGTGGTGAAGACCCTGGAGGCGGGAAAGTTTCCGCTCACGCTGGGCGGCGACCATTCCGTAGCTGCCGGGACGGTTGCCGGGGTGGCGGAATTTTTCCGCCAGCAGCGCCGCGTGCAGGAAAACAAGATTGGCCTCATCTGGATTGACGCGCACGCTGACATCAATACCCCGGAAACTTCTCCCAGCGGCAACGTGCATGGCATGCCTCTGGCGGCGATTATGGGACTGGGACCCGCAGAGCTTTCCAACATCTATGATTTCTCGCCCAAAGTGCATCCGGAGAACTGCGTGCTGGTGGGCGTGCGCGATATTGATGCGCGAGAAAAAGAGAACATCAAGCGAACCGGCATTGAGGTCTATACCATGCGCGACATTGATGAGCGCGGCATGCGCACGGTGATCGAAGAAGCATTGCGGATCGCCGGACGCGGCACCGCAGGCTATCATGTCTCGCTTGACATGGATTGGATTGATCCGGAAGACGCGCCCGGTGTTGGTACGCCTGTGCGTGGCGGCGCAAGCTATCGTGAAGCGCATCTGGCCATGGAAATTATCTCCGATCACGGCCGGATGGTGAGCTTTGAGATCGTGGAAGTCAACCCGGTGATCGACGAGCATAATCGCACGGCCGATCTGGCGGTGGAACTGACGCTGTCAGCGTTTGGGAAAAAGATTCTGTGAGCAAAGCGCCTCTCAGGATTACGGCCCATTTGTATTAGCCGTGACGCACGATGTTTGATCGTTGTCATGTT
>CAWGRA010000039.1:0-40959 GCA_963824835.1 Terriglobia bacterium | reverse complement strand
TACAGTAGGACGATTGCGGGGTTGGGGTTAACACAAAGTATGCCAGTCATAAGAATGCCGGACGGGCTTAAGGGCCCGTCCGGCAATTTGGTCCAGTGCAACTGTTTAATGCAACGCTGTTTAATGCAACCCTGTTTAATGCAACAACGTGAAGTGATCATGCCGGTTCTTCTGCCAGCAAGCTTCGTTGGCTTCAGTGCATACCGGTTTTTCCTTGCCGTAGCTGATGGTCTTGAGTGCGTCGGCGCCCACGCCGCCCTGGGCCAGTGCCTGGCGGGCTGCATCGGCGCGCTTTTCACCCAGCGCCAGGTTGTATTCGGTTGAGCCACGTTCATCGCAGTTGCCCTCGATCTGGACTTTCCAGTTCGGGTGTGCGCGCATTACTTCGGCCAGGTGGGCCAGCGACCTGCTGTGAATCCGGACGCAGATCGGCTTTGTCATAGTCGAAGTAAATGTCCTGCGCGGCCTGGGCGAAGAGCTGGTCGTCCGTGACCTGCGGCGTTGGTACGGGAGTTGGAGCAGGGGTCGGGGCCGGCGCCGCGACGGCTACCTGTGCCGTGGCATCCTGCGTTCCGCCCGCACCCTTGGCGGTGAGGTGATACGTGGTGGTCTGTGTCGGTGATACTGTCTGCGAACCGCTGGCGTTCACCTTCTGCCCATCCAGTTGAACGTCATCGGCGCCATCCGTGGTCCAGGTCAGCGTGGAAGATTGCCCAGGCTGAATGGATGTCGGGTTGGCGGAGAGCGTTGCGCTCACTGGTTTTGGCGGCGGAGTTGGCGGCGCCGGTGGCGGTTTCTTCTTACAGCCGCTGACCATCATCAGCAGCGCGATCATACCCACGATTAAAATCCAGCTTTTTCTATTCACCTCATGTCCTCCAAAGACAATTGCGATTCTAGTGATCGCTAGTTCACATAATTACGCTACCGATAACTCCAGTTAGGCTGCGAGTTGCGGCCTTCCCGGGTAAGCTGCTGCAGGTGCGTGCCATCGGCCAGCACGCTCCAAACCTGTTCCGTACCGCTTCTATTTGACTGGAAAACTATATGACGTCCATCGGGCGACCAGGAAGGAAAATCGTTTCGCCCACCGTCATGGGTCAATTGTACGATCTTGTCGTGATGCGATATCCATCACGTAAATGTCCGCTCCGCCCAGGATACCGGGGCCGTAATTTCTGACCCAGGAAAAAGCCAGGAGCAGGCCATTTGGCGACCATGATGGAGAAACAGCATAACCCTGGTCGGTGATTCGAATCACGTTACTTCCGTCGGTGTCCATGATGTAAATCTGCGCGAGCCTGTACGCCCGCTGACGAAGGCGATTTGCGCGTTGGTTTTAGGGTTGAAAACCGGCGAGACGTCAGCCTTGCCGTTGCTGAACCTTTTAGCTCCCGCGCCGGATGCATCGGCAATGAATATCTCAGAAGCGCCGGTACCCATGGATGAGGAAAACGCTTGTTGTTCGTCCCGTCAGAGCTCCACGCGGGAGAATAGTTGCCGCCTGCAAATTTCGGGAAGCTGACGGTGCGGCCCAGGTCCAGCGAGTACATCATGATCTGCCATGAACTGGTCAGCCCGCTGAAGGCCAGGCGCGTGCCGTCCGGTGAAATACGAGGAGAGAGAGCGATGGATCCTGATTTGGTCAGTTGTTGTTGGCGGGCGCCGTCATAGTCCATGGACCAGACTTCTTTATGTCCGCTGCGAGTGCTGATGAAATAGATTTTGCTTTCAGTTGGGCCGGGAACGCCGCCCAGCCGGGTAGTTTTTTTCATTGGCGAAGCGGTGGGCGATTGCGCGGGCGCTGTTGAAGGTAGCGTCTTCTTCTTTGCTTGCCCAGTATCTGGCGGATGTTGTTCCATCTGGTAAAGCGACCTTGCACCTGAACCTTGCCGCTGGCGACCCCGAGATTACCGAAGGCAACCATGGCGGCGTTCGGCGGCGGATTGCCCCATGTCTCCAGCTTGATGTCATTCGGAAAGCCCGGATTGCCGGCAGGATAAAAGCTCTTGGCCACCATCTCAAAAATCCCGGAGTTATCCAGGTCATACCAGAGCGTTTCATTGAAAACTGAAAGTAAAGGACCGTTGCCGGGATCACTGTTGGCAGGCTTGAAATCCGGCACGGCCATCCGTATGGGCGCGCCGCGGTTGGTGCCGGTGCGGATCCAGTCCTGGGCGTTGGCTTTTGTTGCCGGTAGAAGTGCCAGAAACAGAAGAAGCGCGAAGCTTGCGGTGACGGCTTTAGATATAGTTCGGTTCAGCTCGGCTTGAATAACGATGGCTTTGTTCAACATGCCTCCACTTTCTATTTTGTATAGTCGAACCAGAATTCAACAGACACCTTGCTGCCGGGATACTCAGGCGGCAGCGGTAAAATCACTGCGCTGCACGGCGCGCATGGCCAACTGATCGAGCGAAGGGACGCCGCTGGATTGTTCTATCTGTACGTGCGTTGGCGACCCATCTTTCATGATGTCGAAAGTGATGTAAACCCGGTGCGCATTTTCCACGTCCGGCTTAAACCAATTGCGTGAGACCGTCTGGTTCACGCGCTGCACGTAGTAGGCGAAGCGAGAACCAAACGATGCGTCCTGAAAGCTGAAGCCGCCTTCGGTATGGGGCGCGCTGAAGCTGCCATAGGGTCCGCTGACTGGACCGCGCTCGCCGTAAGGTACGGCTGTTTCTTCCGGAGTGGGCACCGGCGCGGTGGACGAGCCACGCTCGCCGTCACCTTCTGTTGCGGCTTGGGCTTCACCTTGATGTCTTTGTTGGGAATGGAAATACCGTCTTCGGTTTCCTCGGCTTGGGTTGCGGCTTGGTCTCAGTGACGCCCTTGGAATCATTGGCGACGATGTTTTTTGATTCTTCCACGTGAGGAATGGGCAGCGCCGAGGCGCTGACCAGCGTAGCGTTGACTGCCTCACCGGTGTTCTGCCCCCAGTTAATGCCCTTGCTCGGCGTGATTGCATACCCGACAAGCAGGATGCTGCCGGCAAGAAACAGGTGAAAGCCCGCCGAGAGGAACAACGGTCTTTTCCACTGCTCCCGTTCATAGAACAGGTTGGGACGGACAAATGCCATATTGCTATTTTATCTTCGGAATCTGTGTGGCTTCGGTCACGATGCTTACGTTGGTGATACCGGCGGCTTTACAGTCGCCATCACGGTAGCGAATGCGCCAAAGGCCACATCCTGATCGGCGCGGACATAAACTGACTGGCCGCGCGGATCGCGAATTTTCTGGTGCAGCATGGCGCCCAGATCGTCAAGTTTCACGTGATCGTTGCCAAGATAAACTTCCTGGCCCTTGGTGATGCTGATGACCAATCGCTCTTCAGAAATATCCTTGACCTGCTTGGTCTTGGGCACGTTGACTTCAATGCCAGATTGCAGGACCGGCGCGGTCACCATGAAAATGATCAGCAGGACCAGCACAACGTCAACAAACGGAGTGATGTTGATCTCTGAGAGCGAAGTCTGGGTGCGACCGTTCTTTGCCGTAAATGCCATCAACGCACTCCCGTCGGGATCCCGGTGGTGCGTTCAATGAAGTTCAGGATCTCCAGCGAAAAATCATCCATGCGGGCGCCAAATTCGCGAATGGAACTGGTGTACTGGTTGTAAGCGATCACGGCAGGAATAGCGGTGAACAGTCCCGCGGCCGTGGTGATCAGCGCTTCAGAAATTCCAGGAGCAACGGCGCGCAACGTGGCAGCGCCGGCATCACCGAGGCCGTGAAATGCGTCAATGATGCCCCATACGTGCCGAAAGACCGATGAAAGGCGTGACCGCGCCGGTGGTGGCGAGCAAAGGCAAACGGCGTTCCAATCGCGTCAGCTCTTCTGAAGATGCGATTTGCGCGGCGCGCTGCACAGCGACGATGTTGCCTTCGCCCTGACGGCGAAATTCTTCATAGGCATTTTCAAACACCGGCACCAGCGGGCTTGGCTTGAATTGCTCCGCCACGGCAGCAATGTCCTGCAAGCGATGTGCTTTTCGAAAGCGCGCAGAAATCTGCCACTCTGTGTGCGCGCTCTTTTCAGTGATGACCATTGGAAAGGATGATGGACCAGGACAGAATGCTGAAGATGAGTAGGATTAAAAGGACCGTTTGGGCCATGGTCCGGTCTGGCGCACCAGGTTAATGATTTCGCCGCCTATAAAGAAGCCGATTTGAGTTGTGTGAATCATTGCAAACCTAACTGCCTCTATCAGTTACATTTTGACCGTAACATCCCAAAATGCTCCCGTCAAACGGGTGAATCGTTTGCTTCAACAGGACTAAGAACGGGTTACGTGGCTTTGCGGGGAGTCCGCGAGCATTTACTTTAATCAGAACGGCACGTCGCGCACCTGGATGCGGAAAATTTAAAGGACTTAACTCCGTCCCGCCTGTGAGGGGTATCTTTCCAGATAATGTCCTTTAGCAGACGTGCCGCTGTTCCAGTGGACAGCACGAAATATCACTGCCGTGCACCTGAACGCGAAGCACGAAACCACATTTCGCCGCAAACCGGCATCGTAGGCGCGGTTTCTGGCGAAGCTTACAAACCCAGCTGGCAACCGCTTCCAATGCAGGATGATATATATGCCCGGAATGATATATATGGAAGAGAAATGAAAAAGATCTGGCTGGCTGTTGTCTCTCCACAATTCTTATTGCGGCTTTTTTACGCCGCGTGTTACAGCGCAGACACGGTGCGCGAAAAGTCAATCCTCAGCACCTGCCGCGCAACAGCCAACGGCCACGCCGCGCCAGCTCCGTCTGGCGCAGCCGAAGAACCGGGAGTATCGCCCAAAGCGACGCCCGATCCCACGCCTGCCCGGGCGAAAACGCAATCCTCTGTTTCCACCTCGTACATTGCGCCCAGCGACACCGTGGGCAATGCAGCACACCAGTGTGCCTTTGCGTGAAGGGCAAGGTCAAATATTTTGCCACGGAGTCATTTCGGCCCGGCATTTATCCCGTGCAGCGGCTTACACCGCTTACACCATGGCGAACCCGCCCAACGCGTATCCGCCGGAATGGCGGCAGGGTTTCCATGGATTTGCCCGCAACTATCGGCGACTTCATGGCGAGCTGGGCATCGGTGCAAGGGCGAAATTCGTGGTGGCGACTGCGGTGCATGAAGACCCGCGCTATTTCCCATCCAAGAGTAAAAACTTTTTCGCGCGCACATTTAACGCGGCCCGGTTCGCGGTTATTGACCGCAGTGACATGGGCAATCCCGGCCGGCGTTGTCGAACATTGCGGGAGCGTTTGCCGGAGGCTTCGTCGGCAACGCCTATTTGCCTGACCCTATGCGAATTTTTCGCATGGCCTGAGCCGCAGCGGATTCGCTCTGCTTGGCTTTGTCACCAGTAACCTGGCTGACGAGTTTCATCCGGAAATCCGCAAGATTGCCCGGAAACTGCATCTACCGCTCATTGGAAGATAGGTTTGTAGATAGAGCGGAATTTTCGCCGAATAAATTCATCCACCACGGAGTCGCCATGCCCCAATATCACTGCCTGATCCAACAGGGTCATCTGAGCGCGGAAAAGAAGGCTGAAGTCGCGCGGGAAATTACCCGCATCCATTGCGAGCTTACCGGCGCCCCAGTCATTTTGTTCATGTCATCTTTCGTGAAGTTGCGGTCGGAGACTGGTTCACGGCGGAAAAAGCCATCTTCTTTTTCGATTGTCAATGGATTCATTCGCGCCGGCCGCAGCGATGAGCAAAAGCAAAAACTCATGGCCCGGATTTCCAGTGGCTGGAGCAAGGTTACCGGCCAGACGGAAAGAGAACTGGTGGTGACCATGACTGACATCCGTTCAGAAACATGGATGGAGGCTGGGCAATTGATGCCGCAACCTGGCGGCGAGAAAGAATGGTTCGCGCGCCTGGGGCTGAAAATCTGAATGTGCGCAAAAACTGCGTTCTTCACCATGATTTCATCGCCCAGGCAGCTCTGAATGATGGACTTCGGAGAGGACCCGTTATGCGGATTCGCCCCTCCATACCGTGCTACCATGGTAGTGGTTGTTTGATTGTTCTCTCGCTAGATAGACTTCGCCGCCTTTCCTGACGCCCTGCCTATTTCTGCTGAGTACAGTTTCATCACATTACGTCCGAAGGAAACTAGAACCATGAAAATTTTTGTAGGCAATTTCTCTTTCAGCACCACCGAAGACGATTTGCGGACGCTGTTTGCGCCATTCGGCAACATTGACACAATCTCAGTCATTACTGACCGCACAACGGGGCGTTCGCGCGGATTCGGGTTTGTGGAAATGGGAGACCGGGGGCAGGCGGAAAAGGCAATTGAGGCGTTGAACGGAACCCAGTTTGGCGGACGCAGTCTGAATATCAATGAAGCGCGTCCCAAGACCGATAATGGCGGTCCACGCGGCCCGCGTTCCGGCGGCGGTGGACGCGGCGGCAGCCGTGATGATTATTCCGGTCACGCGCGCCAGCCCAGGGAGCCACGGTGGTAGGAGCAACTGGATTGAGCGGTACAGCGCGAAGAATGCGCAATCAAGCGAAAATGCTCCGGTCAGAAAATCGATCGTGATGAGCGTTGTGGTTTGCAGCGAGTGTGGGGAGCGGTTCGCCATCAGTCACGAACCTGCTTCCCAGGACGCTGTTCTGGCAGGCCGCCAGGCCGCGTGGCTGCGTGAAATCTTTACCTGGGACCATATTCAAGAGACCAAACATCGCGGTTCTATCTCACTACCGGCGGCGGACGAGATCAAATAACTCGTTTGTTCTGAGCACGGCAACCCGGGCCCATTACCTTCGTGTGTTCCAGGCATCAAGTGAATGCACAATTTGTGTTACACTGAAGTTGCTTTAGGTTAACGGTTGCAGGGTTTCATTCGATCGAGATCTTATCGAGGGATTCCCACCCAAAGGATTATCCTCCGCTTTTCTGAAGCCCAAATCCAACATATCGGCATGAGATCACTCTGCCCAGACGTTTGTAAACGTCTCGCCGGAACGGCGCCGACAAAGAAAGCAACATAAGTTTAAGAATGGTTCTTTTTACAGAACTGCCAATCTCTCCCTATCTACAGAGCCGTCTAGCCACGGCACAATTCATCAACCCAACCCAGGTACAGGAAGCGGCCATTCCGCCCGCCATGCTGGGTAAAGATATTCTTGCCACCGCCCAGACGGGCACCGGCAAAACCCTGGCCTTTCTGGTCCCAGTCATTGAAAAATTGCTGGCCCAGCCGGCAAAGGGAATCCAGACGCTGGTACTGGTTCCCACGCGCGAACTGGCCATGCAGATCAACACTCAATTCGAGCAATTGCGCGGAAATAAAATTCCAGCGGCGGCGCTCCTGATCGGCGGAAATTCTGAGCGCGCACAATTGCAGACGCTGCGCCGCGGGGCGCGCATGATTGTGGCCACCCCCGGACGTTTTGAAGATCTGCTGGATCGCAGAATGTTCGACCTGAAGACAGTAAACACCTTGATCCTTGACGAAGCCGACCGCATGCTGGACATGGGTTTCATTCCCGCCATCCGGCGGATTGTGGCGCAACTTCCGCGCACGCGCCAGACCATGTGTTTTTCGGCAACGCTGGATCCCGCCGTGGCACATCTGGTGGAAGATTACGTGAAGAATCCTGTACGCCTGTCATTTGGATCCACGCGCAAAGCCTCAGTCCAGCGTGGAACTCATGGCTTACGAAGTGGCCGCCGACCAGAAGCTCTCCTTGCTGCGCCGGTTGCTGGAAGAGCAGGATGGCAGCAGCCTGGTTTTCGTTCGCACCAAGCGTTCCACTGAGCGGCTGGCGCAAAAGCTGAAACAGGGTGGAATGAACGTGAGCGTGATTCATGGTGACCGCACGCAGGCCCAGCGAACCAACGCACTCACCTCATTTCAGCAGGGCAAATCAAAAATTCTGATCGCGACTGATGTTGCTTCGCGTGGCATCCACGTGGACAACATCGCGCAGGTCATCAATTATGATCTGCCGGCGATTGCCGAAGACTTCATCCATCGTGTAGGCCGTACTGGCCGCGCGGGATTGCTGGGCAGCGCCGTCACATTCTTCACTCCGCTGGAGCGCTCGGACTTGAACTCACTGGAACGCAATCTGCAACTCAAGATCAAGCGTGTTCGCGCGGAATCTGATCTGCAACGCGAAGAACGAGTGAAGCCGATCGACGTTTCCACTTTTGTGCCGGTGCCGGTGAAACCCGGTTCCAAGACAATGCGCTTGCCTGGCGAAGTCTTACAGCGCCACGTATAAGGAAAATCAAAGGTCCGCGATCTTGGGAGCCGTGCCGCAAGGCACATGTCCCAAAGCTGCGGACCTTTTAGTTTTTATTTCCACGTAAATCTACGTGCGAGTGCGCGGTGTTAAGGCCAAAAGAGCGTATGATCGTTATGGCTCTCCTCCAAGACATTATCCCACGGCGCCTTTCTGAAGAACTGCCGAAGTCAAGCTCTGACGAGGTGTTTCAAATGCGCTCTGGTTTAGTTTTCAACGTTTCTTCACAAGGATTACCAATTCGTTTCCTTCTTTGCCGTATGTTAGCGGCGTCCGCCAGCAAACGTCATCGCGATGGTATCTCCACATCGCAGAGATCATTAAAATAACTCATTCGTTGCTCTCAGCCGTTCCAGCAAATCGCAGGCAAGATGATGAATAACGTCCGCCTGTCCGATGCCCCTCTATCCATACCAAAAACTATCCTATGCGCCTTCTGAAGACTGCCGCAGTCAAGCTTGACGAGGTGTTTCAATGCGCTCTGGTCTGGTTTTTAACGTTTCAACGCGGATCCCCAACCGTTTCCTCCTTTGCCGTATGCTAGCGGCCTCAGCCAGAAAGATGCATCGCGATGGTATTTCCACATCGCAAAGCATCAACAACTCACTGGTCGCTCTTAGAGGTTCAAAGGAATCGCAGGAAGATATGATGAACAACGTTGGCACCGCCGCTGAGACGCCTGAAAGTGCGCGTGCTGAGGCCCTTGCCACCGCCGCTGCCTCACTCTCATAACCCGGCAACTTTCATTACCGAAGCCGGCCTCGTGGGTTTCTGAAAAATTCTGGACAAACAAAATCGCACCGCTCAGGGGCCATTTTTTGCCCCGAATTGCGGTGCGATTGAATTCAACGCTGCTGTTTTGGCAATGCCGGCAAACCAACGTTCTAGCAGCAACCAGCGTTCTAAAAGTCGTGGAAGTTGAACCCCTCCGGCTGACCTTCTTCGTCCAATTTAATGGTTAGCTCTGCCGGCCGTTCAGCGGCGGGCTGTTCCTGGTCCATTTGCTTGCGTTGGGCCTTCTTTTGGGCTTTTTCCACGCGCTTTTCCTGTCGGGCGCGTTCTTTCTGTCTCTTGGCGGCGGTAGTTCTTGAGCTTCCAGCCATGTAGTACCTCCCTTGGAAGAAAAAGCGGTTACATGACCGCCTTTTCGGGTTGAATCTTTAAGAATGCATTCGTCCCATCCGGTTCAAAATTAAAGGCGGCATGCTGCCGCCTGGTTGTGAACTCGGGGTAGTACCCCTCTCCGGAGTTATAAGGACTGTTTTAATACCCATCTAGAATACCACACTCGGAGACTTTCCTGGCCTTTGTGAGTCCTGTGGATTTCGAAAGCCGTGATGCACGCCGTTTCTTTTCAGAAGTTTGTTCAACCTGGCCAGGTTACCTTTTCCAATTTGCCCGGTATATATCTCTGGTATCGCGGGAGGTGCGTTCATGATGCTGATCCAATCCTTGGCCGGAGTTGCTCAAGACCTAAAGTTTGCCGTTCGCCAATTGCGGAGAACACCTGGCTTTGCCGTGGTCGCGGTCCTGACGCTGGCGCTGGGTATTGGCGCCAATGCTGCTGTGTTCAGCGTGATGAATGCCGTGATGTTGCGCTACCTTCCCGTACCCAATCCGCAACAGCTGGTTTTGCTTCATTACACTGACCAGCCGGAGAACAGCAGCCAGACCGGCTATGACGATACGTCTCTGTCTGAACCTGTGGTCGCGAGCCTGCGCAAACAGAGCAACGTGTTCTCTGATCTGGTCGCGTTTGTGCCGCTCGGTATTCCGAAAATTGCCGTGCGGATTGGCCATGAAGCGGAAGAGGCGGCCGTGGACGAAGTGAGCGGCAACTTCTTTTCCGGACTCGGCGTGCAGGATCGCCCGTGGGCGCGGCTTTGAGATGGATGACGAAAACCACCACACACAATTGGCCGTCCTGAGCTACGGATATTGGACCAGCCGCTTCGGCCGCAACCCGTCCGCACTTGGCCGGACGATTTTCATCAAGGGCGTGCCTTTTACCGTGGCAGGGGTGGCTGCACCCGATTTCATTGGGACGGAGCGCGACAAAGCCACTGATATCTGGATACCGTTCCAGATTGATCCGCAACTCAAACCCTGGAGCCGGTCTGCCCAGGAGAAGCATGGAATGTATGACAGCCCTGACTGGTTTTTCCTGATGACGGTAGGACGATTGCGGCCGGGGGTGACACTGGAGAGAGCAGAGGCCCAACTCAAGCCGGTGTACAAGCAGGCGATTGTTGACAGTCTGGGCCAGCCTAAACCGGGCGACCGCGGCAGTGATCTTCATCTCACGCCTGCCCGCGGCGTGGAAGGCATAAATGATAACTACAAAGAGCCGCTCACCGCGCTCATGGTCATGGTGGGCCTGGTTCTGGTGATTGCATGCGGCAACGTGGCCATGCTGCTGGTGGCACGCAATGCCGGCCGTGAGCGCGAATTCAGCGTTCGTATGGCGCTGGGCGCCAGACAAGGGCATCATCTTCCGCCAGTTATTGACTGAGAGCCTTCTGCTGGTTACAGCGGGTGGTCTGCTGGGTTGGGGCTTCGCAATTCTGGCAACACGCGCATTGGCAACATGGTCATCCATGGACGTGAGCCTGTCACCGGATTGGCGTGTGCTGGTGTTTGCTCTCGTCCTGTGTGCAATGGCAACCCTTATTTTTGGAATCGCACCGTTGCGTAGCGCAGTGCGGACGGCAACTGCCGGAGCACTGACCACGGGAGCCTTGTCATCGCAGCAAAGTAAAAAGAAGCTCCGCGCGGGTCAGTTGGTGGTGGCAATGCAGATTTCCTTGTGCCTGATGCTGCTGGCAGGCGCCGGATTATTGGTGCGGACGCTGGAGAACCTGGAGAACGCCAACCTTGGCCTGCAAGCGAGAGGGCTGCTGGTGTTCGGTATAGCTCCGCCGGCAACGATCCGCAGCGATGCCGAAGCCGTGCAGTTTTTTACCCAGGTCCAGAACAGATTACGCACGCTGCCGGGCGTTGAATCCGCCACGCTCATGGGCAACCGGCCGGGCAGCGGATGGAGCAATAACACCAGCGTGTTTGTGGATGGTGTTGTTCCGACGGGCAAAAAGTTTGCGGACATGCGCTGGAACGGCGTGGGAGCGGATTTTTTTCATGTTCTGCAAGTTCCCATGCTGCTGGGGCGCGATTTTACTGACGCAGATACCGCCGCCGCGCCGAAGGTCGCGATTGTGAACCAGACGTTCGCAGAGAAGTATGTGAAGGACGCGAATAAACTCGGCCATCACATCAGGCGGCTGGGTAACCCTGCTGAAGAGAAGGAATATGCCATTATCGGCGTGGTGGCGGACAGCCGCTACACCAGCGTTCGTGAGAAAGCCCGGCCGATGGCGTATTTTCCGTTTACGCAAGATTCAGGCATTTCCACCACCCAATTTGCATTGCGGGTGCATGGCCGCGCCAACTTCCATGTTGCCGGATGTACGCAGAGCGGTCCAGGAGTTTGGGCCTGACCTGTCACTGCTTCAGCCCATCGAACTCCAGGACCAGTTCGACAAAACATTCACTGACGAGCGGATGTTTGCGCGCCTCGCGATCTTCTTTGGGCTGCTGGCGGCGTTGCTGGTGGCAACCGGTCTTTACGGGACCATGGCATATCGCGTGAGCCGCCGCACCCCGGAGATCGGCGTGCGCATGGCCCTGGGAGCGCAACGGGGCCAGGTGTTGTGGATGGTCCTGCGGGAAAGCCTGACGGTTTGCGCGGCAGGAATTGTGGTGGGGCTGCCCGTGGCGATGGCATGTTCACGCCTGCTGCGGTCCATGCTGTTCAACCTCTCGCCTTTCGATCCGCTGGCTTTTCTTGTCGCATTGGTTGGGGTCAGTGTTGTCACGTTGTTGGCGACGGCCATCCCGGCCAGGCGCGCGTCATCCGTGAATCCGATTGTCGCGCTGCGATATGAATAACGGCGCAGGCCACCCGGGTGAGTGTTTCTGGCTCTAACCAGAGACACTCATGCCTGATCTAAACACGATACGCACCCACAACCTGACAAGCCATTTCTGCCACCAGAAACTGATGGCTATCTTTTTTTCCGCGATCACAATTGTGCTTTTCTGCTCCATGATGAGCGCGCAACAGGCGTCGAAAACGGAAGCGACAGATCGAGCGGTCCAGGTGCAGATGAACAACGTGATGTATCACGTTGGGGATAATGCGGTGGTGCACCTTCGCCGGGTGGGTGGAGAACTGGTGCCTACGAAACCAGACGGCATTCCGGTCTTTGACGACAAGAATTCTTTCGGGCTGCGCCTGGAAGCGGCGGAGATGGCCATCTCTCCGCAATCCATGGCAAGCGTGCTCAACCAATATGTATTCTCCGGCAAGGACTCGCCTATCAAGGATGTATCCATTACGCTGGAAAACAACCTGATGAAGGTTAAAGGCAAACTGCACAACAAAGGCGATATCAGCTTTGAAACCGATAGCAGTGTCAGCGTGACACAGGATGGCAAGATCAAGCTGCATGCGGAAAAGATCCGGGCACTGCATCTGCCCGCGAAAGGCTTGATGGATCTGTTTGGCGTGGAGATCGCCGACCTGATCAAGAACGGGAAGGTGAACGGCGTGAAAGCAGAAAAGGACGATCTGATCATCGATCCTGAACAGGTTTTCCCGCCGCCGAAGATTCAGGGACACCTGACCGCGATTGCGCTCACGGGCGGCAACATTGTTTTAACATTTGGATCGCCGCAGCAATACAAGTGGGCCAAAGTCCCGGCGCAGAATTATATGTGGTATCACGGAAACCGCTTGCAGTTCGGGAAGCTAACCATGCATGACACGGACCTGCTGCTGGTTGATCCGGACCCGCGGGATCCGTTTGATTTCGACCTGGGGCACTACAAGGAACAGCTCATGGCGGGATACAGCAAGACCACAGCCACGTTCGGTTTGCGAACCACCATGGTGGATTACAACAAACTCAATCGCGGCCAGGCCAAGCCGGCGAAAAAACAGAAGAGCAAAGGGTGATGTAGTCTGCCTGACACCGTTCTGCTTCGGCAGGACTCACAGCAGGGAAACGGTAAAAACCTGCCCCATCACCCATTGTCAAATTGAGATGCACCGGCCAGGCCGCATGTTGACGCTGCGGGCCGGCTTTTGCGGCACTAGAGCCTTGTTCAAGCAGGCGCAAAGGTTTGGCTAATGCCGGCCAAGGCCGAGTACCAGTAGCTGCACGCCATTCCAGGCGATCTGCGCTCCAATGCAGAGCAGAATGAAGGCGATCACGCGCAGAATGCCGTGGATGGTCTGGCGGGAAATGCGGGCCGTGAGGCGGGGCGCGTAGGCATAGCTGAAATAGACGCCGATGCAGTTCAGGATAATGGCGGCAAGAATCCCGCCGTGGGCCAGCGTAGTGGAGAAGAGCGTCTTCTGGGTGGCGTGCGCGCTCAGCGTGAGCGTGACTGCGAGTGTTCCTGGCCCAGCGGTGATAGGAAACGTGAAGGGATAGAAAACTTTTTCGTCGAGAGAACGCGAATCATAGTTGGGGGAAACCATATTTTCGCGCGATTGCTCGCGCTCTTCGTTGAGAAGTTTCCAGCCAATCGCCACCACTACCAGGCCGCCTGCAAGTTGCACCACGGGAAGCGAGATGCTGAAGAAGGTCAATACCGCCGCGCCCAACACGTCCACGATAACCAGAAAGATGACGGTGGTGAAAGCGATCTTGCGCGCCAGCCGGTGATAGACCTCAGAAGGCGCCGGCCCGATCATGCCAAAGAAAACCAGTGCGGAGCCAACCGGGTTGATGAGCGGCAGAAGAGCGCTGAAAGCAAGCGAAAGAAATTTAGCCACGAGCAGCATGCGACGCTATGGTATCAGCGAGTTGGTATGCCCGGAGACAAAGGTTATGGGACAGGAAAAGCAAGAGGATCGTATACTGGGTTGCATCCAACGAACGTGACTTTATTGCAATTTTTGGGTTAAAGATCATTCTTAATCTATATGTCCCTTGCCATCTTTAAGAACCGGTGTATTGCGGCAATTGTTCTGCTATGTGGCTGCTATGCAAATGCATTTGCGGCTGACCTGAAAGAGAAAACCGCCACCGCCTTTGATCGCTATGTTTCGGCCACCGAGGCCCGTTTCAACAACGAATTGAAGCCTGGCGGCGCGTTCCTTTATGTGGACGCCTTGCCTCAACAGGAAATGAAGAACTCGTATGATCGGCTCAAACAGGGCGAAATTCTGGTGGAGCGGCTCAAAACCCAGGCGCCAGGTCTTGATGGCGACGTGCCCGACGGAATGCTGCATCACTGGGTCGGGCTGGTATTTGTTCCGGGCGTAACACTGCAACAGACCCTGCCCGTGGTGCAGGATTATGACCACCGTTCTGATCTGTACCGGCCAGAGGTGATTGCATCCAAGCTGGTGTCGCGCGAGGGCGACGACTTCAAGATATTCCTGCGGCTCTACGAAAAGAAATTTACAACCGTCGTTTTCAATACCAACTATGACGTGCGCTGGGGACGAGTAGCGCCGAATGAAATGTTTTCCAATTCCATCAGCACACGCATCACGGAAGTGAAAGATGCGTCGCATCCGGATGGGCCGGAATATCCTCCCGGCCAGGGCAGCGGTTATCTTGGCGACTCAATACCTATTGGCGCTTCGAGGAGAAAGACGGCGGGGTTTACATACAGTGTGAGGCTTTATCTCTTACCCGTGATATCCCCACCGGTCTCGGCTGGCTTTTACGGCCGCTGGTGACCGCAGTGCCGAAGCACTCTTTGAACGCTGCGCTCGGCCGCACACGCGAGGTATTGGAGCAGCATATACCGCACAGCGTGTCAGCGGGCGCTGCGGCGCGCTGAAGATCAGAACCGCACCATCTCATAAGGATTCAGGAAGCCACTCATTTGGGGACGCTTTGGCGTCCCTTTTTTAGTGTGCCTGGAAAAACTGAACAGCGTGCGAAAATGTAAAACCAGTATGGTGGAACATTTTCCTCCCGGCGAGATTGCACAGAAACTGGCAGTTGCCGTAAGTCTCGGCATGCTGGTGGGGCTTGAGCGCGAGTGGGCGAACAAAGATATTGGTGTTCGCACTTTTGCTCTCACCTCCATGCTGGGCATGCTTACCATGCTGCTGGGCACGCAATTTTCCATCGCGGCATTGCTTTCCACACTGGTCCTGGTGGCCTTTGTAAACTGGCGCAGCATCCGTGCCGACGGTTCTTTGGAAATCACCACCTCTACGGCGCTCCTGGTAACCCTTGTTCTCGGAATGCTGGTGGGCGAAGGGCATTTATTCACTCCATTTGCGGCGGCCATTGTGATGACGATGCTGCTAGCCTGGAAGACCGAACTGCATCGCTTCGCCGGCGGCTTAAAGCCGGAAGAGATACGCAGCGCGGTGCTGCTTGGTCTGCTGGGGCTGGTGATCTATCCAATCCTGCCTGAAGGCTTCATCGATCCCTGGCATCTGGTCAACCCCAAGCAGGCATGGATCACCATTGTGATTGTTGCGCTGCTTGGCTTTGTGAACTATGTGCTGCTGAAAATGTACAGCGCACGCGGCCTGTATTACAGCGCGATCCTTGGCGGGCTGGTCAACAGCACGGCAACGGCGGCTGAGCTTTCAGCATGGCTGCGCAGCCAGCCAGAACTACAGGGTATGGCCGTGGGAGTGATGCTGCTGACAGTGGTGGCAATGTTTGGCCGCAATCTGCTATTGCTGGCATTTTTTGCCCGAGCCGCCCTGCAGCACGGCGGCGATTCCGCTTGGCCTCATGAGCCTGGTGGCTGCGCTGTTTGCCTTTCGTTATCGCGGTGATCACGAAAGCGGTAAAACCACACCAGCTTACAGCTCGGATCGCCTGTTTCGTCTGGGTCGTGTTTTAACCTTCGGCTTGTTCCTGCTGGCGATTGGCGCCGCCGGAACCCTGGCTCAGAGATATTTTGGGCAATTTGGATTTCTATTGGTCAGCGCCATTGGCGGCCTGGTGAGCAGCGCCAGCACCACGGCGGCTGCGGGAAACCTGGTCAAACATGGCAGCATTGTCCCCGCGATGGCGGGTAGTGGCGACTGTTCTTACCTCGGTGACCAGCGCTCTGATTAACCTGCCGATTGTGCAACGGCAAGCCGATGATCCCCAGAGTGATCCGCCCGCTGTTTCGGATTACTTGCGCCATTGTTCTGCTTGGCTATTACATTGGCAGTCATGGTGGCGGTAAACTGAGTGGTCACACTTCACTCTGACTGAGATTTTAGTCGGCGCATGACCCGCGATCTGAATCTCTGTTAGACTGCGCTCATTCTTCTGCGATGCGAGGGCATGGTGCTGCTGGAACTGCGCGTGGAAAATTATGCGGTGATTGACAGCCTGACGGTGGAGTTTGCCCCGGGACTGAACCTGCTGACCGGCGAAACCGGCGCCGGGAAATCCATTCTTATCGACGCGCTTTCACTGCTGCTGGGCGACAAGGCTTCCTCAGAAATGGTGCGGCATGGCGCGGAGAAGGCCGTGGTCAGCGGCGTGTTTGAGTCAGAAGAGAAGTCGCTGAAGAAGATCCTGGAAGAAAATGGGATCGAGCCGGAAGACGGACACATCATCGTAAAGCGCGAGATTGCCGCCGGCGGCAAGGGACGCGTCTTCGTCAATAATCAGCCGGCAACCGTGGCCCTGCTGCGGCAGCTTGCTCCGGCGCTGGCGTCAATTCACGCGCAGAACGAAACCATTCTCGCCTTTGACGCTCCAGCACGGCTGAACCTGCTGGACGCGTATGCGGGCAACGATCTGCATGAATTGGGCGAGAAGTATGCGGCATGGGCCGGCGTGCGTGACCGCATTGCCGAATTTGAGCGCGATGAGCAGGACCGGCTGCGCATGGCCGACCTGTGGAGTTTCCAGAACAAGGAGATTTCTGAAGCCAATCTTCAGCCCGGCGAAGACCAGAAGCTTGAGACCGATAAGCGCGTGCTGGCCAACGCGGAAAAGCTCTTCAGCAGCGCCATGGCCGCGCATGAACTTCTCTATGAGGCGGACGGTTCGGTGATCGCGCAGCTTTCGGCGGCGCGCAAGCATGTGGAAGACCTGGCCAAGTTCGATCCGAAATTTCAGGAATCGTTGACATCGCTGTTGAGCGCGCGCGCGGCCATTGAAGACGTGAGCGCGGTGGCGCGCGACTATGCTGACAGCATTGATGCTTCGCCGGAGCGGCTGGCGGAGGTGGAAGACCGGCTGGCATTGATTGACCGCCTGAAGCGCAAGTATGGCAGCAGCGTGGACGAGATCATCGCGTATGGCGAAGAAGTGGCGCGCAAGCTGAATGAGATGGAGAATCGCGAAGAGCTGTTGCGCGATTTGAAGAAGCAGCAGGACGTTGCGGCCACGGCTTATCTTCAGGTGGCGCAGGCGACATCGAAGAGGCGGTACTCGGCAGCCAAAGAGTTGCAGAAGCTGGTGGAAGCCGAGATCAACCAGCTGGCCATGAAAGCGCAGTTCAAGGTGGAAGTCTCCGGCGCGGATGATCAGGAGAACTGGACTGCCAGCGGCTTTGATACGGTTGTCTATCTGATTTCGCCGAATCCGGGTGAGCCGTTGCGTCCGGTGGATAAGATTGCTTCCGGCGGCGAGCTTTCACGCGTGATGCTGGCGCTGAAGGCGACCATTGAGACGGGAAAGAAGACGAAGTCGCATGTGCAGCGGACGTTAGTCTTTGACGAAATTGATACCGGCATTGGCGGTCGCGCGGCTGAGGCAGTAGGCAAGAAGCTGAAGCAGCTGGCGAGGGCCAATCAGGTGTTGTGCATTACCCATCTTCCGCAGATCGCGAGCTTTGCCGATCATCATTACCTGATCGAGAAGCGCGAAGCCGCCGGACGGGCGAAGACTGTGGTGCGGGCCGCTGGCGACGCAGGAGCGGACCGAAGAAGTTGCGCGCATGTTGAGCGGCGCGGAGTTGACGGAGACGTCACGCCAGCATGCGGAGCAGTTGATCAAGGCGAACGGGTAAAGCTTTACCGCGGATTGCGCGGATGAACGCGGATCAAGTGCTTTCTTGCTCACGTTGGAGTTTGGATGATTGTCTTTCTACGGTTCTACATGGACAGATCCTAAAGCTTATGAATCCAATGTCCTCCAATCCATCCAGCGCCTTCCTTGCCATTTTCTGGGGCGGGCTGGCTTGCGGGGTCTTTGATATCACGCAGGCGATGATCGCCTTTCATTTGCAATCGGGATCAAGCCCGTACAGGTTTTGCAGTCGGTGGCGTCAGGGTTGCTGGGGAAAGCTGCTTATCAGGGGGGAACGAAGACAGCCATTCTTGGGGCTTTTTTACATTTCTTTATCGCGTTTTCCTGGGCGGCGATCTTACTACGTCGCGAGCAGAAGGATCGACATTCCTGACCGCAGAGTCCGGTGATTGCCGGGCTGCTTTATGGTGAGTTCGTCTGGCTGGTGATGACTTTTGTGGTGCTTCCGCTTTCGGCCATCCATCGCTGGCCAGTGTGGAATGCGGCGTAAATTATTACAGGCCCTATTGGTCACACGGTGCTGGTGGGGTTGCCGATTGCCCTGGCAGTGAGCCGCTTTGCGTGACTTCTGAGGGCATGCGACCCAATCCAAGCTTAGCTCGTGGTAGTCGACAATCTCTAATACTGAGACATTCGTGAAAGTAACATTGCCCAAGTCGAAAAAGCACCCGAAGCTGCCCCCGATTCATCCCGGAGAGATTCTGCTGGAAGACTACATGAAGCCGCTCGGCTTCCGCACACCGGCTTGGCGGTATGGCTTTCCATGTGCCCGCTACTCGGTCGGAGAGATCGTCAACGGTAGACAGGGCCATCACGGCCGATACGGCAATTCGGCTTGGACGGTACTTCAATACCACTCCTCGTTTTTGGCTTAATCTTCAAACTGCATACGATCTTGAGGCGATTGAGGATGAAGCCCTGGCCCAGATCGAAAGTGAAGTAAGACCGCAGGCCTGAGCTCACCAGAGTTCCTGCTCAGCGTTAATTGCTCTCCATTCGCCCCCTGATCCTCGCCTGAGGATGCTAAATACCGCTCTTTCAATGAGTTGGCGTCGAATCAGAATGGCGATAAACGGTTAACCTTATAGCTGGGAAAGCCGTCTAAAAGGGTATAATAATCAGATCACATGACTGCACAAGAATCTAAGACTTTACTGCTGCTTAAGCCTCGTGGTTTCTGCGCCGGAGTGGTTCGCGCCATTGATATTGTCCGCATTGCGCTGGACGCCTTTGGGCCGCCAATCTATGTCCGTAAAGAGATTGTTCACAACCGCTATGTGGTGGAAGAGCTGAAGGCCAAAGGCGCCATCTTTGTTGATGAAGTTTATGAGGTGCCGGACGGCCAACGGCTGATCTATTCTGCTCACGGCGTTTCACCCAGCGTTCGCGAAGCCAGCAAGCTGCGCGACCTGAAGGTGGTTGATGCGACCTGCCCGCTGGTGACCAAGGTCCACGTGGAAGCGGTGAAGTACGCTCGTGGCGGCTACAGCATCATTCTGATCGGCCACCATGATCACGATGAAGTGATTGGTACTCTGGGCGAAGCTCCTGATGTGACCCAGGTGGTGGGAACGGCCGAAGAAGTGACCGACCTGGAAGTGCCGGATCCTACCCGCATTGCCTACATCACGCAGACCACGCTCAGCCTGGATGAAACCCAGGACGTGATTGCCGCGTTGCGCAAGAAATTCCCTCTGATTGAAGGTCCCCATGCCCAGGACATCTGCTATGCCACGCAGAACCGCCAGACGGCGGTGAAAGATGTGGCTGACCAGGCAGACCTGCTGCTGGTGGTGGGATCAGAGAACAGTTCCAACTCGAACCGGCTGGTGGAAGTTTCCACCAACCTGGGAACACCTTCCTACCTGATCGATACCGCGGGCGACATTAAGCCGGAGTGGCTGGTGGATGTGAAGACCGTGGCGCTGACGGCAGGTGCTTCTGCTCCGGAAGTACTGGTGGAGCAGGCAGTGGAGTTCCTGAAGGACAAAGGGTTCGTGAATATCCGCGAGGTGGAGGTCATGCCGGAGAATGTACGGTTTGGACTTCCGCCTGAAATCGTGGAGGCAATTGCGGCAGCTCCTGCCGTGAATGGGGACTAGCCTATGAGTTCGACGTTTGACGGGCATCCCGCGCAGATGCTTTTTGGGAAGATCGATGACATGCTGGGCCGCGTTTCCCGCGGCGTGGAAAAGGCGCGCGACTACCTTTTCTCCCAGCAGCACAGTGACGGTTACTGGTGCGGTGAACTGGAAGCCGATACCACGCTGGAATCCGATTACATTGCCATACACACCCTGCTGGGAACCGGCAATCCGGGAGCGCATGGAGCGCGCGGTGCCGGAGATCCTGCGCCATCAGAATGAAGATGGTGGCTGGCCCATTTATGCCGGTGGCCCTTCCAATATCAGCGCCTCAGTGAAAGCATATTTTGCCCTGAAGATCATGGGCCATTCGGCGGACGAACCGGCGCTGGAGCGGGCCCGCCACAAGATTCTTGAACTCGGCGGCGTGACCGAGTGCAATACCTTTACCAAGCTCTATCTTTGTTTTCTGGGCCAGTATGACTGGGACGCGGTGCCGGCTATTCCGCCGGAGATCATGACGTTCCCAACCTGGTTCTGGTTCAACATCTACGAAATTTCATCATGGTCGCGGGCCATTCTGGTTCCGCTCTCGATTTGCTATGCCAAGAAGCCGCTGAAGAAACTGCCGGCGGAGATGTGCATTGATGAGTTGTTCGTGGGCGGAAGACATGGCCGGCATCTTGCATCTGAAGTGGTCGCCGAAAGCTAGTTTCATGGCGGAACTTCTTCCTGGTGGCCAACCAGATTGTTCACTTCTGCGAAAGGTTCCATATCCGTCCGCTGCGGACGCTGGCATTGCGCCGGGCAGAGAAGTGGATGCTGGAGCGGTTTGAAAAATCAGACGGGCTGGGCGCGATCTATCCCGGAATTTTGAATTCCATCATCGCACTGAAGTGCCTGGGATATTCCAATGACGATCCGCAGGTGATCCGCGCGCTGGATGAATTCGAAAAGCTGGGCATTGACGAGCCCGGCGTTGCCGATCATTCCGAACCGACGTTCCGCATGCAGCCCTGCATGTCTCCGGTGTGGGACACGGCGTATGCCATGTTTGCCCTGGGTGAATCCGGCATCGCGAAGAAAGATCCGCGCATGGTGAAAGCAGCGGATTGGATTTTGAGCAAGGAAGTCCGCGCCAAAGGCGACTGGGCAGTGAAGGTGAAAAACTGCCAGCCGGGCGGATGGTACTTTGAGTTCAATAACGAGTTTTACCCGGACGTGGACGATTCAGCCATGGTGCTGCTCGGCCTGGAGAAGGTGGACAATCCACGCGAACGCTACCAGCATGAAGTGTGCCGCAGCGCGATTGACTGGATCTTCGCCATGCAGTGCAAAAACGGCGGCTGGGCTTCATTCGATAAAGACAATACGCGCATGGTGTTTGAGCACATTCCGTTTGCCGATCACAACGCCATGCTGGACCCGCCGACGGTGGACATTACCGGCCGCGTGCTGGAGATGCTGGCCATCTACGGCGTAACCAAAGATGATCCGCGGGTGAAGAAGGCCATCAAGTTCATCCTGAGCGAGCAGGAGCCGGATGGATCATGGTTTGGCCGCTGGGGCGTGAATTACATCTACGGCACCATGCTGGTGCTGCGCGGATTGCAGGCCATGGGCGTGGATAATCACGAGCCGTATATTCAGCAGGGCGCTGAGTGGATGCGCATGGTGCAGAACGCCAGACGGTGGCTGGGGCGAAACCTGCGGATCGTATGACGATCCCACAACGCGCGGTATCGGCCCGAGCTACGCCTTCGCAGACGGCCTGGGCAGTGATGGGCTTGCTGGCCGCCGGGGATACGCGCAGCGATTCCGTGCAGCGCGGAATTTTGTATCTGATGGAGACGCAGCAGGCGGATGGATCATGGCCGGAAGACCAGTACACGGGAACAGGATTCCCGCGGGTGTTTTATCTGGCCTACCACCTGTATCGCAATTACTTCCCGCTGATCGCGCTTTCTGCTTATAACCGGGAATTCTCGGCGTTGAACCGGGAAGAAGTCGGTTATGCCAGAGGCTGAATCAGTTTTGATAACTTAGGTTTCATCGATTCTCAAGGAGATCGATTTGCCAGTACCAATTTCCCAGATGTGGACGGTAGCGAGTTATGTAGTGAAGCAAAAGCTCGCGGGCCGCAAGCGTTATCCGCTGGTCCTGATGTTGGAGCCGTTGTTCCGCTGTAACCTGGCCTGCGCTGGATGCGGAAAGATCCAGTATCCGGCCCACATCCTGAAGAAAGAGCTCTCGCCGGAAGAATGCTTTAAGGCGGTGGAAGAGTGTGGCGCGCCCATGGTGAGTATCCCGGGCGGTGAGCCGCTGATGCACTCGCAGATCGCTGAAATCGTGAAAGGCCTGGTGGCGCGCAAGAAATATATCTATCTGTGCACCAATGCGCTGCTGCTGAAAGAAAAGCTGGACCTGTTCACGCCGAGCAAGTACCTCACGTTTTCCGTCCATGTGGATGGCGAGCGCGAGCACCACGATTTTTCCGTATGCCGCGAAGGCGGATATGACCTGGCCATCGCGGGCATGAAAGAAGCCCTGAAGCGCGGCTTCCGCGTGACCACCAACACCACGCTCTTTGACGGCGCCGATCCCAACAGCGTCCGCGAGCACTTTGATCAGATGATGGAGCTGGGCGTGGAAGGCATGATGCTTTCTCCCGGTTACTCCTATGACAAGGCGCCGGACCAGAAACACTTTCTGGGCAAGGCGCGCACCAAGCGGCTGTTTCGGGCCATTCTTTCCAATCGCAAGAAGAGCTGGCAGTTTAACCAGTCCACCCTGTTCCTGGAATACCTGATGGGCAAGCGGGAATACAAATGCACGCCCTGGGGCATGCCGACGTACAACATCTTTGGCTGGCAGAAGCCCTGCTACCTTTTGCAGGACGGCTATGCTGATACTTTCGCCGAACTGATGGAAGCTACGGCGTGGAATGAGTACGGTACCGAATCCGGCAATCCGAAATGCGCGAACTGCATGGTGCATAGCGGCTATGAGGCATCCGCGGTTGACGATGGCTTCGGCTCTCTGCGCGGATTTGCCGCCATGGTCAAAGCTACGCTGTTTACCAGCCACAAAGATCAAGCGGCGTTGCGGCTGCTGGAAGAAAAAACCCAGCCCGTACACAGCTACAACCCTCTGGTCCAGATTAAGGAAAGCTCGAATGAGCTTGAGGAGACCCGGGCATGAGCCAGCCGCTGTCCCCAAGAGCCGATGTGGCCAAGACTGATCTGCTGGAGGTAGTCCCCGGCTTTCGCCAAGGAAAAGCTGGAAGGCTGGATTCCTGAGCTGGCCGGCGAAGAAGAAGTTCGCCAGGCATTGGAAAAAGCATTTGATTATCGCGGCGACGTGACCATCACGCGCAAAGATGGCAGCAAAGTAGAGGGCTACATTTTCGATCGCCGCTCAGGAAAGACTTTGAGCGATTCCATTGTCCGTCTTTATCCGAAAGATTCCGGCGAAAAACTTGCGATTCCATATGCGGATATTGCCGCGCTGGCGTTCACTGGACGCGATACCGCCGCCGGCAAGAGCTTTGAAGCCTGGGTAAAGAAATACTGGGAAAAGAAAGCCGCAGGCGAGAAGGACATCCAGATCAAACCGGAAGCGCTGGAGTAAGAATGGCGTTCTCAAGCTGACATCAATCGGAGACTCAACCGGGGTTGTTATCCCGCAGAGATGCTCGACGGCTAAAGGTTGAAGGGCGATAGCCTGCTGGCTTGAAACACGCACGGTATCTCATCGTGCACAATGATCGAGGTAGAACGACAGTTTAAGCTCGGCCAGGAAATCATGAGCAGAGTACCGGGAAACACTCCGTGCACTCGCTAAATGAAGAGCCGCAGTGGGTAACAAGACGTCATTGCTTCTGCTACAGCTCTGCAATTGCCGACAAGCGGACTTGAAGGATTCGGACGAAGAATTGATGGACTCGGCTTTGCCAGCCACGAAATCTGATTGCCTATTAAGGGTCAACTCTCTTGCGAAACTAGCTGCAAGTTACGCTTTTGCATTGTCAGAAATCATCCATTTGTAGACGGAATAAAAGAGCAGCTTTCATCGCGTCGGCGTCTTTCTGGCAAGAATGGCTTCACTAGAGCAACCACAGAAGCGACTCGGATTTTTTACGGAACTGCGCCGGGAAATCAGCGAAAGCGATCTTTTCAACTGGATTGAAAACAATCTGACATGAAAGCATTCGTCACAGGAGCAACGGGATTTGTTGGCAGCCATGTCGCGCGCGCGCTGGCTGCGCAGGGCGCTGATCTACGCCTGCTGGTTCGCTCAACCAGTCGCACTGACAACATTGCGGATCTGCCCGCCGAAGTCACTGTGGGCGATCTGCGAAAGCCTGAGTCCCTGAAGACCGCTATGAGCGGATGCGATTTTGTGTTTCACGTGGCGGCAGATTATCGCCTGTGGGTTCGCAACCCTGAAGAGATGTACCAGGCCAACGTGGAAGGAACGCGGGCCATCATCCGGCAGCCCAGGAAAGTGGTGTGCGGCGCGTCATCTATTGCAGCTCCGTGGCGACGATGGGATTTAAGCAGACCGGCGAAATCGTGAATGAAGAAACGCCAGTCTCTCTGGCGGATATGGTGGGTCACTACAAACGATCCAAGTTCATGGCCGAACAGATCGCGCTGGAAGCGGGACGCAATGGCGCTAATGTTGTGGTGGTGAACCCCACAACGCCGATTGGCGAATTTGATATCAAGCCAACGCCTACCGGGCGCATCGTGGTGGATTTTCTCAAGAAGAACTTTCCCGCGTATGTAGATACCGGCTTGAATCTTGCCGATGTGAAAGAAGTGGCCCGCGGACATGTGCTGGCGATGGAAAAGGCACGTCCCGGGGAGCGCTACATTCTTGGCGGAGAGAACCTGACGCTGAAACAGATATTGGACAAGCTGGCTGAGATCACAGGATTGCCTTCACCGACCATGAAAGTCCCTCATGGCGTGGCGATGGGATTTGCCGCCTTCGACCAATTCTTTACCGGCATCGTCATGGGCAAGGAGCCGCGCGCAACCCTGGAAGCGGTCAAGATGGGGCGCAAGAAGATGTTTGCGTCGTCGGCAAAGGCAGAGCGCGAGCTTGGCTATCGGGTACTTCCGGTGGAAGAGGCGTTGCGACGTGCGGTGGCGTGGTTTCAGGCGCATGGATATGCGGGGCCGGTGGTGAGTGAGTCCGCGGTGACAGCATGAGCAGGATTGCCATTATCGCGGCGATGGAGCGCGAACTTCATCCGCTGATCGGTCATTCGCAGGCCGTCATTCGCAGATCAAGGGCTGGAAGCGGACATCGCTCATTGTGGAGGGGCATGATGTTCAATGCTTTGAAAACGGTGACACCGTCGCCGCGATCAGCGGCATGGGCAGCAAGCGGGCGGAAGCGACAGCACGCGCGGTTGTGAAGAAATATCAGCCGGAGATTTTGATATCCGCGGGCTGGCGGGAGCCCTGATGCGCACCCTGAAAGTAGGCAACGTGGTGTTGCCCAACGTGATTGTGGATGCAGCCACTGGGATTGAGTATCGCTGCAACGTTGGCGGCGAAGTCATTGGCGGAGGCGTACTGGTAAGCACGTTTGAGATCGTGGAAAAGAAATCCAAAGCCGAACTGGTGGAATGTTTTCATGCTCTGATCGTGGATATGGAAGCGGCTGGCGTGGCAAAAGTGGCGCAGGAGAATGATCTTGGGTTCCGCTGCGTGAAAGCTATTTCTGACGAATTTGATTTTCCATTGCCGCCGCTGAACCGCTTTGTGGATGGCGCGGCACGTTTCAGACGGGAAATTTTGTGCGCTGGTTGAGCGTACGGCCGTGGCAATGGCTGACCGTTTTGATGCTGGGACGCAACAGCAACGCGGCTGCCCAGGCACTGTGTGACTGGCTGGCCAAGGGCCTTAATGGCAGCTTGAATGCGGCCAAAGTTGTTACACTCAATGGAGCAGAGTCGTTGGCAGAGAAGTAAACCCGGACAAGTGAATGGGAACAGTCAGCAACCCTGAATTGAGATTGGAAACGTTTCGAACGCGACTGAGATGCAGGCGGCCGTGTATCACGGCCAGAATGACGTGCGCATGGAAACCGTTCCGGTACCTGAGATCGGCGCTGGAGAGATACTGGTCCGCATACATACCTGCGGGATCTGCGGCACGGACTTAAAGAAAATATCCACCGGATCGCATTCAGCGCCGCGCATTTTCGGCCATGAGATGGCAGGCCAGATTGTCGCGCCATGGGCGAAGGCGTGGAGAACTTTCATCTCGGCGACCGGGTGATGGTGTTTCACCACATTCCGTGCGGAAATTGCTATTACTGCCGGCACAAAGTTTTTGCCCAGTGTCCGGTGTACAAAAAAGTTGGGGCCACAGCGGGATTTGAGCCAAGCGGCGGAGGCTTTGCCGAGTACATCCGGGTGATGGACTGGATTGTGAAAAAAGGCGCGGTCAAGATTCCGGACGGCGTGTCTTACGAGCAGGCGTCTTTTATCGAGCCGGTGAATACATGCCTGAAAGCGATTGAGTCGCTGCGGCTGCAACCGGAAGAAACGGTGCTGGTGATTGGGCAAGGGCCCATCGGTATCATGCTGGCGGCGCTGGCAAGGCGGACTGGCGCAACGGTGGTAACTTCCGATTTGTATCCGCAACGCCTTAAAATGAGCGAGAGTTTCGGTTTACGGCATAACGTGAATGCATCGCAAGCCGATCCAGTGGAACGGGTGAGAGAATTGACCCAGGGCCGGGGCGCGGACGCGGTGATCCTGGCAACGGCTGGAACAGCCTGATTCGTCCGGCGATGGATGCGGCAAGGCCGGGAGGACGAGTGATGCTTTTTGCCCAGACGCAACGCAGCGAAGTAACCATTGATCCCGCGGCGGTTTGCATGGATGAGAAAACCCTGCTGGGGTCCTACAGCGCGTCAGTGGATTTGCAGGACCAGAACGTGAAGCTTGTTTTCAGCGGCGAAATTGATTTTTCACGATTGATTACCCACCGCTTTTCGCTGCCGCAGGCGGTGGAAGCGTTGCACATGGCGTCCCATCCGGGGCCGGATTCGATGAAGATTGTGATCCAACCGGGAATGGAATGGAGCAAAAGTTGAAAGGGCAAATGACAGCGGCCGTCCTCTATGGCAAAGAGGACATAAAAATTGAGAAGGTCCCGATTCCAACCCTGGAGCGCGGGGAAGTTCTGGTCAAGGTGAATGTGGCTTTGACCTGCGGCACTGACCTGAAGGTATTTCAGCGCGGATACCACGCGCGCATGATTGTTCCACCGGCATTGTTTGGGCATGAACTTTCCGGCCAGATTGTTGAGGTGGGGCCGGGTGTGCGTGATTTCAAAAAAGGCATGCGCGTGGTGGCGTTGAATTCGGCGCCTTGCGGAGCGTGTTTTTATTGCCTGAAGCACCAGGAAAATCTGTGCGAAGACCTGCTTTTCAACAATGGCGCTTATGCCGAGTACATCAAGATTCCGCGCCGCATTGTTGAGACCAACATGCTGGCTCTGCCGGACGATGTAACCTACGAATCGGCCGCCATGACAGAGCCACTGGCCTGCGCATTGCGCGGACTACAGGAGACCGGAGCCGATATTGGCGATACGGTGACCGTGATTGGCGCCGGCCCGCTGGGGCTGATGCTGATTCAGGTGGCGAACCTGACAGGATGCAAGGTTATCGCCGTGGTGAAGCGTGACGAACAGGTCACCGCGGTGAAGCACTTTGGGGCGCACGAAGTCATACAGATCGGCAAAGTGAAAGACCCGGTGGAAGCGGTGATCAATGTGACGGAGGGACGCGGGTCAGATATTGTGATTGAGGCCGTGGGACGTCCGCAGCCATGGCAATGGGCGGTGGATATGGTGCGCCGCGGCGGCGTGGTCAACTTCTTTGGCGGCTGCGCTACGGGAACCAAGGTTGAACTGGACACCAACCGGCTGCACTATTCCGAATTAACTTTGAAAGCAACTTTTCATCACACGCCGCAAACTGTGCGCAGGGCGTTCTCACTGATCGCGGAGAAGAACGTGAAGAGCACCGATTATGTCACGGGCGAAGCTCCGCTTTCCAAGCTGAAGCAGGTGCTGCAACAGATGATTGATCGAGGAAGCCAGATCAAGACGGCGATTATTCCGGGGCATTAAACGGGACCAGCGGACTTTGTGCAATGTCCTCCTCGACTCGATACAAGATTTCCGCGGATATCAGTCCGATCACAGGAAATGTCAGCGTCCATCAACAATCCGGCTTCAACGGCAGCGCAGGGATGGAAAGCGCTGCCGGAGTCATACCGTATTCCAGAGGCGGCGCCATCGCTTAAAGAAGCGCAGGCATATTGCGAACGGCTGGCCAAGAGCCATTACGAGAACTTTTCCGTAGCTACGTGGTTTCTTCCGTCGAAATTGAAGCAGCATTTCTATAATGTCTATGCCTATTGCCGTATATCGGATGATTTGGGCGATGAGGTTGGGGATGCGCGGCAATCGCTGGAACTGCTTGATCAGTGGGAAGCAGAACTGAACGCGTGTTACGCAGGATCGCCGCGACATCCGGTGTTTGTGGCCCTGGCGGAAACCATCACGCAGTTCGGCATCCCCAGGCATGAATTTTCCGATCTGCTGATTGCTTTTCGTCGCGATCAGACAATCACGCGGTTTGAGACGTTCGCCGATGTTCTTGAGTACTGCAGGTATTCGGCAAACCCAGTTGGCCACCTTGTGCTCTATCTTGGCGGCTACAGTGATGCTGAGCGCCAGAAGCTTTCCGACTATACCTGCACCGCGCTTCAACTGGCCAACTTCTGGCAGGACGTGACAGTGGACCATGCCAAGGGACGCATTTATCTCCCACTGGAAGACCTGCGCCGTTTCGGCGTCTCTGAGCAGGAAATTGCGCAGCGAAGAACCACACGCGCAATTCATTGATCTGATGAAGTTTGAAGTGCAGCGGGCGCGCGAGTGGTTTGACCGTGGACTGCCGCTGATTAAGGCCGTGAATAAAGAGCTTGCTATTGATCTTGAATTGTTCAGCCGCGGTGGCCAGGAAATTTTGAATGCTATTGAGGCCCAGGGATTCGATGTTCTACGTCAACGTCCGGTGATCTCAAAGCCGCGTAAGCTTTGGCTGGTGGCGCGCGCGGCGGTGGGCAAGATACTGTGAGCCATTCTCAACTCGGCCATTCTCAGTTAAACCATGCCTATGCAGTATGCCGTGGAGTGGCGCGACGTTCGGCCAAGAATTTCTACTATGGATTCCTGGTTCTGCCGTCTGAAAAGCGCAACGCGCTTTGCGCTGTGTACGCTTTCATGCGGCATGCCGATGACATTGCTGATGATCCGGCGATGGACGCCGGGCTGAAGCGCCAGAAGCTTGACGAGTGGCTGGAATCAGCCAAGCAGGTTTTCAGCGGCCGGCCGACGGATGATCCAGTGCTGATGGCGCTGGGCGATGCGCAACGACAGGTTCAAAATCCCGCAGGACCTATTCGAGAAATTGGTTTACGGAACCGGTATGGACCTGGATATTCCACCGGCTTCGCCAGAGTCACCGGCTGTGCTGTGCAACACGTTTGATGATTTAAAGCAATATTGTTATTACGTGGCTTCTGTGGTCGGCCTGGTTTGTATCCATATCTTCGGCTATCAGGACAAGAAAGCTGAGTTTCTGGCGGAAGATTGCGGGCTGGCGTTCCAACTCACCAACATTATCCGCGACATAAAAGAAGACGCCAGCATGGGCCGGATTTATATTCCGGAGGAAGATATGTCGCGATCAAACCTCTCGGCGGAAAATTTCTCAGCCGCGGCGATGGCCGATCCGGCAAAGGCGCAACAGGTCCGGCCGGCATTGGAGTATGAAGCTGAACGGGCGCGGCGCTATTACGAATCGGGCAAATGGCTGATGGAATTGATTGAGGAAGACAGCCGAGCCGCATTATGGGTCCTGGTGGAAATTTACAGCCGGCTGCTGAACAAGATTGCCCTTCGCAATTATGACGTATTTACTGAACGCGTGAGCCTGAGCACGTGGGAAAAACTCACGGTGCTGGCACGCGGCTTTGTCCTGCGCGTTGTATGAGTCAACATTCCCAGCAGCAATCAATCGCGGTAATCGGCGGCGGGCTGGCCGGACTTGCCGCAGGCTGTGCTCTGGCTGACGTGGGATTCAAGGTCACGCTTTTTGAGCGACGTCCGTATGTTGGTGGCCGCGCCTCCTCGTATGAACATCCAGGCACGGGCGAGGTGCTGGATAATTGCCAGCATCTTCTGCTGGGTTGCTGCACAAATCTCATTGAATTTTATGAGCGTCTGGGCGTTGGCAAAAAAATCCGCTGGTTTGACGAGATCACGTTCATCGAGCCGGGCGGACGCATCAGCCGCTTTGCGCCAAAAACATTCTTGCCCGCGCCGATGCACAACGTGCCTTCATTCATCAGGCGTGCCGATGCTGGACATACGGGACAAAATCGCCATTGCGCGAGCCATGTCCGTGATGAGCCGCAAGCTGCCGCCGGATTCAGAGGAAAACTTCCTTGCGTGGCTGCGCAGGCATCACCAAACGGAGAAGGCAATCAAACGCTTCTGGGAGCCAGTGCTGGTCAGCGCGCTGAATGAAGACCTGGAACTGATCTCAGTGCGCTACGCAGCCAAGGTATTTCGCGATTCATTCATGAAGTCGGCGCAGGCAGGCAGGATGGGATTACCGACGATTCCGCTCTCAGATTTGTACGCCGCGGCCATCGGCTATATTCAATCGCGAGGCGGAGAGGTGTTGCTGCGGAATCCGGTGACCACATTCGTGCCGGATGAAAATGGTGTTGCCATCACCAGCAACCTCGGCCAGCGAAGGTTTGATTTCGCCGTGCTTGCGGCGCCATTCCAGAGCCTTGGCAGTTTGCTGCCGCAAGGTGAAGTTTCCATGGCGCTCAAAGCCAGGCTGGATCGCTTTGGATCTTCTCCCATCACGGGAATTCATCTCTGGTTTGATCGCGAGATCACCGATCTTCCACATGCTGCGCTGCTGGACCGCACCATCCAGTGGATGTTTCACAAATCAAAGTTCCAGGAGAAACGTGAAGGCCCGGGAAGTTACGTTGAGCTGGTGGTGAGCGCGTCAAAATCACTGGTGCAGAAATCGCGGGAAGAGATTCTGGAACTCGCGGCGGGCGAATTGGCGGAATTTTTTCCGATCGTAAAAGAAGCCAAAGTGCTGAAAGCCGCGGTGATCAAGGAAGTGTACGCCACTTATTCCATCTCGCCGGGGCTGGATCAATTCCGCCCAACTTCCATTTCTGCCTGGCCGCGCGTTTTTCTCGCCGGCGATTGGACTGCAACCGGCTGGCCGGCAACCATGGAAGGCGCTGTGCGCAGCGGTTATCTGGCTGCGGAGGCCGTAACTGCGTCAGTTGATGGGCCAAAAAAGTTTCTGGTGCCGGATTTGCCGCCAAGCGGGATGATGAAGTTGTTTGAAGAATAGTTCTTGTCGAGATCTAACCGCACCATAAATGTCTGCTCCACCCACGAACAATCAATTACTGTTGGCCAGCAATGCTACGCCAACGCAGACCAGCGCTGCCGATATCCAGCGCCGTCTGTCCACGTTCTCATGCAGCACAAACTTTGCCAGAACCGCTGAGCAGATAAACGTCATTGATGCTGACGCAGGCGCAACCAGGCTGGCATCACCCCATGAAAGCGCCACCAGCAGGCAGAAGAAGCTGAAGATCAGGCAGGTCAGTCCGAGCAGGAAAAGCTTTTCCGAGCAGACGGACTTTACCACGGCGATCAGGCCCTTGCTGGAGCGGATAGCGTCCAGGTCGCCGATGCGTTTCATGGCCGCGGAAAGCAGAATGTCGCCTACGCTGGAAGCCAGCACAAGCATGCTGATTGCGGTCCAGACCTTAAACGGGTTCATGCTGTTCCTTCATCGCCGGCAGGGAACCGTTCTGCTTATGGTTTTGCGTGAGCGAAGGTCCACGGGCAACCAGGCCCACGCCGCATGTGATCAGCAGTACACCGGCCCAGCGCCATGGACTGATGTATTCAAAAAGAAAATATTTTGACCACAGCGCGGTCACCACGTATCCGAATGCAGTGGCCGGGAGCACGAAGGTGAGATCGGCCCACGAAAGAGCAGTCAGGTACGAATAGAAGAAGCCAGCGAGACAAACAATCCCCAGGACCACCCAGGGATCAATGAAGGCTTGAAAAATGCGGGTCCAGTGGCTCAGTTCAATGCTGCCCAGATCCTGCATGCCGCGCTTGAGCATCACATCGCCTGTGCCGCTACAACAGGCGATGGCAGCATAAATCAGAACTTTCTTCCACTTCACGCGAGCTTAGTCTCCGGCAACCTGGGTTGCGGGTTTTTCCGTTTTCTGTTGCGCGGCGGTGTCGGCCTTCATTGCTTTGGCGGCCTTGTTGCGGGCGGCGCGCAGCTTCATGAAGGACTTGGCCTCTTTGTAGAGTCGTTTGCGTTCGCCGGAATCAAAGGCAGCTTTGCGCACGATCCGGAACACAGCTTTGGGACGGAAATAATACTCGTCATAAAACTTGTGGACCATCTCCAGCACATGCTCACGCGGTAATCCGGGATACTGGATCTGTGCCACCTGGTGTCCGCCATCGTCCACCATGCGTTCATTGCCGACAATGAAACCGTTCTGCTTGGCGAAGTCATACATCTCAGTGCCGGGATAAGCGTGGGCGATTGAGACCTGAATGGTTTCAACGTCCAGCTCCTTGGCAAAGTCGATGGTATTGCGGATGGACTCGCGGGTCTCACCCGGCAAGCCGAGAATAAAGTCGCCGTGTACAACCAGGCCCAGTTTTTTGGTGTCTTTGGTGAACTGGCGCGCGCGTTCCACTGTGGCGCCTTTCTTCACGTTCTTCAGTACCTGCGGATCGCCCGATTCATAGCCCACAATCAGCAGACGGCAGCCCGCTTCCTTCTGGGCTTTCAAGGTTTCGTAATCAGTGGTCACGCGAGACGTGCAGCTCCACGTCAGGTTCAGCGGCTTCAGCTTGGAACACAGCTCAACCGTGCGCGCCTTCTGAATGTTGAACGTGTCATCATCAAAGAAATATTCCTTCACCCACGGCCAGTACTCTTTCGCCTGCGCCATTTCGCGGGCAATGGCATCACTGGAGCGCTTGCGCCATGCATGTCCGCTCAGCGTCTGCGGCCAGAGACAGAAGGTGCACTGCGCCGGGCAGCCGCGCGTTGAATACAGGGCGACAAATGGATAGAGCAGGAACGGCACGTTGTAACGGCGAACGTCCAGGTCGCGATAGTAAACGTCAGTCACGTTCGGCAGCGCGTCCAGGTCCTGAATATCAGGGCGATCAGGGTTGTGGACAATCTTGCCGCTGGCGTCGCGATAGGAAATGCCCTTGATCTCTGAAAGCGGCGAACCATTCGCGTATTCCACCACGGAATAATCGAACTCACGCCGGCAGACAAAATCAATCGCCGGGCACTCGTTCAATGAACGTTCCGGCAGCGTGGTCACATGCGGGCCCACAAAAGCCACTTTCAGCTTGGGATTGGCTTCCTTCATCTTGGTCACAAGCTGAATGTCACCGGGGTATCCGGGCGTGGAGGTAAAGAGCACCAGGAACTCGTATTGCTTGGTGATCTCAATGGTCTCCGCGGCGTTGACGTGGTGCGGAGCCGCATCCAACAGCCGTGACCCTTCCAGCATTCCGGCCGGATAGGCGAGCCAAACCGGATACCAGTAAGACTCAATTTCGCGCGTGGCCGGCCAGCGTGAGCTGGCGCCACCATCAAAGTTCTCAAACGACGGCGGATTCAGGAATAGCGTTTTTAATGGCATGTTCCTGAACATTCTAACACTTCCGCTCTGCCGCTAAGCCCAAGCGAATGCAAGCGGTTAGAAGCCATGGCTGAGTGGGGAAATGGCGCATTGGACGGTGTCTGCCTGTTGGCCGATACTTAATGTGACTTTTGCTTTGGTTTTTCCAATTACCCGATTACCCGATTACCAAATTACCCAATCTGTTTAGCCCTACCCCCCTGGTTCATCCCAAGATCTAAAGCAGTTACGGGATCGATCCCAAGCTCTCCTCCTCGATTCGACTTTTTCGCGTGAATTCGCGGCCTGCTTTCTTCCCGATCACGGCGATGTCGCGCGATGTCGGCGATCCCGGCGATTCGCGCATTCTCTATGCCGCCGGCTCCTCTCCAAACCATCGTCATCCCGACAACCGTAAAGCGACCGCGCGCACTCTTCAGCGCGGGCGTAGGGCGGAGGGATCTTGTGCTTGCTCTTCCGCTCCCGGCGATAGACGCGCCTGAATGGACTGAATGGACTGGCCCCCGAGGCCTCAACTAGGATTTCAAAGCACTTGCCTCAGGACTCCCAAGCTATCCCACTTTGCCTTTCTCCGTGTCTCAGTGCCTCCGTGGTGGGTGTTCGGCTGTACCTTTCCCGATGTCGGCGATGTCGCGCGATCCCGACGATCCCCGCATTCTCTATGCCGCCGGCTCCTCTCCAAACCATCGTCATCCCGACAACCGTAAAGCGACCGCGCGCACTCTTCAGCGCGGGCGTAGGGCGGAGGGATCTTGTGCTTGCTCTTCCGCTCCCGGCGATAGTCGCGCCTGAATGGACTGAATGGACTGGCCCCCTAGGCCTCAACTAGGAATTTCAAAGCTTTTGCCGCACAACATCCCAAGCTATCCCACTTGGCCTTTCTCAGTGTCTCTGTGCCTCCGTGGTGGACGTTGTCTCACCTATCCGATGTCGGGGATGTCGCGCGATCCCGGCGATCCGCGCATTCTCTATGCCGCCGCTCCTCTCCAAACCATCGTCATCCCGACAACTGTGAAGCGACCGCGCGCACTCTTCAGCGCGGGCGTAGGGCGGAGGGATCTTGTGCTTGCTCTTCCGATCCCGGCGATAGACGCGCCGAAGAACGAATGGGTGGCCCCCCGGGCCTCAACTAGGATTTCAAAGCACTTGCCTCACAACATCCCAAGCTATCCCACTTTGCCTTTCTCCGTGTCTCAGTGCCTCCGTGGTGGGTGTTGGCTGTGCCTTTCCCGATGTCGGCGATGTCGCGCGATCCCGGCGATCCCCGCATTCTCTATGCCGCCGGGCTCCTCTCCAACCATCGTCATCCCGACAACCGTAAAGCGACCGCGCGCACTCTTCAGCGCGGGCGTAGGGCGGAGGGATCTTGTGCTTGCTCTTCCGCTCCCGGCGATAGACGCGCCTGAATGGACTTGAACGGACTTGGCCCCCTGGCGGCCTCAACTAGGATTTCAAAGCACTTGCCTCACAACATCCCAAGCTATCCCACTTTGCCTTTCCGCGTCTCAGTGTCTCCGTGGTGGGTGTTGGCTGTACCTTTCCCGATGTCGGCGATGTCGCGCGATCCCGACGATCCACGCATTCTCTATGCCGCCGGGTCCCCTCTAACTCTGCCGCCCTCCTCTCCAACCATCGTCATCCCGACAACCGTGAAGCGACCGCGCGCACTCTTCAGCGCGGAGCGTAGGGCGGAGGGATCTTGTGCTTCTCTTTCCTATCCCGGCGATAGTCGCGCGATCCCGACGATCCCCGCATTCTCTATGCCGCCGGGTCCCCTCTAAACTCTATGCCGCCGGCTCCTCTCCAACCATCGTCATCCCGACAACCGTGAAGCGACCGCGCGCACTCTTCAGCGCGGGCGTAGGGCGGAGGGATCTTGTGCTTGCTCTTCCGCTCCCGGCGATAGACGCGCCTGAATGGACTTGAATGGACTGGCCCCCTCGGCCTCAACTAGGATTTCAAAGCACTTGCCTCACAACATCCCAAGCTATCCCACTTTGCCTTTCTGGTGTCTCAGTGCCTCCGTGGTAGGTGTTGTCTTCATCCCGGCGATGTCGCGCGATGCCTGTGATCTCACAATCCTCGCCTTTCATCAGCGAAAATCATTGGAATCCCTGTTCATCAGCGGTAAGCTTTTGCCTTTCCGATCTCGGCGATGTCGCGCGATGTCGGCGATGCCGGCGATTCTCCCCCAATTTCCCGATTACTCAATTACCCGATCTATGTGCACGCCACCCCTGCCCTACCCCCGGTTTCACCCAATTTCACCCAATGTCACCCAAGGCCGCCAAGCCCGGTTTCGTGCTTGGAAGCACCCAGGCCACCGATGAATCGCCAGTTTTGGGTGGCTGCCTTGGCTAACGGCTAAGTGCTAATGGCTAAGTGCTGCAAGTTTTCAAAGACCCTGCGCAGCGGGGCGCATCTCTTGATAGCACGTTTGTCTTTCCATTCCAAGTAATCTTAAGTTTACGGTTCGGGTCTGTGAGCATTGCTCTTCGGCTGTTTCGTTGCTCCGAGCGCCAGCGGCGCGACCCGAAGGTAGCCCACGGTGAAGGCGAGCGAAACGGCGTCCCCAACGCGCGGGGTTGTCGCGTGTTGGGGTGGGAACGCGAAGCCGGAACCGTGGGTGAAAAGTTTAAAAGAGAACTATTCCTTGCTGCCGCAGGCAGGCGCGCAGTGCAGCGGAGCGCTTAAAGATGTAGGAATCTACCATGGCAATTGAGGCAGTTCACTCATCATGTGCTAAACTCCGCTCATTCGCACGCATGGAACTGTCCCTCAAACCCACCTCGGCCAAGGTTAAGGACTATTACAACGCCTTAAACCAGTTCGGGCAGCTCAATATCAGCCATGAAACTGCCGTCCGGCAGGCCTTTGCCTCGCTGCTTGATAGCTTGTGCACGCCATTCGACTGGAAGCTGGTTCAGGAATTCCGCATGCCGTCGCCAAAAACAAGTCTTCATTGTCGATGGCGCGCTCCTGGACTCCTTCACCCTCAACATGGCTATCTGGGAGGCCAAGGACCTTAAAGACATCCTGGAAAAGGAAATCAAGAAGAAGCTGGAGCTGGGCTATCCCGCGCAACAACATCATCTTTCAGAGCCCGGAACGGGCCATTCTCTTTCAGAATGGGAGTCCGTCAGGGTCTGAATGAGGACATTACCGACCCAAATAATCTCGTCGATCTGCTCAAGGATTTTTTTGAGTTTCGTGAGCCGCAGCATCAGGAATGGGAAGCCGCCGTAACGGAGTTTTCCCGCCGCATTCCAGAAATCGCCGCAGCCGTCAAAGGGCATGATTGAAAAAGAGCGCAAGACCAACAAGAAATTCGTCGCCAGCTTTGAGGGCTTTGTCCTGCTCTGCCACCAGGCCATCAATCCCAATCTGTCGGACGAAGCGGTTGAGACCATGCTCATCCAGCATCTGCTCACCGAGCGCATCTTCCGCAAGCGTCTTCAACAACCCCGAATTCACCCGCCGCAACATCATCGCCGCCGAAATTGAAAAGGTCATCGACTCGCTCACCAGCAAGCACTTCAGCCGCGACGCTTTTCTGAAAGACCTGGATCGCTTCTACTCCGCCATTGAGAAAACGCCAAAAACGCCAAGGACTTATTCCGAGAAACAACGTTTCCTCAACACCGTCTATGAGCGCTTCTTTCAGGGCTTCTCCCCCAAAGAGGCGGACACGCACGGCATCGTCTATACGCCGCAGCCCATCGTCAATTTCATGGTGCGCAGCGTGGAAGAAATTCTCAAAAACGAATTCGGCAAGTCGCTGGGCGACCGTGAGGTCCACATTCTTGATCCCTTCGTCGGCACCGGCAACTTTATCATCCGCGTCATGCAGGAAATTCCCAAGACGCGCCTGCAGTACAAGTACGAGAATGAACTGCATTGCAATGAGGTCATGCTGCTCCCTATTACATCGCCAGCATGAACATTGAGCATGCGTATCTCGACGCGACGGGCGAGTACAAGCCGTTTGAGGGAATTTGTCTGGTGGATACGTTTGAGTTGGCGGAGCGAGCCAAAGCAAGTTTGTTCACCGCAGAAAACACGGCCCGAGTGAAAAGACAGAAAGAAACACCCATCTTTGTGATTGTCGGAAATCCGCCCTACAACGTCTGGCCAGAGTCAATGAAAACGACAACAATAAGAATCGTAAGTATCGATCCTTGATCGTCGAGTTTCAGAAACCTACGGAGAAGAATCCTCGTGCTACCAACAAAAATGCATTACTGATCCCTATGTCAAGGCGCTTCGGTGGGCTATCGGATCGAATCGGATAGGAAGGAATTGTATGCTTTGGTTACAAATAATAGCTTTCTCGAAGCTATCGCATCCGACGGGATGCGAGTGCCTTCTGAAAGATTTTCACATCTATCACGTGCTTAATCTGGGGGGCAATGTTCGGAACAATCCGAGAGCTTTCCGGGACAACGGACAATGTATTTGGCGATTCAAGTTCGGCGTTAGGCATTAACATATTTGTTGAAAGTCGACAAAGAATGCATGGGCGACGCCTGTTCGGTATTGCAGAATTGACGAGTACTGGACCTGCAGAGGAAAAGAGACAATATCTGGAAACCGTTCCATCATTTTAAAACGATCCCTTGGGACAGAATTCGGACAGAGAATCGCATGTGGCTGACAAACGGGCTGAATCAGACTATTACGGAAAGATCTAGCGCTATGGGAAATAAAGGCCAAGGCGCATCAAGCTCTTCGAAGAGGCTGCAAGCATATTTTTCGCCATCCGGCGGAATAAAGACGAATCGAGATTCTTGGGTTATCAACTTTGACTCGAGCAGCTCATCGAAGCAATATCGAAAAACCATTAAGTTTTACAACCGCGACGTTGAGCTCTGGAAGTGGCCGACTCGCGAAGCCGACCAAGATGTTGACGCATTTGTCAGCTATGATGATTCGAAAATTAGCTGGAGTAGAGATCTTAAAGCAGACATGAAACGTGGCAGACTAGCCCAATTTTCAGGAGCTAAAATTCGGCCGATCTCTTGTACAGGCCGTTTACGCGACGCTTTGTGTTCCTGGATCGCATCTTAATGAGGAAGTCTATCGGTTTCCAAGCATTTTCCCAACGCCCAACGGAGGACAACAATGCGGTATTTGGCCAAAGTGGCCTTGGGCAGCACGTACTTCTGTCCACGATCTTACTGAATTGATTCCAGACAAACTTGCCAACTCTGAGAACGGCTGACCGCAATGCTTTCCCGTTCTACATCTACGACGAAGACGGCACCAACCGCCGCGAGAACATCACCGACTGGGCGCTTGAACAGTTCCGCGCACACTTACAGCGACAAATACATCACCAAATGGGACATCTTCTATTACATCTACGCCGTGCTGCATCACCCGGAATATCGCAAGCGCTACGCCGCCAACCTCAAGCGCGAGCTGCCGCGCATCCCGTACGCGCCTGACTTCCACGCCTTCGCCAAAGCCGGCAAGCGCCTGGCCGAACTGCACGTGGACTACGAGAAGCAGAAAGAATATCCGCTGGAGCGCCGCGAGAAACCCGGCGAAAAGCTCAACCTGCGCGTGGAAAAAATGCGCCTCAGCAAAGACAAGCAGACGCTCGTCTATAACGACTTCCTCACCCTCACCGGCATCCCCAAAGAAACCTACGACTACCGCCTGGGCAACCGCTCCGCGCTGGAATGGGTGATCGACCAGTACCAGGTCTCAACCGACAAGCGCTCCGGCATCACCAATGATCCCAACCGCGACGACGACCAGGAATACATCCTCCGCCTCATCGGCCAGGTCATCACCGTGAGCCTCGAAACCGTGAAAATCGTAAACGCCCTGCCGGATTTGGGCCTGCCGAAAGAGCTGGAGCGGCTCAACGACAACCCAATGAGCGAGCGTATCACTTCTATTCTGCGTCAGAATATGATTCCTGTTTTTATAATGCGCTGTTGGCAGAGGAAATCGAGGTCTTTTGTCCCCGAACTGTCGGAATACAGCTTATCGAAGGCAGCAAGAATCGCGGGGCGGCCTCATCTCCTGGTTTCTGCTACTTTGTTCCTGAGTTGGTGAATCCGGAACTGCGAAGCTATTGCGCGACACTCATGAAACCAATCGCACCGCTTAATTTCAGCCTGGTATCAGCTCCTTCCGTTAGAAATGGCGGTTTTGGCCTGACCGGGAAGAATCGTGGCTGAACAATCACAAGAAGAAACCTCGCCTACGGTGGTTCTCTTCTTCGCTATTACGTCATGAGTCAGTCACTGGCCCTTGCTGTAACCAGAACTCTATTTTGATGATCCCTATATCAGCGATCCTATACGGCACGGCCTGAGTATTCCGTACTTTGGCGCAGAAGAAGGGGCAGCCATGTTGGCGATGTGCAACGGCGCTACCAGTTCTAAAAAGGCGGTCCTGAGAGAGTGGCACGATAGTTTCCGCTTAAACCGGCCGGACATTTTGAGTGACCTTGCCGAAGGCAAGCAGGTGGAGAACTGGTTCTTCCTTAGCCATTTCTTTACTGTCCAAACCTACGTCATTCATCGTCTCTGCGGCAGGAAGCCATCAGCCTCATCAGGTGCGCGCCCTTCATTTTTATTTGTTGGTTCTTTGATGGAGCAGGTCGAGAAGCACCCGATGATGCAGCCTTTCTTGCGGCTGGCTGAGACAGAAAGCCTCGGGGGCGACGGTATGAGTTAGCGCACCCGGAAGGGCTGGGTAAGCCGCCGCCGCTGCTCCT
>CAWGRA010000038.1:0-28087 GCA_963824835.1 Terriglobia bacterium | reverse complement strand
ACTGACATGGAAGTGGCCTATGCCGTTCGTTTTCTGGCGTCAGAGGAAGCCAGCTGATCACCGGACACGTGCTTATGGTAAACGGCGGCATGCTCATGGGCTGACGTTTTCTCTCTCACGCTGGCACCAACAAGGCTAGAATGTTTCTCAACTGGCCGGTTTGAGTTGACGCGATCGCTTATGAATCACTTTGCGAAATTTCGCGGTTGAGGCCGTCCACGCGCCGGAAACCGCGTGCGTCAGGAGCCTGGATACTCTAACCGCGTTCCATGCTCTTGAGCGGTTTGGAGCGAAGCGACATTAAATTGATTGTAAGGGCTCGCGCCGTCCACGCGCGGCGGGCCCGCTGCTTCAGGAGCTTGGGGATTTGAGGTGATCGGAAATCCTTGGCGGTTTGGAGCGAAGCGACATTTAGATTGATTCAATAAGGGCTCGCGCCGTCCACGCGCCGGAGCCCGCTGCTTCAGGAGCCGGATCCTCTAACTGCGTTAAATTCTCTCAGCGGTTTGGAGCGAAGCGACATTAAGAATAGGAGGGGACCCTGCTCACCATTTTTCAGGCTGAAACACCGGGAACCAGATCAGCACTGTCCGCGAACTCATGATGGAATACGCCACCTGGCTGGAATTCAATCTCTGCTTCCAGGGCTTTGAAGAAGAGCTGCGTAACCTGCCCGGCAAATATGCCCCTCCCCGAGGCCGCCTGCTGCTGGCATCCTGGGACAACCAGATCGCCGGACTTGGCGCCCTACGTCCTCTTTCTGATCATGACGTGTGCGAGATGAAACGGCTTTATGTTCGACCGGCTTTTCGCGGACATAATATCGGCCGCATTCTGGCGCGCAAGCTTGTCTCCGACGCATGCGCCATCGGCTATCGCTCCATGCGTCTTGATACTGTGCCCGGGAAAATGGACCAAGCCATCGCTCTTTATCGTGAACTAGGATTTAGAGAAATGGCTCCTTATTACAACAGCCCCGTGGAGAAGACCCTCTTCATGGAGCTGATGCTGCCTTGCATGTCGCGGCAACCCCAAAAGCAGTCGGCCAATAAATTCTTCGACCGCGCCGTTCGGTGTTGGAGCGCAGCGACCAGGTGTAGCCAAGGGCTCGCGCCGTCCACGAGCGCTGAGCCCGCTGCAACAAGCGCATCAACATCGCTACCATGATGGATTCACTCGAGCGGTTTGGAGCGCAGCGACAAACTAAAAGAGCAGCTCGCGCCGTGCACGCGGGTCCAGCCCGCTGCTCTGAAGCATTCAGAATGTTGGCTGTCACAAAAACTCGCGGGCGTTGGGAACATAGCGACCACTCAGGATTTGGAGCGAACGACATAATTAATTGGTAACTAATTGATTTTTCACGCACAGGGTTCAAGCGGAGCGGCTGCAGGAATCGAGGCCACGCGAATAAGTGCTTCTGCGGGCTCTATGATGACAAAAAATGTCCTTGCAGAAAATCTTAGCTCTGATTACTATTCACGCAACCCCAGACTCAAAGCAATCCGCAAAGACGATCAAGCATGAATATAGGCGAGACAATCAGAAATTACCGGCTGCAAAAAGGCATGTCGCAGGGCGACATTGAAAAACGCACCGGCCTTTTGCGTTGCTACCTGTCACGGGTGGAAAACGGTCACACCATTCCCTCACTGGATACGCTGGCCAAAATCGCCGGCGCCATTGATATTCCTCTGGGAAGTTTTTTCAGCGACCATCACTCCAACGGCAACTCGAAGAACCTGCCTTCACTGAGTGAAGACGAAGTCCGCTTCCTCAGCCAGATTCGCCGCTACTCTTCCAACCTGAATGATAGTGATCGCAAGCTTGTTCTTGCCATGGTGAAGAAAATGGCAGCCACTTCAGGAAAATAACCATCCATAGAACAAGTTCAGTGCTCAAAGAGAAAAGCCGGCGCTCGGATTGCAATCGTCAACATTCGCGCCGGCGATCCGTTATTTCGCGACATTGAAATCGCTCAAGCCGCCTTGCTGACCTCACTCAACGCCAGCACGGCCAGTTCCAGGCGATCACGCGCGCCGGTCTTGGTGAAAATACTTTGCAGGTGACGCTTCACCGTGTTCTCGCTGATGGTGAGTGCCTGGCCAATGTCTTTGTTCTTCATGCCGCGGGCCACGTAATAGGCAATCTGGCGTTCACGTTCAGAAAGGCGCGTGAGTGTGTTCGCCGTCGCGCGCGATTCCGCGCTCATGGTGGTCAGCACCTGCTGGGCCAGCTCATCAGAAAACGCGAGCTCGCCGTTGGAAACGCTTTTAATGGCGGCAAACAGTTTTTCCGGACCATCACTCTTCAGCACCAGGCCGCGTGCACCCAGCTTCACTGCTTGAGCGTAATCCAACTCACTCTCAGAGCCGGTGAGGACCACGGCGGCAACGCGGTTTCCCGCACGATCAAGCGTGCGCAGCACCTCAAAGCCATCGCCATGCGGCATGAAAAGGTCCAATACCAGAACATCAGGATGCAATTCCTGCACCAGCGCCAATGCTTCCTGGCCGTTGGATGCTCGACCCTCCACGGTAAAGTCACTCTCTGTCGCCAGCAAGGCGGCAAGCGACTCCCGGAGAATGGCATGGTCATCAGCTATCACTATACGAACGCGATTTTGGGACACAGGCTTTTCCGACATATTACTAAGGTTTGATGCACTCTGAAGCACAATGAACTGCCTGCACTTTAGGTTCTCTGGCTAAAGCGAAAAAATGCTATATTTTCGCCCAGAGCTAGTTCCCCGAACCGGACCCTGGAAGGATTGACCCAACTTTGACGATTGATGAAGAACTCTCGTTGCTGGAAGACCAGGTTCGCCGGCTGAAAGTGGAGTACGACATCTACTTTGGTGGGGGATCCAAGAAGCCACCCACTGAAATTGAGTGGAAAGTTAAGAATTTACTTAAAAAGTACTCTGATGGCAGCCGGATGAGCTACGGCCAGCGTTTCCGCTATACCACCGTCCAGCAGAGGTACGCTCTCTTTAACGCATTGTGGCAGCAGAAGTTAGTCATCAAGGAAGAAGGTTACCGCCGCCCCCAGGATGCCATGTTGGGCATTCAGGGCATGCGCTCTGACCAACAGCATGAGGCCGAGAGGTCTTTAAGTAACCAGAACGCTCAGCTCGATCCGCGACCCATGCAAGGCTCTGATTCCGGTGAAGACAAGCCTTTCCGGGTTGCCTTTGCCGATGCCAAGCCGGAAGCCAAGGCGTGGAATCGCTTTACAAGCCCTGGTCGCAGCCCGCCAGCAGACAGGCGAAAAAGCTCAGCAACCTTGGATTCCTTCAAGAAATTCGTCCAACAGAAAACCACCCAGCTCAAAAAAGAACATGGCTGCCAGGCCGTGGAGTATTCCGTCGAGATGCTAAACGGCCAGGTCAAGCTCAAGGCCAAACCGAAAACGTAACGTCTTTTCGAGATTGTTTCCGATCTCGCTCTTTCAATGGCCGCTTTGGATGCGTCTGCGTTTCAGTTTGCAGTGCTCTTCCCGCCGCTGATACCTTATTTCTTCGTTCGTCCATCCTCCGAGGGGAAACCACCGTGCCCAAGATTCAGCGTGCCATCCTGAGCGTTACCGACAAAACCGGACTTGTCGACTTCGCCAAACAGCTCTCCGCACTCAAAGTGGAATTGATTTCCACCGGCGGCACGGCCAAGCTGCTGCGCGATGCCGGCATCGCCGTGAAAGACATCTCTGAACTCACCGGCTTCCCCGAGATGATGGATGGCCGCGTCAAGACGCTTCATCCCAAAGTCCACGGCGGCATTCTGCATGTGCGCAACAATCCGCAGCATCTTGCCGCCGCCCGCGAACACGGCATTCAGCCGATTGATATGGTTGTGGTCAACCTCTACGCCTTCGAAAAAACGGCGAGCAAGCCGGGCGTCCATTTTGACGAGATCATTGAGAACATCGATATCGGCGGCCCATCCATGGTGCGTTCAGCGGCCAAGAATTTTCGTGACGTTGCCATCGTCACTTCGCCCGCCGACTACGCCGCCATCGCCACTGAGATGTCAGCTTCCGGCGGCGAACTCACGCTGGCCACGCGCTGGCGACTGGCACAGAAGGCTTTTGCCACTACCGCAGCCTATGACAGCGCCATCGCAGCTACGCTCGGCCAGATCACGCTCGACCAGCCTTCCGGCAACTTTTCTCTTCCCGAGTTCGATCCGAGCAATCGAAAGCGGTTTTCCTGCGCGACTCCATCTCGATCTCAAAAAAGTCGCTGACCTGCGCTATGGAGAAAATCCTCACCAGCGCGCAGCCATGTACTCTGACGGATCCGGCACCGGCATCGCCAACGGCACACAGCTTCAGGGCAAAGAGCTTTCCTACAACAACATTGTTGACCTGCAAGCGGCGTGGGACCTGGCCCAGGAATTTGAAGAGCCCGCCTGCGCCATCATCAAGCACACCAACCCGGCGGGCGCATCCACGGGAGCAACTCTGCGCGAAGCCTACCTCAAATCCCTGGAAACTGATCCGGTTTCAGCCTTCGGCGGCGTGATCGGCGTGAATCGTGTGATTGATGCCGCCGCAGCCGAAGAAATTGCCAAGCTCTTCGTGGAAGCCATCGCGGCACCCGGTTTTGAACCGGCCGCCAAAGATAAATTTGCAGCCAAAAAGAATCTCCGTCTGGTGGAAGTAAAAGCCGCTGAGCAGAAACTTGCTCTCAAGCATGTTTCCGGCGGCATGCTGGCCCAGGATGCGGACGTGCATCAACTCAGTCCCGCTGATCTGAAAGTGGTCAGCAAACGCCAGCCCACTGAAGCAGAGATCAAGGCGCTGCTCTTCGCCTGGAAGGTCTGTAAACATACGAAATCAAACGCCATTGTCTATGCTCGCGAAGGCCAGACCGTGGGAGTGGGGGCAGGCCAGATGTCCCGGGTTGATTCCTGCCGGATCGGCGCCATGAAAGCCGTGCTGCCGCTCAAAGGCACGGTGGCCGCCTCAGATGCCTTTTTTCCCTTTCCTGACGGCGTGGAAGAGATCGCCAAAACTGGAGCCACCGCCATCATTCAGCCCGGCGGTTCGGTGCGCGACCAGGAAGTAATAGACACGGCTGACAGGCTTGGCCTGGCGATGGTGCTCACCGGCGTGCGTCACTTCCGTCACTAGTTAAGTATTGTTATCGCCCAACGAAAGCCCCGGTTGGGTCTAGAATTAAGACAGGAAGAATGTAACGTCCGGCAAGCGCTCCTCCGCATCCAAGTAAAGGGTTTATTTCGGTTCGTCTTATGAATGTAATGAAATTCCGCACTCTTGTATCTGCCTTCATTCTCACGGCACTTGCGGTCGTGGTTTCCCCAAGCGCCATTGCACAAAGTCCGGCATCAAAAAGCGGAGTCCAGCAAAGCGCGCCTGCTCAGGCCAAGCCGGTAACTCCGGCCGCCGGCGCCGATTCCCAGAAACCGGCTGAAGCAACCAAAGCGCCTGAAGCAGCCAGCGCCGCGCAGCCCCAGAAAGTTGACCGCGCCGCTTCCTATTACCATTTCGCTCTGGCCCACATGTATGAAGAGATGATGTCCATGTACGGCCGCTCCGAATACGCCACCAAGGCCATTGAAGAATACCGGCTGGCAATTGATAACGATCCGTCCTCTGATTTTCTGAACTCCGGGCTCGCCGAGCTCTATTACCGCACCGGCCGGATTCGTGACGCTGTTCAGGAAGCGCAGGCCATGATCCAGCGCGATCCCAACAATCTGCAGGCGCACAAGCTTCTCGGACGCATCTATCGCCGCTCACTGGGTGACACCCAGGCAGGCGCGCAGTCGCGCGAAATTCTCACGCTGGCCATTGGCGAGTATGAAGCCCTGGCACGCATTGAACCCAAGAACGCGGACAATCATCTTCTGCTCGGCCAGCTTTATATCCTGAACAAAGATCTCACCAAGGCGGAAACTGAATTCAAGACCGCCATGAATCTTGATCCCAGCAACGAGGAAGCTGTCACCAATCTGGCCTACCTCTACAACGAAGAAGGTGACAGCGCCAAAGCCGCCGCCACCTTGAATGCCATTCCGGAAGCGCGGCGCACCTCGCGCATTTACGGATCACTGGGTTACACCTACGAGCAGCAAAAAGACTATAAGAAAGCCATCGACGGCTTTCCGCCAGGCCCTGAAGATGGATAAGGACAACCTGGAAGCCATGCGCGGTCTGGCCCAGAACCTTTCCAATGATAACCAGTTGGAAGCCGCGCTTGAACAGTTCAAGGCCGTGCAGGAAGCTGACCCACAGGACGCCACCGCATCGCTTCGCATCTCGGAAATTTATCGTCGCATGGGCAAGCTTGACCTGGCGATGCAGAACCTGAAAAAAGCCGAATCACTGGTCCAGGATTCGCTTGAAGTCTCGTACAACGAAGCCATCATCCTGGAAGGCCAGGGCAAGTACGACGAGGCTGCCCAGGTATTGCAAAAGCTCCTGACCCGGACAGCACAGGCGGATGGCAATTACAACCAGCGTGACCGTAACAATCGCGCCTTATTCCTGGAACGCCTGGGTAACATTTATCGCGAAGAGAACAGGCCGCTTGCTGGCGCTGGAAACCTTCCGCAAGATGGTTGACCTGGGTGGTGACGAATCATCCCGCGGCTATCAGGAAATCATAGACACCTATCGCGAGCAAAAGCAGTGGCCTGAAGCCACCCGCACCGCGCAGGAAGCCGTCAAGAAGCTTCCAAAAGATAAGAACCTCAAAATGGCTTTGGCCGTCCAGTTGGCTGATGACGGCAAGGGCGATGAGGCCGTTGAACTGGCCAAATCTACGCGTTAAAAATGGCCGCCGGAGACCGCGAAGGGTACCTGCAACTGGAACAGATCTATGCCCGCCTCAAGCGCTGGAAAGATGCCGAAGACGCTTTGGCCCAGGCTGGCAAGCTTTCCACCCGCAGTGAGGAAAAAGAAGTTGTGCAATTTGCTTACGGCGCTCTTTACGAACGCCAGAAGAAATACGAACAGGCTGAGCAGTCATTCCGTCAGGTGTTGCAGCTCAATCCCAGCAACAGCATGGCTTTGAATTATCTGGGCTACATGCTGGCTGACCGCAACGTTCACCTGGAAGAAGCTCTCACTCTGATCAAACACGCCGTGGAACTGGATCCGCAGAACGGCGCTTATCTTGATTCACTCGGTTGGGCCTACTTCCGCCTGGGCAATTACGAGCAGGCAGAAGAGAACCTGCGCCGCGCCGCCGATAAAACTCCCACTGACGCCACGGTTCAGGATCACATGGCTGAACTGTATTCCAAAACGGGCAAGCTCAAGCTCGCGGCCATGCACTGGGAACGCGCCCTGGCAGAGTGGAACCGCTCAGTACCGGCGGACGTTGATCAGCAGGACGTCGCTCGCGTTCAGAAAAAGCTGGAAACCGCCAAAGTAAAGCTGGCCCAGCAACAACCGAAATAATTATGTCGCTTCGCTCCAACCCGCTTGAGTGACCTGGATCAGGTTGCAACCCCTAAGCTCCTGTAGCACGCGGTTCGGCGCGCGAGCCGGCCTCACCGCTTCGTAGCCAAGCTTCTGATTGCTTCGCGCAAACCGCTGAGCCGTAAGTTGCGGCTACGCGTCGAAGGTCCACTGATTGGCAGCCCGCTCTTCGGGCCTTGCACGCGACCGCAACGCAAGACTCAAGCGGTGTTGCAGCGTCAAATCGTCACAGCTTCAAGCGGCCATCAGCTGACCGTCGCAAGATTCCGCAGCTGGCCGGGCCATTCCGAGCGTTGGCGAGTTCCACAAAGGGAGCGACGGCGCGAGCCCGCTGCGTCAGGAGCATTCACGGCTGGCCGGGCCATTGTCTCAAGCGGTTTGGAGCGCAGCGACAGAAGACCTAGGAGCGCAGCGACAGATAAAAAATCCATTGTTCACTGGAATCTTGGTCAGTATGCAGAAAATGATTTCCGGTCACCGGCACTTGGCTGATCAGCTAAACTTATCAAGTGCAGGCTCCTTACGCTCTCGAGCAGGAAAAAAGCCGAGGACGTCGCTATCCCGAGCCAGGCCATGCCTATCGCACAGACTTCCAGCGCGACCGTGACCGCGTGGTCCATTCGCGGTCTTTTCGTCGGCTTGAAAATAAGACGCAAGTCTTCACCCGCCGCTACTCTGACCATTTTCGCAACCGGCTGACCCATACCATTGAAGTGGCCCAGGTATCGCGCACCATTGCCGCAGAGCTGGGATTGAATGAGGATCTGGTGGAGGCACTGGCGCTGGCGCATGACGTGGGGCATCCGCCCTTTGGCCACGCCGGCGAGAAAGCTCTTGACGCCATCATGCGCGCGCATGGCGATTTCTTTGACCACAACCTGCATGCTCTGCGGATTGTGGAAACATTCGAGCAGCGTTACGCGGATTTTCCTGGCCTGAACCTGACATTTGAAGTCCGTGAGGGCATCGTTAAGCATTCCCGTGACTACGCTCCGGCCGAATTTCCCCAGCTTGCTGAATATCTTCTGGATCAACGCCCTCCACTGGAAGCCCAGTTGATCGACTTCACGGACGAAATCGCCTACGGCACCGCCGATCTGGATGACGGTGTGGAAGCGCTGATTCTCACGCGCGAACAGGTCCGCGAAGGCGTGCCGGTCTTCGCTGCCTGTTACAGAGAAGTGGAGCAGCGCTATCCTCAGGCCGCGGAAAAGCTGAAGTTCAATGAGGCCCTGAAACGTGTGCTCGACCACATGGTGAGCGACCTGATCAGCCACACGCGTCACCGGCTCAAAGAAGCAGGGATCGCAACCATTGAGGATGTACGGCGGCATCCTGAGCGACTGGTCGCATTCAGTCCCGCAGTGGATGCCGAACGGAAGCAGCTCAAAGACTTCCTTTACCGGAATGTCTATTACAGCCCGGGCTTGCTGGCAGACAAGGCAACAGCCGAGCAGACCCTGACTGAGTTGTTTGAGTTTTTTCTCAACTCGCCCGGTGAGCTCCCAGAGGGCTACTACGAAAAGAGCGAGCCAGGAACCGTTGCACCGGGTGGTGTGCGATTACATTGCCGGTATGACCGATAGCTATGTTCAGCAGCAGCACAGAATGTTTCTGGGCCAGAAGTAGGAACCAGTAATTACTCTCTGGTTACCCAGTCACCTCCAGACTCCGCGTGGAACCAGCTATTCAGGCTAACGCCCTATTTTGCTCGGATGGCCCGAGCAAAAATTACATGACAGCCTCCATCGAGCTCTCCTGCCTTATCTGTAAGTACCTGAAAATAATGGGGCAAAACAGCCAACCATAAAGCAGGAGTTTGGCATTCAGAATGTAGTAGTCAAAGCGTAGCGTGATGTGCGCTCGGGGGTCGGCATTGCACTTGTTTCAGAGCTGCCCCGATGCAAATTGAACCCCCGGTTCGGAGGAATTTCAGCAATGAAGAAGTCATATCTCTTGTCCTTTTCGCTGGCAGCTGCTTTGGCAGTTCCCGCTTTCGCTCAGCAGACCCAGCAGAGTAATCAGACGAGCAACACCCAGGCGACCACGACCCAGAATCAGCAGCCTGCCGATACGACCGAGCAGGCCGCAACCGGCAAAGAACCATTGAAGTATGAGCGCCATGAAGGTTTCTTCGGGAAAATCAATCCCTTTGCCCGCAAAAAATATGTGAACCGCCAGTTGGACCCGGTCCGCGGCCGCGTCAATGAGCTGGATGAACTCACGGCAAAGAACGCCAAGATGATCGCTGACGTTGACTCACGCGCCACCGAAGGTATCCGCCAGGCGATGACCAAGGCCAATGACGCTGATACGCATGCTCTGGACGCCGGCAATCGCGCTAACCAGGCGCAGCAGACCGCCCAGACGGCCCATACCCGCATCAGCGGCGTGGAACAGACCGTCAGCAAGTTTGACCAGTATCAGCCGGTCACCCAGGCGGAAATTCGCTTCCGCTCTGGCCAGTCCGCTCTGAGCACCAATGCCAAGGAAGCCCTTGATCAGATGGCGACCACATTGAAGGGTCAAAAAGGTTACGTGGTTGAAGTTCAGGGATTCTCGCCCGGCAACGGCACCACCGCGATTGAGAACTCTCGTGAAATGGCGCAGATGGTGGTTCGTTATCTGGTGCTGAACCATAACGTTCCTCTCTATCGCATTTACACCGTCGGCATGGGCAATGCTCCTCTTCAATCAGAAGATGGCAAACCCAAGCGCGCCCGTGGTGGCCGCGTTGAAATCAGCCTGCTCAAGAACAGCCTGGGCGATCTGAACGCCACCAACACTGATAACAATACGCAGGCTGCTCCGGCAACTCAGCAGCAGCAGCAGACCGCTCCTCCGGCAACCACGGAGAAGCCGCAGAATCCTCCGCAGCAGTAACAACGCAGCGGTTGCGCAGTAACCATAACGCAGAAAAGATACATCCTCTCTACTCAATGACCAAACCTTCTCCCTCCTGCTTAACCGCAGGAGGGAATTTTTTTGCGCGCGCATAACGAAATATCAGTCAAACCATCCGCTCCGATAAACCACCCACCAGCACACAACTACCAGAGGCAGCGCAAGAGCCAGGTTCCAGTAGATTGACAATGTCAATCCTGTGATGGAGGAAACGACTGTAAACAGGAGCCAGAAGACTTTTTTCTGCATGCCACCGTCCTGAATGAAGATTAGTCGAACGTGGCCGCTCGCCGTGCTGGATTTTTCCTCACTCCTCATTTAATCTTCTCTGCCCGATATCCATCACGAAACGAAGGAACCCAAAATGAAGGTCTGCCTCGTCCTGATCTTCAATTTATTGTCTTGCTATCAGTGCTTCCGCGCAAAAAGCGGAGCCAAATCCCGTGGAAGACCTTCGTGCTCTGGTGGAAACTCCCGCGGTGCCCGGTTACGAGCAGCAGGTTGCGGCCAGGATCGTGGAGCGCGTGAAATCCATTTCGCCGCAATTCAAAGTCATTACCGACGAGCAAAGCAACGTGACCGTCACGCTCGGTTCCGGTTCGCCGCATCGCCTGATCGCCGCGCCCATGGACGAGCCCGGCTATGTGGTCAGCGGTATCACACCCGAAGGCTATCTCACGCTTCAACGTCTCCCCCAGGGCGGCAACCTTCCGCTCTTTAACGAGCTCTATGCGGCCCAGCCGGTAAAGATCGGCACATCAAAAGGCACATGGATCAACGGAGCTGTAGCCGGCGTATCGGTTCACCTTCAGCCACAGCGCCAGCATCCGCCCAGCCCCGCTGATCTGGACAACATGTTTGTTGACGTGGGCGCCACGTCTCCCGCTGAAGCTCGCGCCGGCGGAGCAGATGTGCTCAGTCCCGCTGGCTATCGAACGCAAGCTTTACGCGCTCGGCGGAGGCCAGCTCACTGCACCAGCCATTGGCGATCGCTTTGGTGACGCGGCGTTGCTTGAAATCCTTCGTCACACCGATCCCGCGAAAATCAAGGGCAGCGTGACCTTTGCCTTTGTGGCGCAGCAATGGCTGGGCGCACGCGGCCTGCAGCGTCTTGTTTATCGCCTGAAGCCTGACGAACTGATCTTTGTCGGCCGCCTCATGCGCGGCACCGGCTCCTCCACGCCGCCGCACGCACCTCAACCGAGCGTGAAGCTGCTCCAGGATTCAGCCAGACCATGGGCAGCGGCGTGCTTATTGCTTCCGACAAGCCCGAAGCAGATGCCACGGGCCTTGCCGCCGATCTTAAGCAAATTGCATCGCAAGCGAACATCGCAATCAAATCCGATTTCTCCGCGCCACTGTTTCCGCGTGGCGGATACATGTTCCAGCCTCCTGTTCCCGCCCGCACCGTACAGCTTGCCGTCGCCACGCAATGGCCTTCCACGCCTGCTGAAACCATTGACCTTCACGATCTGGCTGCGCTGGTCAACCTCTTGGAGAACTATCTGACCGGATCTTCGCAGAAAATTGACCTGCCGGAACCCAAGCCTCTGGCCGAGCCTGCGCATGCGCACGTTCAGACTGCTCCTTCCGTTGAATCGGCGATTCAGCAATTGATTGAAACCTACGGCGTGAGCGGCGGACATGAAGCCAACATGCGCCAGACCGTCACCAATCTTCTGCCGGCGTGGGCCAAACCTGAGACTGACAATGCCGGCAATCTGGTTCTGCATTGGGCCGCGCCTGCCGGCAGCAAAGCGCCCGAAGATCGCCGTGGTGGCGCACATGGATGAGATCGGCTATGAAGTTCACTCCATTCTTCCCGATGGCCGTCTTGAACTTGAAAGCAAAGGCGGCGGCGTGCTGGCCTATTTCCTCGGTCATGCGGGGTTCGTGCACTCCGCGAACGGCATTCATCCCGGAGCGGTTGAACTTCCTGAAGGCTGGGACAAACAGGACTTTCAATGGCCGCGTGGACCGCGCACCATGTTCCACATGAACATCGGCGCGCACACGCCTGAGCAGGCCGCGCAGATGGGCGTGAAGCAAGGCGACTTTGTCACCATCCCCAAGCAATATCGCAAGCTGATGGGCAACCGTGCCAGTGCGCGCGCCTTTGATGATCGCGTGGGCTGTGCCGCGCTGGTCGCCGCGACCTGGGCGCTCGGCGAAAAGCTGGACCGTGACGTCACTTTCATCTGGTCCACCAGTGAAGAGCTCGGTCTGGAAGGCGCAGCCGCCGCCGCTAAAAACATGGACGCTTCCGGCCGCACGCCCGATTACGTGTTCGCCGTTGATACCTTCGTCAGCTCGGATTCGCCGCTTGAATCTCCGCGCTTCGGTGATGCGCTTCTCGGTAAAGGCTTTGTGGTGCGCGCCATCGACAACTCCAATGTGGTCCCGCGCAACCTCGTGGAGAAAGTCGTCTCCATGGCCCGCACCGCCAACATCCCTGCTCAGTATGGAATCACCGGTGGAGGAAATGACGGCGCGGCTTCTCTGGTTTATGGCGCTACTGACGTCGCGCTGGGCTGGCCGCTGCGTTATTCTCATTCGCCGGCGGAAGTCATTGATCTGCGCGATCTGGACGCTCTGGGCAAGATCATCACGGCCATCGCAAGAAGCTGGTGAAAGCGATCTGAGTATGCTGAGGGTGGGGTGCAAGTGGGAATCAATCTTCATCATTGATCGTTGATCATTGGTCATTGGTCATTGGTCATTGCACTCCTCCCCTCGTCATCCGAGCACTTGATCCCTGTCGCGGGCTGAATAAAAACGAACAAAGAACGCTACCGGAAGCATTGAAAAGTGTAAATTTTCGATACCTCAGGGCCGGAAGGCCCGGCATTACTTAGCCCAGGTCGTTCCGAGGCGCGCTCGCGCGCCGAAGGATAAGGCCTGGGTAAGCTGCCCGGAGCGCGTTTCCGCTCTGCCGAAGGCCGGAGCGCAACGCCTGCGGAGCGACAAAAGAAAAAAGAGGATTGATATTGTATATAAGAACAACCTTTATTCATTTGGGAACGGTTCGAACTGCAAGGGCATAAATCCCGCTCAAAAATCTCACATTCTTTTGTCACTCTGTGAATTTTCCGTACAGTCTTCATTTGGCGCTTCCCCCTGTAAACCCAATCAGGTGAAAATTTCCAGCACGCTGATTGAAACGCCTATTGTGTCGAGCTCACTTATGATTGAAAGATCGTCTGATTGAAAGACCGTCCAAAATTGAGGTTGGTCGAGGCCAAAGTAGCTGCAGCGTCAGGATTCAGTGTCCCCGGAAAATTGTGTAACTTTTCCCGCCGCTGGGAATCTGTAAGTGGTCTGAGATCCATCTGACTGTTTGCTACGTACTAAAAACAGTCACAAGTATTTGCAGGAGCGCTAGCGATCATGTTTGGCCGTAAAAACAAAAGGTCCCACGAGCAAGCCGCTGAATTTGCAACCCGTGCTGATTTTGAAAGAATCTTTACTGAAGACATGCATGGACTTCACTTGCTCTCACTGCTCTTAACGGCAGACCAGGCCCAGGGCAGAGCAGGCTTTTGTTGCCGGCCTGGAAGACAGCATTCACGGCAATCCTGTGTTCCGGCAGTGGGCCCGATCCTGGAGCAAGCGGGCGATTATCAAGAACGCAATCAAGCTGGTTTCGCCGGTATCGGCACAAAACGCCACGCCTGACGAATCGGTCCAGACACGGGCCAATGAGGCACAATTCATCCAGGCACAAACCGGCGACGCCCAAGCCGACGCGCTCATCGCCTGCGTGACCCGGCTGGAGGCGCTGCAACGCTTCGTTTTTGTCATGGCAATACTTGAAGGCTACTCCACCACCGAATGCGCCGCACTGTTGGCCTGCTCTCCTCATCAGATTCTGTCCGCCAAAGGAGAAGTTTTACAGCACATGGGCAGCAAGCCTTGCTCACAGGTAACCGTACCCAGGAAATATGACATCCTTGCTCCCTCCTTGATGACTCGAGCTCAGGTGGCATAAGGTCCACGTGCGGCGAGCCCGCTGCAACAGAAGCCCGGCTGTGCGATCAAGATGGACACTCTCTGACGGTTTGGAGCGAAGCGACCTGAAGTTTCTTAAACAAGGGCTCCGCGCCGTCCACGCGCGGCGAGCCCGCTGCAACAGGAGCCCGTGGTTGCGACCAGGATGGACACTCTCTGAGCGGTTTGGGAGCGAAGCGACCTCAAGTTCTTAAACGTTTGGAGCGAAGCGACCTGAAGTTTCTTAAACAAGGGCTCCCGCCGTCCACGCGCGGCGAGCCCGCTGCAACAGGAGCCCGTCGGTGCGACCAGGATGGACACTCTCTGAGCGGTTTGGAGCGAAGCGACCTGAATTAACTGTTACAATGGCTGTGCATCACGTCGCGTCCTCACGGAGAGATGGCCGAGTGGCTGAAGGCGGCGGTTTGCTAAACCGTTATAGGGGCTAACACCTCTATCGGGGGTTCGAATCCCCCTCTCTCCGCCAGATTTTCCTCACAAAATCCCACAGTTAGCAAAGGGCGGTAACCCGTCCGACGTTAGGGCTGGATGAATTTCTCTCCCACGGGCCTCCCGCGCGCAGGTTTGCACTAGAATCTGTACGTCGAAAATCCATGCAGCCAGCCATTCTTGCCATCTTCCTTGATCTCTCACGCACGTCAACCGCAATGTGCGTCGCAGCCATTTTGCTATTCGTCATCGGAGTATGGAACACCGGAATATGGAAACCCAGGAGTGACATTGCCGGCGGGCGCGGCCTGGAAAAAATAATTACCTTGTGCAATCTGTGTTGCGCAATTCCGCTGGCAGTCTTTGGGGCATTACATCTCTTCGGCCCTCAATTTGTCACAGCCATCGTGCCACGCTACATGCCATGGCGTATGTTCTGGGTATATTTCGTCGGCTGCGCGCTGATTGCCGCATCTTTGAGCATCGCTTCCCGGGTGGCGGTGCGCTGGTCAGGCCTGCTGTTCGGAATAATGATGTTTCTGTTTGTCGCCATGATCCATTTTCCCGGAGCGCTGGCCCTTCGCAATAACAGAATTGTCTGGACTATCGTCTTTCGCGAGATGTCTTTCGGCGCCGCCGGTTGGCTCTTGGCAGCGAATGCAAAGGACGGATGGCACGGACAGGTCAGAACCACACTGATCGTCATAGGCCGCACCCTCATTGCAATCGCCGCCATCGTGTTTGGAATTGGGCACTTTCTCCACCCTGCGGCGCTTCCGGTGGTTCCACTACAAAAAGAAATGCCGGCATGGCTTCCAGGTCGCGCGTTGATTGACTATATAACCGGGGCTGTTCTTCTCGTCGCCGGACTCTGCTTCTTGTTGAACCGCAAGACCCGGACGGCGGCAATCTATCTGGCGGCATGGATCTTTTTGTTGCTCGTGGTCATCTACACGCCGGTTTTGATCACTGCGCTATCCGATCCGCGCATCGCAATCCAGGTGGAAGGAATCAATTACTTCGCTGACACGCTGCTGTTTGCCGGAAGCATTCTTGCTCTGGCAAGCGCGACGCCGAGATCTGAGTAAAACGTTTCACCTCATCACGGCGGCCCACGAACGCCCGGGGGCGAGATGGCCACGGATTGTGACTTTCTCGTCCGGCCGTTTTCGAGGCAGGATATGGTGACCAAACGCGCATGGTCCCCGTCTAAGAGCGAGAGCCGCCGCTGCGGGTGATGGGGAAACCATGGCCGCGAATGCGATAAATTCTCTTCGTCAGGACCTGCGCTATGGAGCGCGCTTGTTGCGCACCAATCCAGGCTTTGCCGCCGTAGCGATTCTCTCGCTCGCACTGGGCATCGGCGCCAACACCGCCATTTTTCAACTGCTCGATGCCGTGCGGATGCGCTCGCTGCCGGTCAAAGACGCGCAGGAACTTGCCTTCGTCCGCATCAGCAACCGCACCTGGAATTTTGGCCAGTACCATGGCTGGTATTCGTGGGTAACCAATCCCATGTGGGAGGAAGTCCGCGTCCGGCAGCAGGGATTCAGTTCCATGTTTGCCTTTGGCGGCGAGCGCCTGAACATGGCGCACGGCGGGGAAGCACGCTTTGCGAACACCGTATTTGTCAGTGGCGACGCATTCACCACGCTTGGTGTGCCGCCGCTATTGGGGCGCGTGTTCACGCCTGCCGATGACCAGCGTTCGTGCTCCTCACCGGGTGCGGTGATCGGCTATGGATACTGGCAGCGCGAATTCGGAGGCGACACCGACGCCGTCGGCAGAAAGATCACGGTCGAAGGGCATCCGTTTGACGTGATCGGAGTGACGCCCGCGAACTTCTATGGAGTGGACGTGGGGCGCACCTGGGATGTGATGGTCCCGCTCTGCGCCGAACCGATTGTGTACGGCGAGTCTTCAATGCTATTGAAGCGCCATAGCTACTGGCTGGGAATGATGGGCCGCCTGAAGCCCGGATGGAGCCTCAGGCAAGCCACTGCACAACTTGAGGCGGTTTCGCCCGTGGTGTTCGGCGCTGTCATCCCGCCCGTTTACGACGCGGAGCGCCAGAAGAAATTCGTGGAATACAAGCTGGGCGCGTTCCCCGCGGCGAATGGGACGTCATCTCTGCGGCGTGACTATGAGAATCCGCTGTGGTTGCTGCTCGGCATCGCAGGACTGGTACTGCTGATCGCCTGCGCCAACCTGGCAAACCTTATCCTGGCGAGGGCCAGCGCGCGCGAACGCGAGATTGCGGTGCGGCTGGCTTTGGGCGCGTCACGTTCGCGTCTTATCCGCCAACTGCTATCGGAAAGTCTCTTGCTGGCCGTGGCAGGCGCGATCAGCGGCGCGGTGCTGGCGCAGATCGTCAGCCGCTCACTGGTTCGCTATATCAGCACCACGGGAAGTACCATCGTCCTCGATCTCGGCATGGACTGGCGGTTGCTCGGGTTCACTACCGGACTAGCGTTGCTGACGTGCGTGCTCTTCGGCCTGACTCCGGCGCTGCGTGCCACGCGCATTTCCGCCGCGGGCGTGATGACTGCCGGCGGCCGCGGACTGACCGCCACGCGCGAGCGGTTCAGCGTTCGCCGCTTGCTGGTTGTTTCGCAGATCGCGCTGTCTTTGGTACTGGTAGCCGGCGCGCTCCTGTTCGTAAGGACCCTCCGCAACTTGCTGACGCTTGATGCGGGATTTCAACAAACCGGCATTCTGATTGTGGACGTTGATTTCTCGAAATTTGACCTGCCCAAGGACCAGCGCGAGCTGTACAAGCAGCAAATTCTGGAGCGAATGCGCACTGTGCCCGGCGTGGACAGCGCGGCACTGGCTGACAATGTTCCCATCAGCGGCTACGGGTGGGACCAGAACATTTTGATCTCCGGACAAAAGAAGGGGGATTCCCTGCTCAACCGCGTCAGCCCCGGCTATTTCCGCACCATGGGCACGCCATTGATCGCGGGACGCGACTTCAATGACGGAGACACGGCAACCTCGCCGAAGGTGGCCATTGTGGATGAGTCATTCGCGAAGAGGTATTTGGGCGGCGACGCAATCGGCAAGACCTTTCATCTGGATTCCTTCCAGGGCGAGGACGATCCGGAATATCAAATTGTGGGCGTAGTGAAGGACAGCAAGTACTACGACTTGCGCGAAGATTCCCAGCCCATCGGATATTTTCCGGAGATGCAGGACCCGCATCCCAGCCAGGGTACCGAAGTCATGATTCGTTCCACCGCGCCTTTCGCGGCGCTCACGCGGCGCGCTTAAACACAGGTTCGAAGAGATCAATCCCATGATCTCGATCGACTTCCACGTTTTCCAGACGCAGATCCGCGACGGTCTGCTGCGCGAGCGGCTGATGGCCACACTCTCAGGCTTCTTCGGAATTCTCGCCGGGCTGCTGGCGACTATCGGGCTCTACGGCGTGATCTCGTACATGGTGGCTCGGCGCACCAGCGAAATCGGCATCCGCATGGCGCTGGGCGCAACGCCCAGTAACGTCCTGGGCTTGATCATGCGTGAAGCCGCCCTGCTGCTGGCGATTGGGCTGAGCGTCGGCGCGGTGCTGACCACCTTGGCCGCGAGCACCACTAAGGCGCTGCTTTTCGGGCTCAAGCCCTACGATCCGGTGACGCTCGCCATTGCCATCGCGGCGCTGGCGATGGTCGCCGCCGCTGCCAGCTTGGTGCCGGCGCGTCGGGCGTCAGCGCTCGAGCCAATACGCGCGCTGAGAGAAGAGTAACGAGTGCCTGGAGCCTGTTGAAAAATAGGGTTGGCTTCGCAGCAGGTACTTATATGTGACGCTGGTGAGCTTTTCAGCCAGATTTGTGCTTCCATCGCTTCCATCGCTTCCATCAACGTTTCAGATCACGGCCTTCCTGTTGCTTAACTTTGGTGATTTTGCCGCAATACCTCCGTTTAAAAACTGGCACACGCCTTATTCATAGCGAAGAGCTTCAGTGGGTGAGACAGCCATGGCATGGCGGGCGGGCAACAGGCATGCGAGGAATGCGCTGAGAGCGAGCAGCGCGGCGGCTGCGAACAGGCTGCGTGCGGCGAAAGTGTTTTCCATCCAGTGGGCGAGAACGGCGCCGAGGAAGCTGTCCACGGCAAGACCGATGACAATGCCCGCTGCCGTGCTGACAAATGCGATGCGCGCGGCCACCCACAGCACGTGCTTGCGCGGCGCTCCCAGCGCCAGCCGGACGCCGAACTCCGTGGTGCGCTGCGCCACGCTGTAAGCGACCAGGCTGAAGATGCCAACCAGCGCGAGCGCAAGCGCCATGGCGGAGAAGACGCCAAACAATACGGAGAAGAGCCGCTGGCTCCTGTACTGTGCGTCGCGCGCGATGGCTTCATTCAGGGTAAGAGTGCCGTTGAAACTGCTGTTGGAGAGCGTCTGGCCGGAAGCGACGGATGCGACAGCGGCGCGGATGGATTGCAGGTAGGTGAGCGGATCGCCCTGGGTGCGGACGAAGTACTGCGCGTAGGGCCGCATCACGGTAGTGTATGGAAGGTAGATGGCGGGAGCCACGGGGCGCTCAAGGCCGTCATTGCGCGCATCGCCGACCACGCCGATGATCTGACGCCAGGCAGTGCTTTGCGCAGAGGCGACCTGGTAGCTGATTCCGAACTACCAGACCGGGAATGCGTAGCTGCCGGACATGGGAACCCAAGGCATTGGACGAGGAGAGATAGCGCGCGGCGAAAGCGTGATTGACCACCGCGATGAAGTCTCCGCGGTTGTTCTCATCTGTATTCCAGACGCGACCCTGAAGCAGTGGGATTCGGAGCGCGGCGAAATAATCCGGGTCAACCAGCACCACGCGGGCCTGCGGCTGATCGAGACCTGCTGTTCCGTCTATTTCAAAAGAGCTGGTCAGTACCGGTATGGGGCGGCGCAGCATCCACGCCGACAGCAAGAGTGGAGACGCCCGGTACGGATGCGATCTTCTGCCGTATCTGCTCGATGTAAGCGACTCTCGCTTCGCGCGACTGGCGCTCCCACTCGTCTGGGCATTCGGTTGCGCAGCTGGATGCCGAGCCTCATTACATTTGCGGGATCGTAGCCAAGCGGCGCCCGCATGAGCCCAAGAAAGCTGCGAATGGCGGTGCCCGCAGTGGCCATGAGAAGCAGCGTGAGCGCCACTTGCGCGGCGATGAGAAAGCTCCAGCGGCGCTTTGCGGGAACAGCTACAACGCCGGTCTGCCTGCCGGGGAGCATATGCGCGGAATCGCGCACGCGAGAGACGCAATGCAGGGACAAGACCGAAAAGCATGCCGGAGAGCAGCGCGAGCCCAACGGAGAACGCGAGGATGGGAGCGTTGATGCGAATGAAGGATTCTGCCGGAAAGGAATCCGGAGAAAGCACCATGGGAAGCTTTGCCAGCCAATAAGACGCAGCCACGCCAAGGACGGCGCCGGTGCAGGAGATGACGATGGCTTCCACCAGCAACTGGCGGACGATCCGCCAGCGGCTGGCCCCAATGGCCTTGCGGATGGCGAGCTCATGCTGGCGCGTGCGGCCACGGGCCAGCAGAAGGATGGAGCAATTGGCGCAGCCGATGATCAGCAGGAGCACAACGCCGGCAAGAAGAAGCTTCAGGGTGTGGCCGATATTCTCCTGGAAAGTCCAGATGATGGGCTCCAGCGCGAGATGCAAGTCGTCGGGAAGCGCTCCGGGATTCTGTTTCTCAATCTCGCGCACAATGGGCTCAAGCGCGGCGTTGGCGGCGGCAGGTGTGACGTGGGGCCGGAGCTTGATCCACGGTAAGTAAACGGATAGGAACATTGCTAGATGCTGCATAAGCTGAACGGCAGGTAGATATCGGCAACGTCGGCAAGGTCATTGAATGCGAAGCTGCGCGGCATCACGCCAATGATGGTGTAGGGGGCATGATTGATTTCCAGCGTTCGCCCGATCACGTGGGGATCGCCGCCGAAGTGGCGCTGCCAGAAGCGGTAGTTAAGAACAACCACGGAGTGGCCGCCGTTCTCTGCATCGGATGGCTCGATGTTGCGGCCGAGAAGCGGGCGCACACCAAAGAAAGCCCCTGCGTTCTCTGTGAGGTAGGTGCCCGCGATCTCTTCCGGAAACGCGCCGCCGGTAATCTCCATCTGCGTGGGGTTGAAGCCAAGCACCGAATCAACCGGGGCGGCAAGGCGCAGGTCATCAAACTGTGCTTTGCTGAGGGCTAACAAAGCTAAACGCTGTGCCCGCCGCTTTCTCGTGAAGCCCGAAGAGATTCATGATGCGGTCGGCGTCGGCGTAAGGAAACGGGTGCAGCAGGACGGCGTAGATGAGTGAGAACATCGCCGTGGTGGCGCCAATGCCCAGCGCGAGTGAGAGCACGGCGACGGCGGCGAAGCCAGGGTTGCGCCGCAGCCCGCGGAGTCCGTAGCGGATGTCTCCGCCCAACTCATCGAAGAGGCGCAGGCCGATGGCGCGGCGGTAAGTTTCGTTTTGGGCCGAGGGCCGGCCAAGATCGATGCGGGCTTTTCGGCGGGCTTCTTCTTCGGGCACTCCCTGGCGGATTAAATCTTCCTGGTAGGCGTCGAGGGTAGAACGAAACTCTTCTTCCACGTCGCTGTGGTGCGTGGCGCGATGGAGTGCCAGAGCTTGCGAATTGCGGCGAGCAGACTCATATCTCGCCCGCTTTCTTGCCGAGAATGCCGGCGACCACAGCGGCCATGTCAGTCCATTTGGCGGTCTCGGCCTTGAGCTGACGCGTACCGGCGGCGGTGAGCGAGTAAAAGCGGGCGCGGCGATTGTTCTCTGATTCACCCCACGCGCCTTTGATCCAGCCCCGGCGCTCAAGACGATAGATGGCGGTGTAGAAGGAGCCCTGCAGGATTTCCAGGCGTTCGCCGGAAATCTGCTGGATGCGCAGCAGGATGCCGTAGCCATGCAGCGGACCAAGCGAGACCGCCTTGAGGATGAGCATCTCAAGCGTGCCCTGCGGGAGTTCAACCGGTTTCGTCATGCTTACTTTTCAAGGGTCAGAGCCCCTCTCTCCTATCCGGAATAGGAGAGTATATGCGCTCTCTCCTTTCCCGTCAAGGAGAGTGCCGGACGATTACGGCGTGCAAGAATGGAATGTTCATCTGCTTTTCATGGCCGCTCCACTCTCCGGGTCGGAATGTTGGCCGCGTCCACCCGCCATAGCCGAAGCCGCCACTGGTATCTTCCTCTGGGCCCGCCCGTGGCTTGCATGACGCACCCAGGGGAACAAATTCAAGCACATTGAGTTTTCTCATGACTCGGAGTTCCTTTCCGTAGGTGAGGGGGCAGATTACTGTTTCAGGTAATGGAGCGCAACGCATCCTGATTTAAAAATCTTTGACCCAACAAGTTTTAATTGCAATCTCTCCTGAAGGCTTACCCTGTCAAACAACCGTCGCCCTTCTCCGGCAATGACTGGGCCAATGACAAAACGATATTCATCAATCAGGCCAAGCTCGATCAGTTGTGAAGGGAGACTTACGCCGCCGGTTAGAATATTTTTGCCTTGTTCCTGTTTCAATTTAAGTATTTCGTCGCGCAGGTCCGTACGAATGATTCTCGTATTTCTTTCTTCTGCGCCGTCTAAGGATCGTGAAAAAACAACCCTTTTGATGGAGTCGAACACTTGAGCAAACTCGTTCAATGCTTTTGTCTCCGATTGCGTTTTTGCGACGTCAGGCCAGAAAGGAACCATCAATTCGTAGGTCTTCCGCCCGTAGACGAGCAGGCCAGCTTCTCGCAGGAGTCCCGTCCAATATTCATGGACCTCTTCATCCGCAAATTGTTTGCTATGGTCGCAACAGCCGTCCAGCGTCATGTTGATTCCGAAGATTACATTTCTCATTTGACTCCCTATAAGTTAACTCCGGATGGGATCCAGCGGCAGAGCCTTGCCGCTCTTGATCCTCTAGTCACTACGGTGAATAGTCCGAAGTCGCCACGAGTGAGAGCTTCCTCCGGAGTTGGCTTGAAAAGAAGCTCCCGCATCTTGCCCGGCATAAGTCATTTAGAATCTTTGGTTAAAGAGGAGTCCGGAACCATCTTTGGTACCTATATCTTTGATCAAAAAAGCAGGTACCTTGGTTACCTTTCCGCATCGTGCCCAACCTCCTAATATCCATGCTGGTTCCATGTTTCTGATGTTTTGCAAGGACGGACCTGTTTCACAGTCCCGGGATCCGAAGGACTAATAATCCAGGGATCCTGCTGTACGAGGGGGTCCCTGCTCGCTTCGCCTAAAACATCTCCGCACGGAGCCACCGAAGGGGATAACCAGCCATGAAAAAGAGCGCGCGCGGCTTTTCTTTGATTGAACTTTTGATTGTTGTAGCAATCATCATGCTCATTTCCGCCATGGCTATCCCGCAGATTCAGCGAGTCCAAACCAGGTACAAGCTGGACACATCAGGCCACGCGGTTGCCGGGCTTCTGCAACAGGCAAGATTGCAGGCGGTGCGGAGCAATCAGCCTGCTTACGCTCAATTTGACCCGGGTACCCCGAACCTGATGTATGTGAATAACGATAAAACGGCTTACGTGGCCGGTAATGGCGAATCCGTGGTGGCGACAAACGGCAGTGTCACACTCAAGACGAGCAATGTTAACAACCTGGATCTTGGTCAATTGAATGCCTACCTGGGCGTGGGTACGGGAGGCATTAAAGTGGAGACCCCGGGTACGCCGGTCGGCTTCAATGCCCGCGGGCTCCCCTGTTTGGGAGCGGCGGGCAATCCCGCAGTATGCCAACAGCAGGACGGCGCCCAGATCCCTGCTTTCCTGTGGCTGATGACAACTGGCCAGGGTGACTGGGAAGCCGTAACGGTGACCGCCGCCGGAAGAACCAGGGCGTGGCAAATGGCGAAAGGCGACACCAGTTGCGGGTTTAACAAATGCTGGAAATAGGTAAATCCATGAAAACAAGAACAGCAAAAATCAAGAAAACGGAGATCCGCGGTTTCGGTCTGATGGAACTGATGATCGCCATTTTTGTGCTCGCTGTGGGGTTGCTGGGCGGGATGATGATGGTGATTATGGGCATGTCCCGCGACAACAGCAATCGCGTGGATACCACGGCCACCAATGTGGCGCAGACCGTGCTGGAGCAGATTGCCGGCGCACCGGCGAACTCAAACCCGACACTCACCGTGACCGATTGTATCCCCAACACCCTGAACATCAACACCGCGCCGGGAGGCGCGGGGCTAAAGCCAATGGCGACGTGGATTTCTCCGCCAACACCGCCGCCTCTCTGAACGCGAACAGCTACCAGATGAATTACATGCTCTGCGGCAACAACGGGCTGCAAACGAACGTATGACGTGCGCTGGAATGTTCAAGCATTGGGTACCTGGGGCAAATTGGTCACCGTTTCCGCGCGGCAGCCGTTCGTTGCCAGCCAGATCGGGAATTTCTTTTATTGCTCCGGTAACGCTACGCACCATCGTGTCAATGTGAGAGGAATATGAACCGCCAGAAGTCAAACACGCGCAAAGGTTTCTCACTGCTGGAAATGATGATGGTGGTCTTTATTCTGACCATGCTGGTCGGCGCCATGTTTCGCCAGATTGACCGGGCGCAGGTGCGGTATTCAGTGGAAACCCGGAAACTGGACCTTACACAACAGGACCGCGACTTCATTGACCAGTTCACGCGCGACCTGCATCAGGCTGGATATCCTTCACCTGTCACTTACGGAAATAGGCTTGATCTGAGTTCGAATCGCACGGCGGCGGGCATCTGGTCCATCTCACAGACGGACCTGCGAATGGAAGCCGATGTGGATGGTGACGGGTTCGTGGAAGAAATCGCCTATCACTATGACAATACCGTCGGCGGAGCGAATAACTGTCCCTGCCTGATGCGGGCTCCGTTCGCAAGGTTGACAACACCATGCCATGGGCGCAGCCGGACCCGGTTTACTACACGCAGGTGCAGAACATTGTTACCATTCGGGGCAGCCGCTTTTTCTGGCGTACACCGACAACGGCGCGGCGATTGACCTTACCACTCCGAAGGTGCTCGCTTCAGCGAGCTTGACCGATCCAACTTATCAATTTCTCCACACCATCAGGAATGTGGGGATTCGATTCACCACGCAAGCACCGGGCAATGATCTGGAACAAAGAAGTTGATCCAGGTCACGATGAGTGGAATGGCTCGCATACCGAGCAACTAAGGGAGAAACGTTATGAAAATTAAAAGCGTAAATCGGCTGAAAAAGCAAAAAGGTATAGCTTTGATCGTGGCCTTGCTGGCGCTGGTGCTCCTGTCAGCCATCGGAGTCGGCCTCATGTTCATGGCGGACACGGAAAACAGTATCAACAACAATTACCGTGACGCGCAGAAAGCCTACTTTGCCGCGCGCGCGGGCGCGGAGAATGTGCGTCTGCTGCTGGCCCCAGGCGGACCGCTGAACGCACCGGCCCAGGCGCTGACCATGCCTTCCAGTGCCCTGCCAACCGGCGTGATCTATGTGAAGAACCCCACGTCAGGGGAAGCCATAGATCCCAAGACTGGCGCCGATCTAATTGCCAACCCTTATCTGGATGACGAGCTCTGTCAGGAACGGTTCGCGAATCTGGGCCTCGCTGCCATGCAGGGGCCGTGCGCCGGAGCTGCGGGCACCTTCCGCCGACAAACCCATTATTTCACTTGCCCACCACGCTTACCACCGCGGATATCCCCGGACTGAATGGAGCCAATGCTCTGGCATTTAAGTGGGTACGCGTCACCAACAAACAAAATTTGATGGGGTTGCCGAGCCAGTCGTGAGCACCGCAGCCGGCTCAGCGTGGACAACAAATTTGCTGGAATGGCACCCAGGAAGTGCCTACTGCCTGGAGCTCCTTCCTGCGCCGCTATGACACCCAGGCCAATCCAGTTTGGCTGCTGACGTCACTGGCCGTTACGCCCAAACTGGGCCAGAATCCCGGGTCAAGACGCATGGTTCAGATGGAAGTGGCGTTGAATCCGCCGTTGATTGCACCGGCGCCGATCTCAACCCAGGCGCCGGTGAATCTGCAGGGAAGCTTTGTGCTCAATGCCTATGACAATTGCACCTGCACCTGCACCTCGACCGGCAAAGGCGCCAACGCCACCACCACCTGCGGCGGAGTGGGATGCAACAGCTCGGCACATGCCATCTACACCGGCGGCTCAGTATCAGTGACCGGTGGCGCCGGGACGACATTAACATCCTACGGAGGCGACCCTACACAGGGAGCATCTGTACAGAACGTGGATCCGTGGCCCTACAACATTGATGATCTGATCAACCAATACAAAGCCGGCGCCACAGTCACCGGGCTACTCCTGCACTGGAACAGCAGAATTTCTTTGCTACGCCGCCCAGCTATTTGAATTGCGGAACGCAGACCAATCAAACGTTCGGTACCTACCCTTCGGGATTACCGACGGAACCAGCGATCTGTGAACGCCGTTACAGAGTACATCCACGGCAGTGTGAAGCTCACCTCAGCCGCAAGCGGAGCCGGCATACTTATTATTGATGGCGACCTGGAAATCAACGGCGGATTGAACTGGTATGGTCTGGTTCTGGTGCGCGGCAAGGTCTCATTCACAGGAGGCGCCGGACAGAACGTGAACCTGTATGGTTCAATTCTGGCCGGCCAGGACGTAAACGCCACCGACCAGGCACAGACTGATAATTTCGGCGGCAGCATCAATTTCCACTATGACGTGTGCGCCATGCAAAATCTGAACGGCTCCCGGCCGCCAAGAATGCTGGCTTCACACGAACTGATGTTTTAAGGAGCAGGATCATGACGCAGGGGTGGGTGGCGAGTGTGTTTTTTCTGACGATGGCAAGCGGCCTGTGCGTGGCACAATCAGAGTCACAGTCGCTGGCGGACGTCGCCAGAAAAAACCGGGCGGAAAAGAAAGCTGCGGTTACGTTGAGTGACGATAACTTCGTCCGTCGGACCCCAGTGGACAGCAAGACGGGTGCAGCGTTCCACCTGCTGATAATAGCCTTCAGCAGGCGAACAGCAATCAGCTCGCTTCCGCGAATACCGGAAAGGCGAAGCAAAGCGGGAAAGACCGCCGAAGATTTGAAAAAAGAAGATTCAAAGAAAGAAGAGCTGAAAAAACAACTGGATTCCTATAAGGCTAGTCGCGACGCCTGGGACCTCTCCGCCAAACGATATCATGACCTTCTGGCGAATGAGCCGGATGAATTTCGGCGTCAGATGTACCAGGACGCTCTCGACAATGACCGCCGGAATGTGAGCTTCTATCAACAAAAGATCGATGAGACAGAAGCCAAAATGGGCACAGACTCAGACGCCGACGCGACAAAGGCGGACCCGACAACTTCACAGCGGCAATAAACCCTGATTCAGACGAATTTCTAACAGCACTGCAAAGAAAATCGGCGCCGACCTCTTCAGTCGCGCGCCGATATTTATTTCCTACCAAATATTCCCTGCCAGAATCTGTTACCAGATCCTCACCCTGTCCGCCGGCGCCAGGTAAAGCTTTTCACCCGGCTTCACCTTGAACGCCGGATACCACGGGTCGATGTTACGGACCGTAGCAGCACGGTATTGCCGGGAGAATGCGAATCGGTCATTACCTGCCGGCGAAGCGCAGCCTCACGGAACTTTGATCCCCAGTTCTGCGCGAAAGCGATAAAGAACTGCTGGTCGCCGGTGAAGCCGTCCTGCGCAGGCGGGGCCTTTCCGCCAGCGACGCTTTGTATCCGTCGTAGGCTGCCGCAATACCCGCTACGTCAGCAATGTTCTCTGCCAGAGTCTGCTTGCCGTTGAAGGCAAGTCGGGAAAAGGCTTGTAGGTGTCATATTGCGCGGCCAGTTTTGCTGGTGGCCGCGTCAAAGTGCTTGAGATCGCTTTCCGTCCACCAGTTGCGCACGCGGCCTTTGGAATCAAACGCCGACCTTCGCTATCGAAGGTATGGCTGATTTCGTGGCCGATCACCGAACCGATGGCGCCATAGTTGAATGCCGCGGGAGCTTGGGATCATAGAACGGCGGTTGCAGGATCGCGGCCGGGAAATTCAGGGCGTTTTGCAGCGGCAGGTTCACGGCATTCACCGTCTGCGGTGACATGGACCACTCCTTGCGGTCGACGTCTTTTCCCAAGCGATTGACCTGGCGATGATATTCAAACAGTCCGCCGCGCCACATGTTGCCGAAGATTCGTCCGCTTTCACTTCCAGGCCGAGTAGTCATGCCAGCTTTCCGGATAGCCGATACCCACGTAGAGCGTCGTCAGCTTCGCTGGGCCTCGGCCTTGGTCGCCGGATCCATCCAG
>CAWGRA010000037.1:0-69052 GCA_963824835.1 Terriglobia bacterium | reverse complement strand
TCGGTCCGGTCACCGTTCGAATACCGTCTTTGGAGATCACCGTGGTACCGGAATGGCCCTGGGCCTGGGTGGAGACACCGCCCGATGACGGCGTCCTCACCCGGGACTCATAATTCGTGGCCTGCTGTTGGATATAGGTTGAAAGGTTCTCACGGGCTGAATCGAGCGCGGCGGCGTCCGCGGCCAGCGGCTCATATTCTTCTTTCTTCCCCAGAACACCGGCGGCATCCGTGAGCGAGGTCAAATATTCATAAACAATGGTGATGTTGTGATAAAGCTTAAACGCCGCGGACACATTGCCACGGCTGCTTTGCACGTCACTGATCAATCCGGGGACGGCATTGGTGAGATTGCGCTGAATGGAATCAGACATCTTTTGCAACTGGTCTTTCTGGTCTGAGTCTGTCTTCCATTTTTCGATCCGCAGCTTGCCAAGGTCGCCATTGGTGGCCAACGCCGCCTTTTGTACCTGGGCGATGATGAGGTTCAGGTTCGCCTGTACTGGCTGCGCCTGGCCTCCGGGTTGCGGAGGGCCTCCAGGCGACTGGCGCCCACCCCGTCAGACTCGACAGGGCGAGTGCAAACGGTATTAGTTTTACTGCAAGGGTCTTCAAAATCGGTTCCCTCCTTGTTGGTACTAGATGAGAGTAGCTGGCTTGAAGGTTACTTAGCGCCTGCCACTAATTACCTGCTGGGACTCGGGTACCCAATATGAGGCTGCAAATAGGATACACAAAAGCGGCCTTTCGGTTCGCTGTGCGGGTGAGTTACGTAGCAGGGCTGTACGCATCGCAACGCAAACTCGTATCGGCGAAGCTTCACCCTCGCCTTCATGGGTTCATCTAAGCGCTTTGCCGGTTTTACGGGTTCAAATGCTGAACAAATGCTCCGTAAACATGCTGCCGTAAACCGATGCACTAAATTGCTCTACCATTCCCTGACGCCCAGGGCCGCAGGCCCGGCATTACGTAGCCCAGCGAGTTCCCGAGTTCCGCAACGCGGAACGCAGGGATAAGCGCTGGGTAAGCTGGAGCGCAGACAGCTTCCTTCCTGCCGGAGGCCGGAGCGTAGCGCAAGCGGAGCGACAAAAAGGTCCCTTCTGGGAGCGAGATTCGCATTCGGCGACCTGGTCCTACAATTTATATTGCTCGCGATCAGGCGGCTCGCCCGCCGAACCGCATGCTACCTGCGCGAAGCGGTCCTCCCACGGTGCACACTTAAAGATGCACACGTCTAAAGCGGTGTGGAGCGAAGCGACTGGACTGCAATCCCGTCATACTCATAGATCATTACGCCGTTCCCGCCCTGAAGCGCAGAGGCCACCATGGCTTTGGCAACGGTCTCCGCGCGCACTGAACGGAAGCGCGTAAGCGGTCCCCACATCACCAGATTCAATAACGGCCCCACCCGTTGGGCCAGCGCTTCGGAGAAGCGAAATCCCTGCCGCGCTCCCAGCAGCAGTCCGGGACGAAAGATGTGCAGCGCCCTGAAGCCGAGCGTGGCCAGATCGCGCTCCAACTCTCCTTTGGTCCTTAAATAAAAATTGCCGGATGTGGGGTTGGCGCCGATGGATGACACCAGCAGAAATTGTTCTGCGCCGGCCGCTTTCGCTGCCCGGGCCGCCCGCATCGGCAACTCATAATCCACCGCGCGAAATGCCGCCTGGGAGCCAGCCTTCGCCATCGTTGTACCCAGTGCGCAAAACACATCATTCACTCCCGCGAAATCGCCGGCCACAAGTGAGGACAAGTCCTTCACACGCTGCTTCAGCTTTTCTACATGCGACTGGTCTGAAGCCAGCGACAGGTCCCTTCGTACTATGGCGATCACGCGTCCATAGTCTCCGGCGATCAGCAGTTCGCGTAAACAATGCCCGCCAACCAGTCCACTGGCTCCCAGCAAAACTCCATTTCTTTGCGCCACGTTCTGCTCCCCTCGCAATTCAACATTATTCAACATTCTCCGTGCCTCCGTGTCTCCGTGGTGGATTTTGCTGGTTATTGACGCAATCATGTTCAACCATTAGGCTTTTCGAGCGATCGAGGGAGGAAGCATGAGACGAACAGTTGCATTCGGTGCATTGATGATGGCGAGCTTATTCGCTGGCGGCGCAGGCCCCGCCGCCAGCAGATAACAAGGGTCCGGCGCAGCCGGCCGTGGTTCGTCCGGGCGAGAACCTGGTATCGGAAAACATTCCGCCCATACCGCTGGCCATTGCCGAAAAGGCAAACCAATATGGCGAATTTCGTTCCGCACGCTGCTCGACTGGAATCCGGTCAAACGGGAGATGCTGGTCAGCACGCGCTTTGCCGATGTTCCCCAGATTCACATGGTGAAGATGCCGGGCGGCGCGCGCACACAGCTCACCTTCTTTCCTGATCGCACCGGCGGCGCGCACTACGGGCCGAAAGGCGATTATTTCGTTTTCAGCAAAGATGTGGGCGGCGGCGAGTGGTTCCAGCTTTATCGCTACGATCTGGCCAGCGGCAACGTCACTTTGCTGACGGACGGCAAGTCGCGCAATACGGGCCCCGTTTACTCGCACAACAGCAATCTTGTTGCCTATAGCTCAACGCGTCGCACCGGGCAGGATACTGATATCTGGATGCATGGACCCGACCAATCCGAAGTCCGATCATTTATTGATGCAACTGCAGGGCGGCGGTTGGGAAGCTCTCGACTTCTCTCCGGACAACAAGAAGCTGCTGGTGTTGAAGGAAGTGTCAGCGAACCAGAGTTCAATTTTTCTGGTGGATGCGCAAAGCGGAGAGAAGACGCTGATAACGCCAGAATCAGAGAAGGCGGAGATCCACTACAACGAAGCACGCTTCAGCCACGACGGAAAAGGCGTTTACATCACCACGGATCGCGATTCGGAGTTCCATCGCCTGGCTTATCTTGACCTGGCCAGCCTGCAGCCAACGCTATCTCAGCTCCGATATCAAGTGGGACGTGGATTTTTTTGATCTGAGCGAGGACGGCAAGACACTGGCGTTTGTAACCAATGAAGATGGAGTCAGCAAGCTCTACCTGATGGATACAGCCACGCGGAAATCGCGGCCGGTGCCAAATATCCCGATTGGACTGATCTTTCCGTTGCACTTTCACAAAAACAGCCGCGATCTTGGGCTGGGCCTGACTTCCGCACGCTCAACCGCGGATGCCTATTCGCTGGACGTAACCACCGGCAAGCTGGAGCGCTGGACCTTCAGCGAAACCGGCGGGCTCAATGCGGCCAATTTCGCCGAGCCGAAGCTGATCAAGTGGCAGACGTTTGATGGCAAGACAATCTCCGGCTTCCTTTATATGCCGGATGCAACGAAATTTCCGGGAAAGCGTCCGGTGATCGTGAACATACATGGCGGGCCGGAAGGGCAATTTCGTCCGGGATTTCTCGGTCGCAACAATTACTACCTGAGTGAGATGGGCGTGGCCATGGTGTTCCCCAACGTCCGCGGATCAACCGGCTATGGCAAGACGTTCCTGAAGCTGGATAACGGAATGCATCGCGACGATACATATAAAGACATCGGCGCGCTGCTGGACTGGATCAAGCAGAATCCGCAGCTCGATGGCGACAAGATCATGATCACCGGTGGCAGCTATGGCGGCCACATGACCTGGGCCACGGCCACGTACTACAACGACAAGATCTGCTGCTCACTGCCGATTGTGGGCATGTCAAACCTGGTGACGCTGCTGGAACACACGGAAGCCTACCGTCGCGACCTGCGGCGCGTGGAGTATGGCGATGAGCGCGATCCAAAGATGCGCGAGTATCTGGAGAAGATTGCGCCGTTGAACAACTCAGAAAAGATCCGCAAGCCGGTGTTTGCCGTGGTGGGTAAGAATGATCCGCGCGTGCCCTGGACCGAATCACGGCAGATGCTGGACAAGCTCAAGAGCAACGGCATTCCAACCTGGTTCCTGATGGCGAACGATGAAGGCCACGGCTACGCCAAAAAGAAAAACCAGGACTTCCAGTTCTACGCGACCATCATGTTCGTGCGGCAGTTCCTGCTGGGTGAAAAGGAGGCAGGAGCATCCGGCGCACACTGAATCAATAGGAACTCGAAGCATTGTCATCCTGGAGCTGGGATTTCGTAAGCTGCGGAACTGCAGCATGAGTTCTGTAGAGACGTGGCATTGCCACGTCTCCGGTTATCATCTTGAGCGGACGTCGAATTGTCGCTGCTCTGAGCGTATGCTTCTTATACGGCAGGTACGACGACTTCATCCCATTGTCATCCTGAGCGAGGCGCCTGATGAGAAATCAAATCGCGAAATCATAAAGCGCGTAGCGTAGGACTGTTGAGCAAACGAAAATTGCAGCCGCGGAATGGATCTTGTTGGTTCTGGAATACGCCAAGATCATGCTCGCGCCTAATCGGACGAGACGTGTCAGGCGCTCGTAGATGCGGAACGTTTGCGTTCAAAGACGCGATGGTTCAGGTTGGGAAGCTTCCCAACTCCGCGTTGCCTCCGCAAATCACAACGCCCACGCGTTCGCCGGCTTTGGGCTTGATATGCCCCGGAAAGCAGAGCAGCCAATGCGGTCGCGCCGCCGGGTTCGGCAATGACCCGAAGTTTCTGCCACAACGTGCGCTGGGCCTCAATGATCTGTTCATCGGTTACAAGAACAACGTCCGGCACAAATTGCTGCGCGATGGGGAACATCAATTCGCCCACCCGCCTTGCGCCGAGCGAGTCAGCCGCCACGCCGCTGGTCTCCACTTCGATGACGTGATGGGCGTCGAGCGATTTACGCAGAGATGGCGCCCGCTCCGGCTCAACGCCGATCACGCGTACTCTGTCACGAAACCAGGAAGCCACGCCGCCAATGAGTCCGCCACCGCCAACGGCAATGAGGACGGAATCGAGTTCAGGGACCTGCTGGTCAAACTCCATGCCCAGCGTGCCTTGTCCGGCAAGGACGTAAGGATCGTCATAGGCGTGAACGGCAAGAGCGCCGGTGATGGCGGCCCGCTCGCGGCTGGCCGCCAGCGCTTCAAAGTAATCGCGTCCCACGATGTTGGCGGTGGCGCCATACTGGCGAAGCCGGTTGACCTTATTGGGCGACGAAATGGTGGGAACAAAAATCTCAGCTTTGTGTCCAAGTTGTTGTGCGGCATAAGCGACGGCTGCGCCATGATTGCCGCCGGAGGCCGCGATCACTCCGGCGTCGGGGACCTTTGCGCTCAGGATGCAGTTGAAAGCGCCGCGCGGCTTGAATGATCCGGCATGCTGAAGGCTCTCCAGCTTGAGGAAGATACTGCGCGTCGATGCCAAACGCCCGATCTTCCAGCGCAGATCACTGGAGTGCGGCGAACGTAAGGAGCTATGGTTCTGGCGGCGGCCAGGATTTGTTCGTGCGATATCGCGGTTTGTGAACTTGAAGCTTGTGACTTGGCTGTTGGCGAGATTGAGCTCATAAATATTTTGGCTGACCCGATTTAGCCCTATCCAGGAGCTTGCCGTTATTGGAAAGTCTAATCCTGGCGGCTGTTGCTGAAAGCGAAAAGCACGCGTTTTCAATACTTTACACTCTTTTTGTTCGACAAACAGAAGAGATAGCATAACAATAGAAAGCTTACGCGAAAGGGCTGTCAGGTTGAATTTGCTGAAAGTGCGTTTTGGTGCAGCGCTGCTGGTGTTTGCTGGCGGTTGCATCGATTGTGCGCTGCGCAGGAGATTCGTCCAGTTGCTCCGTCAGACGCTGACGTTGGTTTTCTTGCGGCGCAGGGCGCGCAGCCAAGGTTTGAATCGGCCAACAAGATGTCCAGCGAAGCCGAGCTGGCATTGCGGCAGCAAAGGGCACTGACCGTCCCGCATTTTACCAACTCATTCGCCTTTGAAGGCAAGACATTTCCCTTCAGCGTGGTGGGCGCCAAGCCACAAGCCGGCGGAACAACAAAAATCGCCACGCAACTCAAGCCGATTGACCTTCTTTTCAGCGGATACGCTGACGATGACGGCCAACCACTGGTGTTGAGCGCCACTGCCGTGGTGGACAGCGTTTTGAATTCTCCCAACTTCCGCCAGGCCACATACCAGACCGGCTTCACCCAGTTTGCTGACGCGGTACAGCGGGCACAGTTTACAGCGCCATGTCCATGGCCAAGACTGGCACACGCTGCTGGATACGCCCCAGGTGCTTAAGCCACTCACCATTGTGGTGCCGAAGAATTCAGCCAAAGTATTTCGTAATCGCAGCACCGGCCAGGTTTATGCGGTGGTTGATATGGAATTTTTTATCTCCCAGCTCAACACGCTGGTGCAGATGGAAAACCTGGACGTGAGCGCACTGCCGATTATCCTGACCAGAAACGTGCTGCTGGCGCCGGAAGCGAATGTGCAGAAGTGCTGCGTGCTGGGCTTTCACACCGCGTTTGATGGTGGCGTACGTGAAGCGTTCAGACTATACAGACTTTGGTATGGGCAAGCTGGATTGATCAGGGAATTCTGGGTGCCGGAATCGCTGACATCACGGCCATGAGCCACGAAATCTCTGAGTGGATGAATGATCCGTTTGGAACCAATATTGTTCCGGCATGGCAATATCCCACGCCAATCTGGGTTGCCAGAGCACGCTGGAAACCGGTGATCCGTTGGCGACGCTGCCCAATGCCGGGTTCCCAGTCTCAATCGATGGTATCACGTATCATCCGCAAAATCAGGTACTGCTGCCATGGTTTACCCGCCAGCCATCTACCGCCGTTGATGGAGCTTACACGTTTCCCGATCAGAGTCTTCTGACGTCGCCTGCACAGGCCTGCCCGGCGAAATAATCGTCATCTACCCAAGCCTTGAACTGATCGTCGATTTCAACCTGATGGCCGGCGACCAGACGATTGTTCTGATTGGCCAAACCCACAACGGCCAGCATGTCATTGAACATCGCCTCCGTCATGCCTTTTTTCTTTGCGGCGGCAGTATGCGCGGCAATGCAGTAGTCGCACTGGTTGCTGATGCTTACGGCAACATAAATCAACTCTTTCACCAGCGGATCGAGCGCGCCAGGACCCATGATCTGTTTGGTGTCTTCCCATGTGCGCTTCAGGCGGACGGGATCATGCGCCAGGGCCTTCCAGAAGTTGGTGACTTTGTCGATCTTGCGCGTGGCCTTGATGTCGTCATACACGGCGCGGACTTCCGGAGAGGCGTTTTCGTATTCAATGAAACCGAATGTGGACATAGAACTCCTTCGATAGTGTAGAATCTCAAACTTTACAACTGATAACACTGATCAGTACTGATTTTCGCATGATCAGAAAAGAACTTTGTGGATCTGTTTGCGAGTCGCGGGACATCCTCTAAAGACGTAGGGATCTCCATCAGTGTGATCAGTGGACAGATCTGAAATGAGTCAGCGGTAAAAGGCTTTACGTTACCAGGATCAACTTGCCCGTAGTCTTTCTGCCTTCCAGATCGCGTTGGGCCTGTTGTGCGTCGGCGAGTTTGTAGATGTGTTCAATGCGCAGTTTCAGTTTGCCGGACGGCAATCCAGCCCAGAACGTCATTGGCGCGATGTTCCAGTTCTTCGCGCGTGGCAATGTAATTCACCAGTGTGGGACGGGTGATGAACAACGAACCTTTTTGCGAAAGCTTGATGAGGTCAAAAGGCGGAACCGCGCCGCTGGCTCCGCCGAACAGGACGAGATAGCCGCGCGGGCGAAGGACTTTCAGGTCCTTGTCAAAAGTAGTTTTGCCCACGCCGTCATAAACAACGTCAACGCCTTTGTTATTGGTAAGCCGCTTGGTTTCCACTTCAAAATCTTTTTGCGTGTAAAGGATCACTTCGTCGGCACCGGCTTCTTTGGCCAGTTTGGCTTTTTCTTCCGAGCCCGCTGTGCCAATCACGCGCGCGCCGATCATTTTGGCCATCTGTACCAGAAGAAGGCCAACGCCGCCGGCCGCAGCGTGAATCAGCGCAGTCTCGCCCTTTTTTAGTGGATAGGCGGAGTGCGACAAGGTAATGCGCCGTCATTCCCTGGAGCATGGCCGCCGCAGCCTGCTGTTCAGTGATGCCATCAGGCACTTTCACCAGACGATCAGCCGGGACAGCGGCGTATTCCGCGTAGCTGCCCGGACGCCGCTGTAAGCCACGCGGTCGCCGACTTTGAGTGATTTTACGTCGCTGCCGACGGCGCTCACGGTACCTGCGCCTTCCTGTCCGTTGACGAAGGGAAGAGGCGCCGGGTAGCGGCCTTCACGGAAATAGATGTCGATGAAATTGACGCCTGCTGCGGCGATTTTTACCACCGCTTCATTCGGCTTGGGCGTGGGAACGGGAATATCAACGAGGGTCAGAACTTCAGGACCACCGGTCTTCTGTACCTGGATGGCTTTCATAGTTCACCTAGATGCGAGTCGACGGCGTTTGCGTCGCAATTATATGCGGATCTGCCGCCGTGATCACGCAATAAGATGTCAAAAGGAGAGAGACTGTTCTTCTGCGATAAACATGATGGGCGGCCCACCGGAAGAAATTTTGATTGCGTGAGCCAGCCGTTTCTTTCCCGCCGGGCGAATTCAGGCAGGCCTGGAGCGCGTCCATGGAGGGGAAGTGGATCTCCGCAATGCGGTGAAAAGCGGGCGTTCCCTGGGGCGAGGCATTGCTTTGGTGGCCACCAGCTTGGTTTTGCCCGCAAGTTTCTGGACGGCCATGGGAATGTGTTCCGTCTGATAAACCTTTTCGAACGCGTCAATATCTTTGGGTCGTGGGATATATCACAACCAGCTTAACGCCTGCCATGAGTGCTCCTTGCGAGTTGAACTTGCCGCGCAGAAATTGTAATTGGAGAGTCAGGCATCTGTCTTGAGCGCGGATTGCGTAAAACTAGTTTAACGTCAAAATATGAATCGGCCGCGCGCGTGGCAACATCTATGAGTCTGGCGCAAAGCTCCGTTCGCGAGGTTTGTTGCCGGCAGAATGCTTTTCAGGAGAGAGTTCCAGCATGTCAGAAAAACCAACGTTGTTTTCCAGCTACCGTCTTGGCCCACTGGAGTTGAAGAACCGCATTGTGATGGCGCCCGATGACGCGCAATCGCGCCGGCAAAGCGAATGAACCTACCGCAGTTGAATGCCAGATACTATGAGCAGCGCGCGTCGGCCGGGCTGATCATCACGGAAGCGTCGCAGATTTCGGCGCAGGGACTGGGCTATCCGGGAACGCCGGGTATTTATTCTGACGAGCAGGTGGCGGGTTGGAAGCTGGTAACCGAAGCCGTGCATCACCGAGGCGGGAAGATCTTTCTGCAGCTCTGGCATGTAGGACGCATTTCACATCCGTCTCTGCAAAAGGACGGCGCATTGCCGGTTTCGCCTTCAGCCATCAAGCCCGCGGGCAAAGCTTTTACCTTTACCGGGCTTCAGGATTTTGTGACGCCGCGCGCTCTGGAAACCAAAGAAATCGCCGGAATCGTGAAGGACTTATGCGCACGGAGCGCGTTGCGCCAAAGCGGCCGGATTCGACGGAGTGGAGATCCACGCCGCCAACGGATATCTGATTGACCAGTTCATTCGCGACGGCAGCAACCAGCGCACGGACCAGTACGGCGGGTCGCTGGAAAATCGTCTGCGCTTCCTGCGCGAAGTGACCGAAGCGGTGATTGGCGTCTGGGGTCCGGAGCGCGTGGGCATCCGTTTCTCACCTGTGAGCGACTTCAATGACATGCGCGACTCCGATCCGCATGCGACGTTTGGGCGAGCGGCTGAGCTGATGAATGACCTGCACATTGGATATGTGCATGTGGTGGAGGCGTTGAATGCTCCGGCACATCCCAAGGGCCGCGTGACGCCGGTGATGCGCGTGAAGTATCGCGGGACGCTCATGGCCAATGGCGGATATGACCTGAATTCGGGAAATGAAATTCTGGCGCGCGGAGAGGCTGACCTGGTTTCGTTTGGCGTGCTGTTCCTGGCCAATCCGGATTTGCCGGTACGATTTGAAAAGGGCGGGCAGCAGTTGAACCAGCCCGACCAGCAGAGTCATTTTACGGCGGCGGAGAAAAAGGTTATACGGATTATCCGGCGCTGTAAGGGCGCAGCGTTTTTGATTTGATGCGGCATGGAATTTCGGCTAGACTTTGTGAGTAGACCTAAGCCTTAAACCATGCCGCAGATTCCCAACCTGATTCACTGGGCCATACCCGGTTTCATTCTCCTGCTGGTGATTGAGGCCGTGGCCGACGCGCGTATGCGTCGCGAGCTTTATCTTCTGCCCGATACGGCGGCCAGCCTCAGCATGGGCATCGGCAATGTGATCATCGGCCTGTTCACCAAGGCGATGGTGTTCGGCATCTTCACCTTTGTTCATCGCTTTGCCATCTTCAATATCGGCTATCAGTGGTGGGCCTGGGCGCTCATCTTCTTTGCCGACGATTTCAGCTATTACTGGTTCCACCGCATCAGCCATGAATGCCGTTTCTTCTGGGCGTCGCACGTGGTGCACCATTCTTCGCAACGCTATAACCTGGGTACGGCGCTGCGGCAGACGTGGACTGGCACGTTCATGTCATGGATTTTCTGGGCTTGGCTGCCGCTGGTGGGCTTTCCTCCGCTCATGATCCTCACCATGCAGGCGGTGAGCCTGCTTTACCAGTTCTGGATACACACCGAACTGATCAGGAACATGGGACCGCTGGAAGCGGTGATGAACACGCCGTCACATCATCGCGTGCATCATGGAACGAACCAACGAGTATCTGGACCGCAACCATGCGGGGATCCTCATTGTGTGGGACCGCATGTTCGGGACGTTCATTCCGGAAAAAGAGAAAGTGGTGTACGGGTTGACGAAAAATATCGAGAGCTACAATCCTTTCCGGATCGCGTTCCATGAGTGGGTCGACATGTGGCATGACGTGAAACGAGTCACCGACTGGCGATTGAAGTTGAAGTATGTTTTCGGCAGGCCGGGATGGAAGGAAGAGAAGAAGGCTGCCGGGGCGTAAGAATGACAGAAGGCTCTGGGGCCGGCCACTCGAAATTTGTTCTTTGACTCAGTTGTCCATCAAGCTGAAGCAACCTTCATAACTTACTCACCGCCATCCGAAGCTTCTGCATCCAGCCCCCAATAACGCATCCAACAGAGGTTAGGAGACACGCGTATGGGCGATTCATTAGCTACCTATCTTCAGGATCATCTCGCCGGATCAGTGCAGGCAATTGAACTGCTGGAAATGATCCGCGACCGAAATTCCGGAAAACCATTAGCCCAGTTTGCCACCGATCTCCTGGTGGAAATCAAAGAGGACCGTGAAGCGTTGCTCGGGGTCGCCCGGAAAGTGGGATCCGGTCCAAGCAGCGTAAAGGAGATGGCCGCATGGGCTGGAGAAAAATTCGCCCGCGTGAAGATGCGGCAAGGGAAGACGGCGTTTGGAGTTTTTGAAGCACTCGAGTATCTGGAACTGGGCATCCACGGAAAGTGGGCGATGTGGCGCGTACTGGCGGCCCTGGCGCCGACAGACGCGCGGTTAGAGGGAACGGATTTTGACCGGTTGGCTGGTCGGGCTGAAAACCAGCACGCCAGAATTGACGAAGTTCGCCTGGGCCTGGCCCACGATGCATTGCGCCCTGCGGCTTAGCGAGCGTTGCGCATAAACTAAAGATTACTTTATTGGCGGTTGCCGATGTGTTATCAAAATGCAGCGCCGAAGTGCGCATGCTCTTTGACAATTTAGAAAACCAGCTACTAGCTCGTGGCTCCTAGCTGCTAACGAGTGCGAACTGCTTCACCGCGGAGGCGCGGAGAAACCTGGACAAGTGACTGGATGATCGAACACAGCCAAGGACTGTGCCACAGGTCTCTGTTGGGATGGCATGAGCTAAGTCCTTTAGATCTTGGGATGAAGGGGTAGGGTACCCCCCGTCCTGGGTTTGGTAATTGGGTGATTTGGTAATCGGGTAATTGGAAGACCAAGCTCCTGGCTTCTAGCTGCTAGCGAAACCAAACCTGAGATTGGGACTGATTGGGATGTTTCCGCTAAGTCCTTTAGATCTTGGGATGAAGAGGTAGGGTAGCCCCCGTCCTGGATTTGGTAATTGGGTAATTTGGTAATCGGGTAATTGGGAAGCAAAACCGCTTTATCCGCGGTTACCGAACCTTAGAGATAGCTCAACCACCAGTCGCGTCGCTTTGCTTTCACCTCGGCGAACCATCGGCAAACGGGGTAAAGGAGGAGAAGGGTCAGCGCCCAGACAGCATAAACAATCCACAAGCTGTAGCCGAAATTCGATGGGAAAAGCTTCTGCGGACCACCCATTGAGGGCAGAGGATTGAAGATGAATTGCGTAGCAGAGCTGCCGTAACGCAGATAGGCTGCCAGCACAGCCAAGCCGTGGATGAGATAGAAATGCAAAACAAAGTAAAACATGGGCACTCGCCCAAACACGATCATCGGGTTTGATGCAGTGAATCTTCGTCTGATCAAACCAGGCCAGGAACAGCAATGAGGGGCCCAGAGTCATCAGCACAAAATCGAGCGATCCTGGATATTTAGTGCAGTTAAGAAAAGAAAGCAACGTGAACACGGCTGATTTCTGGTGAGACCATTGCGCCGGGTCACCGTAGTGATTCATGAAGCGAAGGATAATGAAGGCCACGGTCAAGGCGGCGCCAAGCCTGAGCATGATCCTCTGCCGTGCGGGCGGGTCCAGCAGAAATACCTGGGCGAGGCAGAAGCCTGCTGCCATCACGCCGATCCACGGCAGAAGCGTATATGTGACCAGCACAGGCTTGCCTGAAATCACCAGCACGCCGGGCTGGTGCAGCAGGTTCCAAGCCCAGGCGTACGAACCAAATTGCTGCGGCCTGATTCCGTCCAGAAGATTATGGAAGAAGATAATGACAATGCTTAGCAGGGCCAGCCAGCGTAACGGCAAATGAATAAGCGCCGCCATGGCAATCATGCAAATCCCGAAGATCCAGAGAATGAGCAGCAGAAAGAGATATCGCCAGTGAAAGTTGAAGTTGTAGGCGAACTGCATCACCGTGAGCTCCAGCAAAATAAACCAGAGGCCGCGGGTGAACAGAAAACGCGAAAGATCTGACTTGCTCTGTCTGCGCTGGTACCAGAGAAACGCTCCCATGCCCGCGGCAAACATGAACACCGGCAAACAGAAATGTGTGATCCAGCGCGTAAAGAAAAGTAGAGGCGTGGTTCGGTTGAGATCAGTGGGAGAGAATGAGGCTGCGTCGGCATGAAAGAAGTCGCGTACATGATCGAGCGCCATGATGATCATGATGGTCCCGCGCAGTGCGTCAATCGATAATAGCCGTTGGTTTGGGGTGCTGGGTGAGGGCATGTTTTATGAATGTATGCTCCAGACACGCATTCACGCCGATAGCAAATCGGCGTTGATGAAAATCATTACGATGTTGCTATCAGCGATCAAATTTATTCTTTGATCTAAGGCTTCTTTTTTGGTTTGATGGCCTGCCACATTTCGTCCGTGAGCATGTCGCCCAGGTAGTTGAATGATCCGGCTCCCTGAAGCAGCGCGCCTCCGTCCATGGTGATCTGTTCGCCATTGATGTATCCGGACATGTCACTCACCAGGAATGCAGCCAGATCAGAAAGTTCTTCATGCGTGCCAAATCGGCCGATGGGATTCTTCTTAGCGGCCATGGCTTCCATTTCTTTCATGGGCAGCAGACGGGAAAACGCGCCTTCCGTGGGAATGGCTCCGGGTGCAATGGAGTTGAAGCGAATGCCTTGCTTGCCCCACTCCACGGCCAGGCTGCGCATCATGGCGAGCACACCGGCTTTGGCCACGGCAGACGGAACCACGTAGCCCGAGCCGAGTTCAGCATACGTAGTGGAGATGTTCAGGACGTTGGCCTTATGTTTTGCTTTCAGCCATCGCTTGCCGCAGGCCATGGTGGTATGAATGGTGCCCATCAGCACGATGCCGATCACGGCTTCAAATGCGCCGATGGAAAGATCTTCGGTACGCGAGATGAAATTTCCGGCAGCGTTGTTGACCAGAACGTCAAGCGGGCCATCCTGCCAGAACTGTTCGATCATGGCCTCCACGCGCGCATTGTCACGCACGTCACAGGAGAAAGTTTTCACCTTGCCACCGGTTGCGGACTGCAATTCATCGGCGGTTTGTTGCAGGACTTCCTCACGGCGTCCGCAGATGTAAAGCGACGCGCCAAGTTCGAGAAAGCGTTTGCCCATGCTTTTCCCCAGACCGGTAGCGCCGCCGGTGACGAGGATCCTCTTGCCTGCCAGTAAATTTTTCGCGAACACGCCAGGTCCTTTCCGAACCAGATTGAACGACTCATCGTACACCGGAGGCGAGCGCCGTAGCCAGACGCAAGCATTGCCAGCCGCGAAAGCAGTCATCAACTTAAAGTGGCTCCGCTATTCAGCGTACGGCCACGATGGGGAGGTCACGCTCAGCCGCCCATGTCTCCCACGCAATGGCGCTACGCTGGCGGAAGATACGCGCGAACTCGGCGTGGTCCGCTTGCGGGAGATTGAACTCAAGAAGCAATCGTTCGGCGAACCGCGGCTCCAGCGCTGCTACCGCCACCCATCCATCGGTCGCCTGATAGAGACCATAAAACGGAGAGCCGCCTCCCAGCACGCTGCCGCGGACGGTCAATCCCGCAGTAACGGGCGCGGAGAGTTCAAGGGCACATTGGTAGAGAGAAACGAAATCACAACCAGCTTCGCCGGTGCGAGCAAATTTCAGCAGCAATGCCAACGCCTGGCTCACGCAACGTTCTGCTCGCAGCCAGGTCAGCAAAGAGAGTGGCGGGAAGCTCAGGAGGAGTCACCAAGCCGGCCGATGCAAGATAGGTGAGATCGTGTCCGCTTTTCTCTTCCATCGGCGCCGGATATCCGACAATGCCCACAAAGCACAACTTAGGATGACGAGCGTGGACGCTATCCCAGTCAAGACCAAGCCGCTTCAATGCCGATGGTCGAAACGAAGCCAGCAGCAGGTCCGCAGCGGAAAGGAGTTCATCAAGTTCGGCGCGAGCCGCGGGAGCTTTCAGGTCAAGTGTGCGGATGACCTGGTCCTTTGCCAGCGACTCGATACCAGTCCGGCGCAAAGGCTTTGAGCGGATCGCCCGAAGGTGGTTCGATCTTGATAACGCGGGCGCCCAGCCGCTGCAAGCGCGAAGCTGCAACCGGCCCTGGCGTGTTGATGCAGAGGCTCACAACGCGCAGGCCCTGGAGCGGCAATGGACTGGTTGGAGTTTCCATGTCAGGCAATTTCGAAGTTGCGGCGGCATTATAGAACGTGTTCGAGCTGTTGTTAAACCGAAACTAAAGATTGGGCAGCGCGCAACTGCACGCATGGTAGAATCCGCTGCGGTATCCAGAGGAGTTGGAATGGGCCTTCAATCAGATCAGAAAATACGTTCTCCCTTCACGCTGTGCACAGACTGGTGCTCCTGGCACTGACTTTGGTTTTGACCCTGGCTATGGCTGCCTCTGCCACGGAGCGGCAGAATAATGCCGACTATCGTGCCCGGCGCGTGGCGCTTGGCCAGGAGCATGGATAACGGCGCGCTGGTCCTATTTGCTCCTACGGAAGCTGAAGGTCCTAACGATCTGTTTGGCTTCCGCCAGGAAGACAATTTTTACTACCTTACGGGATGGTCCGAACCCGGCGCTGCCGTGTTTATCAACGCCAATCCTTATGCCGAGATCTTTTTCCTGCCCGAGCACAATGCTACCCAGGAAAAGTGGACTGGCCCCAAACTTGGCCCGGAGAGCGCGGACGCTGCCAAAGTCACCGGCTTTGACAAAGTGGAAAGCCTGGACAAGATGCATGATGAGTTGCTGAAGATCCTGCCGCAACCCAGGGCAGTTGTCTATTCCGATCTTGGCAGCAACGGCCAGACCGCGCCTTCCACCGGCCCTGTCGAATGGTTGCGTCGTGGCAATTCGTTTCCCAATTATGTCGCCTTTCGTGATGCCAAGCCGCTGATCGCCCGCCTGCGAATGATCAAAGACGCCGGTGAAGTCCAGTTCATCAAGAACGCGACGAACGCCTCCATGGCTGGTCACGTTGCCGCGCTCAAGGCTATCCATCCTGGAATCTCTGAACGTGAGATTTCGGCGCTGATGCAGTATGAGTTCGGCAAACGCGGCTGTGAGCGCCCTGCATATGCGCCTATCGTCGGCTCCGGGTTCTATTCCACCGTGCTGCACTATTCTGAAGACGATCACATCATGAAAGACGGTGACGTGGTTGTGATGGACGTGGGCGGCGAATTCTCCATGTACGCTACGGACATTACGCGCACGGCGCCAGTCAACGGCAAGTTCACGGCCCGGCAGCGCGAGATTTACAACATCGTTTTTGGCGCGCAGGAAGCAGCCATCAAGGCATTTCAACTCGGGGAAGTCGAAACTGGAACGCGGCCCGGACGGTGACTCGCTCTACAAAGTGGCCTATGACTACATCAACACGCATGGAAAAGACCTGCACGGTGATCCGCTGGGCAAATACTTCATCCACGGCCTGGGACATCATGTTGGATTGAACGTGCATGATGCCAGTGAACCGGCGCCGCTGAATAAAGGCATGGTCTTTACACTCGAACCGGGTATTTACATTCCGGAAGAAAAACTTGGCGTCAGGATTGAAGATATGTTCTATATCGACCAGGATGGAAAGCTCGTCATGCTCACGCAAGGCCTGCCCCGCACCGCCGAAGAGGTTGAAGCGGCCATGAAGCACTGATCCTTGAAACACTGATCGTTCAGGCCTCAGCCGCTCTATGCACTGATAATGGTGCAGTTCGAAATTATGCGTTCGGCGGAAAGATTATTCTGCCTCTGAGCAGTCGCACAAAGAGAGTTGGCGGCCCAAATTGCGCAGCCAATATTCAATATTTTTCCCTGCTCCAATTTTTTCCATAAATTCTGCGCACGTGAGCTCAGCGTGTGATAATTTTTGTGATTCACTTCTTATCCACTGACCTGACTGGAGGCCACAACATTGGGAAAGGACATGGTTCCCAAGCGCATCTTTCTGACTAAAGGAGTCGGAAAGCATAAAGAGCGCCTGACATCATTCGAGCTAGCACTGCGCGACGCCGGCATTGCGGCGCAAAATCTGGTGCGTGTTTCGTCAATTTTTCCACCAAACTGCAAGCTGATCTCGCGTAAAGAAGGAGTCAAGTTCCTGCATCCGGGTGAAGTCACATTCGCCGTTGTAGCGGAGAACTCCACCCGTGAGCCGCACCGCCTTACCGCTGCCAGTATCGGCCTTGCCATGCCGGCGGACCGCTCAACCTATGGTTACCTGAGTGAGCACCACTCTTTTGGCGAGCCGGACGATGTGGCGGGTGAATATGCAGAGGAACTGGCGGCAGAAATGCTCGCCACAACTCTCAACGTGGAATTCGACCCCGATACTTCCTGGGACGAGAAAAAAGAAATTTACCGCATCTCCAATAAAATCGTTCGCACCACCAACGTCACCCAAACCGCCGTGGGCGATAAACGCGGCTTGTGGACCACGGTGATTGCATCCGCGATTCTGATCTTCGAATAAACGTGAAAAACATCTGCCGCGGATGAACGCAGGTGAAAGCGTTGCTCCGCGGCAAACTTTTTCGATTCCTCCGTTAATCAACTTTCAATGAAATATCACTGAAAATCAGTATTATCAGTGAAATCAGCGGTGGGCTTTTGGATTCATTCCGCCAATCTTCTTTTTGTAGCTCTTACCCAGCCGTTCAAACAATGCGGCGCACAGGATTGGCAAGCCCACTGTTGCATCAACAAACACTTCACCAAATTTTCCGCCTTCGTCGGGAGGAACAAATTTGCCCCAGGAGATCGCCTCTGAATAGGGTGAACCAGATAATCCGCCCCAATACACAGGCTCCGGACAAACGCGCACGCCATAGTGATAGCGCTTCAACGGCACATCTTCTCCCGCGCGACGCACACGCAGTTCGCAATACGGTCCGAATTGCTGCGCCCAGTTGCGTGGCACGCCGCCGCCAATGGTGAAAATTCCCAGCTTCTTCTGCTTCAGCAGCGTCTCGGCAAAATAATTCAAATCCAGAAATGGATCAAAGTGGATCGCCGGCTTGCCTACGCGGGCGCGCATCCGATTATTGAGCGCCACGTCCAGCCCAAGTTCGGAATCAGTGAACGCCGGTACAAACACAGGAACGTTTTGCTCAAATGCTGACTTCAGGATTCCTCGTCCCTTCATCTTTTTCTTTAGATGTTCACCAATCGCCCGATTCAGTTTCCAAGAGCACATCGTCTGCTCTGTGTCCCATTTGCCCAAAACGTCTTCCATGACCAGTTCCACGTGATCAAGGTTCTGCTCCGGTTCCAGCGTGTCATAGACGCGGTTGTATCCTGCTTCGTACAACTCCACGTCATTCATCCGGGGATCATAGCGATAATGCTTCTGGCCGGTTGCTTCCACCAGTCCATGCGCCATGAGCGCGCCGGTTGACACAACGGCGTTCACCAATCCGCGGTCGATGAGATCGCATACGATCAGCCCCTGCTTGGCCACCGTCATGGCTCCGGCCAGAGTCATCACCACAAAGCAATCTTTGTCGCGGGCCATGGCCTCAAGCACGTCAACTGACTCACCCAGTTGGCGACCGGTAAAGGCCGTATTCGCCATGCCGCGCAACAGATCGCTGATGCTGCGCACCTTTGAGAAATCCAGTGGGAACACTGGCGATAGCTTGTCACTCACCGGATCATGCAGCTTGCGATCAATACCCGCGCCTTCTTGTTTCTTTGACGGCTTCTTGGTCGTCTTGGTCAAAATCGGATCACCTCAAAAAAATTGAACTCTTCAGCGATAACAGCCTGGATTTTCCGCCAAATGGGAACTTGCAAACTTAAACGCTCGCGTGCGCGTTCGTCAAACCGGATAAAAACTAGACCTTGCATTTAGAATCTGTGCGCGACCAGAGAAAGGGGAAACGTGCATGCGCGCAGTTCTTTGCAAAGAGTGGGGCGGACCCGACAAGCTTGTGGTGGAAGATGTTCCTGCCCCGCCGATTCGTGACGGTGCCGTTCGTGTGGCCGTTCACGCCGCCGGAGTCAATTTTGCTGACCTGCTCTTAATTGCGGGCCAATATCAGGAAAAGCCCGCTTTCCCGTTCATTCCCGGCGCAGAAGCAGCCGGAGTGATCACTGAAGTTGGCGCCGGCGTTTCTCATCTGAAAGTGGGTGACCGGGTAATGGCCCTCACCGGTCTGGGGGCCTTTGCCGAACAAGTAGTCATTGACGCGCCTCGTGCCCTTCCCATTCCAGATGCCATGGCCTTCGCCGCTGCGGCGGCCTTTCCAGTCGCCTATGGGACTTCGCATGGAGCGCTGGAATGGCGAGCGCAATTGCAATCCGGTGAATGGTTGCTGGTGCTCGGCGCTGCTGGAGGTGTTGGCCTAACCGCGGTTGAGATCGGTAAGGCCATGGGCGCGCATGTGATCGCGTGCGCCGGCGAGCGCCGGCAAACTGAAAATCGCGCAGGAACATGGCGCCGACCATGTCATCAATTATTCGAAGGAGGACATTCGCGAACGCGTTAAGGCCATTACCTCTGGCCGGGGTGTGAATGTAGTCTATGATCCGGTTGGGGGCGACGCCTTTGACGCCAGCTTGCGCGCCGTCGCCTGGGGTGCGCGCGTCATCATCATCGGCTTCGCCTCAGGACGAGTTCCGCAGATCCCCGCCAATATCCTGCTGGTAAAAAACATTGATGTCATCGGTTTCTACTGGGGCTCATACCAGGTGCACAAGCCAGACCTGCTGCGCAGTTCCTTCGCCCAGCTTCTGCGCTGGTTCTGCTGATGGCAAGATCACGCCCCATATCTCCCATCGAGTTTGATTTGGACCACGTAGCCGGCGCAATGAACATGCTTAAGGAAAGAAAGTCCACCGGCAAAGTTGTCATCTCGACCAGAATTCAGGGCTGATCCCAAAGTCCGGAGCTGGATTGCCCTCTAACCAGAGCTGACGTTTTTGCGTGCTACAGGGCAAAAAGTTTCTAGGGGTAACTCAATCGCCCAAAATGCTGAATCCCCTTACAACCATGTGTATAAAACGGCGAACCGCGCACGTGAATGCTGAATCTAGAGTTCAATCTTGCACTTTGTAAGTAAGTATCCTTGGTCCTTCGTGCCGCAAAAGTGAACTCCTGGGCTACACCAGCTCACCTATGAACATTTCGCTTTTGGCCGCGAACCTCCTACACCCTTGTATGTAGCCGGATTACGGCAGCTACATTCCAAGTCTTATCATTTCAATACTGTGTTCAGAATTGGCCATCATGGCACAGCACTTGCCTTAGAACGATTAATCCCATCGCGAAGAAAAGCATTGCACCCCCGACTGTTTTACCGGCACTCGTTTCTTCGTGGACAAGGCCCTCGTTAGAAAAAATAAAAATTGTGAGGCTTAATGAAATCAGTAGTGAAGCTGCTGGTCATGAGCTTACTTGCGTGCGCCTGCGCGTTTGCTCAGACCTCCGTTCCCCGAATTCTCGCAACTGATGTGCAAAGCGGCCCGAATACGGGTGGACCAAACAACAAAGGCACAATCGTCACGGTGTATGGGTTTGCGTTTGGAGCAACGCAGGGCGCTTCCACCATTTCTGTCGGCGGCGTCACTGCCGGCACTTATCTATCCTGGTCGGACACAAAAGTCAGTTTTCAGATCGGCTCTTCCGCCGCTAACCGGTAACATTCTGCTCTCTACCACGCGCTGGAGTCAGCAATCCCAAGCCGTTCACCGTGCGCGCCGGCCGGCTCTTGTTTGTTTCCACAAGCGGTGCAGACACCAATTCCGGCAGCTTCAGTTCGCCGTGGCATACCGTTACCAAAGCCACCGCTTCCAGCCAGCCTGGCGACATCATCTACCTGATGAATGGCGTTTCACAAACTGCGCTGAATAGCTCGTCAGCGTCGCTTGCTATCGCAAACAGCGGCACCAGCACCGCCCCGATTGCGCTGGTCGCTTATCCCGGCGCCACGGCCACAATTGGTTCATCCACGGGACAGCAATACGGAATTCGCACCACTGCCAGCGCTAATAACTGGGTGCTCTCCGGCCTCACCCTGCGCGGAGCATTCACCGCGCTGGCCATATCAAACTCCGCCAACTGGCGTGTGATGGGCAATGATATCTCCTGCCCCAACGGCTCCGGCACGGGAGCGTGTCTGGCAGCCACTGCATTGACCAATGCAATCTTCTATCGCAACCGGGTCCATGATGTTGGTTCAACCACCAGCACCAGCCTCAAGCTGTATCAGGCAGTCCAGTTTGATCTGGGTTCCAATGCCATCGACTTTGGCTGGAATGAAATCGCCAATACGCGTTCCTGCCGTGCTCTGCAGTTTTATTCTGACACCACGGCGCTCTTCAATCTCACGGTCCGCAACAATCTGATTCATGATGCGCGTTGTGACGGAATCAATTTCGCCACCATTGATCCAGCCAAAGGAGCGGTTCAGGCGTACAACAACGTCATCTATCGCGTGGGGACAGGACCTGCTCCCGGTGGATTGAAGCCAGTTACGCGGGCATCAAAGTTGCCGGAACCAATTCCGCTCCCGTACAACTCACCAATAATACTTTTTATGACTGCGGTGGACGCGACAATGCCGATTCCGGCAGCATATCCGCTTCGGCGTCTGTAGTGGTTGTCAATAACATCATCAACTCTCTCAACGGAGAGACCTATGTTGCCCCTGACTCAACTGCCGGAATGTTCAGTGGCAGCAACAATCTTTTCTTCGGCGCGGGTGCAACGCCAACCTTCTCCTCGGCCAGCAAGAATGCCGATCCAAAGTTTGTAACTCCAGGCAGCAACTTCCAGCTTCAATCAGGTAGCCCGGCCATTGATGCCGGCATCAGCAGCGGCTTCAATCGCGACATCATTCAGACCTCGCGACCACAGGGTACCGCGTATGACATGGGAGCATATGAGTATGCCGGCAGCTGCGCCGGCCCTCCCAACGCCAACGCCGACTCCGCCTCCACCGTCACCCACACCCACTCCTTCGCCGAGCTCCCACGCCGACGCCAAGCGGCTCCATTACTGTTAATCCAACGTCGCTTGCATTCGGAACGGTAATAATCGGATCAAGTGCCAGGCAGACCGTCACCATCAGCAATCCGTCCACCGTCAGCGTAAGCATCAGCAAAGTTGCTGTGAGCGGAACAGGTTTCACGGCCTCCGCGCTTACATTGCCGTTGACGCTTGCGTCCGGCCAGTCTGCCGCAGTCACGGTTACATTTGCGCCGCAGACCAGCGGAGCTGTTACAGGTAGTCTGCAAATCACCACCAGTGCTTCCACCACACCCACCACCGTTGCGCTCTCCGGGACAGGTGGAACCGTCCAGCACTCCGTCACCATCTCGTGGGCCGCAAGTACGTCCACTGTGTCCGGTTACAACGTGTATCGGAGCACCACCAGCGGAGGCCCATACACCAAGTTGAACTCCACGCTGCTCACCGGGCTTACTTACACAGACAGCACCGTGAGTGCCGGCGTTACTTATTACTACGTAGTGACTGACGTTGAGTCTGGCGTCGGAAAGCGGCTTCTCCAATCAAGCAACGGCGGTGGTGCCAACCCCATGAGAGCAAATCCGAAAAGAACAATTCATGAATTCTGTGGCTGAGGTATCAATGAAGGGTTTAATCACGATGAACAAATTTTCGGAAAGACGATTCACGATCGGAAAGTTGACCCTGCTAGCAATCCTGATGTGCGCGCTCTCATTGTCAGCGCTGGCGCAGAGCGCTCCACCCAGGGTCTTTTTCACTGATCTGGAGAGCGGCCCTAACAGCGGCGGAGCCAATGGCAAGGGTGTCTTCGTTACGCTTTGGGGGAAAGGATTCGGCGCCACGCAGGGCACATCAACGGTAACGGTCGGCGGAGGGTCGGTAGATAATTACCCGCTCTGGTCGGATGGCAAGATAACAGTACAACTCGGCGCGGGATCCAGCACGGGCAATATCGTGGTGAACGTAGCGGGAGTCGGCTCCAGCAATGGACTGCCATTCACCGTGCGAGCCGGCCATATCTTTTTTGTTTCAACAGCCGGCAATGACGCGAACTCCGGCAGCTTTTCTTCCCCGTGGCGGACTATTCGTTTCGCCAAGAACAACATGTCCGCGGGTGATACCACATACATTGAAAACGGCGTAAGCCAGACCTCGGAAGATGAGTTCACCGCCTATCTCAGCATGGATAAGCAAGGCTCCAGCAACTCCGGGACCGCTTCGGCGCCCATGGCGCTGGTTGCTTATCCGGGAGCTACTGTAACGGTCGGTGTGGCCGGCGGTCTTCATTACGCGATTCGCACTCCCAACATCGGCACCAATGAAGATTACTGGGTGATTTCACAGCTTCACATCATCGGTGGAACCCAGGCCATGGACATTGGTGGAACCGGCTGGAGAATTGTTGGGAATGACATGCAGTGTCCCGGTGCTGACGACCAGGTCGGTTGCTTTGAGATGAGCAACGGCAACCGGGCGAAGTTTTACGGCAATGAGGTGCATAACGCCGGCATCAACCCAACCTCGTCAAAGTATTATCACGCCGTTTACTTCAGCACTGACTCAAACCACATTGACGTGGGATGGAACCACATCCATGACAACTTTACCTGTCGTGCTCTGCAGTTTCATTCTTCGCCCTTGTGCTCGCCCACTTGCGGTTCCGGCGATACCACTGGGTTTGATCAATACGACCTGCACGTTCATGACAATCTGATCCATGGCGACAACTGCAACGGCATCAACTTTGCCACCGTGGATCCTTCCAAGGGGCCGGTTGAGGCTTACAACAACGTGATCTATCACGTTGGCCTGATGGACCCACTGCAACTCGGGGCCAGCTTCTCCTGTATTTATGTTGCCGGTATCACCAACAACGGAACGCCAGGCACGGGTGCGGTGCAGGTCTTCAACAATACACTCTCTGACTGCTCGGCCAACAACTCAAGCAACGCTCAGGGATCTCGCGGCGCTTTTGGCGTGGGCGGTGGTCCGAGCACGTTGATCATGCATCTACGCAACAACGTCGCGGAGCAGAATGCCGGCGAGATTTATATTGACGGCAGTCTGGCTCAGATTACCGGGGATCATAATCTCTGGTACGGTGTTGGTACCGGTCCGTCTCAGACAGTCAACAACATCAACGCTGACCCGCAATTTGTGAACCGTAGCGGTGGTGATCTCCACATCGCCAGTACCAGCCCCGCTAAAGACACCGGCCTCACAATTGTTCCGTCGAATCCATTTGTTCCCAACCCGGGCGCAAGCCAGACCACGGACAAGGATGGAATTATGCGTCCGCAGGGCACAGCCTTTGATATGGGAGCGTATGAGGTTTTTGCCGGGACCGTTGCGGCGAAACCGAATCCGCCCACCAGCGTGGTCGCGGTGGTCCACTGATCCTCATCCATTGAATCCTGAAGGCCTGCATTTCGGTGCGGGCCTTTTTGTTTTCCGGTGATGAAAACTGGGTGAAAATTACACCAAAGTAATTGCAGGTAAAGGATAAAGTCAGATATCGTCGATTGCAGCAAGATTGGTGCAGAGACAACATGGGCAGATTTCTTCGGGCGTTAAAGGGAGAATCAGGCATCGGCCAACCGCCGCAGGTGGCGGCTGTTTGCTACCGCGCCAATGGTTCGTCAGTTGAATTTCTTCTCGTGAATACCAGTTCCGGCAAATGGACCTTTCCTAAAGGGCGATTGGAAGCAGCCCTCTCTGCCAGCGAAAGCGCAGCGGCTGAGGCGTGGGAAGAGGCGGGTGCGCGCGGGGCGATTGAGGGCGAACCCTTCGGTTTTTATCTCGACACCAAGCGGTCACTGGGTGTCTCTGAAATAATCCGTGAGATCACCGTCGCTGCTTACCTGATGGAAGTTCACTCTACCGTTGTGCCCCAGGAGAGCGGAAGAAATCCAAGCTGGTTTGCTCCTCTCGAGGCAAAGCGCCGGCTAAGTGTATCGCGCACCAGCAGGTACTCTGAGACATTGCACAGAATCGTGGACGCCGCCATCCAACGCATCAGCAGCGCTGCTGGAGTTGCGTACTCCTCAAAACAGCATTCCATGGCCCACCTGCGCTAGTCGCGCTTACCGTACCCAACTGACCTGGGCGGTGGCGCTCTCTCCCCATCATAGATTAGTGTAAGAACGATTAATGTAAGAACGCTCCACAACCCATATGCGCCTGTTCCGCCGTTCTACACATGCCAATCTGGCTGTCCTGCTGATCACGGCAACGTTCTGCTGCTCAGCTTTCGCGCAAGCGCTGCCGCCGCGCATCTTCTTCTCTGATCTCGAAAGTGGTCCCGGCACCGGCGGACAAAATAACGCGGGCGCATGGGTCACTATCTGGGGAAAAGGGTTCGGAGCAACGCGTGGAACTTCCATCATCACTGTTGGTGGCCACGCGGTCTCCGGTTATCCCATCTGGAGCGATACGAAGGTCACTTTCCAACTCGGCCGCTATGCCAAAACCGGTGACATCGTCGTTTATGATCGCGCCACCAAATTGCAAAGCAATGGGATACCGTTTGCTGTCCGGGCAGGGAAGATCTACTTTGTTTCCACCAAGGGGCGCGACTTTCATAAAGGCAGCTTTTTATCTCCCTGGAAATCCATAGTCAAAGCTAAGGACAGCCTTTCACCCGGCGACATTGTTTATATGGAAGACGGTGTCAGGCAGCAGTCTGAAGATAATTTCACCGCCTATCTCAGCATGGACCGCCACGGCGCTGAAAATTCAGGAACGCAAAACAAGCCCAAAGCGCTGGTCGCCTATCCCGGAGCCACGGTGACCATCGGCATGGAACACGGGCTGGCTTACGGCATTCGTACTCCCAACATTAACGCGCGAACCGATTATTGGGTGATCTCGCAACTGCACCTGGTCGCCGGCACCCAGGCGATGGACGTCAGCGGCACTGGCTGGCGGATCGTGGGAAATGAGATGCAATGCCCCGGCGCAGACAGTCAGGTTGGATGCGTTCAGCTCAATGGCGCCAGCCAGGTCGCGTTTTTATGGCAATGATGTGCACAACGCGGGTGTCTCGCCCAAGTCGTCAAAGTTCTACCATGCTGTGTACTTCAGCACTGATTCCAATCACATTGACGTGGGCTGGAACCACATTCATGACAATTACACCTGCCGCGCCATCCAGTTTCATTCATCGCCGCTTTGCAGTCCGAGCTGCGGCGCCGCGGACAGAACTGGCGCGGACCAGTTCGATCTCCACGTGCATGACAATCTGATCCATGGCGATAACTGCAACGCCATCAACTTCGCCACCGTTGATCCATCCAAAGGTCCGGTCGAAGCTTACAACAATGTGATTTACCATGTCGGCTTGATGGATCCAAAAGAGGAGGGTGGCGCCTTCTCCTGTATTTATGTGGCTGGGATCAGCTATCACGGCGGACCGCCCAGCGGCGCCGTGGAAGTCTTTAACAACACGCTTTCTGATTGCGGCGCAAACCATTCCCGCAATGCGGAAGGTTCACGGGGAGCATTTGGCATTGGCGGCCCGAAGTCTCTAACCTTGCATCTTCGCAACAACATTGTGGATCAAAAATCCGGCGAGGTTTACATTGACGGCAGCAAATCACAGATCAGTGGCGACCACAATCTCTGGTTCGGGTTGGGCAGCGGGCCATCGCAGACATCGAATAACGTGAACTCTGATCCTCAGTTCGTGAATCCCACGGCTTTTGATTTTCATTTGAAAGACTCCAGCCCGGCGAAGTCCGCTGGGGTGAAAATGGAACCCAACAACCCATTTACCCCTAAGCGAGTGACTGACATGGATGGTCTTCCTCGGTCGAAGAGGGCTGGGTTTTCCATCGGCGCGTATGAGGTGCCCAACAGCGATAAGCCTGCGCAATCAAAGTAGCAGGCGGTGTCCTCCGCAGGTCATCCCGGGCGTAGTGAGGAATCTGTTGTTCTGTTTTTCAGGCGAAGGCAATCAAGGGCGATGAAAGATTATCGTCCAGCGGCGAGTCTGAGCAGATTGCGGAATTTTTCTGCCTGTTCCTTGTCGTCGTGGGTATCCATCAGAAATTGAACACCATAGTTGTAGCCACGGCGATGCCGCACAATCCCTGGTGCGCGCACCGGACTGCTGGAATACGGCGGAGTGAATTCAATAAATACTTTATCTTCGGGCTTCAGTTCCAGGCCGGCGAAGACGAGCATGCCACCTTCGCTGATGTCATTGGCCCGGCCTTCCATAATACGCGTGCTGTCTTCGCGGCAGGCGATCAGACGAATGGGCAGGTTGAGACGATAGCGCTGCCACCGTCTGAAAACAGACCTTTCTTGCGCTGGGTTTGGATTCATCGGCTTTGCTGTACGGACGCGCGGTTGCGTTGCCATGCTTTGATCATAACCGCAATCGATTCAGAGGCGAAGGTTACATAAGTGCAAACGTGGCGTCTCAATGTTATGGGAACCGCTTCGGGTTGGTCTGGCTTGAAACCCATCAATTTCACTGATTTCCGTTTCCTTTATATATGCCGAAGGCCATATTCTCCCTGCTGGCAGGACGAAAACATCGTTTTTTTCAGGATTATACGGATTAAGAAATGCTTTTCATCATTGTGCCCACTTCCAAGGTCTGCTTCAGGCCCTTCCTAAGCTTCTGATTGTAAGTGAGTTATCTGCTGCCATTAAAGGCTGCACGCTGGTTGTGAGTGGCGCGTTAGCTCTAAGACTTCTCTGAAACACCTCGATTCTTCCCCCATCGCAAAGCCAGGCCTAATGTATTCAATTGTTTACCGCTGAATCCCAATTGGCAGTTCTCGTGCATGACTTACAGCTAAATGCGCGGAAGCGTTCCACACGCGTTACGGAAAGGACCAGAAAGTCCACTTATGCCCGACCGGCAACAGGAAAGGCGAAAAATGGCCCGCCTTGCCATGAAGGTGCTGGTCAAAGTTGAGATTCCCGGTACCAAGGCCCGAATCATCGCGGAGACCCGTAACGTGAGCTCACAGGGTATTTATTTTTGCACGCAGATGACCGGTCTGGAAGTAGGCCAGGAACTCGAATGCGTCCTGGTTTTGCCCAAGGAGATGACGCTAGCCAGCCAGCCAAGTTTTGTGAACTGCCATGGGCGGGTTCTGCGCCTCACTCCTGATCTGCGAGAAGGCTGTGTTGGCGTGGCCATGGAAATCAACAGCCTGGATTTTTCTGAGCAGCACGGTTTTCCCCAAAAAACCGCCCACCATGCCTGATCAATTTGCATTCAGTGGATCGCCAGCTCTTTGGATCATAAAATAACCCTCTTTCGTAACCACTATCCCCCAAAATACGTCAGGCCTGTTGAAAGCTTGCAGGCCTGATGATTGTTGCTCTCAACATATTTGTGGTAATCGCGATTGCAGCGCCTTCGCTATCCCGCCTTCTGTAACAAGTCCAGCGTAAGCTGATTCAACCTTACCGGATCCGCAACCTCTGATCCTTCCGCCAGCAACGCCAGATGGAACAGCAGTTCCATGGAATCTCCCACCGAAGCATCGCCCGGATTGGCGCTGAATCGTTCATAAAGCCGCGTAACCAGAGGATGATCGGGATTGAGTTCCATAATGCGTTTCTGTCTCGGCCGCCTCCTTTTCCTTTTTGCAGCAGGCGCTCCAGGTTCGGACTGAACTCGTGCTCTTCTGTAACCAGGCAGACCGGCGATCCCACCAGACGTGTGGAAAGTCGCATCTGTTTTACATATTCATCCAGCTTCTTTTGCCACGCTGCCATAAACGCGGCATAATCTGCTTCTTTCTGCTTGAGCTGCTCCGCTCTCTGTTTTTCTTCTTCCTCTGTCCCCAGGTTGACAGTTCCTTTGTTGAGCGATTTAAACGGCTTTCCTTCGAATTCATACAAATGCTGCAGCAGAAGTTCGTCCACCGGGTCACTCATGAACAGGACTTCATAATCTTTCTTGCGCGCAGCTTCAAGATGCGGAGAATTTTCAATCACCTTGCGCGATTCGCCCGTCAGGTAGAGGATGTCCTTCTGTTCGGGTTTCATCCTTTCCACATACGCTTTGAGCGTGCTGAGCTCACTGGCATGGTTGGAGGATTCGAACATGAGAAGCGGCAAAAGCCGTTCCTTGTTCTCATAGTCTGTAGCCACACCCTCTTTCATGGCCTTCCCGAACTGAGTCCAGAATGTCAGGTATTTCTCGGCTTCTTTTTCCTGCATCTCGGCCAATGCATCCAGCACTTTTCGCGTAAGCCATTTGCGCATCTGGCTGATATGCCGGTCCTGTTGGAGGCGCTGGCGAGAGATGTTCAACGGCAAATCACTGGAGTCAACCACTCCCTGAATAAAACGCAGATATCTCGGCAGCAGGTCCTCGCATTTCTCCATCACCATCACGCGTCTTGCATAAAGACGCAGGCCGCCTTCTGACGCGTGGTAGTAAAGATCAGGCGGGGCCACTGACGGAATAAACAGCAGCGCTTCATATTCAAAATTTCCCTCGGCTTTCAGAGGCAGGACCTTGAGCGGATCATGCCAGTCATTGGAGAGATGCTTGTAGAAATCGTTGTAGTCGCTGTCACTGATCTCGGAACGGCTGCGCGTCCAGATCGGCTTCATGGAATTCAGCGTCTTGGTTTCGATTTTGGTTTCGTGTCCATCTTCCTTTTCCCCCGGCTCCAGGGCAGTACCTTCATAGATGATGGGATATGCGATGAAGTCGGAGTACTTGTGGACGATCGTGGAAATCTTCCACCGGTCCGTATAGTCTTCGATTCCGTTTTCGTGGTCCACCGGTTTGAGGTGAAGAACAATTTCCGTTCCACAGCCCGGCTTCTCCACATCCGTCAGCGTGTAGGTTCCATCCCCTGTTGATTCCCATCGTGTTGCGCTGGTTTCGCCGGCGCGTCGCGTCGTGATGGTCACCTTGTCCGCCACCATGAATGCTGAATAGAATCCCACGCCGAATTGACCGATCAGGTCGGCGACGGATTGGGGCGATTGCGATTCCTTGATCCTTTGCCGCAGTTCCTGGGTACCCGACCTCGCGATGGTGCCGATGTGATCAATCAATTCCTGGCGGCTCATGCCAATACCGGTATCGGCGATGGTGAGAGTTTTCGCCGCCGTGTCAGGCTTAAGCCTGATCTCGTACTTGTGGTCCTTCGCAACCAGTTCGGGCTTCGTCAGCGATTCGAAGCGCAGCCTGTCCAAAGCGTCAGACGCGTTTGAAATCAGCTCTCTTAGAAACACCTCTCTCTGCGTATAAAGAGAATGGATCATGAGATGGAGGAGCTGTGTGGTCTCAGCCTGAAATGCAAATGATTCCACGACGGGTGCGGTGGACATGGTTCGTTCTCCTGAAAACATCTTGGTCTTTGAGGCCGGATCGGCCCGTCCATGAAGTGTAGGACTTCGCAGGTTCTATTTTAACCAAAACAGAGGCGCCACTCTCGGCCCGCTCCGGACGATCTTGAATGAGGTTCCGGAACCCGGAAATGGTGCTAAAGTGAAATCTCTGGAGGCAGCCATGTACGAAAAGAATAAGCGATTGGCAGAGCGCTGGTTTGAGGAAGTTTGGAATCTCCGACGCGAAAATGCAATTGACGAATTGCTGGCTGAAGATGGCGTTGCGTTTGGCCTGGACCGAGTCAGGCACACCAGTCCGCGGCCCGAACGAATTGAAACCTTTCGTCCGTAACATGCTTCAGGCTTTCCCTGATTTGCAAATCACCATCGAAGATATCGTGGCTGAGGCAGATAAAGTCGTGGTGCGCTTCAGCGCGGCAGGCTCTCATCAGGGAAATGGCCTCGGTTTCCCTCCCACCGGACGTCCCATGAAAGTAAGCGGCATGACAATCCTGGAAATCGCCAATGGCAAGCTGCGGCACGGCTGGAATAATTGGGACCAACTCGGCATGATGCAACAGTTAGGGGTAGCGCCGGCGGAAGTTCGAGCGGACCGGTTTCTCAAAAGAACAGCGTAGAACACCCGGAACGTTCTCAACCACAAAAGAGGAGGGCGCGCCATGATAAAGGTAATTGGAAGTTGAGCCTGCCGATGCCTGATCACGAGGGATGCAGGCATCGGCTGGTTTCCAGCGACTGTTCACGGCACAACTCTTGCTGATTCATGTGTTACTTCAGAGCGATTTTAGGTATTCAATCAGCTCGTTCTTCTCTTGCTCGGTCAACCCAAGCTTGAGAAATGTGTCGTAATGTTCCACGACTTCATGCAGCGTGGCAAATCGCCCATCGTGATAGAAGCCGCTCTTCTGATGGCTCCACAGCCCCGCAAGCGGCGCAGTGCGATACATATGGGTTGGTGAACGGTCAGCCTGGAAAGAATCCACGCCCACTTCACTGGGAGCATGCAGGTTGTTCCCTGGCTCGGTGAAGAGAGGCGGAACATGACAGGTGGCGCATTTGCCCTTGTTTTCAAATATCCCCTTCCCGGCGGCTGCCGCTGTTGGATCAAAGCTTCCAGCGGGCGGCTTGGGCGCAGGGATGGCGAGTTGATAAAAATGAAGCGAAGCCAGTTTTGAGCTGATCCGGTCAGGACGGCCCCGCACGTTGCTCGACCCGCTTCGGGCAGAAACCGCATACTGGTCTTTGTCACTCAGGCGAGCATCAAAGAAAGTCCCGGAACCGTGCATTTCGGTTACGCCCACATAGGCATTCCAATAAGGCACGGACCCAAAGCCGGTCCAGGTATGCAGGTTTACACCGGCCAGGCCAAACGCCGGTGGAATTAATGTTCCTGCCTGTTTGCCGTCAGGACGAAAGGCCTTGCCGTCCTTATCCAACTCGGCGTCAAAGCGGCCAGGCCCCCAGCTATTCAAGACCTTCTTGACTGTGGCCACGTCCACTCCAAGGAGATCGGAAAACGGTTGAAGATTGGGGGCCAGGGAAACGATAGCGCCCACGTTCAGATCGCGGTTGGCCCAGCCATCCAGCCGCTGACCGATGCCCGGCGCAAATGAATCGTTCACGGTAGAGTGACAGAACGCGCACTGAATGCCCATCGATTTCAGTTTGCCTTGCGCATCAAAAAATCCAGTCACTCCCACAACAGCATTCAGCTTGAGCAGGGCAAGCGTGGTAGCGGGATCATCCAGATTGACCTGGCCGGCTTTGATCTTGGCTGCAAGATCTGCTGGGATGGCGCCAGCATCTACCTTGAGACCCACGCTGAGCGCGGTCTTTGGGCTGACGCCCGGGCCAACCCCGCCATTTTTGGCTCCGGCGATCGCCTCGTGTAACTTCAATGTATCGCCCCAGAATACCTCGTCGCCGAAGGTGTCAAAGCGAAACGCTTTTTCGCCTTCTATTAACATCTGTTGTGCATTTTGTTGAACGCTCTGGTTGGAAGCGGGCTTCGCTTTCGGCTGAGAAACGGGTTTTTTTTGCGCCTGAATATTACCGACGTTGAAGGTGAGAAATAACGCGAGAAAAAGCCCTACAATTTTCTTGCTAACTTGCATAATCCTCCTGTTTGCAGGAGACTCATCCGAAAGCTATGAGAGAACAACAGATTGTTCCTAGGTTACACGATTATCGCGCTGCGATGTAAGACGATTGCTCACGCTGGTCCTCGGCAGTACCTTTGCGATCTGGGAGTCGCACAGCCACTTCATTGCTGCACTCATAGTTTTTGCAACGAGCGTGCGTTGACCAATATTGGAACTATTTGCGCTAGTTGAGGAGATCAGCCCTTTCGGAACAGGAAAAACAGGTCCTCCGTCCTATAAATCAGGCCGGCCATTCGACGGGGCCGCACTCCGGACATTGGCAGTTGATGAAATCAATCCAACTCATTATTTCATTGACAGCCGGCAGACTGTTACCTTGCCCGGCTTTGTAGGCGGCAAATACCTCTCCAAAACGGTCCGTGATAAAGACGGCAGGGAGGAGATGTCCCGCCGGGTCTTCCGTTCCCAGCGAGCGATGCACTCGTCCATTCCCGTCAGCCAGAACTTCGAAACCGAGATGAAGAACGTGCCTCAGCTCGGATGCGCGCTCCCGCGGTCCCACCACAATGGCCAGCGCGCGCGCTTCGTTCCCGGTCAATTCCGGCTGACGCGTCCCAAGTTCAGAAAGTAAGTGATTGGCTGAATCCGATTCCCCTGCAAAAACAAGCACCATGCTGGAGAGCCCACGATATTCGGAAAGAAGGACCGATTGCCCTTCAGAGGAGAACAGTTGGAAGTCGCGAATCACGTCGCCTTTTTCCGCGTATCCCTCGTGCGGCGAAACCAATCTTCCGGCGATTTCAGCTTGCAGCATAAATGACTTCCTGTTTCGCGCTCACTCCGTGTCGCAATATATCGCTATGCAACATTATAAATCTCGGCCAAAGCTGGCGGTACGCGTGGATGCACCAGCGGGCTACTCCGGCTGGAACTGTTTTGGATTTTTCCAGAGCGGCATCTCTCAGGGGCACGCCGTGCCCCTTTGCCTGCTTTTGCGCAACTTGCCGGCTTTTCCTTCGCCATGACCAGACCGGCAGAAGCACATCGCTCCACCACTGTATAATCTTGTTACGATAAACTAGTCTCTAAACCTTCGTAAGGAATACTTGCGTAAGGGGGTTTTCATGGGCTCAGACAATACTCGTCGAGTCCCCAGTTTGGGCAGCCACATTCAAATTGGCCCACACTGGTTGGCCGTTCTGACCGTGCTGCTTGGACTTGTGCTGCGCTTTCTCATCGACCCCTGGCTTGGCGACCAGATGCCCTACATTACGTTTTTGGTATCTGTGGCGGTGACCGGGTTGTACGCGGGCGTTCGTCCAGCATTGCTTTCCACCGCTCTAGGCGCTGCGCTTGCCTATTTCTGTTTTGTTCCGCCGCGTTATCAGTGGGGATTTGCGGGCATGAGCGACGCAGTCGGCTTTCTTGCTTATCTTGCTGCCGCCCTTGCCATCGTGGTGCTGACGCGAGCACGCAACAAGGCACATGAAGAGACACAACGCACTCTACAAGACCGAATTGACGCGGAGCGGAGACTTCGTGATGCCGAGAAGCTCTTCCAGGTGTTCCTGGAGAACAGGCCCGGCTGCGCATACCTGCGAGATCAGACTGGACGATACGTTTATTACAACGTTGAAGCGCGGCTCCTTCTCGGAATTGACAATGGAAATGCGATCGGGACTTCCGAGTTGCGGATGAAATTGGAAAGCCAGGACCAGCAAGCCCTTGCAACCACGGGCAGCCCAATGCAGTTTGTAGATAAAGTGACATTGCGGGGCGAGGAACTCTATTGGCTGACAACCAAGTTTATCTTCGTCGACGAACAGACGCACAAGTTCGTGGGGAGCCTGTCACTCGACATTACCAGCCAGATGCGGGCGGAGCAGGTCGTGCTGGAGACCGAGCGGCTGGCGGCTGCCGGCCAGATGGTAGCCATGGTCGCACATGAGATCAACAATCCGCTCGCGGCCGTGACGAGCTCCTTGTTCCTGCTTGGACGTGAGACACTTCCCCATTCAGCCCGAGAGCTTGTTGCAATTGCGCAGGATGAGCTTTCCCGGCTGACCCGCATAACGAGCATGGCGATTGGTTTCTACAAGAAAACAGAACTCCCAGTCGCCATTGATCCGTGCGGGCTGGTGGATGATGTGCTCATCCAGCTGGCGACCCAATTTTCCGGGAAGGGGGCGCGGATTCAACGTAACTTCAAATGGAACGGCATGTTCGTCGCATGCCCCAGCCAGATCCGGCAAGCTCTGGAGAATGTTGTTGCCAACTCATTTGAATCCGGTGCAGGCCAGATCCGGGTACGTGTCGCACGTTCAAACGATTGGCGGATGCCATCTCGATCAGGACTCCGCATCTCGATTTTCGATGATGGTTGCGGGATGCATCCAAAACAGTGTAAGAAAGCTTTCGAGCCCTTTTATTCAACCAAAACCGAGAAAGGCACCGGCCTTGGACTTTGGATCGCAAACGCTGTCGTACTTAGGAACGGAGGGCGCATTACTTTGCGGAGCACTGACAATCCGGGGAGACATGGAACCTGCGTCAGTATTTTCCTCCCGGATCCGGTTGCAGCGGGCCCCGCTGTGAGTCTTAACCCAGACATCGAACTGAGACAGAGGCAATATGAGAACCATGCTGCGGACCCGGCTGGTTCATCCAGTGCAAACTTGCCGCGGAGCTAGCCAACTTTATCCCATTTTAAAATGGCGGGACGAGGCGTAGAACCTCGGGTCGGTTTGTATGGATTTTTTGTACGATTCGCGCAAACGCTCTGGAAGCGATTGATTACAGGTGAGTAAAACTGGTGGACCTGGTCGGGATCGAACCGACGACCTCTTCCATGCCATGGAAGCGCGCTCCCAGCTGCGCCACAGGCCCACGTTTTGATTGGACATTTATATTGTCGCTGAGCTGGAACAAATCGTCAACAAAGCCGTATATAGATGTACGGAACTTCCATCTTGCAAATACGCTTGTGCGTGCAACCACGGCCTCACGCTGCTGCTATTCTGGTGTCGTGCCCTTTTGCCATTGGAAACGTCTATTAGGCAGCATCACAAACAAGGACAGAATAGAAATCCCTTCGTGAATGTTCCTGGTAACAATCCGGTTTCAGCGGCCACTCCCCGCCGCGGGATCTCGCTGAAAGAGCCTACGTTGATCGCCTTGGAGACGTTGCGCACGCACAAGCTGCGCTCGTTTCTCACGCTGCTGGGTGTGATTTTGTCGGTTTCCACGCTGATTGTTGTGGTGTCTTTGATTGAAGGAACCAACCGCTACATTTCAGACAAAGTGGCAAACTTTGGCGCCAATGTTTTTCAGGTAAGCCGTTTTCCGATCATCACCAGCTTTGATGAATTTCTTCGTCTGCAGAAGAAGAACAAGAACGTAACCTGGGATGATTATCTGTTTCTCTCAAGGAGAACATGATCTGGCCAGTGCGGTTGGACTGGAAACTTCCGGCCGGCTGGGAAAAGCCAAGTATAAAGGCGACACGCTGGATGACGTCACCATTGTGGGCGTCTCGGCGGAAATGGCGGGCATTGATACCCGCGAAGCGGAGAATGGCCGTTACATCATTGAAGCTGACAACAGCCATCGCGCCAACGTGGTGATGCTGGGCACCGATATCAGCAAGAGATTTTTTGCCGGCGTTGATCCGGTGGGAAAGTCACTCTATATCGATGGAGAAGAATTTGAAGTGGTGGGCGTATCCAAGGAACTGGGCACGGCCTTTGGTCAGTCGCAGGATGACTTTGTGCTCATGCCGGTGGAGACGTACCAGAAACTCTACGGCAGCCAGGAAAGCATGGACATTGCGGTGCAGGCCATTGGCCCGGACTTCATGGACGCGGCCAAGGATGAAGCGCGCATGCTGATGCGTGCCCGCCATCATCTCAAGCCCAATGAAGATGACAATTTCGGAATCATTGAGGCCTCCGCGGTCATGGACCTGTGGAAGCAACTCACGGGAACGCTGGCTTCGAGTTCGATCGGAATTGTGCTGGTGTTCATGGTGATTGGCGGCATTGTGATCATGAACATCATGCTGGCCAGTGTGACCGAGCGTACGCGGGAAATTGGTGTGCGCAAATCTCTTGGCGCAACGCGCACCGATATTCTTATGCAATTTGTAGTGGAAGCGGCAGTCATGTCCGTGGTAGGCGGCGCGTCTTGGCGTGATTGCCGCGCTGGCGATCACTCTGCTGGTGAAGCTGGCAACTCCCGTTCCCGCCGCGGTTCCATTTCTTTGGGTAGGCATTGCCCTTTTGATTTCCACTTTGGTTGGATTATTTTTCGGCGCTTATCCGGCGCATAAAGCCTCAAAACTTGATCCTATTGAGGCCCTGAGATTCGAAGCATGAGCGCAGCAAAAACCACCCTGCTGTCTGAAGACGTGAAGATGGCGCTGGAAACCATCCGCACACATAAAGTGCGCTCATTTCTCACCGTTCTTGGCGTGGTCATTGGCGTTACTGTGGCCATTACCGTCACGTCAATTCTTCTGGGCTTTGAATGCAGCGTACAGGATTCATTTGACCAGTTCGGCATGAACAATCTGTTCGTGTTCAAATTCCAGCAGGGAATCCGCGGCAGGCTTACGCCGGAAGAACGCACGCGTAAATCGCTGACGTTTGAAGACGGCATGGCGATTCGTGACGAGCTTCCGGCCATAAAAGAAGTCAATATCATTGCGCTGCCACGCGTGGGCGTGGGCCCTCAGCCGATTCGTACTGCCCGATACAAAGGCAAGGAGCTGAGCAATATCAGGTTCCGCGGCGTGACCGCCAGCTACATGGAAGTGCAGAGCGCAAAAATAAAGGAAGGCCGTTTCTATACCGATCAGGAAGACCTGCATCGCTCTGACGTTGTGGTGATTGGTTTTGACGTTGCCAACTCTCTTTTCCCGGTAGAGAATCCGATTGGCAAACCGCTGCAAGTGGATGGCGGCGTGTATGAAGTCATCGGGGTGCTCGACAAGAAAAAGAATGCCGCACTGGGCTCTTCTGACAATGAAGTTTTCATTCCTTACCGCACTTATCGCAAGCACTATCCCGGTGATGACGAAAACTTCATCAATGCCATGGCCTATCCCGGCATGAAGAACATTGCCGAAGACCAGATTCGCAGCTTGCTGCGTACGCGTCGTCGCGTGCCGCCGGACAAGCCGGACACCTTTGGTATCAGCAGCGCGGAGCAGGTAGGTGACCAATTTAAAGCCATTATGGCTGGCGTGGTGCAACTGGTGGTTGCCGTGGTGTCCATTGGCCTGCTGGTCGGCGGAGTCGGCGTGATGAACATCATGCTGATGTCGGTGACGGAGCGCACGCGTGAGATTGGCGTGCGCAAGGCCATTGGCGCGCGCAGTCGGGATATCACGTTCCAATTCCTTACTGAAGCCATGACCTTGACCGGCCTGGGAGGCCTTATTGGCATTGTCCTGTCTCTCAGCCTGAGCCTGCTTCTCAAAATGGCCAGCATACCTTCGCTGATTCCAATCTGGGCGATTGCCCTGGGAGTGTAGTGGCATGCAGTGTGGGATTGTTCTTCGGAATTTATCCTGCTGTGAAGGCGGCGCGTCTTGATCCGGTTACGGCGTTGCGTTACGAATAGCCTCCTGTCTTGCTATCTCGAGTGCAACGAGAGATCCCTAGTTGCTGACCAAACTCTTAATTGAGAAATTCAGACTGTTCGGCCTGCGACTGTGGGAATTGATCGTGCCTCCGGAATTTCTCCTCAGTGCGGATAGAAGCTTCTCTTTCATTTTCTGGTTTGATTCTGTTTATTCGCATTCATTCGCGGCTAAATCTTCCCGCACATATCCATACGGACAATGCCGGCATCCTGAGCGACAGCAAAAGCCGCGCTCGCGCAAAAACTTTGCCGTAAAAACCCAGCAGCCATTTTCCAGGTAGTAATCCTCGCCTTCCACCAGGTCATTGCCAAAGCTCAAGACATCACCGCCATGGGAAGCGGCTGGGCCTCTGGATTTTCAACCAGCACGCCGTCTTTAAAGCTGACGTACTTTCCGGAAATTGCAGGCACGCGCTCACCGGGAACCACAATGCCGGCCAGGTTCAGCGGATCGGCAGCGGAGATGGTGATGACCTCGCCCCTGGGCGGAAGATTCTTGGTGGCTCGCAGTGAATCCACGGCGATCGGCAAAGCAAATTGCTCTCCGATGAATCCGCTGATAAATCGCCCTCCGCGGATCTCACCGCGATCTTCCATGCGGCGGAAGTTGATAAGCATGTCTCGCCAGCGGGGCAGAATGCATTCGCGGGCCAGCAATTCGCGAAACACCACGCCATAACGCTGCAAAAGCATGTTGCAGACTGACTCAATTGCCTTCTGCGCGTCCTCACCCTGCAAGGGTGAAAGCAAAGACCAGCGTCCGGCGCTGTGGCGAGGACGGTTTGTCTTCCCATTGCCTTGACCGGAGCGCCGTCTGGGATCGATCAGAGCGCGCAGGTTATCAAAGCCATCGGCGGTGACCAGGCCGGCGGCCACCAGTTCCCACAGATCCGGTCTCAACCTCGGCTTTCAGCTTGCCCGTGCCGCGCACGATGTCAGTAAAGAACGATGCACCTTGTGAGCGCAGACACTCCATCACTTCGCACGCACTCGGACTCAGGCCCTTGATTTCGCGACGTGCATCTTCATGCGCGGAATGCACGCTGGGCAGCGCCATCCACTCAGCTTCTTCGCGAACGAAGAATGTGATCGGGGCAACGCTTGTGGGGACAACGCGGCGTGTACCGTTGGCATTGTCCTGGAGCATCGCTGGATGTGGTGACAGGCGTCCCCATCCCACGGCGCCTGTCATGCAGAGCTGGTCCAGGTCGGCAGGATCATAGTTGTGCAATGCGCTGCGCCAGAACTTGCCGTTCCCAGGCGCTGGCGGCAACCTCAAAGCCCTGCAATTGCTTTACGATTTCCATTGTGCCGCGCTCGCCGCGAACTTGAGTGCCGGGCGCAACATGCTGCCAGCGGAAAAGCCAGCGCATGAAATGTAGCTGCCGTGACAGGTTCAATCTGCTTGCGCAATGAGCCCAGCGTAAGCCGGTGAATCCGTGCCAGCAAGCGGCGTTCACACCATTCCAGATTTACCGGCAGCCCTGCCGTGCTGATTGGGGCCTGTGTTTCCGGCGCAGGCTTGCCGGTGAAATGTCCGCGCAGAATCAGGCCGCTGCTCTCAATGCGCAGCAGCGTCCTTTCCACATCAGCCGCGGAGACCCGTAGAAAGCTGGCCAACGCGGATGCCGTGGTCGGGCCGGTATGACCCAGCCATCCCGTCACCATGGCCTTCAATGCATCGTCTGTTGATGGCGCCTCTCCCGCAACGGGCGGAAGCTGCTCTTCAAACTGTGCGTCAGGATAGATGGCGAGAAAGCACTTCGCTTTTTCCGCCGATACCCAGAAGAAAATCTCACCTTGATCAAACGATAAGTGCGGCTCCGCAGTTTCACGGCGAATGCTGGCGCGTGTCGCTCGATGCGACATACGCAGACGGTCAAAGAATGGCAACCATACTTCCGTGGAGCGGCGGCCGTCAGGCGCAAGAAAATCTTCTGGTAATCGCAACCAGCGTGTGCAGCGCGTCAGCCAGTTCGTCAGCTTCGCGGACGTCAGGCCATGCGCCCTCGCGGACTTCTTCAATCGCCGCCGGATCCAGCCCGCCCACTTCCTTCAGCACCGCTTCCGGCAGCGTGCGACGCAGCTCCACGGCACGCGCACGGCGCTCCTCCAGGGGAGCATCATCCAGAAACGCATACGGATTTGAATTCAGGATCTCATGCGAAAAGACCGAAGGCACCGGCGTGTCCACGGCAATGCACTTGAGATCGCCTGAGTGTATGCGGCGCAGAACCGTCTTCAATCCATTCCAGGTCCATGGCTTCCTGAAAAATATCTTTCATTACCTCGCGAAGCAGCGGATGGTCGGGAACCACGATTGGTCCATCGGCATTTTCCTGGCATTGCGCGGCATCAGGGAAGACGGAAGCAAGAAGATCGGCAGAGCGTGTGCGCTGCACCTGAAGCGGAATTTTCTTGCCGTTCCAGTAGCGAAGCAATGCCAGTGAACGATTTGCGTCCCAGCGCCAGCGCGTTTCCAGCAGCGGTGAAAGCAGCGCCGCCTGCTGCAACACTTCCTTCACGGTATTTTCGTGCAGAAAATTGAAGACATCGGCCAGAGGGAAGCTATGCTGCTCAGCCAGGCAGATATTAACGCCATTGTCAGTGGCTGCAGCCTGAAGTTCGAAATTAAATGACACGCAGAAGCGTTTGCGCAGAGACAGGCCCCAGGCCTTGTTCACGCGTGTGCCGAACGGCGCATGAACAATCAACTGCATCCCGCCGCCTTCATCAAAGAACCGCTCGGCGATGATGGTGTTCGCCGTAGGCACCGCGCCCAGCACGGCCCTGCCGGCAACAATATACTCAATGGCCTGCTCCGCGCCGGGATCGTCCAACCCGCATTCGCGTTTAAGCCACTCAACCGCATTTAAGACTTCGGCGACTTCTGGTTCACGAACCCGGGAGCGGTGTTCGGCGTGAGATCGCTGATCTTCTGGCGCAGCTCGCCCACTTGCTGTGAAAGTTCTTCAGTGCGTCCGGGCGCTTCCCCCAGCCAGAAAGGAATAGATGGCGGCGCGCCGTGCGCGTCTTCCACTATCACGCGTCCGGCGGCTTCAATGCGGCGGATACGCCAACTGGTATTGCCGAGCAGAACAATATCGCCCTTCAGGCTCTCTACGGCAAAATCTTCGTGCAGCGTTCCCACCACCACACCTTCAGGTTCGGCGATCACGTTATAAAGATTGGTTTCCGGAATGGCGCCGCCGTTCATAATGGCCACCATGCGGGCGCCACGGCGCGCCTTCAGCTTGCGATTGACCTTGTCATGGTAGAGATATGCGCCATAGCGGCCGCGTTGTGAGGCGATGCCATCCGCCAGCATGGCTAGGATATCGTCATAATCCTTGCGTTCGAGGTCGCGATACGGATAGGCGCCTTTCACCAGCCTGAACAGCTCGTCTTCATCCCATTCTTCCGCGCAACACGTGGCCACAATCTGCTGGGCCAGTACATCCAGCGGCGCTTCAGGAATAATCAACCGGTCGAGCTCGCCCTGATGTATGCCGCGGACCAGCGCCGCGCACTCAATCAGCTCATCCCGCGTGGTGACAAAGAAGCGTCCCTTGGGTACGGCGCCACGCCAGTGGCCGGCGCGCCCAAAGCGCTGCAACGCAACCCCAATGGCGCGCGGCGAACCAATGTGTATGGAGAGATCAACAAAGCCAACGTCAATGCCAAGCTCCAGTGACGCCGTGGCCACCAGCACTTTGATTTCGCCATTCTTCAACTTATTCTCGGCATCCAGGCGCATCTTGCGGGCCAGGCTGCCATGATGCGCCGCTACCGTGTCTTCTCCCATGCGTTCGGAAAGGCTGAAAGCCACTCGCTCGGCAAGCCGGCGCGTGTTCACGAACACCAGTGTTGAACGATGTTCCTGCACCAGTTGCACGATGCGGTCATAGATCTCATCCCATAGCTCATTGCTGGCCACGGGCCCAAGTTCCTGTCCGGGAACTTCAATGGCCAGATCGAGCGCGCGCTTGTGTCCGATGTTGACCACCTGAGGTGCGGGCTGGTCATTGCCCGTCAGATAATGCGCCACCACCTCAATCGGCTTTTGCGTTGCGGATAAGACCGATGCGAACGGCACGTCGTCCAGTCAGCGCATCAAGCCTCTCCAGAGAGAGAGTAAGATGCGCGCCGCGCTTGTCATCGGCCACCGCGTGGATTTCATCCACAATCACGGTGGATACGTCGCGCAGAATCTCGCGGCTTTTCCCCGCAGTGAGAAGAATGTACAGCGACTCCGGCGTGGTCACCAGGATATGCGGCGGACGCTTGAGCATTGCCTGCCGCTCGTGCGAGAGTGTGTCGCCGGTGCGGACAGCCACGCGTATCTGCGGCATGAGCAAACCCTTTTGCCCAGCCAGCGTCATGATTTCCGCCAGCGGGCCTTCCAGGTTTTTCTGTATGTCATTGCCCAGCGCCTTCAGCGGAGAGACATACAGGATTTCCGTGCGGTCGCAAAGATTGCCGGAAAGCGCCGTACGAACCAGCGAATCAATACATATAAGGAAGGCGGCCAGCGTCTTGCCTGAACCCGTTGGCGCCGATATCAATGTGGTGTGTCTGGCCAGAATGTGAGGCCAGCCCTGCTCCTGTGGCTCGGTGGGCGTGCCAAATTTGGAGACAAACCACTCCTGGACCACAGGATGGGCCCAAGCAAGAGATTCAGGTACGGCCAAAGACATCTATCTATTTTATCTCATCTTCGTAAAAGATTCGCCTGTGAAAACTTTACTCGATTCCGGCCGGAGGGTGGCAGCAAAGTTCCTGTCGATTCGTTTCCGTATCCAACCGCGGGCCAGACGTCTTCGAATTTGAAGTCATTTAGGGTGTTAAGGTAAGCAGCTGGATTCTTAATCACTTAGATGCGGCGGGCGAAAAACATTAGACTTTGCCTCATCCCAGGGTCAGTTTGGCAGCCTAGCTGCATAAGAATGTATTAACCGCAACACATAGCTAATCTTCCGGACGTCGTTTTGTAAGGTCAAAAAAACTAAGGGACAAAAAAATGAAAGACCTTTCCAACCGGATAAGCCGGTTAACGCACGAGCTCCGAGCTTTACGTTTGCAGTTGCAGTTTAATACGTTTAAGGAATCCACCCCAAGGATAAAGACAAGCTCGTTGATCAGGTAGTAAGCACCGGGCTGGTCGCAGACTTAAAGACAGTGGTGGATGAGATGAACCAGTTTCTCTGGTCGTATATTGATTCAGCTGCCGGCAATTCCGGGCCTGATGTAGATTTCGCGATGCAGAGCGCGCGATTGAATGAAGTAACGGACATGCTGAGATTGTTGCGCCAGACATCATGCCCGTCTTCAGGCGCGCAACTTGAATTCGTGGCGCGAGTGACCATCGCCGTGGATCGCCAATTGCAAGATCCTGAACAGCAGGAAGCTTCAGTACTGCGTTCCGCCTGACAACATAGTTATTAGCTCGTCCAGCTGCTGCTTTTCCAGTTGCTGCTTCGAAGGGCAGTGCTCCAATGCGCTCTGCCGCCAGTTTCATTACAATGTTCAACCATGCTGAAGCACATTGCGTGGAATAGACGTTGAACAGGAAAAACTGAATCCTCTGCTTGATCGCCAGATGATCACGGGTGAAGCACTCATGCTGGCGCGTGTCCTGCTGAAAAAGGGTTGTGTCGTTCCCGAGCACAGCCACGTGAATGAGCAACTCACTTACATTCTTGAAGGCGCGCTGAAGTTCTGGATTGATGGCAAAGAGATCATCGTGCGCACCGGCGAAGTTTGTGTATTCCGTCCAACATGCCGCACAAGGCGGAAGCGATTGAAGACACCGTTGATCTGGATGTCTTCTATCCGCCGCGCCAGGACTGGCTCAACAAGACTGATGTTTATCTGCGCAACGCTGAACCGGCCCCAAGCCGGTGATTCGCAAGCCATGAGATGACGCCAGAGCCACCATCCGTGTGCGTGTTTCTGCTCAGTCTTTTTCCCATGCTTTGAACGCGCATTAACCCGCTTTGGATCATGACTGGTGCTGGTGCTCGCGGGATTCTGGCACGGAGCCTGAAAAGGCGAAGAGGCTGGCGGGGCAAAGCGCCAGCCTCTCTGGTAGTGGATCTGCTATTGCAGTCAAGCTGGATGCGGTAGCGCAAAGCGGCCATCGGTGCTGGCGGAGTCCCGGAATTGCTTCCGGCTCATCACCGTTCCAACAACCATTCGCGGCTTCACGACACGTCTTGGGGGAGGATTTTCAACCTTTCCAATCGCGCCGCGTCGTTGACCGTACCTTCCTGGGCTCCGGCTTACGGTGCTGGGTCGAGCGGACCAGCTCTCCGTAATTTGAGGGGAATGAAAGCATCAACACTCCCATCACAATAGCGGGATCGTGATGTTAAGCGGACTCTTTCAACCTTATCCAGAACGCTCCATCTACCACTGTAAAGCCGGAATCCACAGCAGGAAGACGGTGCTGATCACGGCAAAGGCTCTTCCGCCCAGCTCGCAAACAACACTGATTTCCAAAGCTCTGTTACGGCGAAGCGCTAAAGTTCTAGAGCCGCGATTTTTAATCATGATAGCGGCGACAGCGATCCTAGAAGTCCCAGCTTAAGAAAGGATTGATCTTTCATTAAAAACTCTCATTTCAGAGATCTTGTTTGACTGGGGCTTTGCTGAACTTTTCGCCAACAAAAAGCCCCAGAGAATTCTGGGGCTGATGATTCAGTTCGTTATTGCCTCTCGATGCAAGCCGCGTATCAGGCGAAAACTTCCGTCTTAAAAACGCGCAGTCTTTAGGCGCTCGGCTCTTCAAAGCTCACGGTTTCGCCGTGGGGCGTCGGGCGGCGGCTGTATGGGCGGTCCATCCTTCGGGTGCAGTTCCAGTGGATGAGGCGTCATCACGTGGGTAGGCGGAATCTTGGCGACGTGGAACGGGCGTGAAGAAATCGAGATTCAAATTTGTATGCACGTTGTCCATAACGGCTTTGATTGTGTTTTCCACATTCTTTTCATGCAAATCACGCAGAATTTCCGGGCGAAGCTGATCCACGGTCGGGAATACCGCGCGAACGTAAGCGGTAAATGGTGTAATCCAGCAGGCTCAGCTTCAATTTTGGTGACCTCGCCGGCTTTCAAGGCAAATAGTTGCGCTTCCAGCGCCGGGGGGAAATGATCCGCGTCGCCGCGTTCCCATGTCAGTATTCGGAGGCGCGGGTAAGCCAAGCTCTTTGTAAGCGTCGCCCTGCAGGACCGTCATGTCTTCGCCGTTGACCGCGCGTTGGCGAATCTGATCAGCCAGTTCTTTTGCTTTTTTAGCGACTTCGTCCGCCGATCCGGCCAATCTTACGCGAACTGACAGGAATAATGACTCGCTCTACTTTGATGGCCTCAAATTTAGCGCCGTTTTGTTTGTAATATGTTTCAATTTCTTCCTGAGAGGGATTGCCGAACTTGGCTTCCAGATAGCGCTTGTAAGCTTCGCCCAACGTGCGTACCTGCACGATCTTCATCAGTTCCATGTATTGAGGGTCTTTATCTACGCCGGCTTTCTCTGGCGGCATCAGCCAGCGCCAGCAGTTGAACATAACCTTCGGCAAAGCTGCGTTGTGCTGCGGTTGGGGAATTCGGAGTGTTCACGCCAATGGCGGTGACCATGCTGAGGAACTGGTCCTTGGTGATCTGAGTGACACAGGGAGCGGATTTGCTGGAACCATCGCCCAGTCCGGAACAAATGCCCTGAATCTCAACCACAACGGTATCGGGGCCCACGCGTTCGGGATGAAAAGTTGGCTGCTGGGCCGGGCTCGCGGAATATTGTGAACTCGATCCCGGCGGCGCTGTTCTTAGGAGCCGGCAGAAGCTGGGCCACAGCGGAGGCGCACGTCAACATAGCAGTCAAAAAAATACGAAGCATGGAAGAAACCTTCCTCACTGAAATTATGGTGGAACTGCGGATGTGGGGGATTGAGCTATCATAACAACATCTGTTATTTTTGGGGTACTTTTTTCAAAATTCAGAGCCTGGAATCCATTCAGACAACGAACTTTCGTGCCTGTATGGCGGGCGAATCGAGATTTCACAGCATGCGCATTACTTCTCGCAGTTTTTCTCTTTTGTCATTTGTCCGTGGCACAACAAAGTGTAAGGACGGTATTTCTGGTCCGGCATGCGGAAAAGGCCACCGGCTCGCCTGATCCGGGGCTTACCCCAGCGGGCTCAAGCGGGCGGAATGCCTGTCCAATACGCTGAAAGATGCCGGCATCAAGAATATCTATGTCACTGAGGCAAAACGCACGCAGCAGACTGCTGATCCGCTGGCAAAGCGGTTGAAACTCAAGCCCACCGTGATGAAGGCGGAAGACTCCGCCAACCTGGTCCGCAACCTCTTATATGCCGGGAACGGAAATACTCTGGTGGTGGGCCATGGTGATACATTGCCGGTGATTGTGGCGCGCATGAAAGCCGGGACGGTTGCGCCGATCGGCGAAAATGAATACGACCGCCTTCTGGTGATGACCACCATTGAAGGTTCCGCCACGCCCATGGTCACGCTTCATTATTGCGAAGCCAGCGGGCCCGCCGCAGCGCCTGCCGCAACTGCCAAGCCTGCTGCTACCAAGAAGCCTGTCAGGAAACATTAACCGCGTCCGCTGTATTCGCCAGCCTGCCTGGCAGATTCTGAGGTTTTCCGCCGGAAGACGTGCACGCCGCGTCTCCCGGCGGGACGTATTTCAGGTCTTTACGCTGGACGGACTGAACTGTTCTGGCGTCGAGATTTGATGATCGCGGAACTGGCATTAGAATTTTTAATCTACCCTCAATGACTCTCTAATTGTGGGTGCCCTAATATGAGTGAACAAGATTTAGGTCTGCGTGTGCCGGGCAGAGGTCCGGTTCGCAGGCGAGCGGACGATTGTGTCCGCAAACTTCCGGCTAACAATTTAACAGTCGAGCGTTTTTCAGATTTGCGCAGTACGGATGAAGCTTTGTCCTAAAAGAAATGTACCCCAGGGCACAGCCCATGGGGACGGGAAGGCTTAACATGAAACGCTCTAACTGTTCTGCGGTTGCCGAGCAACGCCGCGGGAGCAGCAACTTTGCAACCCGCGTATGTCTTTGCTTGACAGTATTCCTGGTGCTCGGAGCAGTCTCCGCGAGCGCTCAATCCACAGCGGTACCGCCGACTACTGCCATCCAGATCCTTGGCGTGAGTCCGACGACACCCGCACCTTCTAATCCCCCTACGGCGCCTGTGGGTGGCATCATTCTTTACGGCACCAACATCAGCCCAATTACTCTCCAACCCGTCCGCCATCTCTGGATTGGTGACTCGAACTTCGGTATGTGCCGAGTTGACCCTGATATTGATACGGCGAATGCCGCCATGGCAGCGAATCCGGCCAACCCGTCACCTTTTAACGTGAACATTGACAGTTGTCCTTTCAAGCTGAATGGTATCTCCGTAACCGGCGGACCCATGGCCTTTGACCCCAACACCAATAAAATCTATCTCACGGATGAACAGACCAACGCCGAAGCAATTCTGCGCATTGGCTACCTTCCTACCGGGGCCAGCGGTGAGGGTGCATTGGACTTTAACAGCATCTTCTCCATGACCGGTAATATCACCGGCAGCCGCCTCGCCGGCGGTACCACTGGATGCCCGTTCCCCAATGACAGCACCGCAGGCGGCACGGCAATTCCTCTTGGCCGCCCGAATGCTGCCACTCTGGGGCCGGACGGCAATCTCTACGTCGGCTTCAAGAAGACGCGGTGGAATCATCCGCATTAATAATCCTGCCACCGCTGACGCCACCGGCTTTGGCACCTGCAATGACTTTGTTCAACTGGTGGCTGCAACCCCAAGTCGTGCCGGCGGAAACGGAATGGCGTTTGTCGGTTCCGATCTCTGGGGCGCGGATAATGGCGGACCTTTTGTGATCAGGAACGCTGCAACCACGTGCCAGGCCCTGAGCCAGATCGCTCCGCAAACGCCAACTTGCGCGGCAGTCCGGCCAGCCAATGGCACGTTTGCTGCTTTGGCGCCAACCCAGGTGTACAGTGACCAGACATATCCTTATCTGAACGGCAATAACCTCTATTTTGGTAACGCCACAGGATGATATGTGGGTCGGCAATATTTCGCGGCGGCGGCACTATTTTGAAAAATCCCGTTTGAGCTCCAGCAGGTGTCTTTATCCTTAACGGCAATCCGGTCGTGAACATCAACGGCGTCACCAGCTGACATGACTGATCCAGCCAATGTAGTTTTCTATTCCGGTGATGATCCGTCAGGCGCAGCTCTCCTTGGTCAGGGTCGCTGGTGGCAAGTTTTCCAGAATGCTCCCAAGGCGGATAAACCGCCGCAACCCACCGTCGTCCGCGCTTCCGCGGTCGGAAACACCATCACTATCAGTTGGAGCCCCGCACAGAGCGGACAGCCGTAACTTTATACACAGTGCATGCATCCACTGTGCCGGCCGGTGTGGTTGTTCCAGATCAAACTCGTTGTGCCGCGCAGCCGGTGGAACTTTCCCGCCGAACTTCCTGGTGATGTCTGGCTTGCCGAATGGCATTTATGCATTCCGCGTGATTGCCAACAACGCGCAGGGCAATAACGGCCTTTCAAACCCCAGCAATAACGTCACTCTACCGACCATTGTTCCTCCGCTCATTCCCACGAACGTGACGGCTACCGCGGGCGATACGGTTGCGTTTGTCAACTTTGTTGCTCCTCCGAACGCGGCCACCGCAGGCGATCACCGGTTACCAGATCACTTCAAAGCCCGCGGGCGGCGTGAGCCCAGTTCTTGCGGCTACCGCTACCAGCGGAACCGTGACTGGGTTGACGGATGGCACCACCTATACCTTCTCTGTCCACGCAATCAATGCTGGCGGTAACGGTATGGAATCAACGCCATCCAATGCCGTGACTCCGGCAGCAAAGCCGTCTGTGAACGTCTCCTTAACCGGCCCCGTTTCAGAGCCGACGGTACCTGTGCAAGCCACCTTCACTTCAACGCTGACAAATAACACGGCGACTGACGTGACGGCGACTACATTTACCTTCGTCTTGACGCAAGCTGTTCCGGACGGAGCAAACATCCTGACGGCAACTACTGGTCTGGGAACCTGCACTGCGGGCGGGCCTGGCGTTACGACCCTTACCTGCAGCATCGGCACGCTGGCAGCGGGTGCGAATGTGAATGTGAACATCATGGTCCAGATCGTTTCTAACAGCGTAACTGGCATGGCGACTTCACTGCAACTGATGTCAGCCTGAACCCGGTTAGTGGTACTACCACCTTCACCATCGCCACTCCCACGCCCACACCGATAGGTGGTCCTGGACCAACGGTCGCGATCGCCGTGACAGGCAAGTTCGGCGAAACCGCAGATGAACAAAGCCACAAGCACAACACACACCTTTGGTGTCTCAAACACCACATCAACGGTGGTCACTGGAGTGAGTCTCACCATCTCCGAGCCGGCTCAGCTTGACTATCGGGACCGTTACAGCCATCTCGAGCCAACCGGCACTCGGCACGCCTACATGCGCGCCGCCTGCGCCAGGCGTGTTGAATGGCATATCTGTAAATAACATCGTGTGCACCATCGCAACCTCGGTGGCAACCTCAAGGGTGGTACGCCTTTGACCGCGCCACAGTCGATCACTGTTACCGTCGGCATAACCGCTCCCAACGTTGCAATGTCCGGGGCTGTACAGAGCGCGCTCGTGTTCAACGGCGTCGATTCACTCAACCCGGTTGCATCATTCACATCAGATCGTGAAGTAACCAACCCACCACCAAAGCGCGCCAGGACGCTGAAGCGTCCTGGCGTGCAGTTCAAGAAAACTTGTGGTGGATGCTGACCGATCACCCGAATTGGCGGGCACAGTGTTTTGTGCGCCTGCTTTTTTAGCGATCGAAGAAAATTCGGATTGAACACCGCAAGAAAAATAAGAAAATTTTTTGCAAAGTTTTGTGAAAGATAAAATGTTTTGTAGTAGTCTGGCTGTTAATTCTTCCGCCAAATGCCACGCCAGATCAGTGGCAAACAAAATCGAAATCATCTTCCGGTGATTGTCAAGCACCCGATACACGTCAGTCGAGACAGTGTTTACGGATGAATGCCTTCACATTTTGCAGGTAGATCTCGCATAACCCAGATGACGCAGGATCGAAAGGAAGACCCTTGAACTCCATATACAAAAATGAGTTTGCGGCACGAACTCTGTGCACCGCATTCCGCGCAGCAGGATCTTTCATTGTTCTCATCGCCGTAATTGCTTTGGCCCCCGCAGGCGGCCAGACAACGATTACGCCAACAAGCTCAACCATGCAGATTGCCGGCACGCCCGATCCGGTGAACCCAGTCACCGCACCGATGGGCGGCACAGTTCTCTATGGAACTGCCATTAGCCCGGTCACGAACCTTCCTGTGCGCCATCTCTGGGTTGCTGACAGCTTCTTCGGAATCTGCCGTGTTGACCCGGACCTGGACTCGCCCGGACCCTTACGCCATGAATAGTAATATATGCCCGCTGAATGTTTTGCCATCTGTCATAGGCGGACGCTATGGCACTTGACTCAAGCCAATAATCTTCTCTACTTTGTAGATGATCAGGTTAAGAACTCAAAAGGTGTATTCCGCATCAACTATCATCCTGAAGCTGATTCTGGCAATGGTTCCTTGATGTGCAGAGTGTGTTTTCGATGGCCGGCGCGCCGTCAGGAAGCCTCTTTACTGGTGGACAAACTGCTTGTCCGTTGCCGGGCCTGAGTGGCGTGCCCAATTCGGCGACGATCGACTCATTGGGAAATCTGTGGGTTGGGATTCGGGAGAACTCCTTCCATTTTGCGCTTCAACAGTCCCGCAACGGCGTACTTCAACAAACTTCGGTTCATGCGCGCAGTTTGTGCAAATTGCGGCCACTGGCTTCGGACAGCACTTTCACCACCGGCATGCGCTTTGTCGGTCATGATCTGTGGGCCTCAACGCTGGAAATTATGTTCGTCATCAAAAACGCTGACTCCATTTGCCTGGTCGGTCAGAACCCGGCCTGTGGATCAGGCAATGGGACCGCGGTGCTCGCGCTGCCTACCGTAATCGGCGCAACCACCATGGTCAGTGACCAAGTGTATCCAGCCACCAACGGCAATAATCTTTACATCGGTGATGCCAACGGCGTGGTATGGGTAGGCAACGTGGCTGCCGGCGCAGCCGGACAGACGCTGGCTTCCACCTACATCGATCCTGCCACAGGGCTCGCAAATGTTGGTGCGGTCGTAATTGACGGAACCGATCCCGGCGAACCTGGTGATCTACGCGGGCGACGATCCAAGCGGCGTGGCGACGGTTGGCGCAGGCAGGATATTCCAAACCACGCAGACGTCGGCTGCACCCGCCGCTCCTGGTGCGCCGCTGGATATTGTGGCCTCCATTGCCAATGGACAGGGGAGTGTCAGTTGGAGTCCGGCGCAGGTTGCACAACCGGTTACCAGCTACACGGTACACAACAGCTTTGCGTCCAACGGATTGCCGCTGGCTGATATTTTGATCTCGCCCAGTGGCTCTGGGTTCCCGGCAACTTCAACGCCGCTGAGCGGCATCGCGGCCAACACTGCTTACCAGTTCCAGGTTACCGCCAGCAACGCGCAAGGTTCCAGCGCCGCGTCGGCGTCCAGTAACCTTGCTCCGACAATTCCAATTCCTGATCCGCCGACAGGTGTTCAGGGCATCGCAGGCGATACGCAAGCCTACGTAAGCTGGACTGCACCGTTGAACAATGGCGGCGTGGCAATCACCAGCTACACTGTGACGGCGTTGATCAACAACGTGCCAACGCCGATTACGTTGACGGTGCCCGGCAACCGGCGCTACTGGCAGCGCAGTTCTCTCAGGACTGACCGATAACGTTGGTTACACGTTCACGGTGCATGCAAGCAATTCCCAGGCCAACAGCCAGGAGTCGCAGCCATCTACGGTGATCACCCCGACCATCAGCAATCTTCCCACCATGAAGGTCCTGGTGAGCGGCCCGGTCTCAGTGACTTCAGCGCCGACCATTGTCACTTACACCGTCATGGTAACAAATACCTCGCAATTCGCCGTGAATGGCATACAGGTAAACAACGTTCTCTCTACCACGGATGGCGCATTCATTATCGCGGCAGATCCGGGGCAGGGCGTGTGCTCGGCAGGCGGAGCCGGAGTCACCACCGTGGTTTGTTCCGTGGGCAACATGGCGGCGGGCGCAGTTGTAAACATTGATGTTGTAACCCAGATGCAAAAAGCTCAAATAACCTTGTCATCGCGCGTTACCGGCTTTGACGCAAATGGTGACTCGCTGGTGTTCAAGCTGGAACATCGCACCACCACGCCTCCGGGAACTCCGCCACCTCCAGGCACAGTGTTGGTTTCTGTGCCGGTGAATGGACAGGCCACACCCTCCACTCTCAATCCCGGGCAATCTGGAATTCTCACTTTTTCGGCGAGTGACAACACAGGCACGGTCGCTAACAATGTTGAGTTCACCATCACCATTGACAACGGGTTGACCATTAATTCAATCAAGCCCACACCCAGCACCGGATCCAATGCGGCCACTTGCAATCCACCGGTGCCAGGCCTGGGCAACACCAATGTGATCACCTGCAACCTCGCCGCACTGGGTGGTCCAAAAACAACCAATCCGACCATCACCCTCAGCGTGGTAATCGGGGTAACCGCTCCCAACCGCACCGGCGTGACGTTCCTGCCCAGCGCAACCGTGAATTTCGACGGTATTAATAACGCAAACGGAACGGCGACGGTGAGCTTGAAAGTGAAATAGACAAGAATACCCAACCAATCCGGTTGTTCATCAGGCAACGGCGAGCCCAGACCATAAAGGGCTCGCCTTTTTGCCTTCTGCAAGCGTGACGGCTGTCACATCGCGGCGCCTGCGGCCCTGTAACCACGAGGGAGTGGCCTGCTTTTGCGTGCTGTTATCCCAGATTACCAAGGTCATCTCGTTCGTTTTGATGGCCGCACGGAAGGACAATCCCGTGTGATACATTCGCGGTGAATCTCAGGGGAACGCCATGATTGCCAATTTGCTGGAAAAACTTCCAACGATACTTGTGTTGGCTGTGCTGGTTGGCATCTTCGTAGCCTTACGCAGGCACGTTCGCTCTCCTCGTTTGACGCTGTGGATTGCGGCATGGGGATTGATCTTTGTCCACTTTGTTGCCGGAACCTTTGAGCCGCCCGCGGTTGACGATCCACCCTTGGTCTTCGCCTTTGCCTGGGGATCATTGCAGCTCTCAGCCGTCTTCTTTATCGCGTCTCTCACGTCATTTTTTGAGAATAAGAAGCTCACCCGCCGACTGGTTCTGCTGACGGGTGTGCCGGTAACGGTCTATACGGTTGCGCTGGGCTACGGCTGCACCTGGCGATCGCTTTACATCGGCTGTCTGGTCGTGGGGTTCATTGGTCCATTGGCGTTGATGCTCGCGAAACGGCAATCCACTACGCGATCATGGGGATGGATGCCGGTGTTGGCAATAATCAGCGTTGTAGCGATTTTCAAAGCCTGGCATCATCAATTCGATTTTGGCTTTCTCGCGTTCCTGACCACCAGTTTCAGCATGCCTGCATTTCTCTTTTGGCGGCGTTACAACCGCTGGTCTCCGGGTGTGCTTACCAGCGCCGGCGGATTTGCCCTGTGGGGCGCCGTGTTTCCCCTGGGCATGGCAGTTGCGTATTGGGCGCCGAACTTAAAGATCAATCCGGAATTGTGGAATACACCAAAATTCTTTGTGGCATTTGGCATGATCCTCACCCTGCTGGAAGACAAGTCTCAGGTGCTGGAAGCCTCAAATGACCGCGAGCGCCAGGTTAACGAGCAGATGCAGCGCTTTGCCGGTATCACGTCACGTCTGTTGACCGGCATTGACGTGAGCGAACTGTGCCATGAAATTGCGGAAGCCATTCGTGATACCAGCACGTTCCAGCGAGTAGGTATTGTGCTCTCCCTTGATGGCAAGAAGCTCAGCCTGGCCGGACACGCGGGCATGGCCGCCGAGGACATTGCCACTGCCGAGGACAACTGTGAGAAGCGGTGGCGACTGGACCACGTAAAAGAAATATTCAGCAAAGGCATGCGCCTGGGTGAGAGTTCACGGCTGGTCCGCGCGCGCTATCTCAGTCAATACAATCTTACGGTCGGCGCCCATAAAACCGCCGCCGATTCGCGCTGGGAAAAAGGCGATCGGGTCTTTATTCCGTTGCAGTCTTCGCGCGGGACGTACGTTGGCTGCATCTCACTCGACGACCCGCGCGACATTTCACGCATCAACGGCGAAGAGCTGACCAAGATTGAACTGCTCGCGGGCGATCTGGCCGTGACGCTGGACAACTCATCACTGCAGAAGCAACTGCTGCGATCAGAAAAGCTCGCAGCCATCGGCCAACTGGTGGCCGGCGTGGCCCATGAATTGAACAATCCCCTGGCCTCAGTGGTTGGATATGCTGAACTTCTGACGGATGAAATTCCTTCCGGTCCAAGCCGCAACAAGCTGGACAAGATCATTCGCGAATCTCAGCGCATGCGCCGGATCATTGAAAACCTGTTGCGCTTTGCCCGACAGAATAATCTGGCTAAAAAATCCACCAATGTGGCGGTGCTTCTTCAGGAGGTACTGTCACTCAGGGAGTACCACCTGCGCAACCAGCGCATTAATCTGGACGTGCAGATTGAGCCCGCGCTGCCGGCCGTGGCCCTGGATGAAGACCAGTTCAAGCAGATTCTGCTGAACCTGCTGAACAATTCCATTGACGCTCTTGAGCACCTGCGCCAGAGAACTATCACCGTCAGCGCTAAACGCCGCGATGATCGCGTGGTTGTCCTGTTTGACGATAATGGTCCTGGATTCAGTGATCCTGACCGCGTGTTCGATCCTTTCTATACCACCAAGCCGGTGGGCAAGGGCACAGGCTTGGGCTTAAGCATCTGCTACGGAATTGCCAAGGAGCATGGTGGTGACATCCAGGCCCTGAACCTGGAAAGCGGGGGCGCCCGCATTGCGCTGGAACTCCCCGCGTGGTTCGGTGAGATTGTGGGCGAAGGCGAAGATGTTTCCATCCCGGCGAGCTAGCCGGGCGTTGATCTCAAATTGGCGGAAGCCCGCCCACACTGAAAACATAATCAGCGCATTCCGGTAAACTTAGGGCCGGATGAATGAAGCCGCGAACCAGCCACTGGAAGACTCGCAAAAACGCCTCGTTGAGCGGGAGAAAACCGTCAGCGTGCTGCAACGGCGGCATCGTTCCATCGGCAACGCGAGACTTGCGGTCTTTCTGCTATTCGCGCTGCTTTGCTGGCTGTATGTGCGCTCCAGCTCCTTTTCGCCGTGGTGGCTGGTTGCCACCATCATGGGTTTTGTTGTGCTGGCGTTGGTTCATCAAAGAACATTACGCGCCACAAATAAGGCTGAGCGTGCCGCTGAGATGTATCGGCGGAGCGTCGCGCGAATGGAAGACCGCTGGTCCGGTTCCGGGGAAACAGGCGGGGAATTCCGCCAACCTGGCCATCTTTATTCAGACGACCTGAACATTCTGGGGGATGGCAGCCTGTTTCAGCTCCTGTGTGTTGCGCGGTCGTCCGTGGGCCGGGAATGCCTGGCTCAGTGGCTGCTGACCCATGCCGCGCTGCCAACCATCGATGACCGTCAGACCGCTGTCGCCGAATTGGCCCGTAAGGTGGACTTCCGGGAAAGCCTGGCTACAGCCGGCGAAGAGCAGCGCATTTCCGCCGATCACAACAAATTAAAATGCTGGGCAAAGGCGGAAATTGAGCTCAATTATCGTGGATGGTGGCCGCTGGCCGCGCTTCTGGCTGTGCTGGCAACCGCTTCCTTTATATATGCGGTAGTCACCTTCTTTACTAAAGGATCGGCGTTCTGGACTCCGTTCGTCCTGATTCTCGTGGTGAACGGACTGGTCTTGCTGCGCTGGCGGCGTGGACTGAAATCTGTGTTTCACGGGTTGGATCGCGCCTGCCATAACCTGGAAGCCATCGCGGACCTGGTGCGGCGCATCGAGAACGAAGAATTTCAATCGCCTTTGCTGAAGCAGTTGGCAAGCCGTTTTAAGGACGGAAACATCACCGCGTCAGAGGGCATTGCGAAACTCAGCTCGCTCTGCGAGCTGGAAAATTCCCGCCACAACATCATTCTCCGTTCCATTGACCTGCCGTTGCTTTACTCACTCCAGGTGGGGTTTGCCCTGCAACGCTGGAGACGCAAGTACGCGAGCGCCGTGATCTCATGGATAGAGTCTCTCGGCCAGATTGAGGCCCTGCTTTCGCTGGCAACGTTTGCGTATGAGCACCCGGAGGATTGCTTCCCGGAGTTCAATTCGCCCCGCGACCCAACCAGACTGGAGGCGGAGTCTCTCGGGCATCCGTTGATCGCCAGCGCGGTGTGCGTGCGCAATGATGTGCGGCTCGGGTGATGAACAGCAAATCGTCATCATCAGCGGTTCAAATATGTCCGGCAAGAGCACGCTGCTGCGCGCAATCGGCATCAATGCCGTGCTGGCCATGGCGGGAGCAACCGTGCGCGCGCGGCGACTGAAGCTTTCCGCTGCCGCCGTGGGCGCTTCCATCAACGTTTCTGACTCTTTGGAAAAAGGAGTCTCTCATTTCTATGCTGAGATCAGCCGCATACGTTCCGTTGTGGACCTGGCGGATCGCGGGCCACTGCTGTTTTTATTCGATGAAATTTTGCAGGGAACCAATTCGCATGATCGCCGTGTAGGGGCTGAAGGCGTGGTGCGCATTTTGTTAAATAGAAACGCCACCGGCCTGATTACCACGCACGATCTTGCCTTGACGGAACTGGTGCGTATTTTTCCCAGACAGATGACCAACATGCATTTCCAGGAAAAACTGCAAGAAGGAAAACTTTCCTTCGACTACAAACTGCGTAACGGCGTGGTTACAACCAGCAATGGTATTGAGTTGATGAAATCGATTGGTCTGGAAGTCTGATTTGATTTCGTTCTTGCCATTGTGAATCTTCCGCGAAAGATTCACTCCGCACTCGCGTAATGCGGAGACCAGGACGGCAATGTAAGGTCGTCTCCGCGGCACTCGCGTTCCTTATAACTTGGTTTCCTTAAAATATCTGGTCAAAAACCCCGAGCCTTTGTCCGCGTTTTAACTGCTCCCGAAATTTTCTAATGATTCGCTTCCGAGATTCTCAGATTTCTTTCATTTGGAAGTCCGCAGCCACCACTAAAGCCAGAAACCGGTTTTTTGCGTAATCCCCAGTGAACTGATTACAAATAAAGGCCTTGTACCAATACAAGATCTGCACATGTACTTTGGTGACAGGAGATGATGGCCCTTAGGTACGAAAGCCCATGTTCCGTCTAAAAGATTAGGACACGTACCAAGGGAATCGATTTTCCCTATTTTGAGGCCGTATTTAACCCTACTCACCTGCTTTGATTGCACTGCTTTAATCAGTCTAACTATATGAAAATAAAATGACTTAACTATCGTTACCTTGGTCGTAGTACCTTGAATTAAAACATTTAATACACCACTAATGTACTTCTAACCCCCACCGCCGAAAATCCTTCATGCAGGGGTCACTCCGGCTGAACTGTGGTTGAGCGCAGCGGATCGGGGGACTCACCTGCAGTCGGGCACCAGCCGCGTGACGACATAGGGCAAAACCTTTAGGAGAAAAACGATGAAACCGTCTTCCGGGACCAGGGCTTTTCTGCGCATTACTGCGCTGGTAGTAGCAACCGTTGCTGCACTCGGGTACTACGGCCATGTGCGAGCCCAAAGCGGAGTAGGTTCGATTGTAGTTCCGCTGCGGCCTTTAGCCCCACTGTCCAGTGTGCCCATCCCCGCGGTATTCGGCCTCGAAGGAATCGTCGCAGACAAAGCAGCCGCCATTGAACTGGGCAAAGCGTTGTTCTGGGACATGCAAGCGGGAAGCGATGATACTCAGGCCTGCGCAAGCTGCCACTTCAATGCCGGAGCAGACAGCCGCGCGACCAATGACGTTAACCCCGGCCAGGCCGGTGGTGACAACACTTTTCAGATCGGTGTACCTTTCAACGGCAAATTCGGAACCAACTATCACTACAATCCCGGCACCCGCAAGCGCGGGCTTCGGCGGCTACCATGATGGTGATTTTCCTTTCCGCAAACTTGCTGACGTAAATGACCGTTTCAGCGTAATCTGCCGATTCCAATGATGTTTCCGGTTCCGCGGGCGTCTTCTCAACTCAAGATCCAGTCAGTGGTTGTCGGGACCATCGGAAACGGCGGCCAATCGCAACCGGCAACGGCGGCGACGCATCAGCCCAGGGCGGCAATGATGCACGGCCAAGGCAGTGATGACGCCGGCATGACACGCTCACCCAAGGGCAGTCGGCAACCCGAACAGTAACCGCAGCCACGGGCAAACAAAGGCCACGGCAGCAGCAATAAAGGCGGCAACTGCAGGCGCCGACGCTCAGGTTGGAACTTCCACCGGCAACCTGACCAGCATTGAGAACACGGTTTCAACGCCTGACCCGGTCTTCTCCTATCCGGATCCTTCCAATCCGAATGCAGTGATCAACACGCGCAGCACCACGGGCCGCAACACTCCCAGCGTGGTGAACGCGGTATTCAACTATCGCAACTTCTGGGATGGACGCGCGCAGAACGAGTGCAACGGCGCGAATCCTTTCGGACAGCGCGACAAGAACTCACACCTGGTTGTGATGAAGGATGACGGCACGCTCTCCAACGTTCTGGTCAGCATGAAGAATTCGGCGCTGTGCTCACAGTCACTGGGTCCGATCCTCAGCAGCACCGAAATGTCGGCTGACGGCCGCGACTTCAAGCAGGTTGGCAAGAAATTGCTGGCCCGCAAGCCGCTGGCGAAACAGATGGTTGATCCCACGGACAGCGTCCTGGGCCTGATCTCAAATTCACCCAGCACCGGCATCAACACCACATACGCAGCCTTGATTCAGAAGGCGTTCCTGCCGGAGTGGCACTCCTTCGCCAAGCACGTTTGCGTAACGCAGGACGGCAGCACGGCAGCCACCATCGATCCTGCAACCGCTTCTGCCCGGCCGGCATCACTCGAGTACTCGCAGATGGAATACAACTTCTCGCTCTTCTGGGGAGTTGCCATCCAGATGTATGAGAGCACGCTGGTCGCTGACCAGACTCCGATGGACAAGTATCTGGAGCAGCAGCAGAGCTACACGCTGATCGGCGACAACAAAGCCAACCAGTACACGATCCAGTTGAAGCCTGGCATCACTCCTTACACCGTTTCGGTTGTCGGCCTGAACCCGACGCTGGACGCCAGTGACCAGGACATCTACTCGTTCGACAACGGCCAGGGCTTCATTGGCGGTGTCGGCGTGAACCAGGGCTCAGTCAACTACGCAACCGGTGAGGTCACCATCTTCTTCAGTGATTCGCCGGTCTCGCAGGTTCCCATCCAGATCAACTACTCAGTGGGCGCGACGCCAATGACGGAAAGCCAACTGCGCGGCCTGGTGATCTTCCAGACCAAGGGCGGTTGCATTGTCTGCCACGGCGGACCAGAGCTTTCCAACGCAGCAGTGGGCACGGTCACCAACACTCCCATAGAGCGCATGATCATGGAAGACGACAGCGCTCGCGTGTATGACACGGGCTTCTATCACATCGGCGTCCGGCCTTCGGCTGAAGATGCAGGTCTTGCCGGCAATGACGGCGTTGCTGGTCTGCCGCTTTCGAACGCGGAATACCTCAGGCAGCATGTCTGCAACGGCGGATTTGAAACCGTGATTGTTCCGGGACGTCGTGGAGACGGTATCGCACCGGCTCCGCTCAACTGCGGCGATGAAGTGGCGCGCGGCGGATTCTTCAAAGCGCCCCAGTTGCGCAACGTTGCTCTGACGGCCCCTTACTTCCACAACGGCGGCCAGCTCACGCTGGAGCAGGTGGTGGAGTATTACAACCGCGGCGGCGACTTCAACACGGTGGCTGAAGTGAAGAACATGGATCCGGATATCGAGATCCTTGGCCTCACGCTTCAGGACAGGCAAGACCTGGTGGACTTCCTTCGCAACGGCTTGACTGATCCACGCACCGTGAAACAGTCAGCGCCGTTTGATCACCCGCAGTTGATTGTTTCCAACGGCCATCCGGCGGGCGAACGGCTATCCGGTACAGGCTGATCCGCAGCATCCCGGACAGGCGACCAATCAGTTCATGGAAATTCCGGCGGTCGGTACGAACGGCGGCAAGCCTATTGCCACGTTCCTCGACAACCTGGTGGGGGTGAAAAATGCCAGACCCAACTAAGTTGCCGGCAACCGAACGCACGTGCCTGTGGAGTTCCAACGGGCACCAGCAAGACGCAAACATAGCAGCGCCAGCAGGGCAAAGCTGCACTAGCAAACCGCAGTACGACGGGAGGAGCTTCAAAATGAGGGGATTTGAGCAAGTACGCAAAAGTTTAAATGTGGCAGGGCTAATGCTCTTGCTGCTGCTGGTGGCGGGGATGGGTTCGGCTTTGAATGCCCAGTTGCTCCCCACGCCGAATCCGTGGCCGACTCCGGCCGCGGTTCCACCGCCGTCGGCCATTGTGCCGGCGTCACAAACCGTTCCAGTCGCCTTTGACGTTACCGGCATGCTGGAATACGCATCGCTCGATCCAGCACCGGGCCTTTGCACTCTGGCTGATCCCACTCAGCCCGCGTCGCCGACGAACCCCCCGTTGCCGGCCCAGTGCAAGACGACCGGTGGCTGGCTTGAAGTTGGTGTGCCACGTAATCAAGGTCCCGGCGAACCTCGTGGTGGTTTTCCCCAACACGCTGCTGACGTGGGAAGAAGCATTCGAGAACAATCCTCTTCATCGGTCGCCGGCTGCTCCTGAAACAGGCCTGGCCATGGCGGACACCAAGCCACTTCCTGGCAACTACATCGTTCACGTCCAGGGCAACATGGTGGCCGGCCAGTACATCGCGGGCCTGGTCTTTATCAACCAGGTTGTTGCTGATGCTGGCATCCAGGGCTTCATTGAGAAGTTCGATTACGCAAACAGCATCATGTACGTGGATGGCATCAGGGTGCAGCTGAACGATCCCTGGATCCCTGGTGGTGTCACTCCGTTGAACCCTGACGGCTCGCCTTTCGTTGGTCCTGGCGCCGGTACGTTCAACAAGGGCCGCTATAGCGCCGGACAGAATCCGGCTTTGAATCTGGTTGATCACCCGCATGGCGGTTGACCAGAACAATCCTACGGTTCGCAGCCAGAGCGGTTATCCGATGTGCATACCGCAGTTCAGCCCGTACATTGACGGCTTCTGATGGTATCGGAAGGGCGCAGCAGTATCTTTGCTGCTGCCTGATGCCGCACAGGATCCGCAGTGTCCGGAAAAGAACCGCCCACGCGACTCCGTAACTGGAACCACGTCTGCTCAACTTTTTCACCATGAATGCGCCGGATGCTCCGGCAACCGCGGAAAACCCGTACCCGCAGGACCCTTACCTTGAGGCTCCTTTTGAAGTGGGTGATTTCGTCTCCGTTCTTGGCTCCCTGGCCTATGACGCGACTGGTCCCGCTCTATAGCGCAACTCAGGTGATGACAACCAGCGTCGGCATCAAGACCGCTCCGCAAACTGATCCTGGTTATGTTCTGGTTGAAGTGCTCGTGCAAGGTACCGGTGGCGTGCCGGATCCTGCTTTCCCGCAGGAAGCCGGCGTCCGCACCCGCGTGGAAGGTTTCTCAACCGATCCGTTCCGCGCGGTTGACGTTTCCGCCATCGATCAGGATTGCAACGGCAACCTGATATTCCGCCAACCAGCCTGGGCTTCAAACTTCCCGGTTGAGCCGGGACCTCCGGGAATCGGCGTGGTCGGTCGTTGGCGCGCACGCTTCCCTCAGGGTGGAGATTTCCTTCCTGCCAGTGCAGAACGTTGGCGCCCGCATCAGCGGCGGCCATTGTCGGCAAGCAGAAGAACGGTCTGACCTTCGGCGAATACCAATTGCCGGAAGCCACGTTCATCTTCCCGGAAAACATTACTCCTGGTACGCCTCCACCGGCTGGCAACTTCAGCGATCTCACCTTCCTGGTGAATGGTCTGGGACCGTTGCCCATGGTGAGCGACGTATTTGATAGCTTCCAGGTCCAACTGGGCGCCACGCCCTCCCCGTTCTATGGCAACCAGACGCTGGGCCAGCTTGCGCCGTTCCCGGATGCCGACAACTCCTGCACCGACCTGCATTCCGGGAACTTTCACTTCCGTGGCGCTGCCAACATTTATCTCGACCCCGAATCCGCCGTACGCCGGCATCACGGTCACGCTGAATGGCCTGGCAGCACGCCGCCGACTGGCCCGTTCACACTGGACCCAGGTCATCAACCCGGGCGATCCGGTGGTTCAGCTCAGCAGCCCGACGTCCGGCATGCCGACGTTTACCGCTCCGCTGGTCACCGTTGCCGCAAAGCCTGACATTCTCACTGGTCAAGTTGGTGACGGCGGAGTCGTGCCGTTCTCAACTCCTGTAACCGTATCAGTACCGGTCGTTCCGCCTCCGGCGGGTGCGCCGCCGGTTGTGGCAATCACTTCGAACCCGGCAATTTCGATGCCCAGCGGCGCGTCTGGAACCCTGACCGCAACCGGTGTTGATCCTGCCGGTGGCACTCTCACCTTCACATGGGTTGCGCCGGCTGGCGTGGTCCTGGCTCCGGGCGCTGCTGATGGCTCAGTCCAGTCGTTCATCGCTCCAACGCTGCCTCCGCTGAGCGCTCCGTGCCACTTACCTTCACGGTAACGGCGACCAGCAGCGTGGCCCCGAACCTGACTGGCACTGCAACCATCACCGTCATGGTTAACCCGACCGGCGACTTCATCCTGATCAACCCGACAGGCGTTGTGTACCGTACGCGCAAAGCTCGCCTGGTGGTAACGGCTACTGACTTCACTCCGGGTATCACCATGACTTGCACGCTGGACATTCTGAACCCCGCAACCGGACTGCAGTACACCGGCTTGATGGGTCCCACAATCCCGGCTGCTCCGGGCATCTACACCATCACGTTCAGCAACGTACCTCCGCCGAACCTGGTGACTGTGACCTCGAGCGCGGGCGGCGTGGCAACCTCGGGAATCACCTTCCTGAGGTAACCGATAACCGTGGGCTGCCGGTCGTTCCCGGCAGCCCGCAACAACTGAGCGGCTTCCAGTTGCCCGCTGCAAGGCAATAAGAAGCTCAACGCAAGGCTTAGAAGAGAGGAACCAAAAATGAAATCCGGTAATACGCAGCTAGTTCGCTACACATTTGCGCGCATGCTGGCAATAGCGTTACTCGCTCTGGTAGCTGTATCCAGTGCATTTGCGCAAGTCCCCACCGTGACCCCGCCGGCGGGAATCAATCCCGGCACTGATGTAGGCGACCAGGGAATGTTTCTTCCCCACGGCTTGATTCGTGTACCGTGCGTTAACGCAGCCGGAGCGCCGATCCTTGACGGTGCTACGGCATTCCGCGACGTTTGACTACTGGGTTGCAGATACCGCCAGCGGTTTCTGCCGCCTGGATCAGACCATTAACCCGCCCAACGGCGCAACATCTGGCGCCCTTAATCTCAGCACCTGCTTCCTGACCGCAACCGGCGCACCGCAGGATTACCAGGCTGAGTTCGGTGTGGTCTTCGTCGCTGATATGTCCCTCGGCGGCGTGATGCGCTTCAAATTCAAGCCAGCCGGTGACAACCGGCCACATGGTCATCAATCCGGCGACCTCGGTTCAGATCTTTGGCCCCAGCTCACTGATCGGATCCGTCCCGGTTGGTACTCACCCGCGCGTTGAAGTCGCCAAGATGGGACCGGATGGCAAGCTCTACATCACGTTCCCGGGCAACGGCGACATCTGGCGCATCTCTGAATCCGCTCTCACCCACCTTCACTCCGGCCGGCAATAAAGCTGGAGCGCGTTGGTACTTCTGATAACGGACGCCGCATTGATGCCTTTGCCTGGATTGGCAATGACCTCTGGATGGACCAGGCGGGCTTCCTGAACCGTTTGCAGAACGCTACTACTTGCAACTACACCGCAAACTGCGCTGCGCTTCTTGAATTTGGCCTGCTCCAAACCAACACGGGCATGGCTTCTGACCAGCGTTTCTCCACCAACGTCACCGGTCACCACCTGTATTTCTCGTCTGGCAACACCATCGCTGACTATGACACCAACACCCAACAGACGATGACACATCGTCAGCAACAGCGGAAACCTCATCAGCGGTCCCGGCGGAGCCACAACATTGGTTGCCACCTCCCTGATTCTGGGTCTCAATCTGGATCAGACCAATGGCGACTTCCTCTATGTGGACGATATCCATGCATCGAAGCTCCCGGCCCGGGCATCCCGCAGCGAACAGTTCGTACTGGCCGTCGCATGGGTTCTGCCTGCTGCGGGCCTGTCTGAGCCTTGCGGTCCTTCGCAGACTTGCAGCTTGACCAGTCAAATTGGCACCAACGCTCCACCGGTTTCCCTCCAGCAACAGGTCGCTGCTCGTCGCGCCATTCTGGTTCTCGCTGGTGTTACTCACCCGCGCGGATTGATTTTCCTCGGCAACCACTACTGGGTATCCGATGAAGTCAGCGGCTTCTGCCGTGTTGACTCAACCCAGCCACTGGCGCAGCTGCACTCACCAACTGCTACAAGCCTAATCGCCTCATTCATTCCCGGACAGGCTGATGCAGATGCTGCCGGCGCCCGTAACCAACACCCGCAACCTGTACGTCCCTGACGCATCAGGCGCCCTGGTCTGGCCCGCTTCAAGTTCAATCCCGCCGGCAACGGTGGCAAGGGAAGCATCACTCAAACCGGCGTTCTCAGCACAGGCACCAACGCTGTGGAAGCCGTAGCCGTACCCAAACCAGTCCCGGGATTCGCCGGAGCTCTGGAAGACGCCGTTTATCTCGGCTTCTCCAACAACGGCGCATCTCAAAGATCACCAACGCCAGCACCGCACCCAGCGCTCTGATTCCGGTCGCTAATCTGGAAAACGGCGTTGGCATCGTCAGCATGGCGTTCTACGGTACTGACTTGTACATGGCGGAAGAAGGCACTCCGGTGCTGCAGAATGGCAACGTCAACAGCGTGAAGCGCGGTTCGTTCAACACACTCATTGCCCAAAGCCTCACCCAGCATGGCCAAGGGCACCGCGGTTTCGGTCGCATTCCCGGTCGTCAGTGGTCAGTTCCTGGGTCTGATCATTCAGAACCCGCTGGCTATCGCGATGGGTCCTGAATTCGAAAGACCGCTTTGCCTTGGACCTCCGGGAGTTGCCACCGGCAACATCACCACGTTCATCCCTGGTGATCTGACCACTGCTCCTTCAATGTATGTTGGCGCCAGCGCATTCCCGACGCCGACTCTGCCAGCAGCCCGCAGGGTGGAAACCTCACTCCGGATGCTGAAGTGGATCAGTGGAGCTTTACCTGCAAAACCCAGAGCAACTGGGCTGACCAGGGCTCCATCAGCCCGCTTATCGCATTGAACTTGCCCTTGAGCAACGTGACGGCGATTGCAGTCAGCGGCATGTTGGCAATGCCTCGATGATGATCGGCGATGATCCTACCGCTCAGGTTCCTGATCCACGGGGCGGCGGGCCAACGGATCCGCTGGGTATTCCGCTTACTGCCGTAAGCGCGATTCCCGGCCAGGGTCACCTCTACATCATTCCGTAAGGAAGACAACATGAAGGTTCCTCTCGGCTGGCGGGTAAAACCCGCCAGCCTTTTTTATTTCTTCAGCAGACAGTATGAGGAACCAGTCGAGGGATATCTGCTCAAGAGTACAATCGCAGAAAAAGGGGTGGCTTCGGCCACCTCTTTTTCATTGATGAACTGCCGGGAATGTTTATTCGCCGCATCCGCTTTTTGGCGGCGTGGTTTTGCCGGCCTCCTGTTTCGTATCACGTACGGGAACATTTTGGAGGTTCAGGTTTTGAAACTCCTGAAGATCTTTGTCGAGATCATCACAGAGCTGCTGTACGGCTGATCGGACGGCCTGCGTGGGACCAATATCGGCGCTCTCAACGCTGGAGATCAGCCGGCCCAGGTCGCGATTGATGGGCCCGAAGCCCGGAGCCTGCTTGGTTCCTTTCTCCAGTGCTTCAAGTTTCTTTTCAAACGGGTCAGCCTTTTCATGCTGCGCTTTCGCTTGCCCTGCCTGTGGCTTTTTGTCTTTCGTCACAGACTTGTGCAAAGTCCTCAGTTTTTCAAAAGCGTCATAGCTGGATTTCATCCCGCGCACAATCGCGAGGGCCAGATCACGTTGCTGCACCAGGTCCTCCTGTGAAGCGTGTACGCGAGGATCAAGCTCAACCGTCAACGCCTGTCGTAACGTCTTGCCGCCGGCCGTAAGTTCCGCCGTGTATTTCCCCGGCACAACCAGCGGACCTCGTGGCTGCTGCCTTGGCGTCAAACCGGGAACGGCATGGTCGGCCAGTGTGTATTCCGTGTATTCAAGCAGTTCGCCGTAATAGCTGTAGGGCAGCGCAGCCGGCGCTGGATAATGCAGGTCCCACACAAAGCGGTTGACGCCCGCCGATTTGCTCAGTGCCTCGGCTGGCTCGAACCAGTAACTTGGGACGTTCGCAGGCGGATATTCGCCCGGTTTCGTCTCACTGGAGAAAGTTGCGATCTCCGCGCCCTTCTCATCGCGGATTGTCAGCGTGATGGGGCTGTTGCCTGCGTTCCTGAGGAAGTAGTCAATGATCGCGCCGTCAGGGGGATTCTCTCCGGCAGGAGTTTCGATGGGATACGGCGTGTCCTGATTATTGTCCCAGCGCACTCGCATCGCCGGCGCTGGTGGGAGTAGATACGCATCAGCGGCGCTGACCTCCGGAGTCATTGTCGCGCAGCGGGCTTACGTCATCAAGTATCCACAGGCCGCGGCCGAAGGTTGAGATCACCAGATCATTGCCGTGGACCTGCAGATCGGTCACCGGAGTCGCCGGCAGATTCAGTGACAGCGGCTGCCAATGGTCACCGTCATCCCAGGAAACATAAGACGCTGGTATCAGTCCCGGCATAGAGCAAGCCTTTTCTCTTTGGATCTTCACGCACCACGCGGACCATTTCGCCGGAAATTCCGGTGACAATCTTTTGCCATGTCCGCCGAAATCATGCGTCGCGCACGATAGCGGCGGAGTTGATTCGCGCGTGCCGCCAATCGTCACGTAGGCGGTGGCTGCATCATGATGCGAAGCTTCAACATAAAGAATCTGCGTGCGGCTCAGCCAATCCCGGCGGGGTAACATTCTGCCAGGTTGCTCCGGCGTCACGCAGCAGATATACCAGCCGATTGCTGGTACCGGCCCAGATTTCTCCGGCCTGCACCGGAGAAGGCGCAAGCGCAGTGATCGCCGGAGGCGGACGGCGATCAGTTCCGGCTTTGCCTTCCGGCTCTTCCTTCACCACGAATCCCGTGAGATCCGGGCTGATTTCCTGCCAGCTTGCTCCCGCGTCGCTGGTCTTCATCACAAATTGCGTTCCCAGATAAAGCACTGGACGGATTCTGCGGAGAGAACACCAGAGGCGGCATTTGTGACGTGCGATATTTCTCGTCCGTGTTCAAACAGTGTGGCCACCTGGCCGGTGGCTCTTGTCCAGCGCACCACGGAGCCATACCAGCCGCCGCTATAAATCGAAGTTAGGATTCGCCGGGTCAGGCGTGATGTAGGCGTATTCAAAGCCGCCGACGGAGTACCAATCCTGCTGCAGGATTTCGCCATTGTCGCTGCGGCTCAGAACGCCGGCGGTTCCGCTGTCCTGCTGCGCGCCATACACACGATAGGGAAACGCGTTGTCGGTGGACACATGATAGAACTGCCCGGTCGGCTGGTTGTACCAGGAACTCCATGTCTGCCCGCCATTCACGCTGATGATCGCACCCTGATCAACGCCAAGCAGCATGCGCTCTGAATTCCTGGGATCAATCCACAGGACGTGGAAATCATCTCCGCTGGGCGCGCCCACATAGGCTTCAAAAGTTTTTCCGCCATCCACTGAACGATAAAGCGATGTCTGCGCCACGTACAGCACGTCAGGATGGTTGGGATCGACAAAGATGCGGCTGAAGTATTCACTGCCAACTATGCGCGGGTCTTTGGTTGATTGCTGCCAGTTCGCGCCGCCATCATCCGAGCGAAAGAAGCCCTGGTCCACGATGGCGTACAAACGCCGTGCTCCGGTTCCCGGCGCCACGGCAATTCCCATCCTCTTGCGTGCCTTTTCCGGCAGGCCTTTCGTCTTGAGAAGCGTCCAGGTTGAACCTTCATCGCTGGACTTGATGATCTCTGAAGTCGGCTCAACTTTGGCAGCTCGCCTCCGCCGCTCGGGCCGTGATACACCACGGCGAAAAGTGTGCGGCGTCCGGCCGTCAGCGCACATATCGACGATGCCGAGATTGTCGTTGCTGTCGAAAACTTTCTTCCACGTTTTGCCGCCGTCCGTGGTCCTGAAGATGCCGCGATTGGCCGTGTTGCCCACTTGGCAGCGGCTGCCAGAGAATGCCAAAGCCGATGGAGTTTCCCGGCCACAATGACTGTGTCCGGATTCTGTGCATCAACCACGATCGCCTGTATGAACAAGAGATCCTGAAGGCCGGCACTCTGCCAGGTTGCACCGCCGTCTGCGAGCTGTACATTCCCTGACCGCGCGTCTGCTCGCCCGTGCCGGCGTATATAACTTTCGGATCCGAGGGAGCTACCGCTAGGGCTCCGATGGAAGCCACACGCTCTTTATCGAATATCGGTTGCCAGACCTGGCCACCGTCCGTGGTCTTCCAGATTCCGCCTCCGGGCGTGCCGAAATAATAAGTGTTCGGATCGCCCGGTACGCCCGCCACTGCCGTGACCCTGCCCGCCCGAAATGGGCCTATATC
>CAWGRA010000036.1:0-37045 GCA_963824835.1 Terriglobia bacterium | reverse complement strand
AATCAGCAATCCGACTAACACTCCCAGCAGGCTGCCGATGATGTGCAGAAACACGCCTTGCCAACGACGTGCGCGCACAGCCTCGACCGCCTCCACGAAGCCACTCACTATCATTAACCAGCCCAACACAATAACGCTTCCAAGCGTCGCTGCGGGAATAAACGTGAGAGCTATTGTCCCCAAAACAATGAGGACGATCCCGAATGCCAGAAACCATCCCCATTTACTGTGGAGATGTTCAATATCCATTAGCGGTGTAGCTGTTATCATATTTTCCTCCGCCCGTAGGTTGATTAAGAATGGAAGCAACTGGATGGCTTGCGTATGAGAAGAGGCGAGCGCAGGAGGTTGGCAGAATGCAAGTTTTCCTTTCCAGAGAGGATCTTCAGACTGTTCACAGATGATGCATAGGCCTGCGTGTGTGGCGCGCGCCTGGCAATGCTGAACCTCAGGCGGCCAGTGGTTTTCCTGCTGCGCCTGAGGAACCCGGTATGACAGAGTAGAGTGCGTCTCTCAGGGTTACATCCCGCAGGTCTCCGTCTCCCGGACGTGCCTGCCATCCTGATATCGCTGATGGGCCCCGGATTACGCTAAGGTTCCTTTCTTCTGAGTCACTCGATTGTCCTCCTTAGCGGCAAAGCGCCGAGGTATATTGGGGATTGGCGACTGCCCCGCGGAGTTCGATTCTCGAACTCGATATCTCAGCCCAGCCGGCAGATTTTCGACCTACTTCGTCTGAGCTGAACTTTTCATAATGGAGGTCAAGATGAAAGCAATTCGAATTTATGAATATGGCAATGCTGACACATTGAAGCTGGATGAAACTCCGCAACTCTCGATTGAAGAAGACCAGATCCTTGTGCGAGTCCGTGACGAGGTGTGAACCCGATTGATTGGAAGATCCGGCAGGGCTACATGAAACAAGTAATGCCCGCAAAGTTTCCTCTGACGCTTGGCCAGGACTTCGCGGGCGAAGTGGTGGAACGCGGAAAAGGCGTGAACCAATTCGCGATCGGCAGTCGAGTTTTCGGCTTTGCCCAGGGTACCTACGCAGAGTACGCGGCCGCGCCGATCTCGACAGTAGCTGCAATGCCGAAATCGATGGACTTCGCCACTGCGGCAGCGCTTCCGACTGCCGGCTCAACGGCCCTACAGATTATTCGCGATGTTGTGAAGGCGGCTCCGGGCATTACTGTCCTCATCCATGGCGCGGCCGGGGGCGTTGGGTCATTTGCCTCTCAAATCGCCAGGAATATGGGCGCGCGCGTTATCGGGACTGCAACGGGTCCGGACCTCGATTACTTGAAGTCCCTGCACGTCAATGAAGTAATAGATTTCAAGCGCGAGCGTTTTGAAGAAAAAGCGAGCGGAGTGGACGCCGTGGTGGATCTTGTTGGCGGTGAAACGCTGGCACGATCTTATGCCGTCGTGAAAAAAGGTGGTGTGCTCGTTACTACGGTTCAGCCGGTGGATGAATCAGCTGCAAAGCAGGCCGGAATCCGGGCGGTCCAGATCTTCATGAAGCGCAGCGCAGCAGACCTGGCTGAACTTGCCCGTCTGGTGGAAAAGGGTGCAGTGAAGCCGAGGCTTAGCCAGACGATGGAGCTTAAGCATGCCAGAGAAGCGCAGGAACTCAGTGAAACCGGGAGGGCTCAGGGCAAAGTGGTGCTGAAGGTTGCTTAGCGCAATTTCCCCGCTTAGTGCTTGTAGCGTTTCGTGGCGGCATTTTTATCAAATGCCGCCGATTTCATGTGCTTCAAAAAAGAAACCGGAGTTTGGTGATCTTCATTTGGCGATCTTCATTTTGTGATGTTCATTTGGCGATCTTTCATTTGCCCGATCTTCAGCAGATCACGAACGCGCGGCTTGGGATACTCTAATTCGCAATTGGCTCGGCGGCAGCCAAATCGATACTGACCAGGCGCGCCGACTATGCCATTCCGTGTTCTCGATCAACGTTGAATACGCTTCAAGGCCAATTGGGCCAGAGCTACTGATTTTTTAATACGCGCGGATTCTTCACGAACTCCGCCGACACTCACGCGGATAAAAGAATTTCCGCGCAGCACGTACAGAGCGCCGGAAATGGGGCTTCCCATCCAAAATGCTTCGTCGCCAACACCGCCAATCGGGCGCGGCCGTGTCTCCTCTTCTTCTCTTTCCTGTTTCTTATCATTTTGCGGGCGTGCCTTGGCGGGCTTCGCCGGCTTGTCAGACTTGGAGGCATCCTCGGAATGGAAATGCTTGCGCCAGAAATTGCGGGGACTCTGTTTTCCGGGCAAGGCGAAAGCGAGGCTTACTGATTTGGCCGGAGTGGCTGTGCGAAACAGGCATTCTGACATAGTTACGCCATTGCTGGATTGCGGGCTGGCTTTGCTCTCTACCACGGGTTCGCCCTGCACTGCCTGAATGTCCGCGCTGCTCAGCATTGAGCAAACATCAGTCTTGCCAGGTGTTTGTGCAGATAGATGAGTGGAAGGTCTGGACGATGCCTTTTGAGCGCTGAGAACCAGCGAGTAATCCAGGCTCGCGAACAACAAAAAGCACTGCAACAGCCGGATGCACCTTCTGTTCATTACGAAATTTCTCCCGAAGGATTTTACTTCCTGCAAACATGCCGAGGCCCGCGCATTTTACTTCACGCGGGCCTCAGGTTTCAGCGTGGTTACTTAGTGTTGGCGATTGTCATCACAATCCGGATCTCCGTGGACGCCCGAAGCCGGATCGCCAAAGCAGAGCTTGCCACCGCCTTCGTCCTTTCCACTGTTGGTGCCAAACTGAGTGCCATCGAAAGCCGCAAACAACCCGCGGCCGCCCGTCTGCCGGGCGATGGTAGCCAGTGCATCCTGCGCGCTTGCCGGTCCAGTGGTGGCATTCTGCGTAGAATCAGTAACGCAGGTCCCGGTGCAGCCGTCAGCATAGCCAATCAGCACGCGGCCGACCTTGTCCACGGTAATGTCGTTGAAGTCGAGCAGATTGCGGCAAGGATTGCTGCCGCCGCCATTCCAGATGCAGCCGCGCTGCACGGGATCAGAGGGAGTAACGTCAGCGGTGGTCCAGGTGCGGCCGCCGTCGTAAGTAAATGCTGCATAGAGATGCCAGACACCGAGGAAGTCTCCGGACTGGTCATCGCCCGCCGTGGGTGTGCCGAGGTAGGCAAATGCGGCGCGCGAGTCATCACCGGCAATCACTTCGGCAAATTCAGCGTTCTGGATTCCAAACGGTGTTCCAGCATCCTGGGATTTTGACCAGCTCGCTCCGCGATCATGCGATACGGCGATCTTGGCATGACCATCAGAGTTCACGTAGCCGAAATAGATGGTGTTGTTTTTTCCCGCTGCCACTGAAGGATCGCCGCCTCTGCCGGGAGAATGCGCGTCAGGAACGGTGCGCACAACCCATGTCAGGCCATTGTCAGTTGAAACCGCAATACCCGGCCGGCTCACGCCCGCTGCATCCTGGCAATTTTCGTTCGGAACGTAAGCAGTGCCATCTGGCGATACGCGGACGTGACCGTGCAAACCGCCGCAGGTACCGGCGCCACCGGCAAGTCAACTCCGTTAACCGTGGTGAACGTATAGATGGGAACGCCCGGGCCAAATGTGAGGCCGCCGTCATCACTACGTGAACAGAATGCCGTGGCGATGTCTTGCGAGCAGTAATAGATTGCGTGTGGATAGGTATGCACCGCCGGAGCCGGCGAAGCATACGGTCCGCCGCCCACGGTTTGATGGTCAACACCGGCAGGCTGGCCAGAGCCCTGCGTTGGCGTCCAGTTATCACCGTCATCGTCAGTGAAAGAAAGTTCGCTGGTGGCCCCATTGAGCTGTGAAGAGAAAGTCCGATTGGTACCGCCGAAATGTCCATCATCAGTAAAGAGGATGGGATCAAGGCTGACGCGCGCAAAGGGTGAGCGTTTGTCTTCCCACGTGGAGGTTGCCGGGGTAACCGTGTCATTGAACGTCACGCGCAACGTGTGGTTGCCGGCTTCAATGAACGCTTTACCGGTATTCCAATCCACGCCGATGGAAGGTTCGCCGGCGCCGTGCTGTCCAGCGTCAGTTGATCCTAATGAAGGAGGAATATTTTCTGGGGCTGCATAATTCACAAACGCAGGCGCTCCCGGTGATGGAGGCGGCGGCAAGGGCGCAGTTGGACGCGGAGCTACCGTCATGGTGGCGACGAGGTGTGCTCCTGTAGGCAACGGCGCAGTCGCAGCCACGGAGCGGATATGCCAGACTCCATCCACCGGATCGGTTAACGTAAGGTCCTCTTCCCCGTTGCCGGTTGAAGTATCGTCCGGAGAGCCCGGGCCGTGATCAGCGGCGTTCGGGCTGATTGCGAAAATATCCAGGTCAGTTGGCGCCGTGCTGGTCCACGTGTATTTGAGCGTCAATTGAACTGTGTTGGTCTGGTAAAACGTGGCGGCTGGCGCGGGAAGTACGACCGTTAAATCGTGGTTATCACACAGGCCCGGAGGACATTGGTCCTGAATGCCGACGTTGGTCACAGTACCGGCTACCACCGGCCCGAAGTCCCATGATACCGGCCCGGAAGTGCTACTGATGCTGGTGCCCGAACTCTGAGCTGAAACTGACAGGAGTGTCATGAAAGAGGAACCCCAGGCCGCCTAGGATTGCAGCGGCAATTGTCAGTGATCCGAGAAACGGGTGATTCGTAAGGACGGGTGGGAAGGTCTTTCGGAAGGGAAGGTTGATCATGGTGACTCCTGTCTTCAATTTTGGCGAGAGCGGCCTATAAGTCCTGAATTAAAAATCACCTGAATAGTAGTAGCACTACAACGGAAGGTAAGAAGTTGCCCCGCTGCGCTGGTTGCCTTGCTTCTGGATGAAAATCTTCCTATTCCAGTTCCAGGGCAGCGATTGATTTTGCGAAGCCATAGTGGTACTACTAATACGGCACACGCAATTTTCAGCAGGTAATCACTCTGGCGACAATGGCTTCCATGGCGCAGCCCGAAGACCCGAAAGCTCCGGCTTCAGACCGGATTCTTCATGCGGCCAAGGCGCTTTTTGCGCAAGCTGGGTTTGAAAACACCAGCACCATTTCCATTGCGCGTCTGGCACAAACCAGCGAGTCACAGATCATCAAGCATTTCGGCAATAAAGAAGGTCTGCTGGAGGCAATCTTCGAGCAAGGCTGGAAGCACATCAGCGAAGCATTTGGAGCGCTGGAGTATATTCCCTCTCCGAGTTCGAAATTGCAGGCCCTGGTAGGGCTGATTCTCACCAAGCTCGAGGAGGATGAGCAGCTCAAAATATTGTTCCTGATGGAAGGCCGGCGAATCCGCAAGGAAGGCCACATGGTGTTGATGACCCGGGGCTTTCAGAACCTGATAAAGATCGCGGACCGGTTGCTGAAAGAAATGCGCGACCTTGGCCAGCTCCGGTCAGACCTGCACGTTGAGGGCATGCGATCAGCGTTGATAGGAATGCTGGAGGGCCTGTTGCGCGATAAGTCGCTTGCCGACCGCATTTCATACTCAGCTTCTTACAGTGCGGATGACATTCGCAAACTGTTCCTGCACGTGCTGAATTCTTTTTCCGCCAACGCCGAACCAATCAAGCGCAAAGAAAAGTCAATCTGACGAGCAGAAGGAATTAACAGTACGCTGCTGTCTTGATCATTTTTTAGCTCTCGCCTCTCTTCTTTTTTAGCTCTCGTTGTTAGTCTGGCGCTTTTTCGTGAACCCGATGTGATTTTTGTCACATGCGCGGCAAACGGTTTCCATGAGAATACTCTAGTGGATACCCGGATGAACTCTAAATCCAGTCGTTCGAATACCCTGCAGTTGATTCTTGGCACAGGCGCGTTCGCATTGTGTTTCGCTGTTTTTGGCTCCGTCTCAGCCATGATGCCGGTGCTCAAAAAACAGTTTCATCTTGCTCCGGTCCAGGTGAGCATCGCCATGGCAATTCCGGTGTTGCTTGGCAGCCTCGGTCGCATTCCCCTTGGCCTCCTGACCGATCATTTGGGAGGACGAAAGGTTTTTACCTGGACGATGGTCGCCTCAGTTGTGGCCGCACTTTTTATGGGCAAGGTTGAAAGCTATTCCTCAGTTGCTGGTGTTCGGCTTATTCACGGGAATTGCGCTTGCAAGTTTTTCTGTGGGTGTTGCTTTCGTCAGTGGATGGTATTCGGCCGAGAAACAGGGATTCGCATTAGGCGTGTATGGAGCCGGCAACGTAGGGCAGTCACTGGCCGCTTTCGGCGCCCCGTTGTTATTTGCCCACCTCGGATTTCGCAACACGTTTTGGAGCTTCGCGGGACTGCTTGCGATCTGGACCGTTATCTTCTTTACCTTCGCCAAGGATGCGCCACGCAGCGCACCGCCAAAATCGCTCGCCCAGATGGTTCGCCCTTTAAGCGAGAAGATGAGCTGGGTACTTAGTTTCTTTTACTTTCTTACTTTTGGCGGCTTCGTCGCCATGAGCATATATCTGCCTATGTTTCTCACGGAACTCTTCAAGCTGACGCCTCAGGACGCCGGGCTTCAGGACGGCAGGGTTTGTTCTTCTGGCTACGATCATGCGGCCGATTGGCGGCTGGCTTTCTGATAAAGTGGGCGGCCTGACCATTCTGACCTGGATATTTCCATTCGTAACTGCAATGGCCATGTTGCTTACTCTGCAGAGAATGGTCCCATTTACAATTGGCGCACTGGGCATGGCCGCCGCGATCGGTCTTGGAAATGGAGCGGTATTCAAGCTGGTGCCGCAGTACTTCCCGAATTCCGTGGGCGCTGTTACCGGATTGGTGGGCGCTATGGGCGGCCTGGGCGGTTTCTTCCCGCCGCTTGCCCTGGGTGTGATCAAGCAGCAGACGGGATCATTTCTTGGGGGATTTGTGTTGCTGGCCTGCTTCGCCATGCTGTGCCTGTTGGTCGTGAGATTGACGGCGCGCGGCGCCCCGCAAAAGTCGATGGCGACTGTCACTTAAGAGAATAGTGCCCTTACTATGGGAAACAATCGCGAAACGATATATTTATGGTTCAATCGAGCTTTCGAATGAAGTCTGCATATTTATGGTTCTATCGAGCCTTCGAATGAAGTCTGTGGAAACCTCCGAGCAATTGCTCTCTCAAAAAAGCAGCCCCGCCAGTCATGACGTGGCGCATGCGACACTCTGGGGATTGGGTGTTGCCGCAATTTTACTGCTGGCGATCTTTATCGGCAGCAATGCACTCAAGCACTACGATGCAGCGCTTGTGCCTTACACCGGCGCGTGTGTGTTTGCGGCATTCGGCATCGGCTATCGATTCTCCATGTGGCTGAGGCGTCCGCCCACCCGGGCATATTGGTTTCAGGGCTGGCGTATCTTCTTTCGTCCTCGGCAATTGCCCCGGAATATTCTCCGGTTGGCGCAGATATTCTTCTCAGATTTTTTTGCCCAGCGGTTCATTGAAAAACGTTCCCATGCCCGCTGGGCCGCGCACTGGCTCATTGCATGGGGATGTCTTCTGGCAGCGGCAGTTACGTTTCCCCTTTCCTTCGGATGGGTGCATTTTGAAAGCGCGCCGGACAATCAGGCGATCTACCGTGCATTTGTTTTCGGGCAGCATGTTTCCACCTTTCATCTTGGGACCGTGACTGCCGCGCTTACGTTCAATGTTCTGGACATCTCAGCCGTCATGGTCCTGGCGGGAGTTGCCATTGCGCTGTTCCGGCGGGCCCGAGATCGCGGCGCAATCTCAGTACAGCAATTTGCCCAGGACATGATGCCGCTGCTTATGTTGTTCGCCATTTCCATTACCGGGCTGTTTCTTACAGCATCCACGCATTTATTGCGAGGCTTGGACTATGGCTTTCTTTCCATGCTGCATGCGGTCACCGTAATCTTCACGCTTTTGTATCTTCCATTTGGAAAGTTCTTCCACATTTTTCAGCGGCCGGCGCAAATCGGGGTCCAGTTTTACAAAGAAGAAGGCGCGCGGTCCGCACAGGCCATCTGCTTGCGCTGTAATGAGCCTTTTGCATCGCAAATGCATATCAACGACTTAAAGAATGTTGAGAGCTCCCTGGGCATCGACTACAAGCTTACCGGCGGCGGTCACTATCAAGATGTCTGTCCCGTATGCCGGCGTAAATCATTGGCGATGGCGCAGGACGGCAAGTGGCGCGAGCAAAGTACGCGCCTGGATAGAGACCAGAGTCGACAAGAGGTATATGGCAAAGACACCTATAACAATTCCTGAATTGGTCGCCCAGTTCGGACCGACACTGAACCGAATACCCCCCAGCGGGTGGAGTGCAGAAGTAGAGCCGGACCGAATCGTGAAAACGCACTGCTGTTTCTGTGGCCAGCAATGCGGCATTCAGCTCAAGGTGAAAGATAACCGCGTGATTGGTTTTGAGCCCTGGGAAGATTTCCCGTTCAACCAGGGCCGCCTTTGTCCAAAAGGCGTCAAGCGTTACATGCAGGACGAGCATCGTGATCGCCTGAAAGCGCCGCTCATGCGTAAAGATGGCTCGGGGTTTGTCCCTGTGAGCTGGGAACAGGCCCTGGACAAAGTCGCCGGCGAGATCAAGCGGATTCAGCAGACATACGGAAACGATTCCTTTGCGCTCATGGGCGGAGCTTCACTGACAAACGAAAAGGCTTACCTCATGGGTAAGTTCGCGCGCGTGGCGGTAAAGACTGCCAACATTGATTACAACGGGCGGCTCTGCATGGTGTCAGCGGGCGCTGCTTCCAAGAAAATCTTCGGTATTGATCGGGCGGCAAATCCGTGGAGTGATATTCCACTGGCGCAGGCCATCCTTGTCGCCGGCGCCAACGTGGCCGAATGTGCGCCCATCACCACTCATTACCTTTGGCAGGCGCGGGAGAACGGCGCCAAGCTGATTGTGATGGATCCGCGCCTCACGCCTATCGCCAGGAACGCCGACCTTTACATTCCTGTAAAGTCCGGCGGCGATATCGGCGTGTTCAATGGCATGCTGCACATCATGATCGAGCGTGGCTGGATCAACCGCGAATTTATTGCGCAGCACACCACAGGTTGGGAACAGGTGGAAGAGACGGTCCGCAAATACACGCCTGAGTATGCCGCAAAGATTGCCGGAGTGCCGGCCAGCATGATCGTGAAAGCTGCTGAGATCTGGGGGCCCGCGGCAACGAGCTTCCTGCTTCATGCCCGTGGCATTGAGCATCATTCCAAGGGCGTAAAAAACTGCATGGCTGCGATCAATCTGGTGGTTGCCACCGGCCGCATTGGACGCGAAGGGTGCGGCTACGCGATGATCACCGGTCAGGGAAATGGCCAGGGTGGTCGCGAGCAGGGACAAAAATGTGATCAGCTCCCGGGGGGGCGTGACATTGAAAATCCCGAGCATCGCAGCTACATCGCCGGCGTTTGGGGAGTACCCGAGGAAAGCATTCCGCACAAAGGGCTCTCCATGGTGCCGATCATCGAAGCCATTCATGCAGGCAAGATCAAAGGGCTGCTGGCGATCTCTTGCAATCCGATGGTATCTCTACCAGATAATAACTACGTCCGGGAAGCGTATGAAAAGCTGGAGTTCTTCGCCCAGATAGATTTTTTTATGTCTGAAACGGCACGCTATGCTGACGTTGTGCTGGCGGGATCACTGATGGAAGAAGATGAAGGCACCACCACCAACGTGGAAGGACGCGTGATTCACCACAAAAAGGTTGTTGATCCGCCAGGCGATGCGCGCGCCGACTGGAAAATTATCTGTGACATTGCCGCAAGGCTCGGTCAGGGTGACAAATTCAGCTACGCCTCTCCCAAAGAAATATTTGATGAGCTTCGCGTCGCATCCAAGGGGGGCATTTGCGATTATTACGGTATCACCTGGGAGCGCATTGACCGCGAACAAGGCGTCTTCTGGCCGTGTCCTTCACCTGAGCATGCCGGAACACCCCGGCTGTACGAAGGCAATCAATTCAACCACCCTGATGGCAAGGCCCATTTTCAGCCTGTGGAATGGCAGCCTGCGGCGGAGGAGACGGACAGCGAGTATCCCATCATCCTCACCACCGGGCGCGTGGTCTCGCATTATCTTTCCGGAACGCAAACCCGCAGGATCGGCGCGCTGGTTGATCAATATCCGCAGCCTCTGTGCGAAATGCATCCTTTACTTGCGGCAAAGTACGGCATCGCTGAAGGCGACTTTGTAAAAGTGGAGAGCCGGCGCGGATCGGTTACGGTGCGCGCAAGCGTGGTGAAGACGATTCGCCCCGATACGGTTTTTGTGCCCTATCACTGGCCACTGGATCGAGCCGCCAACAATATGACCGTACGTGCCATTGACCCAATATCCAACATCCCGGAATACAAAATCTGCGCGGTAAGGCTGACGAAGGTAACAGCGCCCCACGATGCCATTTCGGAGCTGGAAATGCAGGCAGGGGGAGTGCGATGAACCCCGGCGATATGGAATTTTTTATTGACCATTCGCGCTGCATTGGATGTCGCGCGTGCATGCAGGCCTGCGAAGAGTGTGATACGCATCGTGGAGTTTCCATGATCCATCTGGAGACGATCATGCGCGCGGACAGCGTCCAAACAGCGCCACAAGTGTGCATGCATTGCGAAGATCCCGATCTGCGCCCAGGTTTGCCCGGCGGATGCAATCAAGAAAACGCCTGACGGGGTTGTGCAGAGCTCGCTCAAACCGCGCTGCATTGGATGTTCGAACTGCGTCCTGGCCTGCCCATTTGGCGTGCCCAAGTACAAAGCCGAGATCAACCAGATGATGAAATGTGACATGTGCTATGACCGCACCAGCATCGGCAAGCGCCCCATGTGCGCAACGGTGTGTCCGTCTGGCGCGCTGGCATTTACCACGCGAGAGCACATTGAGCGTACGCGCCAGGGAATGGCGATTCGAGACTGGCAATTTGGCGGTGAAACCGTACGCACCAAGGTGAACGTGCTGGTTCCGCGGACCGTGAACAAAGTTCACGTGACAATTGAGCAGATCGAGACGACAACGAGCGATGAATACGATGTCGCCAACCTGCTTCTAGGAGATTGATGATGGCCGACGAGAATGATCAACAGCAGGAAGAATGTTTCGAATGTAAGAAAAAACAGAAAGATGCCCGCTGGCGGGAGGATTTCCCCGTGAGCTGGGAGAATGACAATTATGTGACACGCCGCGAAATGGTGAAGTTCCTGGCGCTGGGCTCACTCACTATCGCTGGAGCGAATGCCGTGGTTGCGGGACTTCCATACATCAGCAAAGCGGCGGAAATGCCACGAACGAGAGTGGGGCTTGCCTCGTCAATTCCCGTGGGCGGATCCAAGCTATTCTCATACCCAACGCCGGAGGACCCGTGCATTCTGGTGCGGCAGAACAACGGTGACTTGGTGGCATACTCACAGGTGTGCACCCATCTCTCATGTGCGGTGGTCCACAATGAGCAAGAGAACGCGCTTTTTTGCCCATGCCATCACGGATATTTTTCCGTGGATGAAGGCAGGCCATATGCGGGGCCGCCAACCCGCCCGCTTCCCCGAATTAAACTGGAGCAGCAAGGTAATGAGATCTTCGCAGTCGGGGTGGAAGTCTGATGAGCACGCGCCAGGCCCAGGGGACCACGCTTTTCACCGCACTGCTGTTCTTGATTGGGATCGGCGTTGTGGTGCAACTCTGGCTGTTGGCAGCCTCGGTTGATGCACTGATGCGGCACCAGGAAAACACGTCAATCCATGCCGCGATAGCATCGGCGGTTGTGTTTGCAATCAACGGTTTGTTGGTTCTGTATGTATTCAATTTCGATCGCAGGATCAACCGGGATTCGGAGCGAATGAAATAACAATGACTGAACACAATCGACGCCAGTTCGGTTGAACCGAAACCTGACCCGACAAAGAAAGGTGAGCTGGAAGCTGTCACCCTGGTGGATTTAGATGAAGAAATCGTCCGGCTCAGAAAAGACGTCTCGACCAAAGAAGAAGTGGGACATGGAACAAAGATGCTGGTGAAGCATCCCGAATTCCGGATCGTGCTCATCACGATGAATTCGGGGAGCCGATGGGCAGAACACAAAACCAATTCACGCATTTCCGTACAGCCGTTAGAAGGTCATATCCGGTTTCTCACTCCGAGCGGCAACTTCGATTTGCGCCAAGGTCAACTCCTGACGCTTGATCCCGGTATTCCCCACAGTGTGGAATCGTTGGAAGAGAGCGCATTCCTACTGAGCCTGAGCGGCTCGCCGGCTTAGTTGCCTCCACAAGATCAATTTCTATGCGACTTGTTTTTGCTTCTGTAAATGAGCTGGAGGCTGCGCAAATGTCAGGAACAGATTCAATGCAAACACTGTGACGGCGGCGAGCTCGAGGATCGCCGACCATGGCAGAGCCTTCCATGCCGGCGGCCAGTAGCCTTCATAAGCCAGGATTTCGCTGGTCACGCGTAGCAAGCAGCCTGTATGCAATAAGAGCAGGCATGCCAGCATCAAGCGGGGGCTGTAAAGAACACGCATCCCGGCAAAGGCAGGCAGCACTCTTTGGCCGATAGCAAAAACCATTCCTGCCACAAAGCCCACGGTGAGCGCATGGCGTGAAGCACCCACCCATCCGTTGGCGTGATCAAGATAGGCGGCGGCAATGCCGAGACCGGACGCGATGATAAGCCAGGCGTAGGCGATGCGAACAAACACTGGAAATGAAGCGTGTACCCCCACAGTCTTGGCCGGCCGAGCCGGCCGTCCAAAAAGATGGAAAGCAACAACCGAGATGATGACGGCAATCGCGAGCACCCATGGAGCAACGTGAACGAAGCGAGCTTCAGCAATAGCAACCCCGAGGATACTTAGCGCAAGAGCGTAACGGAGAGCAACTTGATTTACGTCTTTTAGGCCAAGGAACACCGGCAGCCAGCGTGCGCTGAAGCCCCAGACAGTGGGAACAATGAAGGCATACGCCACCAGTGTAAGAAATCGCGCTTCAGAACCTGCTGGAAATTCCGGCCCTGTTCCTCGAAAGCTTACACACAGGGCGGTGAGAAGGTTCATCAATAAGGCCACGCCAAAACCGGCTGTACCCACCAGAACTGCAATGATCCAAACCGGCTTGCGTTCTCCTGCCCGCCTGGCGTCAGCCGGACGGTGCCTCCTGACCGAATTCAGAAAAACGAGGAACCCACAAAGCTCAAGCACTGCTGAAACGGGCAACAATATACGCCAATAGAAATGGTAAAAACCAACGGCCCAACGCAGCGTGACCCCGGAAGTCCATAGCAGCCATGCTGCCCAGGCGCGGCTTGCAGGCTGGGAGGCGCTGTTTGTCATTTTGGGTATGGAGTAGAAGCCGATGCCGAGAATAAATGTCCCGATCCATCCAAAAATCTGGGCGTGACCGTGAGCTTGAATCCAGCTTGGGGGAATGGTATTGGCATGGCGGCCGCTGATGGAGATGAGGTTCCATACTCCGAGAAAAGTGCCCGGCAGCAGCATGAAGAACAGTCCAGTGATCGCATAAACCATCAGCAGGCGCTGGGCGCCCTCCTCCCGCGCCCTGGAGAGGATGGCCGGCTCCGCGGGCTTGACCTCGCCCATGCTGATATTGGTAAGCATTACCGACTCACCTCAGATGCACTCTCCAGTTCGATGGCACGCGGAAAGAGGATATTGTTTTCCAGATGAACGTGCTGATGCAGGTCCGTTTCAAACTCTTTAAGCGCGGCGTACAACGTCCTATAGCTGAAGCAGGCATTTTCAGGAGGAGTATGGTTGGAACTCAGGTTGCTGATTTCCTTGAGCGCCTCGCCGGCGGACTCGTGTTCCAATTCCATCATGTGGACCGGATTCTCTACAGTCCCGAATGCCGGACGCGGGCCTGGGTTTGCCGCTGCTCACAGCATTTTCAAGGGCGGCGATATGCGGGAAAAGCACGAGTTCTTCCTTCATCATGTGAGAGCTGAGTTCGGCTGACATGGCCTGAAATGTCTGCTGGATCGTGCCCAACTCCGGATGGATTTTTCCATGCACTGAGACCACTTTATTCAGGAGTTGATGAAGGCGAGGAATCTCCTGTTTGACATACGCGTGATGAATGGTAACGATGTGCTCGACCAGTTCGCCCAGAGGGGCAGACGTAAAATCAGGCTGGACTGCGCCAGGCGTTTGCTTGAAATTGCTGCCCTGTTCCAGAGCCTGCAACGCAGTCTCAAGGGGTACATGTGCATGCTGGCAGGCATCACTCAGTGATTTCGATCCGCCGCAGCAGTAATCGATGCCAAGCTTTTCGAACGTCCGGGTGGCATTCGGGATTTCTGTAGCTAATTCTCTAACCGTACGGGTTGCAGCTAAATTCATGAACTTCTCTCCTGAAGAGACTTCGTGAAGCTTGAAATCTCTACAGGCAGTCTAGGAGGAGGAGCGCACGGGGCGTATGACTTTTGTCACAGGAAGACCAATTATTCGGCGGTTTCAAGTTCTTTCTGCAAACGCCGTAGATCCGGGATGATAACGGTCTTGGCGTTCATGGCAATGAGCTCTTCGGCCTGAAGACGGCTCAGATTCCGCGATACGAGCTCCCGCACAGTTCCAATTTCCGATGCCAGTTCCTGATTGCTGGCAGGTAATTGGATCTCAATTCCTGCCGCCGTTTTTTTGCCGGTTTTCGCAAGGCGAATCAATGCCGAGATCAGTCGAGACCGGACAGTGGTAAATGAAAGCTCCTCAATGATCCCAACCAACTTGCGCAACCTGCCACCTACGACCTTGAGGACTTTCAGGGGAACCTGAGGATGGACCAGGCAGAGAGCGTGGAAATCCTGTCTGCTGATGAAGTAGATTCTGGCTTCCCCGACTGCGGCGGTGGATGCGGGATAGTTTCCACCATCGAAAAGGGGTAATTCGGCCACCGAACTTCCCGGCCCTTCAACCGTCAGAATCTGTTCGCGCCCGTTCGGTGAGCTTTTAAAAATTCGCACCTTGCCGGTTTCCACAACAAACAGACCGGTGCAGGGATCGCCTTCGGTGAAAAGAAGTTCTCCCTTGCTATAAGTACGCGGCACGGCGCGCTCAGCCAGAAACTGGAGCTCTGTTTCAGTGAGTCCATTGAAGATGGAAACGTGTCTCAGAGTCTCTAAAGCGTGCGATGCGGCAGGCATTGGTCGATTGTAAACCGCCTCTAGAACGCGCGTTTAGTTTGCAAGGCGAATCGTCGCCATAAACCCGGCATTCGCAGGCTGCTTGCCTGAATGCGGATAAAACTTGGCAGTTTCAGTTTCCAGAGATATACTCTTGCTCGTTCGGCCTCAGCTCCCGGACTTTTTTTAGACTGCGATCTATCGTGACACGATATAATGACGCCGCAATCTGACGCTGCCGTACGCCACCAAGGAGAATTCCTGATGAGCGCTAGCAATCACAATGGTCGCAACTGGGTCAGCCTTATTCCTTACGGCCTGAATGAGCAACACCCGAACAACTACAAAGACATTGTTGACGCGATGTGGGAAAACCGCGACAACCTCAATTATGCGTGGAAAGTGCTGAAGGACGGCTGTTGTGACGGCTGCTCACTGGGCACCACCGGCATGCATGACTGGACCATGAAAGGCGTCCACCTTTGCGCGGTCCGCCTGCAACTGCTGCGCTTCAATACCATGCCCGCCATGGATTGGCGTCTTCTGGAAGATGTGGCGCCGTTGAAAAACAAGACCGAGAAACAACTGCGCAAGCTGGGCCGTCTGGCCGTGCCCATGATTCGCCGCAAAGGCGAGAAGGGATTCAAGCGCGCCAGTTGGGACGAAGCCCTCACCACGATTGCGAAGGAGCTGCGGACCATTGACCCACGCCGCCTGGCCTGGTACCTGACTTCGCGCGGGCTCACCAATGAAGCCTATTATGCCCACCAGAAGGTTGCGCGCTTTCTCGGCACCAATCACGTGGATACCAGCGCCCGCATCTGTCATGCGCCAAGCACCGCCGGACTCAGCGCCACGGTAGGATGCGCCGCTACAACCTGTTCTTACAGTGACTGGATCGGCGCGGACCTGATTGTTTTTGTAGGCGCGAATCCTGCCAATAACCAGCCGGTAACAACGAAGTATCTCTATTACGCGAAGAAGGCAGGCACCAAGGTCTTTGTTGTGAATCCCTACAATGAGCCGGGCATGCAGCGATACTGGGTGCCTTCAGTAACTGAAAGCGCCCTGTTCGGGACCAAAATTGCCGACGACTTTTTTCCAGGTCCACCTGGGCGGCGACATTCCATTCTTTTATGGCGTGATTAAGCACCTCATCGAGAATAACTGGCTTGACCGGGAATTCATTGCGGCCCGCACGGTGGGATGGGAAGAAACCGAGCGCAAGGCCAGCAGTCTTTCCTGGGAAGCCCTGGAGCGCGGTTCCGGCCTTACGCGGGCTGATATGTTTCGCTTTGCGGAAGCTTTTGGCAAGGCTCGCCATGCCATTGTGGTATGGAGCATGGGCATCACGCAGCATCGCTACGGCACAGACAATGTTCGCGCCATCGTGAACCTGCAGTTGGCCAAGGGAAACATTGGCCGGCCACACACCGGATTAATGCCGATTCGGGGACATAGCGGAGTTCAGGGCGGCGCGGAGATGGGCGGCATGCCGGGCGCATACGTCATGGGCTTTCCGGCCACCGAGGAAAACGCGAAGAAATTTGCATCGCCAGAAGTTTGGGGTTTCGAACCTCCCACCTGGAAGGGATTGAGCGCTGCCCACATGGTCCTGGCCGCTGACAAGGGAGAAATTGACGCTTTGTGGCAGAGCGGCGGGAATTTCAAACAGACTTTGCCCGAACCGGACATGGTGGAAAGCGCTCTCAGCAAAATTAAGCTGCGCGTTCATCAGGATATTGTTACCAACCCGACCATGCTGGTGGATCCTGCCGATACAGTTGTGTTGCTGCCCACGCGCACCCGCTATGAGCAGCGCGGTGGAGGCACGGAAACCAGCACCGAACGACGCATCATTTACAGTCCCCAGATTCCGGGAGGACCTGACATTCCTGAAGCCAGGGATGAGTGGGAGATTCCCGTGCTCCTGGCGCACAAATTTGACCCCGGACGCGCCCCCGAAATATTTCCGTGGAAGAACACCCAGGATATCCGAAATGAGATTGACCAGGTGTGCCCGACGTACAAAGGAATCGCCGGCTTGAAAAAAAAGGGAGACAACTTTCAGTACGGCGGAGCGCGCCTGCTGGTGGACAAGTGCCTGACGCCGGATGGCAAAGGACACTTTTCCGCAGTTGACTTGCCCGAGGAGAAGATTCCTGACGGCAGGTTCCTCCTGGCCACGCGCCGCGGCAAGCAGTTCAACAGCATTATCAATGCAAACGTTGATCCCATCACCGGAGCCAGCCGTGACCATGTACTGATCTCGCGTGAGGACGCCGCGCGACTTGGGCTGAAAGAAGGTGACGCAATCCTGCTGCGCAACGAGCTGGGAGAGTTCCGCGGGCGCGCCAGAATTGACCGGGTAAAGCCCGGTTCGCTACAGGCCCACTGGCCGGAAATCAACGGCTTGGTGCCGGCCGGTCGGCTGGATCCCAGCGGCGTTCCCGACTACAACACAACCGTGGAATTGTTGGCCGTAAGTCCGGCAGCGAAGGCGCGGGCGCTTCCCGCCTGAGGAAAATGAGCAGTCAGGCATCAGGCAGAGGATTGGCCGGCTTCAAAACTATCGCACGACATTCAGAACAGAAAGTCGCAGGGCTCGATTACAAGATAACGCCACTTAAGGAGAGGTGAGTCATGGCTTCAAATGGCCTTCGCAACCGTTGGGGTATAGCAGTTGCTGCTGTGATTATGCAAGTTTGCCTGGGGGCAGTTTACGGCTGGAGTGTTTTCAAAATCCCCCTGATGAAATCCACGCATTGGAGTGAAACCTCAGTCCAGTTGAACTTCACCCTGGCGATTCTGTTCCTGGGAGTCGGAACGGTAATAGGAGGACTCTGGCAGGACCGGGTAGGCCCGCGCAAAGTCGCCACTGTGGCAGGCATCCTTTATGGAATTGGATATCTGGTGGCGTCCTACGGATCGAGCCAGCAATCACTGGGCCTGCTGTACGTGGGCTATGGCGTGTTGAGCGGGATTGGCATGGGAATGGGTTATATAACTCCCGTGGCGACACTGGTGAAATGGTTTCCGGACAAGCGTGGCCTGATGACAGGCGTTGCGGTTTGCGGGTATGGAGCAGGAGCGCTGGTGATGAGCCCCATTGCGGCGCGGATGATTGAAGCCCGGGGCATTCCAACAACTTTTCTTGATTTTGGACTGGTGTATCTGGTTCTGGTGGTGATTGCGGCGCAGTTTTATGCCAACCCGCCGCAGGGATGGAGACCCGAAGGATGGACGCCGCGCAGCGCCGTTGCCAAGGCGGCCAGCACGTACGAGTTCACCGTGCGTGAAGCCATGGGGACATGGCAGTTCTATCTTCTCTGGTTCATGCTTTTCCTGAACGTCTCCGCGGGCATCATGATCATCAGCCAGGCTTCGCCCATGGCACAGGCGAAAGAGTTTGTGGGGATGACGAAGTTGCAGGCGGCCAGCATGGTCGGCTTGATTTCCATCTTCAATGCTCTGGGACGCGTTTTCTGGGCATGGGTTTCAGACATGATTGGGCGTGCCCGCGTTTATTTCCTGCTGTATGCCATCCAGGCTGTGGTCTTCTTTATGTTGCCCCACATTCACGCGGCAACGGCCTTCAGCGCAGCCTTTGCGGTGATTGGGCTGTGCTACGGCGGCGGTTTTGGCACCATGCCATCATTCACGGCGGATTTCTTTGGAGCGAAATTCATGGGAGGCATCTATGGATGGATCTTGCTGGCATGGGGCGCGGCTGCGATTCCTTCACCCATCATGATTGCCCGGCTGCATGAAAAGACGGGAACATTCTCCACTTCCGTTTACATCATTGCCGGCGTCATGGTCTGCTCTTTGCTGTTGCCGCTGCTGGCTAAACGTCCCAATCGGGACCCGAAGACGGTTCCAGCAGGTAAGCTGGTGAACGCTTAGAGTTTAAATTTCTGGCACAGGTGCGCAGCGCATGGCCACGGCGAAACTCTGCGCACCTGCATTCTGCAAGTCCACACGAACATTGATACAAGGTGGAACCATTCACCTGGAATTTCAAGAAGATTTCAGAAGCAAGCGACGCTAAGGCCGCACCCACTGCGGATCCTCTTCGGCGGCCACGAGGTGGCCGTCACGCATATGAATCACACGATCGCCGATGGCGGCAGCCTGGGGATTATGGGTGATCATGAGGACGGTCTGGCCGAACTTCTGGTTGGCTTCACGCAGCATGTTCAGCACAACATCAGAGTTTTTGGAATCGAGATTGCCCGTGGGTTCGTCGGCCAGGATGATGGACGGGCGATTGATGATGGCGCGGGCCAGCGCGACACGCTGCTGTTCGCCGCCTGACATCTCCGAGGGGCGATGATCAAGCCGTCCGGCAACGCCCAGCATTTCCGTAACCGTGCGAAAAAAATCACCATCTTCGCTTTTGCCATTGCGTCCGGAAATTTCGCGGGCAATTTCAATGTTGCCCCGGGCCGTGAGCGTGGGCAGCAGGTTGAATTTCTGGAAGACGAAGCCGATCATGCGCTTACGCTTCTCCGTCCTCTGCGCGTCACTGAGCTTAGAAAAATCGGCGCCGTCAATGATCAGGCGTCCGCGTGTGGGCGTGGTGAGCCCGCCCATAATGTAGAACAGTGTTGACTTGCCGCTGCCGGATGGCCCGACAATGCTGACGAACTCGCCGGCATCTACGGTAAAGCTGACACCATCCAGCGCGACCACATCGACCTTGCCAATGCGGTAGACCTTGGAGACGTTTTCAACCTGGATGATTGGGGCCACGGAAACTCTTTTGATAGTAACAGACGGATATTAGAAGACGCGATATTAACAGACGAAGGCCCCTCGCGGTTCATGACAAGCCGCGGCAAAGCACGACACAGCGCCTGAGTGGCAATGTTTACTGATTCCGCTGGCCTGTTCATCCAGCCATGGCAACGTGATGCTGAGGCATGGCACTGGCGCGCTTGGGCCCGCGCTTCTTGATGAGCAGAATACGGATGCGCTCCAGAAGCTCAATGGGAGCGTACATTCCCTTGGGCAGGAACAGATCGGCGCGCAGGTCCTTGTCATACATCTTGATTTTTCCCGAGAAGAGAATGGCCGGCGTTTCCGGAGAAACGTCTTTCACTTTGCTGATGAGGGTGGCGCCATCCAGGCCGGGCATGAGCAGATCGCTCAGGATAAGGTCAACTCCGCCGCGGTAAAACAGTTCGAGCGCGGCATGACCGGTGTTGCAGGCTAAAACGCGATAGCCGCGGGTTTCCAGCATTACTTTGCGAATAGAGAGCGCTTGTTCATTATCATCAACGCAGAGGATCGTCTTCTTGGGTCGCATCTTTCACCGATTTCATTTTTCCATTGCCGGCCAGAGCAAGGCGGCTGATGGAATGATTTTTTTATAGGCTGGCGCTGATATTGATTCAATACAGCAATGAAGTGAAACGATCATAGGCGCGAGCGTGGCGGCTGTAAAGTACCATCTACGCCAATAGAAAAGATTTCTGTGTGAATCCCTGTTGATTGCCTGTGGAAGAAAAATGCGCGCGGAATCCAGCGATTCGCGCGGTCCATTTCAGAATGAAAGTTGTCCGTGCACAACTTGCACTGCATGTCCGCCAACGCGCACGTTAACGATCTTGCCATCAGCACGCTCCGCGCTCACATAAATCCGGCTGCGCCTTTTCATTTCAACACCCTGCTCAATTAGAGCTTGCTTGCCGGAGGGAATCACATTATTCTTGACCGCCCACGCTATGCACGGACCAGCCGCCGAGCCGGTGGCCGGATCCTCACCGTTATAAAAGATCATTCGCGCTTGAAGTGTTGCTTCAGGGTTTACCGTCTCCGTAGAGATAAAATAAAAGAACTTGGCATCAGTCTTCTTCAAGTAAGCGTCCAGCGACGACCACCCTGCTTTCAGATTTTGCAGCACGCTCAAAGATTTCAACTTCACAATCGCGAAAGCATTGCCGGTGCTCACGGTTTGAATCGGAACATCGTCGGCGATCTGGTCGGCGGCGATACCGGCAGCGCGCGCCACGTCTTCACGTGAATGAATCTGGCCGAATTCCGGATTGCGTTGCGTCATTAAGCCAAAAGGCAGCCCATCGCGGATAGAAAAGCGCACGGGAATTCTGCCGACATTTAATTCGAGCGCCACTTCTTCGCGATTCGTGTCACCGCGCAGCACCATGGCCGTGCCCAGGGTTGGATGTCCGGCGAATGGCAGCTCTTCCGTGGTGGTGAAGATGCGCACGCGAGTGCCGCGTTCCTGCTCAGTGGCAATATCGCGGGGGAAGATGAAGGTGGTTTCGGAGAGATTGGTCTCACGGGCAATCGCCTGCATGTCACCATCGCTGAGCCCGCGCGCGTCGGGAAAGACGGCAAGCTGGTTGCCTTCCAGCGCAACGGCGGTAAAGACATCCAGCTGAACAAATGGCAAACTGCGGTTTGCGTTTGACACAGTCGTCCTCCAACCTTATTCTGCAGTCTTTAATCCTGCAACTCCAGTTTAACAGCGCATGACGAGGGTGGACCTTTGAAGGCTTTGCGGAACTTTTTGCGACGCACGCCATTTTACGGCTTGTATAAAGCCGCGGGACATTATCCAGATTACTGGTACTGGAAGCTGCGCGGTGAACCATTGCGCTCCCCGCATCTGCTGAAGCAGCGCGCCGTGCGTGAGTATGCCGATCGCTATGGCCTGCGCGTTCTGGTGGAAACCGGAACCTACTACGGCGAGATGGTGGCGGCCATGCGGCAACGCTTCCACGAGATCTATTCCATTGAATACGATCATGCACTGGCCGTTCGAGCCACGCAGAAATTTGCGCGCTGGCCGCACATCCACATTCTTGAAGGTGACAGCCAGAAGAAGATTCCTGAAATACTGGCAACCCTGAACCAGCCCGCACTGTTCTGGCTTGACGCCGGTTATTACGGCTGGGCCGGGCTGCAAGGCGATAAACAAAGACTTACCGTGGAACTGGATTCCATTCTGCAACATAAAATAAAAGGCCACATCATTCTTATGGACGATGCGCGCGGCCTCAGCGGCGAAAACGGCGCGCCGACGGTGGACCAGGTCAAGCGGCACATTGAGTCGGCATTTCCTGGGCGAAAAGTTGAAGTGAAGCACGACATTATGAGGATCGTGGTGGATTGAGTGAATGAGTAATTTGGTAATTGGGCAAATGCCGTTGCCTCTTACTTGTTTGGTTTTCCAATTTCCCGATTAGCAAATTACTCAATTACCAAATCTTGCACTGCACCCCTGTGGTGAGACACGAAATTAAGGGGGTAAAAGCTGTTCGATGAAGAATCATTGCGCAGCGAAGTCGTTATGGTCCACTCTGCAGAAAGCTGAGCGGAGGATAGGGCTCTGCGGGGACGCAACCCGAGCGCCGTGTCAGTAGCCGAAGTGGCTGAGGGCGGAGCGATCCGCCCTTCTATTCTCCAGATATTCATCAGGCCAGCCATTTTGGCCTCAAAGCGATAAATCCTCATGCCGCTGCCCTCTCAAACTTTGCCGGCGAAACATAGCCCAGGGCCGAGTGCAGACGTTTCTGGTTGTACACCTGGTCGATGAACTCGCCTATAGATTCCTGCGCCTGGCTCATATCGCGATACTGATTGCGATACACCTCTTCGTACTTCAGCGTCTTGATGAAGCTCTCGGCAAAAGCGTTGTCATAGGGATTGCCGGCTCGGCTCATGCTGCCCACCATGGCGTGCTGTTGCAGCAGTTCCCGATAATCACTGCAGGCATACTGCACACCGCGATCGGAGTGGTGAACCAGTCCAGCATCAGGCCGTCTCTGCGCCACTGCTACACGTAATGCAGTCAGAGCCAGTTCGGCTTCCAACGTGCGGCCCAAGGCCCAACCCACCACACGGCGCGAATAGGCGTCCAGTACCACGGCCAGATAAACAAACTCGCACTCCAGACGGATATAAGTGATGTCGGCCACCCACAGCTGGTTCACCGCGGTGAGCTTGCCTTTCATCTCCGCCGCCACATTGGCAAACACCGGCCAGCGATGCGCTGAGTTGGTTGTTGGCACCCAGAAACTCTTGCGCCGCAGACACAGCAGATTGTCCTGGCGCATAATCCGCAGCACGCGTTTGTAGTTCACATGGCAACCGTACTTGTCGCGCAGCTCGCGCCGGATGCGACGATAGCCATACGCGGGCCACTCCAGCGCGATGGCCTGGATCCGGCTGCGCAACTCCATCTCTTCGGCGTCCACCGCCACCGGCTGCCCCAGCGCCGAGTGCAGCCGTTTTCTGTTGTAGTACTGTTCCATGAACTCTTCCAGGTTTTCCCGCAGATGTTCCAGATCGCGATACGCGCTGGCGTAAATCTCTTCCCGTTTCAGCGTCTGCATGAACCGCTCGGCAGCGCGCATTGTCATACGGATTCCCCGGCCGACTCATGCTCGCCACCATCTGGTGTTCCTCCAGCAACGCTACATACGCGCGACTCGCGTACTGCGCTCCGCGGTCCGAGTGATGCACCACTCCCGGCGAGGGCTGCCGCTGAGCAATCGCCTTCTCCAGCGCCCTGATCGCCAAACCGCTGCTCAGACTCCGGCTCAACTCCCAGCCCAGCAGCTTGCGTGAGTACGCGTCCAGCACCACCGCCAGAAACACAAACTCGCCCCATACCTGGATGTAGGTGATGTCCGCCACCCATAGCTGATTGACTCCCGTCAGTTTCATGCGCCGAGCCAGGTTTAACGCTATCTCCAGCGTGTGATTGGAGTCTGTGGTCATTACAAACTGCTTCCGTTGCAGCGCCAGCAGATTGTCTTCCCTCATCAGCCGCAACACCCGCTTGTGATTCACCACCATCCCCAGCTTCTGGTTCAGCTCAAACCATACCCGGCGGTAGCCGTATCGTCGTCGATGCTCCACCACGATCTTCTGCATCGCCGATCGCACCAGCATCTCTTCTTCCACCGGACAATGTTCAGCATAGTTGCGGTAGTACCCTGCTCGACTCACCGCCGCCACCTGGCACATCTTCTCCACACTCAACCCACACCGGCTTTTACTCTCTCCACTCTCACTGCCCTGCACAGGCATTACTTCCCGGATCTGGTCGTAGACCCCGGCTCGCCACCGCTTTCGCTCTGCCGGCGTCGTGCCTCGACCTTGTGCAAGGCACCCCGCAAAAAATCCACTACCAGCACCTTCTCCGCCAAGGCCTTCTTCAGATGTTCCACCTCTTTGGCCAGTGCCTTCTCCCGCCGCCGCCCCGGTATGTCCAGTTCCGGCGCTAACCTCTCCCGCCAGCGCAATAGCCCCCGCCGGTCCACTCCCAACTCCGCCGCCACCGTCCCCAGCTTCTCTCCAGCCTTCAGCCTCTCCACCGCCGCTTCCCAGAACTCCAAAGCTTTCTGCTTTGCTCCTCTTACATTCGCCACTCCCAGCTCCTTTCCTGTTTGCTGGGGATATTATCTCTGTCTCACTTTTGGGGTGCAGCACACAGCGGTGCGTCTTCCAGCGATACTCGTGTGGAACAGCCGCCCTCGGCTGTTCTGCCTTTCTTTTATAGCCTTTCTGATCCGCGACCATCCGCGTTGATCCGCGGTAAGATCTTTTGTCCTGTTCAGATCAGTGTCATCAGTGCCAATCAGTGGTAGTCGCGGTTTTCCGGATCTCGGCGATGTCGTGCGATGTCGGCGATCCCGGCGATTCCGGGGGCCCCCTCACTATGCCCTATGTCGCACGCACAAACAACTAATCTTAAGTTTAGGAAATCCCCCAGCCACTAGCCGCGTCGCTCACGCCGAAGCCAACGTACGCCTGCCCTCCTGAGAAGTTCCGCCAGGTGTGCCGCCCTCCAGGTCTCCGGATCTCCAGATCTCGCGATCACCAGATCTCCAGTTCTCCAAACGGCCAAATCGCTTCGTGTAAACTGAAGCATCACTTAAGGAAGCGCATGGGGTCCGGTGACCCTTCCGGTCTTCAAAACCGGCGAGAGTTAGCTTTGCTGGCTCTGGTGAGTTCGACTCTCACACGCTTCCGCCAACCTCTTATTTCGGTTCACGATCGGCCAGTCAGACTGCGATCGCAATCAAAAAGGGATGCACGCAATTTGCCCGATCTACTTGGTCCAATAACGCTGTGATTCCGATCACTTTCTTTCCTCCTGCCAAACAAATAAACTATCTGCGTGCGTAGGCTTCGCAAATCGATCTACTTGGCGATGGCGGCAATGGTGCTCACGGCGCCTCTCCTGGCCTGTGCCGTCCCTGGTCTGGCGATGAGCGAAGAGGAAAAAGAATGCTGCCATCACATGGCCGATCAATGCGGTAGCTCTCAGATGCAAGAGTCGCATTCCTGCTGCACCAGGATTCCCGTGGTGGCTGCGGGGAATCTCCAGCCGGTAGCAAAGTTTTCGCCTTCAGTACCGGACTCTATGGCAGTTCTCTCCCCGGAGTCGGTGCAGCCACGTCTTGCGGTTTTACCCGTGACCACTAGCACACAGCCTTGATTGTTCTGAGTCTCCACCAAGTCAAATCTCCGTTCTAAGAATCTAGAACCAGCTCTCGCCTTTATTGACGTGCGGACACGCGCGTCTGTCTGCGTCTGCATCGTGGTGCGCTTGCACCCGGCATTTCCGAAATCGAAGGCAGGGGTTCCAAGAGATGAAAGCGTTTGCTCTATTACTACTATCTGTTCCCGCTGGTATGTATCTTTACGGCCAGTCTCCACAGGAAATCTCTCAGGTTTCGTCCCCACCGGCAACATCGCTGTCCGTGCTGATTGCAGAGGCGCGGCAGAAGAATCCGGAAATCATTGCTATCACTCATTCGTACCAGTCGGCCGGTCACATGGCTAAAGCAGCCGGCGCGTTGCCTGATACGCAGTTGATGGTGCAACACCTGAGCGTCGGCAGCCCCCGGCCATTTGCCGGCTATACCAACAGCGACTTTGCTTACGTCGGCCTGGGAGTGGCGCAGGAATTTCCATGGCCGGGAAAACGCGAGCTGAGACAGGAAGCAGCAGGTCTGCAGGCGAATGCAATGCTTGGGCAATCCGAAGCGGTCACCCGTACGGTGGTCGAGCAACTCAAGGTGGCGTACTTCAAGCTGGCATACCTGCAACAGACGCTGACCATTCTGGTGCGTGATGACCAGGTATTGAATGACATGGAACAGATTGCCGAATCACGTTATCGCGTGGGCAAAGGCAATCAGCAGGAAGTACTCAAGGCCCAGTTGCAGCACACGCGCATTCTGCAAGAGGTCAATATGAACCAGCGCGAAGTTGCTGCGCAGCAGGCACAGATCAAAAGGCTGCTTGGGCGTGGCCAGGATACGCCGGATGTGGTGACCGAACCGCTCCGGGAGCGAGTCAATCCAGCCAACCCGTCCGAACTACGAGAAGCGAGCAAGACAAATCCCGAGGTTCTGTCTCGCAAGGCGATGGTTGCTCGTTCAGACAAAATGGTCGAGCTATCTCGCAAGGAATTCCGGCCTGACTTTGCGGTGCAGTACATGTATCAGAATACTGACCGCAGGTTCCGGGACTACTACATGGCCACTCTTACGGTGACGCTGCCCAACCGCAGCCGCCGCCGTGATGAGCTGGCGCAAGCTTTGGAGGATCAAAAGGCAGCCGCCGCATCGCTTGACGCGGAAACGCAACGCCGGATGGCTGAGGTTCAGGAGCAATACGATATCGCCAGACTCTCCGCCGAGCAGTTGAAAATCTATCGCGAAGGACTGATGCCGCAAGCCGAGGCGACTTTTCGCTCAGCAATGGCCGCTTATCAGGCCAACCGGCAGGATTTTGAAACACTGCTGTCCTCGTTCCGTGATGTGTTGGATTTTGAGCAGCAATACCAGAAAGAACTGAGCGAACACGAGTCCGCTCTGGCGCGCCTGGAATCGCTCACCGGGGTGACACTGCCATGAACCGTCCTGCTGACAACATGAATTACAAGAACGCATTCTTTGGAGCAATCTTTGTCATCGCCGTACTGATGATTGGCTTGTTCTCCTTTTGGCGTAAGTTCCAGGCCCATCCGCCAGTCTCCTCGCCTGAATCGTCCATCAGTTCACCTGTATCCGCCATGGCCACGCCGGCGGTTGAATCACCACTTGCTCCCGTGCAGCTTACACCGGAGCGTATGCAAAGCATCGGCGTGAAGCTGGCTAAGGCGGAGATACAAAATGTAACCGACGATATTCGCGCCGCCGGAAACGTTGAAGTCAATGAGCGCCTGGTGTCCTATGTCCAAACGCGTTTCCCCGGCTGGATTCGCCAGGTCTATGCCAACGCGACTTACCAGTTTGTTCGTAAAGGACAACCGCTCTTCACCATCTATAGTCCTGATCTGGTGACCACGCAGCAGGAATACTTGTTGGCGAAAAAGAATGCTGATGTAACCCAGTCCAGCACCATCGGCAGTGTTGCATCAGGTTCGCAAAGCCTGCTTGCGGCAACGCGAGAACGTCTGGAACAGTGGCAAGTTCCTGCCAGCGAAATCCACAAGCTGGAATCAAGCGGCAAGGTGGTTACCGATCTCACCTTCAATTCACCGGTATCCGGCTACATCACGGAACGCAATGCACTGCCGAACTTATACGTGCAGCCGGAAACACGGCTATATACGGTCGCTGATCTTTCAACTGTCTGGGTATATGCGAATGTTTTCCAGACTGACCTGGGCAAAATCAAGCCGGGTGACACGGCGGCTGTCACGGTGGACGCGTATCCGGGCAAGACATTCACCGGGCGAGTGAGTGAAGTGCTGCCCCAGGTGGACATGAACACGCGCACAGCTCGCGTGCGCATTGCTCTTTCAAATCCACGCATGATGCTCATGCCAGGAATGTTTGTGAACGTCAGGCTACGCATTCCAATGGGCCGAAGCCTGGTGGTTCCCGCTTCGGCCGTGCTCCACGCCGGCACGCGTCAGCTGGTATTCATCAGCGGTGGGAACGGCAACTTTGAGCCGCGCACTGTGGAAACCGCCGGACAGGTGGGAGACAAAGCCGTCATCACCAGAGGATTGAAGGTGGGCGATACAGTGGTTAGCTCGGCGAATTTCCTGATCGATTCTGAGAGCCAGTTACAGGCAGCCGCCGGTTCGTTCGTGCCTCCGCCTCCCGGCGCAGGAGCAGCCGCCAGCGTGAACCGGAGCGGCGAAGAGGTTCTGATCAAATTCAGTTCGCAGCCTGATCCTCCACACAAAGGCAACAACACCTTCCAGGTAAAGATCACCGGGAAGAATGGTGCTCCGGTGCGCGGGAGCTCAAGTCAGCGTGGTTTTATTCATGCCGGCCATGCCGGCCATGGGAATGGCAGCGATGAAAACAACGCTCGACTTCAGTGACAAAGGTGGAGGACTTTATGAAGGCACCGGCAACCTGAGTTCTGGCGGAACATGGCAGGTGACCATCACGGCGCGCGTGGGCGGAAAAGTGATCGGCACAAAACATTTGACTATGAACGCCGAAGGGGGCATGTGATGATCTCGCGAATCATTGAATGGTGTGAAGGGAACCGTTTCCTGGTCTTCACCGGTGTCGCCTTGCTCACTTTGGCAGGTATCTGGTCCATGCGGCACGTCCCGCTGGACGCGCTGCCGGACATCTCTGACGTGCAGGTAATTATCCACTCAAGCTGGGCCGGCCAGCCGCCAGGCGTAATTGAGGACCAGGTTACCTACCCGATTGTTACCTCGCTTCTGGCAGCACCGCGGGTAAAGGCGGTGCGGGCACAGACAATGCTGGGCGATTCCTACGTATTTGTTGTTTTTCAAGACGGCACTGATCTGTACTGGGCACGTTCGCGGGTGCTTGAGTACCTGCAACAGATGCGGGCGAGGCTGCCTGCGGCGGTCAGTCCCATGATCGGTCCGGATGCCACCGGCGCGGGTTGGGTTTTTGAGTACGTGATCGTAGACCGTTCGCATAACCATAGCCTGGCAGACCTGAGAAGCATTCAGGATTGGCAGCTTCGTTACCAGTTGGCAACGGTGCCGGGCGTGGCTGAGATTGCCAGCATCGGCGGTTTTGTAAAGCAATATCAGGTCGGTCTCGACCCCAATAAACTGCTGGCCTATGGTATTCCACTTTCCACGGTCATTGAGCGCGTGAAAGGCAGCACGAATGAGGTAGGTGGGCGCGTATTGGAACTGAATGGAGCGCGCTACATGATCCGCGGCCTCGGTTATCTGCGGTCGCTCTCTGACCTCGAGAACGTACCGGTTGCCACTAAGAACGGCACCTCAGTGTTGATCAAGGATTTAGGAACCGTATCATTCGGGCCGGACATTCGCGAGGGCGTTGCCGAGTGGAATGGGGAAGGCGAAACCGTGGGTGGCATCGTGGTGATGCGCGACGGCATGAATGCCCTGGAGGTGATCAACGGCGTGAAACGGAAGTTACGACAGATCAAGGGATCGCTGCCCCCGGGCGTGGAAATTGTTCCCGCGTATGACCGCTCCGTCTTGATCAAGGATTCCATCGCCACCTTGAAATTTGATTTGATTGAAGAGGCGGTGATCGTCAGCCTGGTATGCATCGCTTTTCTGTTTCACTTCCGGTCGGCTCTTATCCCGATTCTCACCGTGCCGCTGGCCGTGGTGATGTCATTCATCCCGTTATATTTCCTGCACGTTACCTCGAACATTATGTCCCTGGGAGGGCTGGCGCTGGCGATTGGAGTGCTGGTGGATGCGGCCATCGTGATGGTGGAAAACGGATATCGACATCTCTCTGAGCATCCGCGCAAATGACACCGGTGTTCCTGAAGATGAGCGAAGGCGCGTTCTGGTTCATGCAGCCAGGCAGGTGGGACCGGCATTGTTTTTTTCGCTGGTCATCATTGTGGTTTCTTTCCTTCCCGTGTTCCTGCTGGAAGCGCAGGAGGGACGCATGTTCCGTCCACTGGCCTGGACCAAAACACTCGCTGTTGGTTTTTCGTCGCTTCTGGCGATCACGGTTGTGCCCGTGCTGATGGTGATGTGGATTCGCGGCCGTTTGCGCCCGGAGAGCGCCAACCCGTTCGCGCGGGTTTCGCAAGCGATGTACCTGCCGGTATTGCGCTGGTGCCTCAGACATCGCAAGATCGCAATCTCATTGAACTTGATTTTTCTAGTGGCGACGTTTCCCCTGGCGTTGAAGCTGGGCAGCCAGTTCATGCCGCCGCTCTATGAAGGCTCTGCCCTTTACATGCCTACTGCTCTGCCGGGCATCTCAATCACCCAGGCAACTACTTTGCTGCAAGAGCAGGACAGGGTCATCCGCAGCTTTCCCGAGGTTGAAAGCGTGTTCGGTGTTGCCGGCCGGTCTGACAGCTCGACAGACAACGCCCCGCTGGATATGTATGACACAACCATCGTGCTTAAGGCGCGCGACAAATGGCGACCGGGCCTGACCTATGAAAAGCTGATTCAGGAGATGGATGGCAAGCTGCAATTTCCCGGGCTTTCCAATACCTGGACCATGCCGATTCAAAATCGCCTGGATATGGAACTGACCGGAATCAAAACTCCAGTGGGAATGAAAATTCAGGGCCCGGACGTAGATACGCTTCAGCAACTCGGAGCGCGGATCGAACAGGTTCTTTCGGCGCAGAAACAGGCGCGCGCTGTCTTTGCGGAACGTGTGTCGCAGGGGTTCTACATCAACGTTGACGTAAACCGGGTGGAAGCTGCGCGCTACGGCCTCACCATTGAAGATGTGCAGCGCGCGGTGACGTCGGGTATCGGTGGTGAGAACGTGGCTGAGAACGTGGAAGGCCGCGAGCGCTATCCCATCAACGTCCGTTACCAGCGTGACTTCCGCAGTGACATTGAAAGCTTGCGACGCGTGCTGGTAGCCGCGCCCGGAGGAGTGCAGGTACCAATAGGCCAGTTGGCGAAAATTTCATTTTCCCGCGGGCCGGCGATGATCCGCGACGAGGACGGCCAACTCACAGGCTACGTGTACATTGACCTGAACACAAAAGACTATGGTGGGTTTGTGAAAGACGCAACCAATCTTCTCCACCAGAAGCTGAAACTGCCGCCCGGTTATACCTACCAGTGGTCAGGCGAGTATGAGTTTGAGCTGCGCGCGCGCGAACGCCTGAAGATAATACTCCCGCTGGTGTTCTTTGCGATTTTCATGTTGCTTTACCTGATCTTCCATTCGGTATCCGAGTCGTTGGTGTTGATCTTCCCCACACTCTACGCGATGACCGGCGGACTGCTGCTGCAATGGATACTGGGCTACAACTTCAGCGTGGCAGTGTGGGTGGGCTATATCGCGCTGTTTGGCATCGCGGTGGAAACCGGTGTAGTCATGGTGGTGTATTTGCATGAGGCCCTGGACAAGCGACTGGCCATCGGACTTCCGCTTACCAACCGGGAGATTGAGGAGGCGACGATCGAAGGAGCGGTGCGGCGGCTCCGTCCCAAGCTGATGACCGTCACAGCCGTGTTGGCCAGCCTGGTACCAATTTTGTGGGAAACCGGCATTGGCTCGGACGTAATGAAACCCATAGCGGCGCCGATTGTGGGTGGCATGATTACCTCAACCATCCATGTCCTGATTTTGGTTCCGGTGTTTTTTGTGATGATGAAAGAACGAGCGCTTAAGAGCAACGTATTGAGTTCACTCGCGGATCTGAGTAAGGTCTAAGGGGGAATATGACGCTTCAGTGCCAGTATCTGGGATCGCCTGCTTCCACCCCGAGTGGTCCTGATTTTCGAGTCTTGGAAAAAGAAACCCCGCTTCAATGTTGATGAAGCAGGGCTCTTGCTGATGATGCTGAAAATTTCAAACTTTACTTAGAAGCCGCTGGCGGCGAGCCATCTTGCCGGGGCGGTGGCGGTGGCGGGAATCGCCACGAACACGATGGGCGCGATGCACGGGCTGGGCAAGGTGACGCGGCCTTCAATCTCGGCGTCGCCGGTGGTGGTAGCCGGAGCGGTCGCTGCCACCAGGTTCACGATGCTGGGAGTTTTGGTGACGGGGTCAATACTCTGGCAGCTCAGGATGGCGGCGAAGTTTGCAATCGGGTTGGCCCCGGTGCCGACCAGTACCAGACCGGTTACGTGGACTTCAAGTTTTCCGGTGCTGTCCAGCTCCGCATTTCCTGAAGTGATTTGCCAGGGTGCGCCGCCTCCGCCCAGGTTGCGGACTGGATTGGCGTTGCCGGTGAAAGGCGGCACTACAGGCGTCATGCGGTTGAACTCAAAGAGGTTGAAATCGCGCTCATTGCGATCAGAGGCGGACGCGACCGCCAGAAAAGCAAGGCAAACGATCAAGGAAGCAATTTTTTTCATGGTGGGACTCCGTTGTTCCGTCGTGATTTTGGAAGGGGCCCAGGACCCGGGCAACGAAAAAAGCTCCCGGAAAGGTGCGCTCACTTGCAGCGCCGGAAGACCGGACTATCATACGCGCATTTGCCCATCCGTGGGTTAAAGGCGGTTAAAGATATGTGGATCTCAGGAGTGCCGTCTGACCCCAGTGGCTAAAGCCCGGGAAGTGTCTCTTTTTCCACAGGCATAAATGCCTGCTCCACCGCGCGAGGTTTTAGACCACGCTAATGATTTGGCTCAGGAAAGCAGGTGGACGTTGGGTTCGGCTTCAGGCGAGACGACGCCTTCAGGCAGACGTCCGCCGTTGTATTCAATGAGGCGGTTCTTCCATTTAAGGAATTCAGTGATAGTCTGGGGCTCAATACGGACTTCCACCCGGCGCAAGCTGGCCAGAAGCAGGTTCATCTCCCACATGAGGCCGGCTTCACAGCGCTGGCTGTTGCGCGCCGGCTTTACGACAAGACGAACTTCCCGCGCCTTTGATTCCAGCAGTCCCCAGCCTTTGGGCAATTCCTGCGCGGAGATCATGCCCGCGGGCGCAAGGTAGAAACGCTCACATCCCATGCCCTGCGATGGGTCTTTGCGGTAGAGCTTTTCCCGGTCGGCGAGGAAGTCAGCGCGGGAGATTTTGCACTCAATCAGCACGGAGCGGTTCTTGCCCTTCCAGCCGATCACGTCAGGGGTTTCTCCGCTGGCGCAGGACTGTTCAGAGAGGACGATTCCGCAACGATATCGGGTGCGGAGCCAGTGTTCTCCCATACGGACCAGTTGAGCGTGGGTCATGATAGTTAGTTGTAGCGCAGAGTCGGCGGCGTGGCTAGTGGCTTGAAGATTTCCTAAACTTTAGATTAGTTGTTTCGGCGTGCGAGATGAGGCATAGTGATGTGGATTTGGTAATTGAGTAATGTGGATTTGGTAATTGAGTAACTTGGTAATCGGGAGTAATTGGGAATGGCCAAAGCAAAACCGAACACCGAACACCACGGAGGCGCGGAGACGTGGATCCAGCACGAGCATTGGCGTGAAGTCCTGAAGTGTAGGCCAAATTGGGATGATTGGAATAAGTGACGGGGGTACCCCTGGTGGATTTGGTAATTGAGTAATTTGGTAATCGGGTAATTGAAAAGGCCAAAGCCCGGCAACCAAGGGACACAAAAGGAGCACGGAGAGAATCCGAACAGCCCTGGTGGATTTGGTAATTGAGTAATTTGGTAATCGGGTAATTGGAAAGGCCAAAGTCGGGTAACCAAAGGACTCAAAGGAGCATGGAGAGAATCCGAACAGCCGAGGGCGGCTGTTCCACACGAGCATCGCTGAAATCTACGCCAAATTGGGATGATTGGAATAAGTGACGGGGGGTACCCCCTGGTGGATTTGGTAATTGAGTAATGTGGATTTGGTAATTGAGTAATTTTGTAATCGGGTAATTGGAAACGTCAAAATCCGGTAACCAAGGACACAATGTATCGCACGAGGGCGCCGAGATCGGGAAGTCAACACGAATGCCTGACTGAAAACCCTATTCCGCATCCTCGATCAGGCGGTCGATTGACGGCTTGTGCTTTTCCTTCTTGACTCGTTTGGGACTTTCCACCCGCTTGACCGATGGGACCCTGCCGATGGCCGCACGTGACATGGTCTTGACCGCCGTGGTGGCGCTGAAGGTTTTCTTTTTCTTCTTTTTCGGCATGGCAAGGAAGATTTAACCACAGACGGCACGCAACAGAACTAAGGAAAACCCGCCTGTTTAGGGAAAGGCCCGTCACACCGTTAGATTATCGGTTCAATGAATACCCTCAAAACCATGTCATGTTGAGCGAAAAGACACGCGTATTGATCGCGTCTTGGAGTTGAAACATCCCGAAGATCAAATTTTGACGATGCAGCAACAAGGCGTTTTCCCCCGGATTTCCCCGTGCATTGATTGAGATGAAACAATGAGCACTTTCGCTAGAACTCCCCGTATCGGCATTTTTACAACTGGCTGCACCGGGATGTTTCGACTGCGTCGTCGCCTGCGCGCCGACTCCGCTCAACATGACAGATGCCGGCGATTCGTTCACGCTTAGCCGCTTTAAATGGACTGGCGTGATATTGGCGCAAGGAAGCTCGCTTTGGCCCGAAATGGCCCAGCGTTCCAGGCCCTGCTTTCATGCGAACCGGCTTTATGGTTATCATGGTGTCAAATGGACGAGCGCGATTTTTTCGACGAGAAGGAAGCCAGGAAGCCGCACACCTTGACGTGTCCGAGCTGCCGTACCGCCAACGAGTATGAATTGAACTGGCTGGTGCGGACCAAGAAACGGCAACTACCGGGACGTGCCGATGAACGCGACCGCGCCAAGTTCGCCAAGGCGCAGTCCTATATGGTTCGTCGCGATGACATGGTGATGTGCAAGAACATGCGTTGCCGCAAAAGGTTTGAGGTCGCCGGGGTGCAGTCAGTGGCGTTCCTCGATCATAGAGGCAAAAGCTTTTTGCCGCGGATTCACGCGGATGAGCGCGGATAAACCCCAGAGACTCTTACCGCTGACTTACACAGATGACACTGATCTATGTCTGTTCAAAGATTAATGGCTATTGAGTCTTCCCCTGAATTTGGTTTTTGATCTGCGTTCATCAGCGGTGAGGTGTCCCGATTTTCAATTACCCGTTTACCAAATTACTCAATTACCAAATCCGGGCCTCCGTGGAAAGTGTTATCTTCCCGTCCATCATTTATACTGACTGGTTTTATCCCAGGTCTCCGGCCTGACATTGGGTCCGTTTTTTACATCTAAGTTTCCGGTACACAGGTTTCGGCACTCAGGAATGAATAACTTATGAAGATTCTGGTCTGCATGAAGCAGGTCCCGCAGAAAGACGCTCCGCTGAAGTTGAATGAAAGCGCCACGTGGATCCGCGATGACGTCTCCTACGAAGTGAACGAACCCGACGCGTACGCCCTGGAAGAGGCATTGCGGCAAAAAGAAAAGCATGGCGGCGAAGTGGTGGTGATTACCGCTGGACCGGCTCGCGCTCAAACCGTGCTTCGTGAAGGTTTGGCGAAGGGCAGCAAGACGCAACTGAGCCAGTAAGTAGGCAACGAGACAACAACAGAACAACACAACCAGAACATGGCCACCACGGCTTGGCCCGACCGAGTGCGGCGGAACACTGGCGCCGCTGGTCAACGACGTCGGCGACCTGGTCCAGGGCATGCGCGACACCAAGGTGGTGCAATGCGACCAAGCCAGCTGGGCTTTCTCGGCCTCTCGATGGCCGGATGGAACGGCGTCTTGTCCCTCGGCCTTGCGGGGCTCGCGTTTTGGGCATGGTCCAGGGGCAACTGAGAGCCCGCTTCCGCGCATGACCGCGCGACCCGGCGCACGCCGCCCCGTCCTGGCACGACGCGCAGCAACGCCCCTGCGCCGGGCAACATCGCGGCGATGATCCGGGTGGATCACGCCGGCGAATACGGCGCGGTCCGCATCCTATCAGGGTCAACTCGCCGTGCCTGCGCACAGCCCGGCTACCGGGAGACCGCTGGGCCGATTCGGCCATGGCGGCGCGCAGGAAGGCGACCACCTCGCAGCCTTCGACAAGCTCATCGCTGAACGGCGCGTGCGTCCGACTGCGCTCGGGCCGGTGTGGCGCGCGCCGCTCCGCCCGGTGCCGCTCCACCGCCCTGATGGGCGAGAAGGCGGCGTTGGCCTGTACGGCGGCGGTCGAAGAGGTGATCGACGAACACTACGCTGGCACAGAGATGGCCCTCAACGGACGGCGACAGCGAACTGGAAGCGGCCGTCGCCGAATTCCGCGCCGACGAGATCGCCCATCGCGACGAGGCGCGGGCTGAGGGCGCGAACGAGGCGGCCGGCTATCCCGTCCTGACCGCCCGGCGAAGGCGGGCTGCCGCCTCGCGATCCGCCTCAGCGAGAAAATCTGATGAGCGTGACCGATCATGAGGCGGCGCAAGCGGCCCGTGTCGCGGCGGCAAACCCGCGCAAGGCGCAAGCATTCGAAATCCCCGCTGTCGCGGCGTTGATGGCGCGCGCCTTTGCCGACCACCCCGTGATGGGCTGGGACTTTGTGCTGGCCCGAAACACGATGCAGCGCTCGCGACCTATATGAATTTCGCGATCGGCGAGCAGTCGGCGCCGCACGACGCCGTGTTTGTCGCGCCCGACTTCAACGCCGCCGCCGTGTGGCTGCCGCCCTCCGAGTCTCACCTCGCTGGCCGTGCCGGACTGGCCGGATGCTGCGCATGTTCCCGCGCCTGCTCCAGATCGCCGGTCGCGCTGACGCGGGTGATGGCGCTCGGCGAGGCAATGGAAGAGCACCACCCGCCGCAGTCACCGGGATCTCTTCTTCGTCGGCGTCGCGCCGGAATTGCGCGGGCGGGGACTTGGCTCTTCCATTCTCGAAGCGACCCTGAAGCGCGTCGATGAGGAAAAGATGCCGGCCTTCCTCGACAATTCGAAGCCGGAGAACACGCGCCTCTACGAGCGCCACGGCTTTCGCATCGTCACCGAGATACCGCGCCCGAAAAGACGCGCCGGTCGTTCAAGGCATGTGGCGCGATCGCTTACGCGACGCATAAGCTGCGCTGAGGCGACGAGGAGCGCGTTCATCCCCAACTGGTTTGATGCTCGGTTCACGAGGAGGG
>CAWGRA010000035.1:0-22178 GCA_963824835.1 Terriglobia bacterium | reverse complement strand
GCGCGTGGGGATGTGCGTGTCTTTGGAAAAGAGCCATTCAGATCATACGCTCTTTTGGCCTTAACACCGCGCACTCGCCGTAGATTTACGTACAAATAAAAACTAAAAGGTCCGCAGCTTTGGGACATGTGCCTGCAGCACAGCTCCAAAGATCGCGACCTTTGATTTTCCTTATACGTGGCGCTGTAAGACTTCGCCAGGCAAGCGCATTGTCTTGGAACCGGGTTTCACCGGCACCGGCACAAACGTGGAAACGTCGATCGGCTTCACTCGTTCTTCGCGTTGCAGATCAGATTCCGCACGAACACGCTTGATCTTGAGTTGCAGATTGCGTTCCAGTGAGTTCAAGTCCGAGCGCTCCAGCGGAGTAAAGAATGTGACGGCGCTGCCCAGCAATCCGGCGCGGCCGGTGCGGCCTACGCGATGGATGAAGTCTTCGGCAATCGCCGGCAGATCATAATTGATGACCTGCGCAATGTTGTCCACGTGTATGCCACGGGACGCAACATCTGTCGCGATCAGAATTTTTGACTTGCCCTGCTGAAATGACGTGAGTGCGCTGGTTCGCTGGGCCTGCGTACGGTCACCATGAATTACGCTAACGTGCATTCCACTCTGTTTCAGTTTCTGCCCCAGCCGCTCGGTTGCGCGCTTGGTGCGAACGAAAACCAGGCTGCTGCCGTCCTGTTCTTCCAGCAACCGGCGCAGCAAGGAAGCTTCTGGTCGGCGGCCACTTCATACGCCACCAGTTCCACGCTGGATGAAGCTTTGCGGGTCGATCCGAAGGACAGGCGTACCGGATTCTTCACGTAATCTTCCACCAGGTGTGCGACGGCAGGATCAAGAGTCGCCGAAAAACACATGGTCTGGCGCGTGCGAGGAAGTTGCGCCACAATGCGCCGGATTGAGGGAATAAATCCCATGTCCAGCATGCGGTCGGCTTCGTCAAGGATCAGGGTGTTCACTGTTTTCAGGTCGAACATTCTGCGATCGAGCAGATCTTCAAAACGTCCGGGTGTGGCAACAATCATGCGCGCCCCGCGGCGCAGTGTCTGCAATTGTGCGCGCTCAGAATTTCCGCCGATCAGGAGCGCGGCCGCTGGAATTTTATTTCCGCGCAATTGATCATATTGAGTGTTGATCTGCATGGCCAGTTCGCGCGTAGGAACCAGTACCAGCGTCTGAATTCCCTTTGCCGGCTGCGCCAGCAATTTTTCAATGATTGGGACCAGGAATGCCAGGGTCTTGCCGGTGCCCGTCTGGGCGGTGGCAAGAATATCTTTACCCAGCATGGCGGGCGGAATCGCCGCTTCCTGTACCTGGGTTGGGTTGATGAATTGTGCCGTGGCTAGACGGCTCTGTAGATAGGGAGAGATTGGTAGTTCTGTAAAAAGAACCATTCTTAAACTTATGTTGCTTTCTTTGTCGGCGCCGTTCCGGCGAGACGTTTATAAACGTCTGGGCAGAGTGATCTCATGCCGATATATTGGATTTGGGCTTCAGAAAAGCGGAGGATAATCCTTTGGGTGGGAATCCCTCGATAAGATCTCGATCGAATGAAACCCTGCAACCGTTAACCTAAAGCAACTTTAGTGTAACACATATTGTGCATTCACTTGTGCCTGGAACACACGAAGGTAATGGGCCCGGGTTGCCGTGCTCAGAACAAACGAGTTATTTGATCTCTTCAGCAGCCGGCAGTGAGATAGAACCGCGATGTTTGGTCTCTTGAATGTGGTCCCAGGTGAAGATTTCACGCAGCCAGGCGGCCTGGCGGCCTGCCAGCGCAGCGTCCTGGGAAGCAGGTTCGTGACTGATGGCGAACCGCTCCCCACACTCGCTGCAAACCACAACGCTCATCACGATCGATTTTCTGACCGGAGCGTTTTCGCTCACATTGCGCATTCTTCGCGCTGTTCCGCTCAATCCAGTTGCTCCTACCACCGTGGCTCCCTGGGCTGGCGCGCGTGGCCGGAATAATCATCACGGCTGCCGCCGCCCGTCCACCGCCGCCGGAACGCGGGCCGCGTGGCCACCGCCACTATCGGCCTTGGGACGCGCTTCATTGATATTCAAACTGCGTCCGCCGAACTGGGTTCCGTTCAACGCCTCAATTGCCTTTTCCGCCTGTCCCCGGTCGCCCATTTCCACAAACCCGAATCCGCGCGAACGCCCCGTTGTGCGGTCAGTAATGACTGAGATTGTGTCAATGTTGCCGAATGGCGCAAACAGCGTCCGCAAATCATCTTCGGTGGTGCTGAAAGAGAAATTGCCTACAAAAATTTTCATGGTTCGAGTTTCCTTCGGACGTAATGTGATGAAACTGTACTCAGCAGAAATAGGCAGGGCGTCAGGAAAGGCGGCGAAGTCTATCTAGCGAGAGAACAATCAAACAACCACTACCATGGTAGCACGGTATGGGAGGGGCAAATCCGCATAACGGGTCCTCTCCGAACTCCATCATTCAGAGCTGCCTGGGCGATGAAATCATGGTGAAGAACGCAGTTTTTGCGCGCATTCAGATTTTCAGCCCCAGGCGCGCGAACCATTCCTTCTCGCCACCAGGTTGCGGCATCAATTGTCCAGCCTCCATCCATGTTTCTGAACGGATGTCAGTCAGGGTCACCACCAGTTCTCTTTCCGTCTGCCCGGTAACCTTGCTCCAGCCACTGGAAATCCGGGCCATGAGCTTTTGCTTTTGCTCATCGCCGCGGCCGGCGCGAATGAATCCATTGACGATGGAGAAAGAGGATGCTTTTTCCGCCGTGAACCAGTCTCCGATCGCCACCTCACGAAAAATGACGTGAACAAAATGACTGGGGGCGCCGGTAAGCTCGCAATGGACGCGGGTAATTTCACCGCGCAACTTCAGCCTTCTTTTCCGCGCTCAGATGACCCTGTTGGATAAGACAGTGATATTGGGGCATGGCGACTCCGTGGGAATGAATTTACTGCTCGACGAAAATTCCGCTCTGATCTTCAATACCTATCTTCCAATCAGCGGTAGATGCAGTTTCCGGGCAATCTTGTGAATTTCGGGATGAAACTCATCAGCCAGGTTACTGGTGACAAAGCCAAGCAGAGCAAATCCGCTGCGGCTCAGGCCATGAGAAAAATTCGCATACGGGTCAGGCAAATAGGCGTTGCCGACGAAGCCTCCGGCAAACGCTCCCGCAATGTTCGACAGCGCCGGCCTGGGATTGCCCATGTCACTACGGTCAATAACCGCGAACCGGGCCGCGTTGAATGTGCGCGCGAAAAAGTTTTTACTCTTCGATGGAAAATAGCGCGGGTCTTCATGAACCGCAGTCGCCACCACGAATTTCGCTCCTTGCACTGATGCCCAGCTCGCCATGAAGTCGCCGTAGTTGCGGGCAAATCCATGGAATCCCTGCCGCCATTCCGGGGGATACGCGTTGGGCGGATTCGCCATGGTGTAAGCGGTGTAAACCGCTGCCACGGGATAAATCCCGGGCCGGAATGACTCAGTGGCGAAATATTTTGCCTTGCCCTTCACGCAAAGACACACCGGTGATGCTGCATTGCCCACGGTATTGCTGGGCGCAGTGTACGAGGTGGAAACAGAGGATTGCGTTTTGGACCGGGCAGGCGTAGGACTCGGGGCGTCGCTTTGGGCGATACTCCCGGTTCTTCGGCTGCCGCAGACGGAGCTGGCGTTGGCGTGGCCTTGGCTGTTGCGCGGCAGGTGCTGAGGATTGATTTTCGCGCACCGATACCTGCGCTGAAATACGCGGCGTGAAAAAAGCCGCAGTTCAGAATTGTGGAGAGACAGCAGCCAGCCGGATCTTTTTCATCTCATCTTCCATATATATCATCCTGGCATATATATCATCCTGCATTGGAACCGGTTCACCAGCCTGTGTTTGTAAGCCTCGCCAAAACCGCGTCTATGATGCCGGTTTGCGGCGGAATGTGGTTTCGTGCTTCGCGTTCAGGTACACGGCAGTGTATTTCGTGGCTGTCCACTCGAACAGCGTCACGTCTGCTAAAGGACATTGTCAGGGAAGATACCCCCCACATGCGGGACGGAGTTAAGTCCTTTAAATTTTCCGCATCCAGGTGCGCGACGTGCCGTTCTGATTAAAGATTAATGCTCGCGGACTCCCCGCACAGCCACGTAACCCCTTCTTAGTCCTGTTGAAGCAAAGGATTCACCCGTTTGACGGGAGCATTTTGGGATGTTACGGTCAAAATGTAACTGATAGAGGCAGTTAGGTTTGCAATGATTCACACAACTCAGATCGGCTTCTTTGTAGGCGGCGAAATCATCAATCTGGTGCGCCAAACGGGGCCAGTGGCCCAAACGGTCCTTCTAATCCTGTTTATCTTCAGCATTCTGTCCTGGTCCATCATCCTTTCCAAATGGTCATCGTTGAAAAGAGCGCGGACACAGAGTGGCAGATTTCTGCGCGCGTTTCGCAAGGCCCACAGATTACAGGATATTGCAGCCGTGTCAGAGCAATTCAAGCCCAGCCCCCTGGTGCCGGTTTTTGAGAATGCGTATGAAGAATATCGGCGTCAGGGCGAAGGCAACATCGTGGCTGTGCAGCGCGCGGCACAAATTGCATCTTCAGAAGAGCTAACGCGATTGGAACGCCGCCTGCCTTTGCTGGCAACCACCGGCGCGGTCACGCCCTTCATTGGCCTGTTCGGCACTGTATGGGGCATCATTGACGCATTTCACGGTCTGGGCGATGCCGGCGCTGCCACGCTGCGCGCCGTTGCTCCCGGAATTTCTGAAGCGTTGATCACCACGGCCGCCGGACTGTTTACCGCTATTCCCGCCGTTATCGCTTACAACCAGTACACCAGTTCCATTCGCGAGTTTGGCGCGCGCATGGATGATTTTTCCCTGGAGATTCTGAACTTCATTGAACGCACCACCGGGATCCCGACGGGAGTGCGTTGATGGCGTTCACGGCAAAGAACGGTCGCACCCAGAGTTCGCTATCAGAGATCAACATCACCCCGTTTGTTGACGTTGTGCTGGTGCTGCTGATCATTTTCATGGTGACCGCGCCGGTCCTGCAATCTGGCATTGAAGTCAACGTGCCCAAGACGAAGCAGGTCAAGGATATTTCTGAAGAGCGATTGGTCATCAGCATTACCAAGGGCCAGGAAGTTTATCTTGGCAACGATCATGTGAAACTTGACGATTTGGGCGCCATGCTGCACCAGAAAATTCGCGATCCGCGCGGCCAGTCAGTTTATGTCCGCGCCGATCAGGATGTGGCCTTTGGCGCATTCGCTACTGTGATGGCTACTGTCAAAGCCGCCGGTATCACCAACGTAAGCATCGTGACCGAAGCCGCGCAGATTCCGAAGATCAAATAGCAATATGGCATTTGTCCGTTCCAACCTGTTCTATGAACGGGAGCAGTGGAAAAGACCGTTGTTCCTCTCGGCGGGCTTTCACCTGTTCCTTGCCGGCAGCATCCTGCTTGTCGGGTATGTACTCACGCCGAGCAAGGGCATCAACTGGGGCCAGAACACCGGTGACGCAGTCAACGCTACGCTGGTCAGCGCCTCCGCCCTGCCGATTCCCCACGTGGAAGAATCAAAAAACATCGTCGCCAATGATTCCAAGGGCGTGACTGAGACCAAGCCGCAACCCAAGCCGCAGGAAACCGAAGATGGTATTTCCATTCCCAACAAAGACATTAAGGTGAAGCCCAAGCCGCAACAAAAGGTGACGGCGAGCGTGGCTCGTCCACCGCGTCCGGTGCCCACTCCGGAAGATACAGCCGTACCGTATGGCGAGCGCGGTCCAGTCAGCGGCCCCTATGGCAGCTTCAGCGCACCCCATACCGAAGGCGGCTTCAGCTTCCAGGACGCATCGTTCGGTTCTCGCTTCGCCTATTACGTGCAGCGCGTGAACCAGACGGTCTCACGGAATTGGTTTAAGCCGGACGTGGAAAATGCGCATCGCGTTTACATCACTTTCGACATCCTGAAAGATGGGTCGCCAACGCACGTGCAGATAGAACAATCCAGCGGCGTTCCTTCACTCGATCAGTTGGCCATGCGCGCCGTGCAACGCAGTGATTTTGGACCCCTGCCGCCTGAGTATCCCGGCAACAAGGTGTCTGTTGAATTCTGGTTCGACTATACAAAGTAAGAAGTGGAGGCATGTTGAACAAAGCCATCGTTATTCAAGCCGGGCTGAAGCGGACTGCATGTAAAACCGTCACCGCAAGCTTCGCGCTTCTTCTGTTTCTGGCACTTCTGCCGGCAACAAAAGCGAGCGCCCAGGACTGGATCCGTACCGGCACCAACCGCGGCGCGCCCATTCGCATGGCCGTGCCGGATTTTAAGCCGGCCAACACTGACCCCGGCAATGGTCCTTTACTTTCGGTGTTCAATGAAACGCTGTGGTATGACCTGGATAACTCAGGGATATTTGAGATGGTGGCCAAGAGCTTTTATCCCGCCGGCAATCCGGGCTTTCCCAATGACATCAAGCTGGAGACATGGGGCAATCCGCCGCCGAACGCCGCCATGGTTGCCTTCGGTAATCTCGGCGTTGCCAGCGGCAAGGTTGAGGTGCAAGGCTGGCTCTACGATGTGAAAAACACAGTCTCTCCGCAGATACTGGGCAAGCAATATAAAGAAGATGCGACCTCTGACAATGCCCGCGTAATCGCCCACCGCTTCGCCAATGAGATCATCACCCGGCTGGGCGGCGTTCCCGGTCCAACCGAAAGCAAAATCTATTTCATCAGCACGCGCAGCGGACACAAAGAAGTCTGGTCCATGGACTATGATGGCGCCCGCCAGCAGCAACTGACTAAATTAGGATCCATTGCTCTATCTCCTCGTATTTCACCGGACGGCACGCGTCTGGCTTTCAGCGGATTGACCAATTCATGGCAGATCATGATGTACTCGCTGGACCTGGGCCGCACCGTGAGCTTCCCGAAGTTTGGAGGCGGCAACTATTCTCCCGCGTGGAGTTCTGACGGGACTAAACTAGCGTTTTCCTCATCCATGGGTACCGGCGCTTCTGAGATATTCATTGCCGATGCATCCGGCGCGGGGGCCAAAAGGTTGAGCAACGGCAAGACTGATATCTCGCCGGTTTTCAACCCTAAAACGAACGCGCAGATCGCCTTCGTAAGCGGGCGTACCGGCCTGCCGCAAATCTACATCATGGACAGCGACGGAAGTAACGTGATTCGAATCACCGACCAGGGTTATGCTGTTTCTCCATCATGGTCGCCAAATGGGCTGCTTCTGGCTTTTTCCTGGGTAAGAAATTACGGCCCGGGTATCCTGGGCGGGGCGGACATTTACGTGATGGATATCGCATCACGACAGATCGTACAATTGACCCATGACGGTGGGCGAAACGATTTTCCTTCCTGGTCGCCCGATGGACGTCATATAGTTTTCCAGTCAAACAGGAGCCATACGGAACAGGTTTGGAGCGTGCTGGCCGATGGCACGCACCTGCAACAGCTTACCCGGGAGGGCCGCAACACGCAGCCTAACTGGAGTTATCGGTAGCGTAATTATGTGAACTAGCGATCACTAGAATCGCAATTGTCTTTGGAGGACATGAGGTGAATAGAAAAAGCTGGATTTTAATCGTGGGTATGATCGCGCTGCTGATGATGGTCAGCGGCTGTAAGAAGAAACCGCCACCGGCGCCGCCAACTCCGCCGCCAAAACCAGTGAGCGCAACGCTCTCCGCCAACCCGACATCCATTCAGCCTGGGCAATCTTCCACGCTGACCTGGACCACGGATGGCGCCGATGACGTTCAACTGGATGGGCAGAAGGTGAACGCCAGCGGTTCGCAGACAGTATCACCGACACAGACCACCACGTATCACCTCACCGCCAAGGGCGCGGGCGGAACGCAGGATGCCACGGCACAGGTAGCCGTCGCGGCGCCGGCCCCGACCCCTGCTCCAACTCCCGTACCAACGCCGCAGGTCACGGACGACCAGCTCTTCGCCCAGGCCGCGCAGGACATTTACTTCGACTATGACAAAGCCGATCTGCGTCCGGATTCACAGCAGGTCGTGGCCCACCTGGCCGAAGTAATGCGCGCACACCCGAACTGGAAAGTCCAGATCGAGGGCAACTGCGATGAACGTGGCTCAACCGAATACAACCTGGCGCTGGGTGAAAAGCGCGCCGATGCAGCCCGCCAGGCACTGGCCCAGGGCGGCGTGGGCGCCGATGCACTCAAGACCATCAGCTACGGCAAGGAAAAACCGGTATGCACTGAAGCCAACGAAGCTTGCTGGCAGAAGAACCGGCATGATCACTTCACGTTGTTGCATTAAACAGAGTTGCATTAAACAGGGTTGCATTAAACAGTTGCACTGGACCAAATTGCCGGACGGGCCCTTAAGCCCGTCCGGCATTCTTATGACTGGCATACTTTGTGTTAACCCCAACCCCGCAATCGTCCTACTGTAAAGCCATCGCCTACTTTAGAATTATTGTTGTAAAGAACGCCGCCGTAAAACGGCGCGGTTAAAAACTTCGCTGAACCATCAGCCATTCTGCATCTAACGAGTTAAATGTTTATGAAGATACAAAACTTTGCTGTCCTGCTCATCACGCTTGCATTTGCCGCCTGTATGGTCCAACCACTGGCCGCGCAGAATACAAAATCTCAGCTCATCCAGATCCAGACACAACTCCAGATCATGCAGGACAACATGGCCCGCATGCAGCAGTCTTTTGACGAACGCATGGGCGCAATGCGTGACCTGGTCACCCAACAGACTGACAATGTGAACAAGATGGGCGCTGCCGTCCAGAACCTGCAAAAATCCCTGGGTGCGCAGACGAATGACGCTGCCAGCAAAGTGGACCAGATTTCCGGCCAGGTGCAGGCGCTGCATGATTCGGTGGACGAATTGAAAGCGCGGCTGGTGAAGGTGAGCAAACAACTGGATGACATGCAGGCGGCCCAGCAGAACATTGTGGCCCCGTCCACGGGACAACCAGGCGCTGCGCCGGGAGCAGGCGGCTCCGCGAAATCACAAGCGCCTCCCGCAGACATGCTTTATAACAGCGCGCTCGGCGACTATAACGCAGGCAAAAACGATCTGGCCGCGCAGGAATTCGCGCAATACGTCCAGGTCTATGGCAATACTGATCTTGCCGGCAACGCACAGTTCTACCTGGGAGAAATTCAATATCGCCAGGGAAATTACGCCGGAGCAGTGGATTCCTACAACAAAGTTCTGGACCAGTTTCCCGGCGGCAACAAGGGCGCGGCTGCCCAGTTGAAGAAGGGTTACGCGTTATTGGAACTCGGAAAGCGCGATGCCGCGGTGCAGGAGTTGCGCAGCCTGATGTCGCGTTATCCGAAGAGCCCGGAAGCGATCCAGGCCAAGGAAAGACTCAGCAAACTGGGGGCTGCGGGTGCGGCCTCCAGACCGTCACGCCCTTCGCCGAGCCATAAATAGCACTTCCCTCTCCTGATCCCGGCCTCAGGGCTGCGGCTTTGTCTTTACGTTCAGCTCCAGCTTCCGCAAGCAATATTTCAATTCCTGAGCCACCTCTGAAATTCGCATTCCACCCTGAACCATCAATTTGCAGGAAAGAGCGGTTCGCATCGGCGTTCCCGGACCCGCATCAAAACTCACACGGCAATACTGGCATTCTTCATTCCAGCAGAAACGCCCGTAGGAAATGTCTTCCGGCGAGAGAAATTGAAACGCCCGCAGAAGCATATTGCCGGCCGGTACTTCAAACTGCTTATCACCCAGCTCAATTTTCACCAGCGTGTCATACGGCTTGAACAGCGGTCCGGAATTTGACATGCATGGATTCTAGTGGAAAACATTTTTGGAGAAAAGATTTCAGGAACAATGAGCATCCATTTCAAAGGCTGCGCTGCTGGCGACTTTCGACGGGCGCAAGAACAAGGGCAAGCGCCGGACACGCGCCGAGCCCGCGTGAACCAGCGGATTTTTCAGAAGCGACCAGAAATAAGAACGGCCACGCCGGTTAGCGCAGCCGTTCTTACTTCCCTTACTTTAGGATGCAGTAAAAAGGTGTCCTTCCCTCAGAACCCTTCCCCCACAACTGCTCGTTATATGTCTAGACCCGTAATTGCGGTAAAAGTTGCAATGGAAATGCCCGTACCACTCGTATTCAACTCACGCCCGCAGGCGCATAAAAGCATCCTTTTCGCGGCCATTCCCCTTCTCATGTTGGTTGGATCATGAGGGGATTATGAAACAGCCAACTGACCAGGAACAACGCAGGGAAGACAAGAAGGAAGAACAACTCAGGAACCCTTCTCGGGTGAAAGAGCCCGAGCCCGATGAGCCCGAGGGAGACATTGAAACCATGAACGATCAGGACCCCGGCGAGCGGCAGAAGGAAAACCAGAATTCGGAAAAAGACGATCCGCTGGCAGCCTAGTAGTCAAGCGAACGTAAAAAATGGCAGGCTGATTACAGCAGCCTGCCATCTTTATTTGCAGAAAACATTTCCAGAAAACATTTCCAGAAAAACCGTGTTACTGCAATTCCGCCATGATTTCGTCGAGGGCTTTCTTCCAGGCCGCACCATGCTTTCGGGTAACTGCCCCAGAGGCTGATCCACTACGTTCAGCAAATCCGTAAAACTGGGGGCCTTGGTGTTCAGGTACAGCACGCCGGTCAGGACCTCGCCGTTTTCATGTGATGCGCCCATCAGATCCAGCGCGGCGCGCTTGTTGGTGGCATCGTAATCATGTTCCAGCTTGCGCAGACGCAGTGACGAACCATCGTGCATCTTTACCAACGTTGTGGTTCCGGGATCGTAATCAACATCAATGTTTTCAAAATGCGGCACAAATCCGATTTCCTGCACCGGCTCGTCATGGTCTTTCAGGTACTTGTATGACTTGGTGGAACCTTCATGATCATTGAAGGTCACGCAGGGCGAGATCACGTCAATCATCACCGTGCCTTTGTGCGCCAGCGCGGCTTTCAAGAGCGTCAAAAGCTGCTTTTTGTCGCCGGAGAATGAACGCGCCACAAATGTTGCGCCCAACTGGATCGCCATGGCGCAGGTGTCAATGGGCGGAAGGTCATTCACAACGCCGGTCTTCAACTTCGCCCCCACATCGGCGGTGGCTGAGAACTGGCCCTTGGTAAGACCGTAAACGCCGTTATCTTCAATGATGTAAATCAGGGGCAGGTTTCGCCGCATGAGATGAACAAATTGTCCTACTCCGATGGAGGCCGTGTCACCGTCGCCTGAGATTCCCAACAGCATGACCTTGTGATTAGCCAGCGAGACGCCCGTGGCTACGGAAGGCATGCGGCCGTGCACGGCGTTGAAACCGTGCGCGCGGTTAACAAAGTACGCCGGGCTCTTTGAAGAGCAGCCAATCCCACTCAGCTTCACCAGCTTCTCCGGCTGGATGCCCATCTCATAGGCGGCATCAATAATGCGTTCAGAGATGGCATTATGTCCGCAGCCCGCGCACAGGGTGCTTTTGCCGCCGCGATAATCAAGCACTGTCAAGCCTGCATGATTGGTTTTGGGCCCCGCCGGTGGCGTGGTTGGCGTTGCTGACATTACTTGCCCTCCTGGTTCCTGATATCTTCAGTGACTGACCGCGCATCAATTGGCAGCCCGTTATAGTGCAGCACCTTGCGCAGCTTGGTTACCTGATCGGCCGCGATATCCAGCTTGATCAGTTCATGCATCTGTCCATCACGGTTCTGCTCAACAATATAAATACGCTCATGGCGCTTGATGAAATCGTGCACGTCCTGGTTGAAGGGATACGCGCGCAGACGCAGATAGTCAGTCTTGATGCCGTGTTCTTTTTCCAGTTGATCGCGCGCTTCCACCAGCGCCCAGTGCGTGGTGCCAAATGCGAGGATTCCAATGTTCGATGTGCCGTCAGCTTCTTTTACCGGGGCCGGCACAAACTTGCGCGCCGTATCAAACTTGCGCGCCAGCCGGTCAACGTTGTTCTTGTAGTCTTCCGGACGCTCACTGTATTGCGCCTTCTCGTTATGTCCGCTGCCGCGGGTAAAATAGGCCGCCGCCGGATGATCGGTCCCAGGCAAGGTGCGATACGGAATCCCGTCACCATCCACGTCTTTATAGCGGGCAAATCCGCCCAGCTTCTTCAGCTCTTCCGCGCTCAGGACTTTGCCCCGGTCCAGGGGCTTGTCTGGAAAGGCAAACGGAGTGCTGGTCCAGTTGTTCATGCCGAGATCAAGGTCCAGCATCACGAACACCGGCGTCTGGAATTTCTCCGCCAGTTCGAACGCTTCCATGGCCATGGTGAAGCACTCGCTCACCGAAGCGGGCAGCAGCATCATGTGTTTGGTATCACCGTGGGAGAGAAACGCCACGGAGAGAATGTCGCCCTGCATGGTGCGCGTCGGCAATCCCGTGGAAGGCCCCACGCGCTGCACGTCAAAAATTACTCCCGGCAATTCCGCGTAATATCCCAGGCCAACGAATTCGCCTCATCAGTGAAATTCCCGGCCCGGAAGTAGAAGTCATGGACCGCGCTCCGGCCCAGCCGGCGCCCAGAACCATGCCGATCGCCGCCAGTTCGTCTTCCGCCTGCACCACGGCAAAAGTGGCCTTGCCTTCCGGCGTGACGCGATATTCCTTCAGGTACTCAATCAGTGATTCAATCAGTGAGGTTGAAGGAGTGATGGGATACCACGTCACCACCGTTACGCCGGCAAACATGCTGCCCAGGGCCGCGGCCGCGGATTGCCGTCAATGATAATCTTGCCCGGCGTTCTCATTCATCGGCTCCACAGAGAACGGGTCCTGCTTGGTGAAGGTGGCTTTGGCGTAATCAAAGCCCGCGCGCACCGCGTTCATGTTCAGCTCGGCCGCTTTCTTCTTGGTGGAAAACTGCCTGGCCACTGCTTTCTCTGATTCGTGCAGATCAATGCCCAGAATGAAGTCCACCACGCCCACGTAAATCATGTTTTTGACCAGGCGGCGCAGTTTGGCGTCAGGACACACCGGGCGCCACCAGCTTGTCAAAGGGCACCGGATAGAAAGTGATATCCGTGCGGAGTTGCTTGAGATTCAGCGGGTCGTCATAGACGCATACCGCTCCTGGCGGCAGTGTCATCACGTCTTCATTGGCTGTTTCAGGATTCATGGCAACCAGGAAATCAATTTCCTTTTTGCGGGCGATGTAGCCGTGTTTGCTGGCGCGAATGGTGTACCAGGTTGGCAGTCCGGCGATGTTCGAGGGAAACAGGTTCTTGCCGGAAACCGGAACGCCCATCTGGAAAATGCTGCGCAGCAAAACCTAGTTGGCGGACTGCGAACCTGATCCGTTCACCGTGGCCACCTGTATGCTGAAATCGTTGACTTTGCGTTTGCCCTGGTTCCCCTGCGCCTCGCGTTCCTGTATGCCGATATCGATGGTTGCCATTGAGCTGTTATTCCTGTTTGGCACCGCGGCCAGTGCCGCTTGGATTTTAGGATCGTCGCTTTCTCCGCTCCGCGCCGCTATTACCTTTGTTATCTTTTATTTCAGAATGAGCTTCGAGTAATTATAAAACAGTGACCGCGGTCACACAGGCCAGACATTGGATCGAATCCGGTGGAATGAGGCACTTACTCCTGGGCACGAACTTAAGAGAATTCCGGGGAAAAACATCAGGGGCAAAAACGAGCCGTCAGCTCGTTAGTTGGAGAATACAGGGCGCAACGACCAAAATCAACGCATTACCTCAGCCAGCACCAGGCGCAGCCAGCGGCTGGTGCTGGCTGAGTTGTCACGTTAATTTGTCTGTGCGCCCTAGTGCAAACTGCCCAGGCTGACGGCCGTTTTTACAGCTAAAATTCTCCACCGGAACTCTCTTCTATAGTGCCCAGGAGGAAGTGCCTCGTTCCACGGATTCCATCCGATCTCAAGCCTGTGTGATGGCGGTCACTGTTTTATAATCGAATGGAAGCTCATTCTGAAATATCAGATAACAAAGGCAATAGCGGCACGCGAGCGGAGAACCGCGAAGATTTTAAATCCACCGGCACTGGCCGCGGTCCAACAGGAATAACAGCTCAATGGCAACCATCGATATCGGCATACAGGAACGCGAGGCGCAGGGAAATCAGGGCAAACGCAAAGTCAACGACTTCAGCATACAAGTGGCCACGGTGAACGGATCAGGTTCGCAGTCCGCTAACTTGGTTTTGCTGCGCAGCATATTTCAGATGGGTGTACCGGTTTCCGGCAAGAACCTGTTCCCCTCGAACATCGCAGGACTGCCTACCTGGTACACCATCCGCGCCAGCAAACATGGCTACATCGCGCGCAAAAAGGAAATTGATTTTCTGGTTGCCATGAATCCTGAAACGGCCAATGAAGACGTGATGACACTGCCGCCAGGATCGGTATGCGTCTATGATGACCCGCTCAATCTGAAGCAACTCCGCACGGACATCACTTTTTATCCCGTGCCTTTTGACAAGCTGGTGGCCCCCGTGTGTCCTGACGCCAAACTGCGCCGCCTGGTCAAAAACATGATTTACGTGGGCGTGGTGGACTTCATTCTGGGCATTGATCTGCACGAGTCAGAGAAGGCAGTGGCCAGGCAGTTTTCCACCAAGAAGAAAGCGGCCGAACTGAACATGAACGCGGTGCGCGCGGGCTTTGATTACGCCAAAGCCACCTTCACCAAGCAGGACCCGTTCTCTGTGGAGCCGATGAATGAGAACGCCGGCAAAATCATTATTGACGGCAACGCAGCCGCGGCCCTGGGCAGCATGTTTGCCGGGGTCACGGTGGTGACGTGGTATCCCATCACGCCGTCAACCTCACTGATTGAATCGCTGATCGAGTATCTGAAGGAATATCGCGTCACGCCGGAAGGCAAGGCTACTTTCGCCGTGGTGCAGGCGGAAGACGAACTGGCGGCCATCGGCATGGTTCTGGGCGCAGGCTGGGCCGGAGCGCGGTCCATGACCTCAACTTCCGGACCGGGCATCTCACTGATGACCGAATTTGTTGGCCTGGGATATTACGCGGAATTGCCGGGAGTAATCTTTGACGTGCAGCGCGTGGGGCCTTCCACCGGATTGCCGACGCGCACCATGCAGGGCGACCTGCTCTCCGTGGCGTTTCTCTCCCACGGTGACACCAAGCACATGATGCTGCTGCCTCTTCGGTGAGCGAGTGCTACACCATGGCCATGGAAGCGTTTGAACTGGCGGAGAAATTCCAGACACCGGTGTTCGTCATGCTGGATCTTGATCTGGGCATGAACAACTGGACCAGCACTCCGTTTGAGTTTCCAGACAAGCCGCTGAACCGGGGCAAAGTTCTGAGCGCGGAAGATCTGAAGAAGCTGGGCGGCTTTGCCCGCTATAAAGATGTAGACGGCGACGGGATTCCGTATCGCACTTTGCCGGGCACCAATCATCCGGCAGCGGCCTATTTTACGCGCGGCAGCGGACATAATGAGAAGGCGCAATACAGTGAGCGTCCGGAAGACTACAAGAACAACGTTGACCGGCTGGCGCGCAAGTTTGATACCGCGCGCAAGTTTGTGCCGGCCCCGGTAAAAGAAGCTGACGGCACTTCGAAGATCGGAATCATCGCGTTTGGAACCACGCACTGGGCGCTGGTGGAAGCGCGCGATCAACTGGAAAAAGAACACGGCATCAAGACTGACTATCTGCGTCTGCGCGCGTATCCGTTCAACCAGGACGTGCACGATTTCATCAAGCGCCATGACCGTATCTATGTTGTTGAGCAGAACCGTGATGGACAGATGCATGAACTGCTCAAGCTGGATATAGCGGCCGATCAGGTAACCAAGCTGCGCAAGGTGCTGCATTACAACGGGCTGCCGATTGATGCGCGGTCAGTCACGGAAGATATCAGGAACCAGGAGGGCAAGTAATGTCTGCAACACCAACCACGCCAACGGCGGCGCCCAAAACGAACCATGCGGGATTGACAGTGCTTGATTATCGCGGCGGCAAAACACCCTGTGCGCGGGCTGCGGACATAACGCCATCTCTGAACGCATTATTGACGCCGCCTATGAGATGGGCATTCAGCCGGAAAAGCTGGTGAAGCTGAGCGGCATTGGCTGCTCTTCAAAGAGCCCGGCGTATTTTGTGAACCGCGCACACGGCTTTAACGCCGTACATGGGCGCATGCCATCCGTAGCCACGGGCGTCTCGCTCGCTAATCACAAAGTCATGCTGCTGGGAGTCTCAGGCGACGGTGACACGGCCTCCATCGGCATAGGACAGTTTGTTCATCTCATGCGCCGCAACCTGCCCCTGATTTACATCATTGAAGATAATGGCGTTTACGGCCTTACCAAGGGCCAGTTTTCAGCGACGGCCGATCTGGGCGCGAAGTTGAAGACCGGCGTTGTGAACGATCTTCCGCCCATTGACACCTGCGCCATGGCGATCCAGTTGGGCGCAACATTTGTGGCGCGGTCATTCTCCGGCGACAAAAAGCAGCTTCTTACGCTGCTGAAAGCCGCGCTGGCGCACAAAGGCACGGTGATGATTGACGTGATCTCGCCCTGCGTGACTTTCAATGATCATGAAGGATCCACCAAGTCATACAAATACCTGAAAGACCATGACGAGCCGGTGCAGGAAATCGGATTTGTGCCGCACTTTGAAAACATTGATGTGGATTACGATCCGGGAACCACGACGGTGGTGAAGATGCACGATGGATCGTCACTGCGCCTGCGCAAGCTGGAACATGATTACGATGCCACCAACAAGCGCGCGGCGCTGGACGTGATGGGCGCGTCGCATGAAAACGGTGAGGTGCTGACCGGCGTGCTGTATCTGAACACCAAAGCCCCCAGCTTTACGGATTTGCTGAACGTAGTGGATCAGCCTCTGGGACAGTTACCGGAAAGCATGGTACGTCCGCCGAGAAAAGTTCTGGACGAAATCATGGCGGAATTGCAGTAAGCGGTTTTTTACGGGAAATTAAAAATGGCAGGTGCTGTAAGCAGCCTGCCTTTTTTTATGTTCTCTTGACTACTACGCTGCGAGCGGATCGTCTTTTTCCGAATTCTGGTTTTCCTTCTGGCGCTCGCCGGGGTCCTGATCATTCATGGTTTCAATTTCTCCCTCGGGCTCGTCGGGCTCCGGCTCTTTCACCCGAGAAGGGTTCCTGAGTTGTTCTTCCTTCTTGTCTTCCTTGCGTTGTTCCTGGTCGGTTGGCTGTTTCATGGTCCCCCTCTTTACTCCAATCCAACATGAGAAGGGAATGGCCGCGAAAAGGATGCTTTTATGCGCCTGCGGGCGTGAGTTGAATACTGATGCGACGGATTATTTCCATCGCAACTTTTGTCCGCAATTACGGGTCTACACATATAACGAGCAATTGTGGGGGAAGGGTTCTGAGGGAAGGACACCTTTATCACTGCATTATAAGTAAGGGAAGTAAGAACGGCTGCGCTAACCGGCGCGGCCGTTCTTATTTTTGGTCGCTTCGCGACAAACCGCTAGATTCCCGACCCCGGACTTAGAAGCGCGTTCAGCGGGCTCGGCGCGTGTCGGCCTTGCCCTTGTTCTTGCGCCGTCAAAAGTCGCCAGCAGCCATACTTTAAGATTGATGCTCTTGTTCCTGAAATCTTTTCTCCAAAAATCTTTTCCACTAGAATCTATGCATGTCGAATCCCGGACCGCTGTTCAAGCCGTATGACACGCTGGTGAAAATTGAGCTGGGTGATAAGCAGTTTGAAGTGCCGGCCGGGAATATGCTTTTGCGGGCCTTCCAATTTCTCTCGCCGGAAGACATTTCCTACGGGCGTTTCTGCTGGAATGAAGAATGCCAGTATTGCCGCGTGAGTTTTGATGTGGGTCCGGAAACGCCGGTGCGAACCGCTCTTTCCTGCAAATTGATGGTGCAGAGTGGAATGCGAATTTCAGAGGTGGCTCAGGAATTGAAGTATTGCTTGCGGAAGCTGGAGCTGAACGTAAAGGTAAAGCCGCAGCCCTGAGGCCGGGATCAGGAGAGGGAAGTCTATTTATGGCTGGGCGAAGGACGTGAAGGTCTGGAGGCCGCACCCGCAGCCCCCAGTTTGCTGAGTCTTTCCCTGGCCTGGATTGCTTCCGGGCTCTTTGGATAACGTGACATCAGGCTGCGCAGCTCCTGCACCGCGGCATCGCGCTTGCCGAGTTCCAGTAACGCATAGCCCTTCTTCAATTGGGCAGCAGCGCCCTTGTTGCCGCCGGGAAACTGGTCCAGAACTTTGTTATAGGAGTCCACGGCGCCGGCGAAATTGCCCTGACGATATTGAATTTCTCCCAGATAGAACTGTGCGTTGCCGGCAAGATCAGTATTGCCATAGACCTGGACGTACTGCGCGAATTCCTGCGAGGCCAGATCGTTTTTGCCTGCGTTGTAGTCGCCCAGAGCGCTGTTATAGAGCATGTCCGCGGGCGGCGCTTGTGATTTCGCTGAGCCGCCTGGTCCCGGCGCAGCGCTGGTTGTCCCGTGGACGGGGACACAATGTTCTGCTGGGCGGCCTGCATGTCATCCAGTTGCTTGCTCACCTTCGCCAGACGCGCCTTCAGCTCGTCCACCGAATCATGCAGCGCCTGCACCTGGCCGGAAATCTGGTCCACCTTGCTGGAAGCGTCATTGGTCTGCGCGCCCAGGGATTTTTGCAGGTTCTGGACGGCAGCGCCCATCTTGTTCACGTTGTCAGTCTGCTGGGTGACCAGGTCGCGCATTGCGCCCATGCGTTCGTCAAACGACTGCTGCATGCGGGCCATGTTGTCCTGCATGATCTGGAGTTGTGTCTGGATCTGGATGAGCTGCGATTTTGTATTTTGCGCGGCCAGTGGTTGAACCATACAGGCGGCAAAAGCAAGCGCGATGAGCAGGACGGCAAAGCTTTGTTTCTTCATAAACATTTAACTCGTTAGATGCAGAATGGCTGATGGTTCAGCAAAGTTTTTAACGGCACCGTTTTTACGGCAGCGTTCTTTACAACAATAATTCTAAAGTAGATGATGGCTTTACAGTAGGACGATTGCGGGGTTGGGGTTAACACAAAGTATGCCAGTCATAAGAATGCCGGACGGGCCGAGGGCCCGTCCGGCGATTTGGTCCAGTGCAACTGTTTAGTGCAACCGTTTAGTGACTCCTTAGTGCAACAACGTGAAGTGATCATGCCGGTTCTTCTGCCAGCAAGCTTCGTTGGCATCAGTGCATACCGGTTTTTCCTTGCCGTAGCTGATGGTCTTGAGTGCATCTGCGCCCACGCCGCCCTGGGCCAGTGCCTGGCGGGCTGCATCGGCGCGCTTTTCACCCAGCGCCAGGTTGTATTCGGTTGAGCCACGTTCATCGCAGTTGCCCTCGATCTGGACCTTCCAGTTCGGGTGTGCGCGCATTACTTCGGCCAGGTGGGCCAGCACCTGCTGTGAATCCGGACGGAGATCGGCTTTGTCATAGTCGAAGTAAATGTCCTGCGCGGCCTGGGCGAAGAGCTGGTCGTCCGTGACCTGCGGGGTTGGTACGGGCGTTGGAGCAGGGGTTGGGGCCGGCGCCGCGACGGCTACCTGTGCCGTGGCATCCTGCGTTCCGCCTGCACCCTTGGCGGTGAGGTGATACGTGGTGGTCTGTGTCGGTGATACTGACTGCGAACCGCTGGCGTTCACCTTCTGCCCGTCCAGCTGAACGTCATCAGCGCCATCCGTGGTCCAGGTCAGCGTGGAAGATTGCCCAGGCTGAATGGAGGTCGGGTTGGCGGAGAGCGTTGCGCTCACTGGTTTGGGCGGCGGAGTTGGCGGCGCCGGTGGCGGTTTCTTCTTACAGCCGCTGACCATCATCAGCAGCGCGATCATACCCACGATTAAAATCCAGCTTTTTCTATTCACCTCATGTCCTCCAAGACAATTGCGATTCTAGCGATCGCTAGTTCACATAAATAACGCTACCGATAACTCCAGTTAGGCTGCGAGTTGCGGCCTTCCCGGGTAAGCTGCTGCAGGTGCGTGCCATCGGCCAGCACGCTCCAAACCTGTTCCGTACCGCTTCATTTGACTGGAAAACTATATGACGTCCATCGGGCGACCAGGAAGGAAAATCGTTTCGCCCACCGTCATGGGTCAATTGTACGATCTGTCGTGATGCGATATCCATCACGTAAATGTCCGCCCCGCCCAGGATACCGGGGCCGTAATTTCTGACCCAGGAAAAAGCCAGGAGCAGGCCATTTGGCGACCATGATGGAGAAACAGCATAACCCTGGTCTGTGATGCGAATCACGTTACTTCCGTCGGTGTCCATGATGTAAATTTGCGGCAGGCCTGTACGCCCGCTTACGAAGGCGATCTGCGCGTTGGTTTTAGGGTTGAAAACCGGCGAGATGTCAGCCTTGCCGTTGCTCAACCTTTTAGCTCCCGCGCCGGATGCATCGGCAATGAATATCTCAGAAGCGCCGGTACCCATGGATGAGGAAAACGCTATTTTAGTCCCGTCAGAGCTCCACGCGGGAGAATAGTTGCCGCCTCCAAATTTCGGGAAGCTGACGGTGCGGCCCAGGTCCAGCGAGTACATCATGATCTGCCATGAACTGGTCAAGCCGCTGAAAGCCAGACGCGTGCCGTCCGGTGAAATGCGCGGAGAAAGAGCGATGGTTCCCAGCTTCGTCAGTTGCTGCTGGCGCGCGCCGTCATAATCCATGGACCAGACTTCTTTATGTCCGCTGCGCGTGCTGATGAAATAGATTTTGCTTTCCGTTGGACCCGGAACGCCGCCGAGCCGGGTGATGATCTCATTGGCGAAGCGGTGGGCGATTACGCGAGCATTGTCAGAGGTAGCATCTTCTTTATATTGCTTGCCCAGTATCTGCGGAGAGATGGTGTTCTTCACATCGTAGAGCCAGCCTTGCACCTCAACCTTGCCGCTGGCGACCCCTAGATTACCAAGGCAACCATGGCGGCGTTCGGCGGCGGATTGCCCCATGTCTCCAGCTTGATGTCATTCGGAAAGCCTGGATTTCCGGCAGGATAAAAGCTCTTGGCCACCATCTCAAAAATCCCGGAGTTATCCAGGTCATACCAGAGCGTTTCATTGAAAACTGAAAGCAAAGGACCATTGCCGGGATCACTATTGGCAGGCTTGAAATCCGGCACGGCCATCCGTATGGGCGCGCCGCGATTGGTGCCGGTGCGGATCCAGTCCTGGGCGTTGGCTTTTGTTGCCGGTAGAAATGCCAGAAACAGAAGAAGTACGAAGCTTGCGGTGACGGCTTTACATATAGTTCTTTTCAGCCCGGCTTGAATAACGATGGCTTTGTTCAACATGTCTCCACTTCTTACTTTGTATAGTCGAACCAGAATTCAACAGACACCTTGCTGCCGGGATACTCAGGCGGCAGCGGTCCAAAATACTGCGCTGCACGGCGCGCATGGCCAACTGATCGACGAAGGGACGCCGCTGGATTGTTCTATCTGTACGTGCGTTGGCGACCCATCCTTCATGATGTCGAAAGTGATGTAAACCCGGTGCGCATTTTCCACGTCGGCTTAACCAATTGCGTGAGACCGTCTGGTTCCGCGCTGCACGTAATAAGCGAAGCGAGAACCGAACGATGCGTCCTGAAAGCTGAAGCCGCCTTCGGTTGGGGCGCGCTGAAGCTGCCATAGGGTCCGCTGACTGGACCGCGCTCGCCGTAAGGTACGGCTGTTTCTTCCGGAGTGGGCACCGGACGCGGTGGACGAGCCACGCTCGCCGTCACCTTTGTTGCGGCTTGGGCTTCACCTTGACGTCTTTGTTGGGAATGGAATGCCGTTGCTTCAGTTTCCTGCGGTTTGGGTTGCGGCTTGGTCTAAGTAGCACCCTTGGAATCATAGGCGGCGATCGTCTTTGAATTCTTCCACGTGAGATATGGGCAGGCTCAGGCGCTGACCAGCGTTAGCGTTGACTGCCTAGCCAGTGTTCTCGCCCAAGTAAATGCCCCCCTTGCTCGGCGTGATTACGTGCCCGACAAGCGGGATGGTCCCAGCAAGGAAAGATGAAAGACCACCTAGAGGACCGGGGCCGGATTGCTCTTCCACCTGCTCCCGTTCATAGAACAGGTTGGAACGGACAGATGCCATCTCGCTCTTTGTTCATCAGATATACACAGCTTCGGTCACGATGCTTACGTCGTCAATATTACAGCAGCTTTGACGGTCGCCATGACGGTCAGCGAATG
>CAWGRA010000034.1:0-24315 GCA_963824835.1 Terriglobia bacterium | reverse complement strand
TGGCGAGTTTGATCCGCAGCCTTTCCATCTGGATGACGCAGCCGCGCAAAAAACCGTTTTCGGGACTGGCTGCCAGCGGCTGGCATACCGCCGCAGTCGCCATGAAACTGCTGGTGACCAGCGGATTGCCGCTTGGGAATGGGATCATCGGACTGGGCGGCGAGCTTTCCTGGCCAAAGCCAACTCGGCCCGGCGACACGCTGCATGTGGAAAGCGAAGTTCTGGAGATCACGCCGTTGAACTCGAAGCCGAACCAGGCTGTAGTGCGCGTCCGGAGTACAACACTGAACCAGAACGGTGAGGCGGTGCATGAATTTACGTCAAAGGTGCTGGTTTTTAGGCGGGCAAAGCTTCCTACCGCGGATTAACGCGGAAACGCGCGGATCAAGAAAGCTTGCCGCGAATCGCGCGAATGAACACGAATCACCAAAACGAACAGGCACAGGATAATTAGTGTTAGACAAGCGCTCGCGCGTCGTAATTTCGTCCAGATGATCTCGTGGTTAAGATCTGTCTTGCCGCTCGGTTCTATTCGCGTCATTCGCGGCTAAAGTCGGCCTTTTCAGAATCCCGGCGGCCTTTCCCCCATCACATTGAAGGTCTTCTCCAACGCAAGTCCTGCCTGGACGATGGTTCCTTCGTCAAACAGTCGCCCAATCAGCGTGATGCCGTGCGGCACGCGACGCGGCGGCGAAAATTTGGGCAGAGGATGTGCCGGATCAGGAGCCCAGTCGCTGCGCGCTTCGGAAACTTCAACAAATCCTGCGCGCATGGTGAGTGAGGGATGTCCGGTGAAGTTGGTGATGGTCAGCATCTCATCGCGTAGCGAAGGGACCAGAAGCATGTCCACCTGTGAGAACACACGCGCCATCTCCACGGCCACTTTGCGCCGCAAGCGATCACTCTGCACGAAGTCCACGGCGGAAAGGAAGCGGGCCTGGCGGAAGAGATTGGGCCATGCATCCGGTACCTGCATCTTGAGCTGGTCAACCTGGTGTGAGAGCGTGAGTTCTTCGAAGGCGGCAGCGGCTTCGGCAAACAGAATAACTTGCAGCGAATCATAAGGCCAGTCGGGAATGGAAACTTCCACAGGCACCATTCCGATTTTTCTCACGGTTTCAAGAGCGGCACGATCCACATCGGTTGCCGGCGCTTCTTTCATCCATGCAGGGAAATAGCCAACTCGCAGACCTTTCACCGGCGCTGCGGCATTGTAATCAAGCTTGCTGGGAACGCTGTTAATGTCGCCCGGATCAGGACCGGAGATAGCGTGAAGAACAAGCATGCCGTCTTCAACGCTGCGAGTCATGGGGCCAAGCTTATCGAGCGACCAGCATAGAGTCATGGCGCCGTTGCGGGGAACACGGCCGTATGTGGGACGGAGTCCAGTAACGCCGCAACGCATACTGGGGCTCACGATGCTGCCGCCGGTCTCACTCCCTACGGAAAATCCCACCAGGCCGGCCGCTGTAGCAGCTCCAGGGCCAGCGCTGGATCCCGATGCACCTTCTTCCAATAGCCATGGGTTCACGGTCTGACCGCCGAACCATACATCGTTGAGTGCAAGCGCGCCCAGACTCAGCTTGGCCACCAGAACTGCCCCGGCATCATTGAGTCGCTTTACAACGGCTGCGTCAGCGGTGGGAATGCGATTACGAAATGGCTCAGCGCCGTATGTAGTGGGAATGCCCGCTGTATCGAGCAGGTCCTTGCCGCCCCAGGGAATGCCATGAAGCGGCCCGCGATATCTCCCGGCGGCAATCTCCTGATCGGCCTGCTGGGCCTGCGCCAGGGCATGATCACGGGTCAGTGTGATCACGCAATGCAATTTGGGATCGAAGCGCTGAAGCCGGTCCAGATAAATATTGGTGAGCCGGACGGAAGTGATCTGGCGCTTTTCCACCCAGCGCGCCAGATGCGTTAGTGGAGCGAAGGCAATGTCTTCATCGTGGGTTGGGAGCGCTCCGGGATCAGCCTTGCTCCAGATGAACTGGTCACGCAATGGAAGCTTTTTTTCACCGGGCAGAACCGGGTTCCACAGTGAATAGGGAGAAACAGTTGATTCAATGGCAACTTTCTTTGGGCCGGTTCGGCGCTCATAAAGCGGCGCCATGGAGCTGCGCCAGTTGCCGGCGGCCTGCTCGCGCTCAGCAGGTGTCATCTGCACGATGACAAGCCTTTCAGCTTCGGCAAACGTCGCTGGCGAAACCTCCGGGCCCACTGATGGCGCGGTCCCGAACGCCGGAGGTGCTCCGGGCGTTGGCGTTTCCGGCTTCTGTTCCGCAGGCTTCTTGGTTTCTGGCGCTTGCGCTTCCGCCCGCGAAGCCACAGTAGCGCCTAAAATACTCAGTGATGCTTCGGTCAAGAACTGCCTGCGCGATTTCGACATTGAAATTCCTCCGCAGCAGATTATAGCTGGCAGCTCGCGCTGCCCGAATGTCATCGACGGCAGATGCCATGATTAGTTCGAATGATAAGGAGAGAATCATGCTGATTCCGCAAGATGATCGGCTTTGTCCCACCACGGATTCCAAACGTGCGCGCGATTTTACGAAAGCAAGCTGGGATTCCAGTTCGTAAGCGATGACCAGTTTGCTTGGTCATGCGAGCGGCGACAACATGATGCGAATCGCCAAGGCGGGAAAGTTTACGCCTGCTCCATTCACCGTGCTGGGCTGGGAAGTGACGAAGATAGAAGACGAGGTGCGAGCGCTGGCTGCGCGCGGTGTTGTCTTTGAGAAGTATCCTTTCGTGGAGGATCAGGAAACGGGAATCTGGATCGCACCGGCGGCGACAAGGTGGCTGGTTCAAAGATCCTGATGGCAACGTGCTTTCACTGAGCGAGCACGTCAGGGCCTAGTAGTTCGCTTCGGCTTCGGGTGAATGACCTTGTTTGTAAATAAGCATGGTGCGCTCGAATGACATTACTTCCACACCGCTCTGGTTCACGCCGCGGGTAAGCACCGTGACAATGCCCTGGGTGGGGCGGCTTTTTGATTCACGTTTGGAGAGCACCGTGGATTCGGCATAAAGCGTGTCTCCGGCGAAGACCGGTGCAGAGGCGCGGACCTTATCCCAGCCAAGATTGGCGACCACTTTGGCGCTGACCGTACGCACGCTCATGCCGGTAAGCAGGGCCAGCGTGAAAGTGCTGTCCACCAGCATCTTCTTCCATTCGGTTTTTGCGGCGAATTCGGCGTCAAAATGTACGGGCTGCACGTTCATGGTGAGCAGCGTCATCCATATATTGTCTGTGGCGGTGATGGTCCGGCCGGGACGATGTTCAAAAATATCGCCCACCTCGAAATCTTCAAAATACAGCCCGGAAGTCTCACGATAGCGTTTGGGGCCAAGCTCACGAAATTGCGAAGGCGTCTTCTTCATGACCCGATAGTTTACGGCATTCTTAAATCCTGTCGCTTCACTCCAAACCGCTGGAGAGTAATTCTTTTGGTGGCAGCGCGAAGGCGCCAGTTGCAGCGGGCTCGGCGCGCGCGAACGGCGCGAGCCCTTATAAAACAATTCCGGCTCGCGCAAGAATCGCCCGTGCGCTGCGCAGGAACGCGGCGTCCACCATGCGGCCATCCACCTGCGACGCACCCTGCTGGCTCGCCACCAGTACGCGGCGTGCCCGGGCTATCTCTTCGGCGCTGGGAGTAAATGTGGAGTTGATGGCCGCAATGTGAGACGGATGAATGGCGCACTTGCCGTGAAAGCCGAGCTTCATGGCCGCGGTGGCTTCTTTCTGCAAGCCGTCCTGATCAGTCAGGTTGAAATAAGGAGCGTCAATGCAGGGAATCCCGGTGCTGGCTCCCGCCATGATCATGCTCGATCGGGCAAAAAGCAGCGGCTCCCATTCCGTGGCAGCGCCCAGATCAGCAGCCATATCCGCGGCGCCGAACAGGAACGCGTCGGGCTTGCGATCAGCTTCTGCGAACTGGTGGAGCGCGCGAATGCCGGCAATGGTTTCAATCAAGGCGATGACGCGGGTCGGCTTTCCCGCCGCGGCGAGCGCTTCCGAGATGCGGCGAATCGTGTGAGCAGATCCGGATTTCGGCAGGATCAGGAAGTCGACAGTGACGAGTGAAGCCAGCAGCAGTTGTAAATCCTGGTTGCCGAATTCGCTATCGGGCGAGTTGATGCGCAGCGCGCAGGGAATATGGTCAGATGATTTTGCCGCGAGATAGTCGAGTGCGTTGCGCCGGGCAGCGGTTTTGTCCGCTTGAACAACGGAATCTTCCAGATCAATGACCAGGGCGCCGGCGCCTGCCTCGCCTGCGCGGGGAAAGAGATCAGGTTTGGTTCCTGGCGTGAATAACCAGCTTTTTATAGACAGGATCGATATTTGGCTTGCCGAGTCGTTCATGAGTTGATGCGATGCGGCTAAAAAGGATAGCGTTCTCCGGAAATCACCTTCTCCGCAATGCGGTGCCGCAATGAAACAGTGTTCATCACTTTGAAAGTTGCCAGCTTGCGCACCTCGTCAGTGTGGCGATCGGCGGCTTCGCCTCGCAACAGGCGCCAATTACGGTGCGCGCGGCAGATTCAATGCGGGCGATCGCGTCACGCAAAAACACCGAACAGATATCAGCGGCAACTGCGGCTTTGCCGGCGGCTCCCATTTTGCGGCTGCGCAGCCAGGTTGATTCCATGGCAAACGTTTCCAGCAGACAGTCTGAGATGTTCATGATGACTTCCTGCTGTTTTTCCAAATCGGCGCCGTGTTTTTCGATGGCAAGGCCAAGTGCGAGGAGTGCAATTTGCTTGGCGTTGTGGACCAGAGCGTCATCATTATTTGTCGCAGCTTGAGAAGACCCGGCATTCGAACAGCATCCTTCGCGGCTTCCAGCAGAGTGCCTTGTCCTTTGGCGGCGCGTTTCAAAGGCATTCCGGTGATGACGAAACGATTGATCTCGCTGGTGCCTTCAAACAGGCGGTTAATGCGCGCATCGCGATAGTAACGCTCAACCGCATAATCTTTGTGGAATCCGTAGCCGCCGTGAATCTGCACGCCTTCGTCGGCCACGTAGTCGAGCATCTCAGCGGCAAAGACTTTCACCATGGAACATTCAGCGGCGTATTCCTCCACGGCTTTGAGTTCGGCTTTGGTGTGGTCGCCGCCGGCTTGCGCAGTCATGCGCGAGCTGGCTGTCAATAAGTCCGACCACGCGCCAGACCATGGATTCAGTGGCGAAGATACGAATGGCCATCTCAGCCAGTTTGTGCTGAATGGCGCCGAAGTTTGCAATCGCCTGACCGAAAGCTTTGCGTTGCTTCGCGTATCTGGTGCTGATGGAGAGAATATTTTTCGCCGAGCCCATCACCGCTGGGCCAAGCTTGAGGCGCCCGAGGTTCAGAATGTTAAAGGCGATCACGTGGCCGCGGCCCACTTCGCCCAGCACGTTCTCCACCGGAACATGAACATTGTCCAGATAAATGGCGGTGGTGGAGCTGCCGGTGATGCCCATCTTGTGCTCTTCAGCGCCGCTGCTCACGCCGGCGAAGCCGCGCTCAACCAGAAACGCCGTAAACTTTTCGCCACCTACTTTGGCAAAGACGGTGAACAGGTCAGCCGAGCCGCCGTTGGTGATCCACATCTTCTGCCCGTTCAAGACGTAGTGCTTGCCGTCGGGCGTGAGGTCGGCGCGGGTGCGGGCAGCCATGGCATCGGAACCGGCCAGTGGTTCGGTAAGCGCGTAGGCTGCCAGCATCTCTACTTTCACCAGTTTGGGAAGATATTTTTCCTTCTGCTGCGGAGTGCCGAAAAACAGAATCGGCAGTGTGCCGATGCCGGTGTGCGCGGAGTGCCAGCCCGCGTATGATGCGTCTCGGCCAATGTGCTCCGCCACCAGCATCGTAGAAGCCAGGTCCATTTCCATGCCGCCGAATTGTTCCGGGATGGAGATGCCGGTGAGCCCAAGTTCGGCAGACTTGCGTACGATCTCCAGAGCCACGCCGGGCTTCTTGTCGCGAATGGCAGGAAGGTTGGGCTCCACTTCCCTGGCCCAGAAGTCGTCAACCGTCTGGGCAACAGCGCGATGCTCTTCGCTCAGGTCCTCGCGGGTGAATATCTGGCCGGGAGCCGTGTCTTCGGTCAGGTAAGACATGCCTTTTTTAGTCGGGAGCGAGGTGGCTGTGGTGGTCATGGTTGAATTCCTTATTCTTAGAACATTTCGCAGATGCGCTTCTTGGCACGGCGAGAATGCTGAGAGTTGTCATCCTGAGCGGAGCGCATGGTGAAATCTAAAATTGAGATGCTCAGGGGCGCGGAGCCGAAGGATCTATGCATTTCGTTCTTTTTCACCAAGTTCATTTCGCCGCGAGTGCAAATTCCTGTCTGCAAGTCGATTCATTGCCTATGCCAATTGTGTCGTCCTTAAGGATGCCTCGATGAAATGCATAGATCCTTCGACTCCGTGCCCATCGACCTCAAGAAGGTGGTTTCCTACCATGCGCTTCGCTCAGGATGACAAGAGGGGAATGCCACATCATCAAAAGGCACATCCTCTAGCGAAGCAAAGGATCGCAAACCATCTTAGCCAAAACAATTAGACGCGTCGCAATCTTTTATCCCGCGCGTTCAAATAACCCGGCCGCGCCCTGGCCTCCGCCGACGCACATGGTCACCACGCCATACCGGGCTTTGCGCCGATCCATTTCATTGGCCATGGTGCCGACCATTCGCGATCCCGTCATGCCGAACGGATGCCCAATGGAAATCGATCCGCCGTTCACGTTCATCTTTTCCGGATCAATGCCCAGCCGGTCGCGACAATAAATCACCTGCACGGCAAAAGCTTCGTTGAGTTCCCAGATGTCGATCTCGTTCATCTTCACGCCAGTCCGTTGCAGCAGTTTTGGGACGGCGAACACCGGGCCAATGCCCATTTCGTCAGGATCGCAACCGGCAACCTGGTATCCGCGAAAAATCAGCTGATAAGGAATCCCAAGCTGGTCTGCCCTCTGGCGCGACATCACTAACGTAGCGGAAGCGCCGTCTGAAAGCTGCGAGGAGTTGCCGGCCGTGACTGATCCCTTGCCGCTCTCCTTATCAAAGTGCGGCTTCAGGCTGAGCAGGCCTTCCAGCGTAGTGTCCGGCCGGTTGCATTCGTCCTTGTCGGCGCAGACCTCGGTCGTACTGGTGATCTGGTTGGTCGTCTTATCGAGATTCCCGCGCGTTACCCTCATGGGAGCAATTTCTTTTTTGAAAAAGCCTTCCTGCTGAGCGCGAGCAGTGCGCTGCTGGCTGAGCAGGGAATATTCGTCCTGCGCCTCACGGCTGATGTTGTAGCGTTTGGCCACCACTTCAGCGGTGTCGCCCATCACCATGTAGATTCCGGGAAGCGATTCTTTCAGCCGCGGATTGGGGCTGTTGTCACGCACGGCCATGCTGATGCTCTCAACCCCGCCGCCAATCACGGCGTCCGCGCCTTCGTTCATGATCTGGTGCGCGGCCATGGCAATGGCCTGCAATCCGGAAGAGCAGAAGCGGTTGACGGTGGTCCCGGCGACGGAAGTCGGCAGTCCGGCGAGCATGGCTGCCACGCGGGCCACGTTATGTCCCTGCGGGCCGTGCGGCTGGCCGCAGCCCAGGATCACGTCTTCAATTTCTTTCGGATCAAGCTTCGGCGTCTTGCGCAGAACATCCTGAATGCAATGCGCGGCCAACTCATCCGGACGCGTCATGTTGAATGAACCACGTAATGATTTGGCCAGCGCCGTGCGCGAACTGGTAACTACAACGGCTTCCTTCGTCATTTTTTTTGTCGCTTCGCTCCACACCGCTTTAAGATATGGATGTCTTATGTTACATTTTGTCGTGCGCCTGTTGCAGGCCGCTCGGCGCGCTAGTCGGCCTCGCGGCGCTTATTTGTCTAGCTGACTCATCGCTTCGCTCGCAAAACCAATACAACTCAGGCAGTGACCAGTTGCTCCTTGTTGAAGTCGGCGAATGTCTTGCCTGATTCAGCCAGCCGCTTCAACAACGGCGCAGGCTCCCAGAGTTCGCCATGCTGGCGGTGGAACTCCTGTATGCGCTCATACACTTTCTTCAGGCCGACAGTGTCAGCGTAGAACATGGGTCCACCACGATGCGCCGGGAAGCCATAGCCGGTTAGATAAATGATATCGATGTCCACGGGGCGCTGCGCGTAGCCTTCTTCCAGAATGCGCGCGCCTTCATTCACCAGCGCATAGATGCAGCGGTCAACAATCTCATCTGCCGCGATCTGCCGCTGGGGGATATTTTTCTCCGCAGCCCACTGCTTCACCCACTGTTCCACTTGCGGATCGAGGGACGGGTTGCGATTTTCGTCGTACTTATACCAGCCCGCTCCGGTCTTCTGGCCGTAAGCGTCCGTTCTCGCACAGACGATCTTCAGCAACCGGCTGGCGAATGCCGGGCTTTTCCAGATGCGCGTATTCCTTGCGGATGCGCCAGCCTACGTCGAGTCCGGCGAGATCGCCGGTGGCAAGCGGGCCCATGGCCATGCCGAAGTCGTAAAGCGCTTTGTCCACCGCCTGCACGCTCGCGCCTTCTTCCACCAGGAACTGGGCTTCACGGCGATAGGGGCCGAACATGCGATTGCCGACGAAGCCGCGGCAATTGCCCACCAGCACGCCGACTTTGCCAATCTTCTTCGCCAGTTGCATGCAGGTGGCAATCACTTCCTTGCTGGTCTTCTTTCCGCGCACCAGTTCCAGCAGACGCATGACGTTGGCTGGACTGAAGAAGTGCGTGCCGATGACCATCTCTGGCCGCGAAGTGGCGGACGCGATTTCGTCCACGTTCAAGCGTGGAGGTGTTGCTGGCCAATATTGCGCCGGGCTTGCAGACTTTGTCGAGCTGGGCGAAGACTTCTTTCTTCAGCGCCATGCCTTCAAAAACCGCTTCAATCACCATGTCCACTTCGCCGAACTTGTCATAGCTCAGAGTGGGAGTGATGAGCTTGAGGCGTTCGTCCACGAACTGCTGGGTGAAGCGTCCGCGCTTCACGGAGACGGCATAGTTCTTCTGGATGTTGGCCATGCCGCGATCGAGCGCTGCCTGATCAGCTTCTTTAAGCAGCACAGGGAAGCCGGCGTTGGCAAAGACCATGGCAATGCCGCCACCCATGGTGCCGGAGCCGACGATGGCGACGTTCTTTACCGGAATAATCGGCGTGTCTTTAGGAACGTCAGGAACTTTGGCGACTTCGCGTTCGCCGAAGAAGACATGGATCAGCGCTTTGGACTGATCGGAGAAGAGACATTCCACGAAGAGCCGCTGCTCTTCCGCGCAGCCCTGTTCAAATGGCATCTTGGTGGCGGCTTCCACGGCGTTGATGGCAGCAACGGGCGCCATCAGTCCGCGTTGCTTTTTGCGGACATTTTCACGCGCGGCGGCAAAGATGGCGGCATTCTCTTCCGGCTTGCCGAGTTTTTCATTGCGCTCGCGCGTTTTGGGGGCGGGCTTTCCGGCAACTTCACGCGCAAAGGCCACCGCGCCCTGGAGCAGATCGCCCTGAATCATGCGATCAATCAGGCCGAGCTTCGCGCCTTCTTCGGCGGGAACAGGTTTGCCGTCCACGCACATCTCAAGCGCCTTGGCGACCCCGACTAATCGTGGCAGTCGTTGTGTTCCGGCAGCGCCGGGAATGATGCCGAGCTTCACTTCCGGCTGACCGACCTGCGCGCCGGGCGAAGCCACGCGATAATGTCCGGCCATGGCGACTTCCAGTCCGCCGCCGAAGGCTGTGCCATGGATCGCCATGACCACCGGCTTCTTTGAGTCTTCAATCTTGAGCAGTAGCGGCAGCAATCCGGCGCCGCGAGTGTTTTGCCGGAGGTCATTTTGCCGAACTCTTTGATGTCGGCGCCGGCGATGAATGTTTTTCCGCCGCCGATGACGACGGCCGCTTTGACCGAGCTATCCTGATTGATCTGGTCAATCGCCTCGCCGATCCCTTCCGGCACTCCCGGACTCAAGGCGTTTACCGGCGGGTTATCAATGGTGATGATGGCAACATCATTGTCTTTGCTGAGCTTAACAAGATTGTTCATGGATTCTTAGTCCTGATCTAATAAATGATTTCAATTGTTCGGAGCGAATGCGTTCACATCTTCAGCACAACGCGTCCGGCGATTTTTCCCTGGCGCATTTCTTCCAGCACTGCGTTTGCGTCTTCCAGCGGCCGGGTGGAGACCAGGCAGCGGACTTTTCCGGCTGCGCCCATCGCCAGCATCTCAACCAAATCTTTGCGCGTGCCCACGGCGGAAGCCTGTATGCGAACCTCTTTGGCAGACATCATGATCGGCGGAAAGCAGATGTCAGTGGCTGGCAGGCCCACCACCAGTAAACTCCCGGTCGGCGCGAACGCAGGAGAAAGCCGTGTCATAGGCAGCTTTAGCGCCGGATGTGACCAGCACAACATGCGCGCTGCCCTGGCTGCGCATTTGTTTGACCACATTGTCAGTGGTCGCATTGAGGGCATACGGATGCGCCCAGAGATTTTGCCAGCGCCAGCTTGTCATCGCGTTATGTCAATGGCTGTTACTTCCGCGCCCATCTCTTTACCGATCTGAATGCCAAGATGCCCAAGGCCGCCCACGCCGAAGATGGCCAGCCGTTGTCCGCGCGAAATATTCGCCTGCTTGAGTGCGCGATAGACTGTAACGCCGGCGCAGAACAGCGGCGCTGCTTCCACGGAACTGAGATTGTCCGGAATTCGGTGGCGTGCGTTGCGGGAGCTTTCACGAACTCCGCGTATCCGCCGTCCACGGTAACGCCGGTGATCTTCTGCCGAGTACAAAGATTTTCAAAACCTTCGCGGCAGAAATCGCATTCGCCGCAGGTCCAGTAGATCCAGGGGACGCCCACGCGGTCGCCCACTTTGAGATCGCGTACCGCGGGGCCGGCTTCCACTACACGGCCGGCAATCTCATGTCCCAGAATCAAAGGCTTCTTGGTGATGCCGGCAAACTGTTTCCAGTCTCCTTCGGCAACGTGGAGATCAGAGTGGCAGACGCCGCAGGCTTCCACCTGGATCAGGACATCGCCGGCGTCAATGGCGGGACGGGGAACGTCTTCAATCACCAGCGGCGTTTTGGGTTCGCGCAGTACGGCTGCTTTCATGATCAGGTTTCTCGAGAGTCACGGTTCCATTGAGCTGGATCACATGCTGTGTGTGATCCGGCATCAAAATAAATCAGGCATCGCCTGGGTAACCAAGGATTCTACAACTTCAGCGGTCTTTGCACCTTGACAGGCCCTATCGCAACCGCAGATAGTTGCGGGTTGACGCATGTGAGGCGCCTATGAACTTTGACTACAGCCCGCGAGTAAAAGAACTTGAGCGCGATCTTCGCGCCTTCATGGACGAATACATTTATCCCAATGAAGCCCGTTTTAATGACGAGATCGAACAGCACCGCTGGGCGCCGACAAAGATCATTGAGGAACTCAAGCCCAAAGCGCGAGCTGCAGGATTGTGGAACCTCTTTCTGCCTGACAGTGAAGATGGCGCGGGACTCACTAATCTTGAATACGCTCCTCTCTGCGAAATCATGGGCCGCAGCGTGATGGCCGCTGAAGTCTTCAACTGTTCTGCTCCTGACACCGGCAACATGGAAGTGCTGGCGCGCTACGGAACCGCCGAACAAAAAGAGCGCTGGCTGAAGCCGCTGCTCAAAGGCGAAATCCGTTCGTGCTTTGCGATGACCGAGCCTGCGGTGGCGTCGTCTGACGCGACCAACATTGAGGCCAGCATCCGCCGTGAAGGTGATGAGTACGTCCTCAACGGGCGCAAGTGGTGGTCGTCTGGCGCGGGTGATCCGCGCTGCAAGATCGCCATCTTCATGGGCAAGACCAATCCTACCGCGCATCGTTACCAGCAGCAGTCCATGGTGCTGGTGCCGCTGGACGCGCCGGGCGTAAAGATCGAGCGCATGCTGAAAGTGTTTGGTTACGATCACGCGCCGCACGGCCACGGTGAGATCATGTTTACCAACGTTCGTATTCCCGTGACGCAACATGCTGCTGGGCGAAGGCCGCGGATTTGAGATCGCGCAAGGCCGGTTGGGGCCGGGACGCATTCACCACTGTATGCGCTGCATTGGCGTGGCGGAACGCGCGCTGGAGAGCATGTGCAAGCGCGTGGAAGAGCGCGTGGCATTCGGCAAACCACTGGCGGAGCAGGGAACCATCCGCGCTGACATTGCCAATTCGCGCATGGAGATTGAACAGGCCCGCCTGCTCACGCTGAAAGCTGCATACATGATGGATACCCTCGGCAACAAGGAAGCTAAGGCTGAGATTGCCATGATCAAAGTCATTGCTCCCAACATGACTCTGCGCGTGCTCGATCGTGCCATTCAGGCATTCGGTGGCGCCGGCGTGTCCGATGACACATTCCTGGCCGGAGCCTGGGCCAATGTCCGCACGCTACGCCTGGCCGATGGTCCGGATGAAGTGCATACGGAATCGATCGCCAAGCTGGAACTGGCAAAAGGTAAGCCAAAAAAGGTTCAGATGGAGCGGCAGATGGAGAAGGCGAAGGCACATTAATCCTTTAGAGAGAACTCGCTTTTCAAAATGTGTTTTGTTACACCTCCCGGATCATTTTCATGCAACCTTCACACGCCTATGCACACGGCCACCAAGCTTCAATCCCACTTACTTAATATTTCTTTCTTACTACCCCGGTTACCTTTGGTCATCCAGAGTAGCGATAATGCGGTTCCGGCTGGCATACTAGTATCATGCATGCAAAACCGAAATTTGCTTTGGAGCCCGATCTCCAGGAGATCGCGGAGTGGATTGAAGCTTTTGACCAGGTCGTGGACCAAGACGGCACCGCCCAAGGCGCCCGCCTGTTAGAAGCTCTTTCCCGCAGAGCGCGTGAATCTGGCGTTGATGCGCCGGTACAGTTCAATACGCCCTACGTCAACACAATCCCTGTCAACGAAGAAGTTCCGTATCCCGGCGATCGCGCCATTGAAAGGCGTATTAAGAGCCTGGTGCGCTGGAACGCCATGGCCATGGTGCATCGCCAGAACAAGAAAGATCCTGGCATTGGCGGCCATATTTCCACGTTCTCCTCCTTGGCCACGCTGCTGGAAGTCGGGTTCAACCATTTTTTCCATGCCTCTTACGGTGACCAGCCCGGAGACCTCGTTTATTTCCAGGGACACGCATCGCCCGGCGTTTACGCCCGTGCGTTTCTGGAAGGCCGCCTCAGCATGGAGCAGCTCAACAACTTTCGCCATGAACTGCGGGACCAGCCCGGACTCTCGTCTTATCCGCACCCCTGGCTCATGTCGAATTTCTGGAGCTTCCCCACGGTCTCCATGGGACTTGGTCCCATCAGTGCGGTGTATCAGGCGCGTTTCATGCGTTATCTGGAAAACCGCGGGCTGATCAAGAAGACCCCGCGTAAAGTCTGGGCCTTCATAGGCGATGGTGAAACCGACGAGCCCGAAGCCCTTGGCTCCATCACTCTGGCCTCGCGAGAGAAGCTGGACAACCTGATCTTTGTGGTGAACTGCAATTTGCAGCGTCTGGATGGCCCAGTCCGCGGCAATGGCAAGATCATCCAGGAACTGGAAGCGGCCTTCAAAGGCGCCGGCTGGAATGTGATCAAAGTTGTCTGGGGTTCCAGTTGGGATCCCCTTCTGGCCCGTGACAAAACCGGCATGCTGGTCAAGCGCATGGAAGAATGCGTTGACGGCGAATATCAGGCGTTCAAAGCCAAAGACGGCGCGTTTGTCCGCAAGGAGTTTTTCGGCAAGTATCCGGAGTCGGCCAAACTTGTCGAAAACATGACTGACGATGAGATCTGGCATCTGCAGCGCGGCGGTCATGATCCGCAAAAAGTTTACAACGCTTATTATCGCGCCACATTGCATACCGGCGCGCCCACCGTGATTCTGGCCAAGACCATCAAGGGCTACGGACTCTCTACTTCCCAGGCGCGCAACGCTACGCACCAGGAAAAGAAGATGACGGAAGAAGCCATGGTCGCTTTCCGTAAGCGCTTTGATATTCCAATTCCTGACGCCGAAGCCAAGGACGCCTTGCAGTATCGTCCGGCGGATGACAGTACGGAACTCAAGTATCTGCATGCCCGCCGCAAGGAACTGGGCGGCTATATGCCGGCGCGCAATCCTGCTCCGCCCAAACTGGAAACACCGCCGCTGGAGTTTTTTGCGGAATCGCTGGCCGGCTCCAAAGGCCGCGCTGTGAGCACCACCATGGGCTACGTCAGCATGTTGCGTACGCTGCTGAAGCATCCCACCATTGGCAAACTCATTGTCCCCATTGTTCCGGATGAGGCCCGTACCTTCGGCATGGAGTCCATCTTCAGGCAGGTTGGCATTTACGCCAGCCAGGGCCAACTTTATAAACCGCACGATCAGGACATGCTCCTCTACTATCGCGAAGAGAAAGATGGGCAGATCCTGGAAGAAGGCATCACGGAAGCGGGCTCCATGTGCTCCTTGACCGCTGCCGGTACTGCGTACGCGAATTACCGCGTGCCTATGATTCCTTTCTTCATTTATTACTCCATGTTTGGCTTCCAGCGTATTGGTGACCTGGCATGGGCATTCGCTGACGCGCGTGGCAAAGGCTTTCTGCTGGGCGGCACTGCGGGTAGAACAACATTGGCGGGTGAAGGTCTCCAGCACCAGGACGGACACAGCCTGGTTCTCTCCAGCACCGTCCCCACATGCGCCAGCTATGATCCGGCGTATGTTTACGAAGTAGCGGTGATCGTGCAGGACGGACTCCGCCGCATGTACCAGGAAGGCGAAGACCGCTTCTACTACATCATGCTGTACAACGAAGATTATCCAATGCCGGAAATGCCCAAGGGCGTGGAAGAGGGAATCGTCCGCGGCATTTACAAACTGAAACCGGCGGAAGGCAAGAAGCCGGCCGTGATCAATCTGTTTGGCAGCGGATCCATTCTCAATGAAGCATTGAAGGCGCAGAACATCCTGGCTGAAAAATATGGTGTGCCTGCTGACGTATGGAGCGTGACCAGCTACAACGAACTGCGGCGTGATGCTCTGGCCGTGGAACGCTGGAACTGGATGCATCCTGGTGAAAAGCCGAAAACGCCGTACATTCATAATGTGCTTTCCGGAACTGACGCGCCCATCGTTGCGGCTTCTGACTTCATGAAGGCGGTGCCTGACCAGCTTGCTCCATGGATCGGAACACGCATGGTGACTCTGGGAACTGACGGCTTTGGCCGCAGCGACAATCGTGAACATCTGCGCCGTCACTTTGAGGTGAATGCCGAAACCATTGCCGCGGCCGCGCTCTCACGTCTGGCACGCGACGGCAAGTTTGACGTCAAGAAGGCCCAAAAGGCCTTCGGCGAGTTGAACGTAAACGTGGACAAGAAGGATCCGGCTCGGGCGTAAGAAAAAGCCATAAGCTCTGGACCTAAGCTCAAAACGCAAGCTCTGGACTTAAGCATAGGCGTAAGCTCTGGACGTAAGCTCTGGACGTAAGCTCGGACGTAAGCTCTGGACTTAACATCAGAACCTCTTCTCAAATCTGCCCCTTGTGCGAAAGCGCGAGGGGCTTTTTGTTGCCTGGTGTTTCAACTTCCGGATGGTCGATGCCTTCCCGATCACCCGATCACCAGATCACCCGATTACCCGATCTCGTGATCTGCTTTTGATCAGTGTCATCTGTGCAAATCAGTGGTGAGCAGGTTTTGCTTTTCCAATCCCCCTTGTGCAAGCGCGAGGAGCTTTTTGTTGCTCGATTTTGCCTTTTCAATTACCCGATTACCCGATTTCGTATCTGCCTTTGATCAGTGTCATCTGTGCAAATCAGTGGTGAGCAGGTGTTGCTTTTCCGATCCCCAGATCACCCGATTTTCTTTCTCGGCAATCCATCTAGGCCTACCCCTCCTCTTCATCCCAAGATCTAAAGGACTTACACGAAACATCCCAAAGGGCTGACTGCTGACCGCTCTTGTACCAATTACCAAATACCAACAACCAAGTACCGCTTCTAAATACCAACTACCGCTCCCGAGTTCAACTAATCTTTAGTTTCCAAGGGTCCTCCCCTGCCGTAGCTCACCGTGTCTCGACCTGGCTTGTTATCCTCCGGATCTACTGCATAGACATGCCGTTAGATTTTCGGCCATCAAGACCGGCAGTTCCAAAATGAAACTGATTAAATGTCTTCGCCCGAAATTTAAACTAAAGATTACTTGCCAACATCCATCCAGCTCTGGTAGTTTCTCAGCCACGTCCCCCTTGTCATTGTCGCGCTTCCGGCTGCGACATTTATGTCTCAAAAAAATTGCGTATGGTACGAGGAACGTGTGCTGAAACTACTACGGTTAATTGCATGGATGGGTCTATCCTGTTTATCCCTGTTTTGCCAAACTCCTGTTGACTTAGGTAACGGATTTAAACCGTGGGGATCATACAATGGCGGAACCCTTGATAGCGTAAGCCTTGAGAGTGGGGGTCTGTTGCTGCACGCCCCGATCATTCCAAAGTATCCACAGCGCGGCGGAGGCCTCGCGCCGGAAATCCGTCTCTATCTCAGTTCGCATAACTGGCGTTCCACCTGTATGGCAAAAGACCCAACCACCGGGACGCCAACTGGTTGTTCATGGCAATTTGGCAGCACAGGAATCTGGTTTGAATACCTGGGCGGAACCTCCGTGCAGAGAATAGTTGAAAGCACCAGCGACCCGCAGTTTGGGGTCAGCTATTCACTTGGCGGAGGCTACGCTCTGAGCACATGGGACGGCGCTTCCCACCAACTTTTTGATCTGTCCAATGGCGCTCTTACAAACTTTGTGACAATGGACGGAACTGGATATCAACTGGCCACAAGCAATCCGGATCAATACGGCATCGCGCAAACCGGGATCGTGACAGACCGCAAAGGAGAGCAACATGTCGCCTCCTTCGGTGGAGGAAGATGCACATTTCCCGTTTATTTTGCGCCCCGGCCATCTGGACATTTTGCCAGGGTCTATGACAACTGGGAGGCAAGCCCAACGGAGTGCACAGAGCATTCTTTGCTCCAGCAGATTGTCGATCCCAATGGGAACGTCATGTCTTTGCAGGCGCCCCTGATTAGTCTCAACCCGCCACAAGATACCATGGGGCGTCCATCCTGGCCTCTGCAAGGGGGCACGACCAGCGACTCATCGGGATGCATCAATACTTTGCCATTCGCGCAATCAGTGATCTACACCTTTCCGTCTCTCAATGGCGTGCAGAATCAGATCAAAGTTTGCATGGGCACGCCTACTTTACAAACATTTTTTGGACTGCCGGGCATTATTGAATTCCAGAACACTCCGGTTGCGGCTCAGCCGCCAATTCCTATCACCACCAGCATAATCTTGCCGGATGGAACGAGCTGGGTGTTTTCCTACGATAGTTATGGCAATGTGACCTCCATACAACTTCCAACCGGTGGTTCGGTCAGCTACGTGTGGAGCACTCTCATTCCGGGTATTACAAATCCATGCACCATGCCAAACCCAGGGGCTGGTCCAATGCCGGCAGCGCGCGTGATTTCGCAGCGGACCGTCGTTGACAATAATGGGAACTCTACGACCTGGACCTATCATTGGGGCGGCCTTGCTCAGGATGGAAGCATGACCAATTGGGTAACGGACCCAAATGGCAATGACACGGTTCATGTCTTCAAATCGGTTGCTTCCTCCCAATGTACTGGGGGGCCGGGCGCGGGCTTTCATGAAACTCAGACAAAGTATTTCAGTGGACTCAAGGACACAGGCGCTTTGCTCAAGCAGGTGGACACAAGTTACGCGCGCGCCACCATGTTAAGCACACCATCCGGAGAAATGTCCGAAGCAAATATTTTCCCGACCGACATTTTGACAACAGTCCACCCCAGCGGGAAAGTCAATCTCGTCCACACAGATTACGATTCTGCCTTCGGTGTAAACGGCCCTTCTCTGGGAGCGGTAACTGCGGAGAAGGTGTACGACTGGGGTGCCTCTGCACCGGGTCCACTTTTGCGTGAGACGGACACTACCTACCAGTGGCAGATCAATGGCGGGTATCTTACAACCGCACACCTACTCGACATTCCCGCGACCGTAGTCGTCAAAGACGGCAACGGTTGCTCCCTGGCGCAAACCGATTACAAATACGATGAAGTGGAACCAACGGCTTTGGGCATCACCTCCCAGCACATTGCCCTGCCCGTCGGGTCCCTTCGGGGTAATCTCACTTCGGTTACACGGCGTGTGTTCTCTGGCTGCAATCCAGCAGCTTATACTGCGGCAACTGCTGCAACCAGGTGGCTGGATACCGGCGAAGTGCTTTCGAGCACCGATCCTGGAGGGCACGTCACTACGCATGTCTACAACTCAGCCTACCAGGGAGCTTATGTCACCCAGAGCTGCGCGCCCGCGACTGGCGGCGGTTCAACCCCCCATTGTGTCAGCGGTACCTACGATTTCAACACCGGACTGCTCACCAATTTCACGAATGAAAATGCCACGCAGCAGGCCAATGGAACCACTCCTGGGGACGCAAATCACACAATTTCCTACAACTATGATCCGCTGACGTTCCGGCTGCTGAGTGCGATTTTTCCTCCTGATCCTGGCAATAGCGGCGTCCAGGCCCAGACCAACTTTGTATACTCAGCTCCTGGCGTTTTTCCGATTAAGGAAGAGATTCAGCGGCCTGTAACGCCAGCCTATACTGATCATCTCACCACTACCTATGATGGGCTTGGGCGACCCTTTAAGACCGAGCATGCGATGCCAAGTGGTGCTCCATCCACGATCATCACCACCTACGATGATTTGAATCACAACGTTTCCGTGACCAATCCGTTTTTTGCAACCAGTGATTCAACGTACGGCTCAACAACGACTCACTCGGATCCGATCGGCCGGCCCACCACTATCACCGAACAGGATGGCAGCATAAGAACCGTGAGTTATAACGTGGTGGCTCTCAACAGCTTGGGGGATTGCACCATAACCACTGACGAAGCCGGTAATCAGCGCCGCTCCTGCTCTGACGCGCTCGGAAGATTGGTGGAAGTGGACGAGCCGAATGCGGGAGTTACGGGTGGCATATCCCACGGCAGCATCACCGTCGCCGGAGCGCCACACGCACCGGTCACCATCGGTGCGCAGGGAGCTGTGGCCGCCACAGGCAGCGTAACCATCAGCGGGGCAGAACAATCCAAAAGCGTGGTGAGTCAGGCAGCCATTAGTGGCGCAGCCACCATTCGCATCGCAGGAACGGATGCCTCCATCCAGACTTGCGGAGGCACCCCTACCCACCAAATCTGCGTTACCACCTATGACACCGGCTCACTCACGGTAACGGTCAACGTGGGTGGCACTCTGATATCGCAAAGTGCCGGCTACCAGCAAGGGACCTTACCTGCTGCCCTGGCCAATGGGCTCCAGCAGGCGTTTGCCGCCAACAACAGCGCCACATTCGCCGTGTCATACATAGCCGGAGCAGACAACTTCACCCTGGTTGCCAGGGCTGCAGGAGCGTCCACTAATTATCCAGTTTCTTACAGCATCAACAGCGGGCAGGGAGCCAGCGGCTATTCTTTCTCCACCGCGCCTGCTGCTTTCAGTGGAGGCGCCAACACCGTCTTCGTCAATCGCAATGACTCAGGAAACGTTACCATCAATGTGAACGGTCATCCCGACTCAGTTTCCTATGGCTCTGGTGATACGACCTCAACCATCGCATCCCGCCTGTCCGGGCAAATCAATGCGGATGCAGCTTCCTATGTCACTGCCAGCGTTTCCGGTCCAACAATTAGTCTTTTTACCATCGCACGGGGAGCCTCGGCGGATTACCCCGTCTCTTGCCCGGTTGGCTATGATTCGGCGGATTTTTCATCGTCATCATTCACTGCAACTTGCGCAACCTTGACCGGCGGAGTCACGGGCTCGGCTGGAACCACCTTCAATGAGTCCGGCGTCGTTACCATGGCTGTGGGCTCTTTCACCGCCAGTGCTCCTTACGGTCCGGCTTCCAATAACACCGCCGCTGCCGTTGCCGCGGCACTGGCCGGAACAGGTTCTACCGGACTCAACCGCCAGGGTACCCCAATTAGCGCTTCTGTTTCAGGAGCCACCATCACCATTAGCTACCTCACCATGACCGAAAGCGGAAACGTCGGAGTGAGCGTTAGCTCCTCGGTCGATCCCAGTGTCGCGGCTTATTTTTCTGGTTCCACGTTCACCGGTAGTACGTCGCTGACGGGAGGAACAAAACCAGAGCCGTCAGATCTTACCAGTCCTTATGTGACGCTCTATTCGTACGATGCATTGGGCAACCTGCTCAACGTCACCCAGAAGGGCGATCCCACGCTAACCTCCGCAAGCCAGTGGCGCGTCCGCCACTTTACCTACGATTCGCTTTCACGCGCTGCTGACCGCACACAATCCGGAATCAGGGACCATCACCTACTCGTATGACGCCGACGGCAATCTTCTGCAAAAAACCTCGCCTGCCCCCAACCAGACCGGTTCGACAACCCAGACCATCAGCTACTGCTATGACGAACTGCATCGCGTAACCGGCAAAGCCTATTCGGCGCAAACCTGCCCGCTCACCTCCCCAGTCGTGACCTACACCTATGACTCCGGCGCAAACGCCAAAGGCAAGCTCACCTCGCTCACTGATCAGGCAGGCTCCGCCTCATACACCTATGACACGCTCGGACGCATGACCGAGCGAGACCCGCGTCATCAACGGCGTCAGCAAGAGCATGAGTTATGACTACAACCTGGACGGCTCAATCAAAACCATTCATTACCCCAGCGGGGCCGCCGTCACCTACACGCCCGATTCCGCCGGACGCATGCTCTCCGCCGTCGATGCCGGCAACAACATCAACTACGTCACCGGCGCCAGCTATCAGGCTGACGGTCAGCTCACCGGCTTCATCAGCGGCAATGCCGCCGCATTTGCCGGAATCACCAACACCTTCAACTTCAACAAGCGCCTTCAGCCCATCAACATGTCGGCCTCGGCGCCCAGCCAGACCGTGTTTTCCATCGGCTATGACTTCCACGTCGGCAACGGAACCAGCCGGCACCGACAACGGCAATGTCTGGGGCATCACCAATTACAAAGACAACACCCGCAACCAGTCGTTTACCTACGATTCGCTGAACCGCCTCTCCTCCGCCCAAAACGCCGGCACGCGATTGCACCGCAAGGACTCTAATCTGAACCAGACCGAATACTGGGGCAACAGCTACGGCTATGACGCCTGGGGCAATCTCACCAACAAAACCGTTACTAAATGCAGCGCAGAGAACCTCAGTGCCCCGGCACTGGTAAACAACCAGCTCTCCGGCTACGGCTATGACGCGGCCGGCAACATGACCTCCGACCCCACCGACGGTGGTATCACGCTCAGCTACGATCAGGAAAATCGCATCACGAGCACGGCTGGTTACACCTACACCTATGACGCTGACGGAAATCGCGTCAAGAAAACCAACGGCAGCACGGGAACGCTTTACTGGTACATGTCGCCCGGGCATCGTCGCCGAATCCGATCTCTCCGGCACGCTGAAATCCGAATATGTCTTCTTCGACGGCGAACGCGTCGCCCGCCGCGATCTCGTTGCGCCCGGCGGAGTCTTCTACTACTTCTCTGACCATCTCAAGACCGCGTCGGTCATCACCGACTCGCTGGGCAACATCAAGTCCGAATCCGATTACTACCCCTGGGGCGGCGAGCTTCAGTTCGTCAACAACGATTCCAACCATTACAAATTCACCGGCAAAGAACGCGACGAAACCGGCCTCGATTACTTCGGGGCGCGATATTACTCCAACGGCCTGGCGAGGTTCATCACGCCGGACTGGACGTGCAAAAGCAATTCCCGTTCCGTATGCGGATTTTGGTGATCCGCAGTCACTGAATCTGTACAGCTACGTAAGAAATGTTCCGACGAGCCGGGCTGACCAGGACGGGCATCAAACGGCGCAGACCTTGGATCAGTCAGCTCCGGTAGCTGTTGCCTGCGCCGTGTCGGCACCATGTTTGGGAGCAGCCATAACTCTGGCGTTGTAGCCTTACCGGCGGCATATGTGGTTACTCATCCGACCGATCAACCGTTGATGTTGGATGCCTTAAACCCGCCGTTCGTTCCAGCACCGTCTGTTCCAGGGCCAGGACAAACAACTCAGAGCCAAACGGGCCCCTACGATGTGGGGAGCGCTGGTGACCTTAAGGGCGGCTCGGTGGTCGGAGATGGGCTTGACGTTCACCATGTTCCTCAGCAACAACCAGCTGGCCAAGTCATTGATGGATACAATGGAAACACGGCCCCGGCAATAGCTGTGCCCAAGGGAGAGCACCAGGCGATTCCGACTGACAAAGGCTCAGCCCAGAGAGGTGCCCGGGATCAATTGGCTAAGGATGTTGGAGATTTGAGAAAAAAGACAAATACGCCAAAGTCTAAAATCAAAGAGCTAATCAAGAAGAATAAGGAACAGTATCCCGAGATGAATAAATCGAAACCGGAGCCAAAGAAAACCGCGGACTGATAAAGATGAAAAGGAGACCGAATTCAATGACCGTTGGCGAATTTGTACGCGCTGTCAAGAGACAAACGAGCGATGCGCGATCGAGGTACGATGGCGGGCCTAACTAAGCCACCGGGACGCAAGCCAAGCGAGCATCTTGTGAAGTTATCGGAGTGGTATAACCAGCTCAACGGCAGCGATCAAGTAATGCTCAGACAGACAATAAGAGAGGCAGCGGAGATGGCTGTGTTTGAGATTTTCTGTGTACTCGATGGCGTCTCTGTCATCGAAGACACGCTCGAAAAAGGAGAACTGGAACTTCACTACGTCAACGGAACTCAAAGAGTTTACTTAAATGATCCGCATGGAGAAGAGCTACATAATGTATTCAATGGTCTTTGCCGGAGCGGTTCGACCCTCTAACTTGATCCCTGAACTGAACCCTTATGACTCGGGAAAGCCTCAGGAATTGAAGTCGAAAATGACCTTAGGAGACAATTTTGACCTGCACCACGTTCCCGACAAGTTCGCCTCCATGCGGGGGCTGAAAGGATATGATCCACAAACGGGAACTGCGATTGTCCTTCCTAAAGCTGAGCATCGGCAGATTCCACCACCGTAGGAGGAGTTCGGAAAAAAGGGACATCCATAAAGTAGAAGTCAAGGGGAGACGCAGGTCGCCGACCACTTGGGTGTATCCGAAGCGCCAACAGGCTAGTGACTAGCTGGCAATGTTTTGCTGAGGCCAAAGCATAAAATTGGCCAGACATCCATTTTGCGGGACCTTCCCGGCACGCTCAAATCTGAATATGTCTTCTTCGGCGGCGAACGGGCCGCCCGCCGCAATCGTGAATTGCTCCCGGCGGAGTCTTCTATTACTTCTCTGACCATCTCAAGACCGCGTCGGTCATCACCGACTCCTTGGGCAACATCAAATCAGAATCGGATTATTACCCCTGGGGCGGTGAGCTAGTTCATCAACAACGATTCCAACCACTACAAATTCACCGGCAAAGAACGAGATTCAGAAACTGGTCTCGACTACTTCGGCGCGAGGTACTACTCGAATGGTTTGGGCGCGGTTCATCACGCCGGACTGGGCGCACTCCGATTCCGGTACCGTATGCTGACTTCGGTGATCCGCAGTCGCTCAATCAGTACACCTATGTCAGAAATATGTCCCGACAACAAAGGTCGATGCCGATGGACATCAGATTCCCGTTGCAGTAACTGACTCCGCGAAGTTCTTAGGCAACGAAGTGGTTGGAGTCGGAAAGGGCGCTGTGATTTTCTTTGAATGCTTACAACGCCGTCCCCCAATATATGCCCAGGCGGCGAACTCCGGGCAAAATGCTCAGGATGCCCTTGGCGCCCGCTGTACCAATCAACAACCTTGGCGAAGCCGTGGGTTCGGGAGTTGCCACCCTAGGACTGTCAGCCTACATGGGCCAGACCGGCAGTGATACTAGGGCGGGACAGATTGGGGAAGGTGGCGGGTTACTGAAGGAACGATGGCTCAAAAGGCAGTACCTGAATCGATTCCCGCCGGACCGAGCGTACGACCGACCCCCAGCACAACAGAGCGCAATTAATGAAATGGGAGAGGCTCACGGATGCCATACTTGCGGAGCAGATTCGCCAGGCACCAAATCGGGGAATTGGGTAGGAGATCATCAACCTGAAACCGCTCTCAATCCTCCCCGGGAATCCCAGATTTACAAACCTCAGTGTCTGAATGCAGCCGTCGACAGGGAGGTCAGGTGAGGGCGCAACAATCAAAGGCTG